>JAQSXJ010000005.1 GCA_029256725.1 Anaerocolumna sp. | reverse complement strand
AATAGCATAATCATTTGCCATTACCCTCATAGCAATCTGGGTCACCATTTCCGGTATGACCGGATTAACTTTTCCGGGCATTATGGTACTTCCGACCTGTAGGGATTTTAGTTTTATCTCTCCTATTCCTCCATAGGGACCGGAATTCATAAGTCTTAAATCTCCTGATATTTTCATCAGATTAACCGCCAGGGCTTTTAAAAGTCCCGATACTTCAACAAATACATCATTATTCTGGGTAATATCCATTGGGTATTCTGCTGCCGCCAACCCCATATCAGTTAATTCACGCAGATTTTCAAGAACCAGAAAGCGATACTTTCGGTCAGCATTTCCTGAAGTTCCTACTGCTGTACCCCCTAAATTTATCTGTCTCAGACGCTCTTCTACTTTATATAGCCTCCACCTGTCTCTGGCAATTGCCTGAGCATATGCGCCAAATTCACCTCCCAGAGTAATAGGTATTGCATCCATAAGCTCTGTTCTTCCAAGCTTTTTGATACCTTCCAGCTCACGTTCTTTTATTTGCAGTGCCTCCTGTAGTCTGGCACAACCATCACTTAATTCTCGCAGCAAGTCAATTGAGGCAATACGCAGCGATGTAGGATAAACGTCATTAGTAGATTGACCTCTGTTTACATCATCAAGAGGGTGTATTGCGATTTGATTCCCTTCACTCTCCCAAACAATCTTCTCAGCAAGCTTAGCCAGTACCTCATTAACATTCATATTTGTGGAAGTTCCTGCACCTCCCTGTAAAGCCTCCACGGGAAACTGATCTCTATATTCCCCTGTAAGGATTCTGTCACAGGCTTTTATGATTGCCTCATACACACCAGGACCGCCGCTTCCTAACTTAAGGTAACTCATTGCAGCTGCTTTCTTAACTTTAACCATTGCAAGAATGAGATTCAGACTGGTTTGTTTATAATCCAGGGCAAAGTTACAGACGGCTTTCTTTGTTTCTGTTCCATAGAGTATATTTTTAGTAGTTGATGTATTAATATCTTTCTTCTCTTGACTGTTCTCTGTCATATTCCTCTTCTCTTGGATTCCATATTATATGAAGGTCATATATACTATTTATTGAATCTTCATCATGCCGGAACCACACAGCTCATACATTTTAGTTCTACAACTCTTCCGGTATTTCTTCAAGAATTGATGGGAATATTTCAAGACTCCGCCTTAAGATTCCCTGCATATATGCAATTAAAATTCCATAGTTGGTTATAGGTATGCCTTGATCAACACTGCATTTTTGTCGGTACTTCACTTCTCTTTCCGTCAGCATACAACTACCACAGTGGACAATCAGTTGATAAGGGCTTAGATCTTCCGGAAACTGCCCACCTGAAGTAAATTTAAATTCAAATTCTTTACCGGTATAGTTCTTAATCCAACGCGGAAGCTTTACGGTTCCGATATCATCACACTGCCTGTGATGAGTACAACCTTCACAGATAAGTATTGTATCCCCCTCCTTAAGCCGTTCTAAAGCTGCCACTCCTTTAACAGCTTCTTGAAGTAAGCCTTTATATCTGGCGAATAAAATAGAAAATGAGGTAAGTGGTATGTCTTTTGGCGTATCAGCAGATACTTTTGCAAACACCTGGCTGTCGGTTATGACAAGACTGGGCTTTTTACCTAAATTCTCAAGAGTTTCCTTCAATTCATACTCTTTTACTACAATCGCCGTCCCGTCAGCCTCCAGGATATCCCTAATGGTCTGCTGTTGAGGTAGTATAAGCCTTCCTTTCGGAGCCGCTTTGTCTATGGGTACTACTAATATAACAAAATCTGATGGGTGTATAATATCACCGACTATTCGAAGCTTACTATCTTCTGTCGGTACTATTTTAGAAATAGTGTTTTTAAGATTTTCAATATTCATACCGGTAACAGCACTTACAAAGATTTCATTCTGACGAATTTGTTCTGTATCTGTTTCTGTAAGCAAATCTGCCTTATTATATACCAATAGATAAGGAATTTTCTTCTCTTCAAAGAGCTCAATCAGTTCAATATCAGTAGCGGACTTCTCTGTTAGAGCATCAATTACTAAGATAGCAATATCAATCTTATTCAATACCTGTCTTGTTCTTCTTACTCTTAATTCCCCTAAAGCTCCTTCGTCATCTATTCCAGGAGTGTCAATAATCATCACCGGACCTAATGGCAGTAACTCCATTGCTTTATAAACAGGATCTGTAGTTGTTCCTTTTACTTCTGAAACCACTGACAGCTCTTGTCCAGTAATTTTATTAACCAAGCTTGATTTACCAGCATTTCGTTTACCAAAAAAACCTATATGTAAACGGTCTGCGGAGGGTGTTTCATTTAATCCCATACTGCCATCTCCTTCGTGTTCTTAACATAATCATGCGAATTTATGGTATCACAAATTACATTTCAAATCAAGAAATTGTACCAACAAAAAAATGCACTCTCCATATCGCAGTCTGCTTAAAGCCAACTGTATATAAGGTGCATAGTGTAAAACAAAAACGTATTTTTCCATCATCCTGATATGTAACATGTGCAAGGTCACACAAATCGGAGATAGTTTGTAAAATATGTTACTTACTGATATTTATAGATGAGCTCCCCCGGCATTCTTATGCACGGGGTAAATTTATTCATTAGATAAAACTGTATATCTTGTTTATCTCAATTATTCATATCCTAATAGAATTAAAATTTACAAAGAAGGGTAATATTCTGGGCACTGCAGCCAAAAGCACAGATCATAAAATAATCACCTCTTCTAATTAGCTGCTTTTCCATAGCTTCATATAGCGCAATAAACGGACTACTGGTTCCTGTGTCGCCATAAACATCGCCGATATAAGGACTGGAGGATTTGCCTATTAACATCCGCTCTCTTATAAGGTCAAGTCCCTCTTTGCTGTTTTGTGAGAAGCAAAACATGTTTATCTTTTCTATTGTAAGTGAATTTCTTGTAAGTATTGTTGATATTGATTCTTCTAAGGCTTCAACATTAAATATTTTCTTCTTATAAATGGAGAATTCCATATCATTTCCATCTTTTATCCAAAACATATTGGAAAATCCACAATGTGGAAATAAGGGCGAATCCGTATCATCCGGATTCACTATACTTAAAGTGTCACATACTCCGCTTTCTTCATCGTTTTTCTCTAAAAGTACGGCACATGCAGCATCACCCTGATTATGGGAATCAATGCTCATGTAATCGCAACCTATCAAAAGAGCACGTTTTATGTGGGGGCTCATAGTCATATATTTAGAAATCTGATCAAATGCCAAGGTCATTCCACAACCATTAGAATTCACATCATAACAAATACATTCTTTCTTACCACCAATTACATTGTGAATTTTGGCAGAAGTTGCTGGTGAAACATATTCCGGCAATTGGCTGGAAAGTACAATCATATCTATGTCTGCTCCTGATAAACCTGTTTTCAGAAATAGATCCTGAATTGCGTCCAACGAAAGTAAAATAGTATTATGCCAGTTATGCTTACTTCCCTGTTTCTTACACTTATTCTGCGACAGTGCTGTGCTTGTGCTTCTGTATTCTTTTTCTGCTGTATGCATTGAACTTTTAGTTTGACTGGAAACTACCTGTCCTCGGCTGACTGAAATATCTGCAATTTTTATGTGTACCATAGTGTTCCTCTATCTTATATTTATTTTAAAAATAACAGTAAAGGCAATATAATTTGATTTAAGTTTTAAGCCATCCCCAAATATAAAACGCCAAAGCTTCAGTTTTTTATATTTGAAATCAAAAAACTAAAATTCAAGTTATATAAAAAGAAAAGCTAGCCTAAAAATGCCATGGCTAGTCTTAACATGGTAACTCGGCTGCCATAGCTTTCGCCTTAGGCCCGTGGCTTTGCGTCTCTGCCTTTTGGCAGGTTTGCCTTTATCTTACAATATGATATTAATATTTAACGGGTAATAGGAATAATTACCTACTCTTATTATATACTAATTTGATTAATAAGCAAGCTTTTTTCGCTAATTTTGTCATTCTTAGACATATTTTGTTTGAGATAGTCTCCATTGACACTAAAAATTGGGTTTTTTACAAAAAAAGCTCATGTGCATATCGTTGGAATTGCGTCATGAGCAAGAAATAGTCTCTTAATGGATTATCATATCCGTTATATCTTTATAAGTTGCATAAGGTTTGATTTGATAAGTACCAACCCTTATCCTCCTGGAATAATTATTGATTATCAGATATTGATTAAAAGCACCAGCATCTTCAATTACACCATTTTCCTTTAATATACGAGTAACCTTTTCAGAGGACATTCCTTCAGTAATTACTATTTCTTTTAAAGTATCCTCTGGATTCTCATCAACCGTTGCAGAATCATTCTTTGATGTTTCATTATCCCTTGAAGCAGTATTATCAGTACTTGTTTCCCCTGTCTGGTTACCCTTCTCTTCTACTGTATCATCGACTCCATTTTTATCGTCTGTGGTACTTTCATCAGAGGCTTCCGGTAATTGGTCAGCATCATCTTTTTTGTCCTCTGTGACTGGTACTTCTTCCGCTTCGTCTGATTCTTCTGTACCGTTTTCCTGTGGGATTTCAGTGGGAGTCGGAGTAGTTAGTAAATCATCTAATGCATTTACAGCATTGCTCTCAACCATGCCTAGTTCTTTCGCCCTTGCGATTATCTGTTCATCAGAAAGCCCATTTGGGGATGATCCATGAAAAGCTACAGACATTACAACAGCTGAAAAAAGTATGCCGACACCAATTCCTCTTACATAATATTTTAGATTCATACATTCCTCTTATCTTGTAAAATTCTTACTGTTGTTTTGCATTTTCTTTATATAGACCAACTACTAATTTGACTTCACCCTGTCCAATTTCAAGTGTTTTTGAAATATCCACAATGGAAAAGCCTTGTGAATAAAGTTCTAATATCTTCTGGTTAGAATTACCGTTTGTATCTAAATCATCCGGAATTAATGTTTGTTTTTGTTCTACTTTAACCTGAGAAACATTTTTTTTGTTTTTTGTAACATTAGTATCTTTTGCTATTACAGAACGAACAGAGTTTTCTTCTATCACTTTCTTCTGTTTATCGGCATTCCTCATTAGACTTTTTAGTTCTTCTTCTTTTTCACCAAGCATGTTATACAGAAAAACAACTTCCTCATGATTGAGTTTTATTTTTTCTAAAATCTGTTCTGAAAAATCATTTACGGCTATGATTTTTTCATTGGATAATTGACTGAGCTGATTTTCTGCTTTATATAGATACCCTTCTGTGGTCTCTTGACACACATCTTCTACTTGCTGTTTCAGTGCGCTTATATCCGTAAGATTCTCATTAAGACCTGTATTTAGCACAAAATCCCTGCTCTTCTTATCTGTCTTATCAACCATAAAACAACTGATAATTATTATTGCAATTCCTACGATTATAAGGACTATCGCTGCTACTTCCATTTTATATCCTCCGGTTTATAGTGATATCTGTTTATTACCAGCCAATTATATTCTGATATCGATAGAGCCGGATCTGGTTTTCTTATTTTCTTCCTTTGACTCTTCCTTTTTTTGTTTTTTTGACTTGGAACCAAAAAAACTGTTATTTCCTTTTTCTTTTGCATCATATCGGTATTCTTTATTCTCACTTTTTGATGCCTTTGCAGGTTGTTGGCTGTTGTGCTTTATTTCACTATTAATTTTATTATGTATAACGATCTGATCATTTATAGGCTTCTGACTTTCCTGATGCTTATAACCAGATACCTCCTGGGATTTAGGAGCCATGGTAACTACTTCAATTGGTGTTATTGGCATAAGGCAACCTCCTTTATAATCCAACTACCTTAATATCAGCTCTATCTCTGATAAATTTAGAATAATGAGTTTCTGTCTTTACGTGATAGTTTACATTGGAGATTACTATTTTAACACCCGGATAAGCAACGTTCTCAACCTTTATCCATCCACCG
This sequence comes from Anaerocolumna sp., assembly GCA_029256725.1. Lineage (GTDB taxonomy): Bacteria > Bacillota > Clostridia > Lachnospirales > Lachnospiraceae > Anaerocolumna. The sequence goes on along the minus strand of JAQSXJ010000005.1, from coordinate 208,533 downwards.
TCACTGTTTCCGATTTCTACCCGAAGCATGTCAAATTTATTCTGACACTCTTTATACTCCGTTCGCAACTGTATACAATTATTTGTAGCCAATCTGATGTAGTCTAATTTTTCTGGTGATAGTTTCTCGCCTTGTCCTATTTTCTTCTTATATGTTTCAATAATAGGAAGTAGTTTGTCCAAATCCGCATCTATAGCAGCTATTCTTTTCTGCACTTCCCTGTATTGTTCCACTTTTTTCGGATCGATACCAACTTCTAATTGAGTGAATGTTCCCATCGTAGAACCGGCTGTTTTAACTGTGATAGAGGTTCCAGAAGTTATCTCACCACCAGTGATAAATCCTTTCTTACCACCGACTATAATATCCCCTCTTGCAGAAACTTTACTGTGCAGAATAGCTTCTGTTGATACATACCCTCCGGATTTAACGACAGCATTCTCAAAGAATTTGGAAAGAATATTTCCTTCAGCCTCCATAATTCCTTTGTTCATCCCCTGCATGCCTCGTTTTAATACAATCTGGCCAGTCGCATAAAGTCTTGCGCCTTCTACAACACCATCTACAATAATATCACCTTTTGCCTTGATAGAATAACCTGCACGGACATTCCCTTTTACAGTAACATTACCTTCGTAATCGATATCTCCTGTAGAAGAATCCACGTCAGCCAATACTTCATAAGTATTTGATACAAACACTTTACCATTAACTAATTCCACATGACCGCTTACATCCGAATACATTTTAAGACCATCTTCAGATAGATGAATATCTCTGCTGTGCTTTAGTACTTTTTTATTTACTTTTCTGGGTGGAATGGCATTACCTGAAACATCTATACCAGGCTTTCCATAAACTTCAGGAACTAAAACGGCCAGTAAATCCCCTTTATTTATTGAACTGATCATATCAAGTTGATGAAAATCTACAGTACCATCTTCTTTTTCTTTGGGCTTTAAAGTCTTATCCGTGTTAAAGTAATAAGTAATTTCTGCATCTTTACCTTCAATTGGCTTTAACCCTCTAGCCAGAGTTATCATCTCATTATAAATTGGATTAATCAGATATGCATCTATAATATCTTCAATAACACCATATTTAACTCCTGCACGTTTAAGAATGTCCAGTATGTCATTCTTGTTCATCATTTTTCCACCTACTACAGGTGGATAGAAATACCCTTCTACATACATCCTATCAGGCGAAATATTGACATCCAAAAGTTCATTAACCTGTGAGAAGATGGCTGGAGTCAGCTTAATTTCAACCATTTTATCTTTTGACGCATTGATTGCTCTCACAAGAGCATTAACATCATAATCATACAATTGGATTTTACTAAAATAATTTACTATATCATTGAATTCCAGTACCTTACCATCAGCTCTTCCCGGTATTAACCTGATGTATGTCCCATCCGCCTTCACAACAAGTTGAAAGTAACCGTTCCTATTAACCATACTCTTCTCCCTACGCTATGTCATAAACAATAACTCAATGTTACAACCAAGCTTTCGCCTCATCTTTTGCAGTGCTTTTGTATGCAGCTGCGATATTCTGGATTCAGATACTTCAAGCACATTACTGATTTCTTTTAATGTCAACTCTTCATAGTAATAAAAGATAATTACTTTCTTTTCTTTCTCAGTCAACACTTCCAGTGCATCTGTTAGAATCGTCTTTAATTCGTTTCTTTCAGTAATCTGTTCCGGAGTTTCATACTTGGAGCTTAAGTTTGATTCTACATTGCTTTCGCTGCCCTGCTCCAGAAACTCATCCAGAGAAAATAAATTGGATATATTCGTCTGGTTTTGCCACAACTCATAATCTTTCATAGATAGTTCTAATTCATTTGCCATCTCTTCATCTGTAGCAGCTCTTCCAAGAACACTTTCCAGTTTCTGATATGCAGTATCCATCTTTCGCTGTTTTTGTCTCAGGGTTCTTGGTATCCAGTCCATCTTCCTTATTTCATCCAGTATTGCTCCCCTAATTCTGAAACTGGCATAGGTTTCAAATTTAACACCTTTGGTGTAATCAAATTTATCCACCGCATCTATGAGTCCAAATATTCCATAACCAACCAAATCTTCGTATTCTACATTGTAACCCAAATACATACTAAGCCTTCCGGCTACAACTTTTACTAATCCAGCATATTCAGTTATGAGTCTTTCTCGCCCTTCAGAAGACTTGTTCTTACTATAATCCTCCCAAAGTTTGATTTTGTACTCTGCGTTCATCTATTATCCCCCAAATTCTGAATATCTCAGCCAACTGATATTTTGTATTTATAAGCTGATTAACTCGAAATTCTGCGTATTTTTAAAGACAACTGAATACTTCGCCTCTTTTATCTAGTATAATAAATAAGTCACCAATTATACTTGTTCAACTTCTTCTTTCAGTACTTCTTCGGTTAAATTATCTGTTGTTAAATTTTCTACTGTATTTTCAACAGCTTTATCAACTATCTGTTTTTCAATGGTTGCCTTACGGATGATCGCTGCTGCTATTTTACCGAGAATAAAGAATCCGATCAGCACCAGAAGCACTCTCCAAAGGCTTACTATAAGTGTTTCATGATTTATGATATTTACTATACTCATTACTGCACCTGCCAAAAGCATCACTGCAGGTGCTATATATCTGTCTTTCATATAAACTCCCATCTGCGTGCTTTAGCACACGTACCTAATATATGGCTTCTTTATGTGTTCACCAAAAAATCAGATAATTTTCACCGGTTTACCTACAGACTTAACATACAACTCGCCTGTCTCCGGATAAAATTCAATCGTTCTACCATAATTCAAACCAGTATCTTCTGCTATTATTCTAATTCCGAGAGATGCCAGTTTTTGTTTACTAGCCTCAATATTACGTTCTCCGATACGTAACATATCATTATTAGAGTTAAATGCAAACATTTGAGCTCCACCTGCAATTTTAGCTATCAGACGGCTCTTAATTGCTCCCATGGAAACCATTTTCTCAATCAGTACATCAATTCCGGTGTCTGCGAATTTAGCTGTGTTTTCATTATTCTTAATCTTTGTACTATCAGGCAGCATGACATGAACCATTCCTGCTGTCTTTTTCACAGTGTCATAAAGGGTAATTCCAACACATGAACCTAGTCCTAAGGTTGTCAGTGCATCTGGTGAGCTGCATACATTCATATCTGCCATTCCTACTTTAACCATTACGCCCATATAATCACCTATAATCCTAAGGACTTTAATATAACATCGTATGATTCCAAAGTAGGTATTAAGATAAAGTAACCATTGACATCCGAATCATCTTTAACAAACTGTGTTTCTATAATAAGTGCTTTATCACCAACCTTACCAAATTCAATCGCTGGTACACTTAAGATAGCACCGGCCATGTCGATGGACATATAGGGTATACTGGCATTTATTTTAATACCAGTGAGAGTTGACAGTGAGGAAAGGTATGCACCGGCAATAATATTACCGATTTCTCTAAGAGCTGAATACTCCATTTCCGTAAAGTCCTCAAGCTTTGAAGACTTACCCATTAGGATGTCTACAATACGGCAGGCTGACATCTGCTCCATCATAAACATCATCATACCATTAATTTCACCTTCCAGTGTGATGAGGATTCCTACTACAATTTCCTCCGCACCACCAAGCATGTCTGGAAGTTCCTTTATATTGAGCAGGTCTACCTTTGGTACATTCATATCAACCTTACTGTTTATCATAGTGGATAAAGCAGTTGTAGCATTACCTGCACCAATATTTCCGATTTCCTTTAAAACGTCATATTGCATGTTGTCTATGTTATCTAAATTAATATTTGGCAATGCTATCTCTCCTTATACCGTTTCTTTCTCCACAATAACCCCATTAATATTGAGTAAAGAAATCAGGCTGTCATTATGTTTACCAATTCCTGAGAGGTATCCATTTTTGTCTTCTACTGCACTATTAGTAACTTTTTCTACCATACTATCATCTAACGTAACCACTTCTTTGACTTCATCCACAATTATTCCAACAGCTGATTGCGAATCAAATTTAATTATAATAATCCTGGAAGCACCTGTAATTTTATCCTCTTCCAGTCCAAATTTTAAACGAAGGCTCATTACAGGGATGATCTCACCTCTTAAATTGATAACTCCCTTGAAATAATGCTGGGCTTTTGGTACTCTTGTTATGCTTTGCATACGAACTATATTATCAATATATTTAATATCAATACCATATTGCTCTATTCCTATTTTTACTACTATATACTGCTTTCCGTCATTAACTGTATTTTCCATATGAACCCCCTCCTTCTAGACCAGCGTATTAACATCGAGAATCAGGGCAACCTCACCGTCACCAAGTATGGTAGCTCCGCCTATGATCTTATTATTATTAATAAATTTACCAATTGACTTAATAACAATTTCCTGCTGACCAATTAAATTATCCACTACAAGACCAGCTAGCCTGTCCCCTTTTGAGATAATAACAACAATCATATTCTCCTGGTTTTCTCTATCACCAGGCACATCCAGAATATCATTTAAACGAAGTAAAGGTATAACATTGCCACGCAGATTAATAACTTCTTTGGAATGTACATACTTTATATCAGAAGTAGCTACATCTTCGATGGTCTGAATGCTTCCAAGAGGGATTGCGTACTTCTCTGAACCAAGTTCTACCATCAGTGCCTGTATAATAGCCAGAGTAAGAGGTAATCTGATAATAAAGTTACTTCCTGCTCCAAGTTTTGTTTTCGCTTCAATATCTCCACCTAATGCTTCGATTTTTGTCTTTACAACATCAAGTCCAACACCTCTGCCTGATACATCTGTGATAACCTCGGCAGTTGAGAAACTAGGCTTAAATAAAAGATCAATAATCTCTTTATCAGACATTACTTCTGCCTGCTCATTGGTGATTGTTCCTTTTTCAATTGCTTTTCTCTTTACTTTCTCGACATTGATACCTGCACCATCGTCTCTAACTTCAATAACAACGTTATTTCCATCCTGATATGCATCCAGATAGATGGATCCTGCGGCAGGTTTGCCTTTCGCTGCTCTCTCTTCATTGCTTTCAAGTCCATGGTCTGCTGCATTACGCAGTAAGTGCATCAGAGGATCGCCGATTTCATCAATAACAGTTCTATCTAATTCTGTTTCCTCACCTGTCATGTAGAGTTCCATCTTCTTATTTAAGGATTTGGATAAATCTCTTATCATTCGAGGGAAACGGTTTAATACACTTTCAATGGGTACCATTCGAACCTTCATTACAGATTCGTGGAGATTTGTAGTAACTCTTTCAAGGTACTCAATCTGTTCATTGAATCCAGAATCTGTTTTAGAGATTTTCTCCCCTGTATTCATGGAAACCAAACCGTTCTTTGCAATAATCAGCTCACTGACCAAATTCATAAGTACATCCAGTTTTTCGATATCCACACGAACCGAACGATTTACAACAGGCTTAGAGTTCTGCTGCTTAGCTACACTTTGAGCGGCTGTTTTGCTCTGATTACTGTTTCTTAATTCTTTCTCTTCTGTCTGTACGGCTTCTTTTTCTTCAACTGCTTCAGATGAAGCTACATAAATCGGTTCTATAAATACTTCTTTGATTTCAGATACATTTAATATTGTTTTTCTGACTTTCTCAATATCTTCTTTTGTTAAAAGAACAACGCTGAAATCAAGGTCAAATTTCTCATCTTCAATATCCTGTACCTCGGGTTTTGATTTAATAACATCGCCCAAACCTTCTAAGGCTTTAAATACAAGGAAAGCTCTTGCAGCTTTTAATATACAGTATTCTTGTACAAAAACTGTGATACCATATGCACGTACTCCAACTTTATCCGCTTTTGCAATGGCGTTTTTTTCATATTCAGCAAGGGGTAATTCTTTATATTTTCCGTTTGAAGTTGAAACGCTGTCTACTGCTGCTGCACTGACTGTTTGCGTTGCCTGAACCGGTTCCTTTACACTTTCAGTACTTTTACCTAATCCCGCATTTAAAATGCTATTAAGCTGTTGTATGATATCTTCATAATCTTCAGTTCCTTCATCAGCACTGGCCTGTATATTACTTAAATAACCTTCCAGTGCATCAAGACCCTTAAATAATACATCAACTAATTCTGCAGTTACACCCATCTTGCCATTTCTGATTTCTGAAAAGACATTTTCCATATCATGAGTCAATCTCTGCATTCTCTTAAAGCCCATGGTTCCAGCCATACCTTTAAGAGAATGTGCTGCTCTAAATATTTCATTTATGGTCTCGCTATTTTCCGGTTCAGTTTCTAATACTAATAACTGTTGGTTTAAACTCTGTAAATGTTCTTTTGTTTCATCAATAAATATCTCAAGATATTGACTCACATCCATATTATTGTACCCCCAGACTTTTTTGTATTGCATCTGCTATTTTTTCCAATGGAACCACCTCATTGACAAGCCCGTTATCTCTGACGACCTTTGGCATGCCATATACTGTACTGGTAGCTTCATCTTGTGCAATTACATAAACGTTCTTTTTTTCTTTTAGTTTTTTTATACCGTAGGTTCCATCGCTGCCCATTCCCGTCAATACCACACATATAATATCCGTATATGCAGAATCTGCAATTGACTCATACATATAATCAGCACATGGTTTTAAACCATTTTTTGCAGGTTCCTGTGTAACGGTCAAAACCTCTTTATTTAGTTCTGCCCGTGTTAGCCTCATCTGATATCCGCCCTTTGCAATATAGGCTGTATTTACTGACAGGGATTCCAAATGTTCTGCTTCTTTTACTCTTATATTACTGATTTCATTTAATCTGTTCGCCAAAGAAGCTGTGAATCCTTCAGGCATATGCTGAACAATAAGTACACTACAACCTAATTCTGCACTGAGCTTAGGAATAACCTGTTGCAATGCTTTTGGACCACCGGTAGAACAGGCAATTGCTATTAATTTTTTGCTTGCTCTGTTTAGAGAGGAAATCTTAGGAAGAATTGCTGAGGAGGAAGAACTATTTACAGTTGATTCATTCTTTACAGAAATATTATTATTTACAGCCGTTTTTAAAAAACTGTTTGCTTTCAGAGAACTTTCATCTTTTTGTACTTCTCTTATATTAGTTCCATTCAGTTTTGTTGCAACTTCAAGGCATGCTACAATTTTATTCTTGAATTTATCACTTTTTACCTCAAAGAAGCTTTCCGGTTTGGTAACAAAATCAAATGCACCTAATTCTAATGCTCTGATTGTCTCCTTCGCACCTTCTTTTGCCAAAGTGCTTACAATAATAATAGTCGCTTTGACATTCTTCTGTTCAAGCTGTTCTAATAGTTCGATTCCGCTCATCTGAGGCATATTAATATCTAAGATAACAGCATCATAAACTTCTTTATGCTGCGTTAATAACGTGAATGCCTCTAGTCCGTTAACAGCAACTTTTGAAACGTGAAACCTAGGATCTGAATTTATTATATCAGAGAGTACCCTTCTCATGAGTGCAGAGTCATCAACTATTAAAACTTTTTTCTGCATATTAACCCCTTTCGTGAATATCAGATCTTCGATTTGATATTCCTGAATCCATAATTGATAAATAATATTTTATTTATCAACCTAACTCCCACCTATGCGTTAGCGCACCTATAAATCAAGCTAATATAAACAGTTTTTGCTGCTAAATAATTTAATTTATTTAAACTTATTTATAGCAAATATCAATATTATTATTCTATCTACTGCCTGTGCTCTTAGCTCTTGCTCTTTGTCGAATTTCTTCTTCAAAAATATATTTTATAATCGCTTCTCTATCTTCTTTCATAACATCTTTAAATTGCAGACGATATTCATAGAACCCAACCCGGTTAGTCATTTTTTCTGAAGAAATAATATATCCAGAGACATAGTCAGCCTTAAGTTTTACCGGTACACCAAATTGAATGTTCATTTGTACAAAACTACCGATTTCATGTACATTCTCTGATGTAAGTCTTATACCGCCACCACTTAAATCTACTATAATGCCATTCTGCCATTCCCTCTTGCATTGTTCCAGTGCTTCAATACAAGCTTCTTTCTCTTCTGGGCTCTTAAACACGTCCTGCTTCAATTTATGCCTGAGGGTCAACTCAGTTTCTGATACGATATAATACTCCGTATCTAATACACAAGATAAGCGAAAGTATTTTCTCCTTTGGTGTTTTTCCAGTGCAGATGTAAATTCTATGGTTAGTATGTACACATTATCATCATTTGAGCGGTCCTTAACTATACCTTTACACTCATATAAACCACTGTTCGCAAAAAAACGTAAACTATATCTGTCCCCTACAGATAGAGGTACAATTCTTCCCTTGACAATAGGCATTGTTATAATTGCAGATTTGTAATCTGGAAAATCCAAAACCTTGCTTTTATAAGAGGTTTTTTCGTTTTCTTCGTCCCGGTCTAATATTTTAAGTTCAACCTTGTCTCCAATGGATACAACATCACGTACCATAGCTTTTTTTACCTCCACTATTTGTTTGTCCTACGATGAAGCAGACTTGTAAATAAATTAGCAAATCCTCTGTGTCCCTGCTTATTTAATGTGACTCCATTACAAAGTGAGGCAGCCAATGCCGATACTGCTTTGGCAGAGGGTGAATTAGGATATAAGATGGAATACGGTTTCTGCTGCATGACAGCTTTTGAAACATTAGCGTCCTGTGGTATTCCTCCCAAATATTCCAGTTTAACTGTTAAAAATTTTTCGACCACCAGATTCATTTTATTATATAAACTGCGGCCTTCCTCCTGTGTATTAATTCGGTTTGAAATCATTTTTATAGAGGTCTGTTCTGCATCAAATTCTGGTTTCTTATTTAATACCTTTAACAAGGCATATGCATCTGTTATAGATGTTGGCTCAGGGGTAATTACCAATAAAACTTCTTCACTGGCGATAACAAATTCCAGTACACTGCCGGTTATTCCTGCTCCGGTATCTATTATAATTATATCGGCAATTTCGTCTAATTCATATAGTTTGCGATTAAGAAAGTCTAGTTGCCCCTTCGTAATATTAGACATTTCCTGTATTCCGGATCCTCCGGATATGAACATCAGATCTTCCGGTCCTTTTGTTATAATCTCCTGAAGGGTTTTATTTCCATATATTAAATCTGCCAGATTGTACTTAGGTCTTATACCTAGCATTACTTCGACATTAGCAAGTCCAAAATCAGCATCCAGTATTACAACCCTCTTTCCTAATCGGGTTAATTGAATACCTAAATTAACAGCTAAATTAGATTTACCCACACCGCCTTTTCCACTAGTAACTGTTATTACCCTGGCTAGTTTATCAGGCAAACTCTGTTTTTTTACAATATTTCGAAGCTGCTCTGCCTGGTCCATTACTCAAAACCTCCTAAAAGTTTCTTCGCAGTTTCTTGTGTATCAATCTTACCAATGTCATCAGGAACATTCTGTCCACAGGTGGCATAAGAAAGTTCAGCGTTAGTGAGCATTCTGATATTCAAAATATTTCCTACAGATATTGTTTCATCCAATTTCGTGAAAATAATGCGGTAATTAGTAATCTCAGAGTAATTCTCTGTAATACGAATCAAATCTTTGTATTTCGTGGTAGCACTTAATACAAGATATATTTCTTTTTCATCCTCTGATACAGTTCCTAAGAGTCTTTCAACATCATCTCTTTGTTCTTTATTCTTATGAGAACGCCCTGCTGTATCTACAAGAACAATATCATAGTCAAGAAGCTCTTCCCTGGCTTTCATCATTTCTTCTTCCGTATAAATAACTTTCATAGGAATTCCAAGAATATTAGCATAAGTCCTTAACTGATCAACAGCTGCTATACGATACGTATCTGAGGTTAACATTGCGACTTTCAGCTTTCTGTTTAATTTCAGATCCGAAGCTATTTTTGCAATGGTTGTTGTCTTACCAACTCCTGTTGGTCCAATGAAAAATATGAATTTACACTTATCTTCTTGAACCTCAATTGTTTTAGGCTGTCCAAGTTTTAATATGATTTTCTGATATACATGAGATAAAATATTATCGATCGTTATGTCCTTTGTTATCTTACTTTCTATCTCTTTTACCAGTTGAGTTACAAATTTTTCATCTACTTCATTTCTGAGCAGTTGGTCATAAACAAGCTGTATACAAGCTTCTCTTTTTTGTTCTTCCGGATCTTTTTGCTTGATTTCTTCTTGTTCTTTTTTTTCGTTTTGTCGTTCCAGCATCTGTTTCTCCAGTAGTTCCTGAAGACCGTTAAGTTTCTTTTCAATAGCTGAAGCATCATCTGCTGAAGTACTGATTACATTACTTTTTAATGTTGAATTCTTGTCAACAAGGGTACTTTCCAAAGAAGTATTTGTAAAAAAAGACGACTTTAAGTTAGGGGTATTTTCTATTTCTTTTTTTCCGCCTGATAATATACCGGTATCATCAACGGCTGCCGTAATCTCTACGGAAGGTTTTCGAAATAGTCTGTATACCCCTTTAGGTGAAATGGTTTTAATATTCATTACAATGGCATCTTTCCCCAGCTCATTTTTAGCCAAAAGAATTGCTTCCGTTTCTGTTTCTGCCTGATATTTTTTAATAATCACTATACAGTCACCATCCCTACCGATTGTAATTCAACATTTGATTCTATTTCATTATAGGATATTACTATAAGATCTTTAAAATAATCCTGTGTTAACTTCTTAAAATACATTCTGACAATAGGTGAAGTTATAATTATTGGGTTTTTCCCGATGTTCTCTAACTTTTGAACTTCTTCTTCCACCGAGCTCATGATATCTCTTGTTTTCTCGGGATCCAGTGTCAAATAAGCTCCCTGTTCTGTTTGTTTTACACTACCCATAATGTCTTGTTCTACCTTGGGGTCAAGAGTTACTACACTTGTAACTTCTGATGCCGGGAAATACTTATTACTGATAGCTCTTTTAAGGCTCTGACGAACATATTCTGTAAGAACATCTGTATCCCTTGTAGTTGGAGCATAATCAGCCAAGGTTTCAAATATTGTAATAAGATCTCTGATAGATATTCCTTCTTTTAGAAGATTTTGAAGTACTTTTTGTATCTCACCTACACTAAGTAGCTTTGGTACAAGTTCTTGAACAAGGGTTCCATTGGCTTCCTGAATATTATTGATAAGATTTTGTACATCCTGCCTTGTCAGCAATTCGAATATATGACTTCTTATAACCTCAGTAAGATGAGTAGCTATAATTGACGGAGGATCTACTACCGTATAACCTAAAGATTCTGCTCTCTCTCTCTGATTCTCTGTTATCCAGATAGCAGGTAAATGGAAAGATGGTTCAAAGGTAGGAATTCCAGTGATTTCTTCTTCAACATAACCTGGATTCATTGCCATATAATGGTCAAACAGGATTTCACCTTCACTTAGCGGGATACCTTTTATTTTAACCAGATATTGATTGGGATTTAACTGAATATTATCTCTTAATCGGATTATTGGAACAACACAGCCCAATTCTAAAGCAATCTGTCTACGAATTAATACCACTCGGTCAAGAAGGTCACCGCCTTGGTTAACATCTGCCAAAGGAATTATACCATAACCAAATTCCAGTTCAATAGGGTCTACCTGCAATAGATTGACCACATTCTCGGGCCTTCGTATCTCATCACCGCTTTCTTCTTCCATGGCTGCAGCACTTTCAATATCTTCCACTTCCATTCTGCCTGCCATAGTTCTTCCACAAATGATAAATACTACACCATAAGCACAGAAAACCAAATCATTTAAAGGTGTCATAATTCCTAAGAATATTAACGCACCACCTACAATATATAGAACTTTTGGTATAGAAAATAACTGTTTAACCAGTATATCTCCAATATCTGCTTCTTTTGTAGCTTTTGTTACAATAATACCAGTTGAGAGAGAAATTAGAAGGGAAGGAATCTGACTTACAAGTCCTTCACCAATAGTAAGAATTGTATATTTATCGAAGGCTTCTGTCATATCCATACCGCCTCTGAAAGAGCCGATCGCTAAACCACCCACAAAATTTATCAATACGATGATAAGTCCGACAATGGCATCACCTTTTACGTACTTGGTAGCACCATCCATTGCTCCGAAAAAGCTTGATTCCTGCTGTATCTTTTCACGTCTTTCTTTGGCCTGAATATCATTGATTGCACCAGTATTCAAATCTGCATCAATAGCCATCTGTTTACCAGGCATAGCATCCAAGGTAAATCTTGCTGTTACTTCAGCAACACGCTCAGATCCTTTATTGATAACGATAAACTGAACTAAGATTAATATAACAAATACTATAATACCGATAATAGCGTCACCGCCACCTACAAAGTTACCAAAAGTCTGTATTACTCCGCCGGCTTCACCGTCTTTTAATATTAATCTCATGGCAGATACATTTAAGGAAACCCTGAAAATAGTCGTAAATAATAGAATTGTCGGAAAAGCAGACATATTTAATACCTCTCTTGAAAACAAGGAATTAAAAAGAACGATCATTGCTATAGATATATTAAGTGCCAATAATATATCCAATAACAAATGAGGAATAGGTATAATCAAGAATATAATTGCTGCCAGCAAATAAAAACCTACAGCCATGTCTGTCTTTTTCATGGATACTGCCCCCTGAATTTATATAGTAGAACTAATAAGATATTGCTTCCCTAATTTGTGACTCTGTTGCTGCTGTACATCCAATTATAGTAAAATATTTTTAACTCTATAATATGGCTCACCATAGTATGCATTTTGGTAAAACGTAGCCTTTATAGCTGCTATATATTAATTATTAGTAAAATAAATTACTTCCTATCATACATTAATTATGGTTTTTGAGATTATAAACATAAGCAAGCACTTCTGCTGTCATTTGATATAATTCCGGTGGAATTTCATTACCGATTTCAACATTATAATATAGCATCCTCGCTAAAGGTTTATTCTCAACTATCTCAATATGATTTTCTTTCGCTACTTCTTTTATTTTCTGAGCCAGAAAATCGGCTCCCTTTGCAACGAGTATCGGCGCTTCACCGCTATCTTTATCGTATTTTATAGCAGTTGCAAAATGTGTCGGATTGGTGATAACAACATCCGCTTCCGGAAGCATCTGCATCATTCTCCGCTGTGATATTTCCCTCATCTTATTTTTAATCTTTCCTTTAATTTGAGGATCACCTTCTGATTGCTTGTATTCATCTTTTACTTCCTGCTTAGACATTCTCATTTCTTTTTTAAATTTAAACTTTTGATATATATAATCAGCCATTCCTATAATTAGGAACACTATACTTATATTCAATCCTAATTTTATTACAATATCTCCAATAAACTCAATAGCTTGGATTAATTCCATGTCATAAAGCTTTTGTAAATCCCCGCTGTAGTCTATTAGTGTGTTATAGGCTATATACATTATAGCCAGTATTTTTAAGACTTCTTTAAAGGTATCTACCAATTTATCTTTGGAAAATATTTTTTTGAACCCTTTAATAGGGTTGAATTTATCAGGCTTTGGTTTTAATGGTTTTGTAGTAACTTTCCATTTAACCTGAAAAATATTTACAACTATAACAACAAAAACAGCAATTAAAAATATTGGTAGCAAAATGAGTAATATTCGATAAATACTTTCTCTTATAAGAGCATTAGCTGTTACTATATGGAAATCATCATTCGTTACCTTAACAATATTACCATAGAATTCATAAAAAGCTTCAATAAACTGGTTTCCTATTTTACCGACAAAGATTCTTAATGTCAAAAATAAGGCAATCAATGCAGAAGCCGTTATTAAATCTGTACTTCTGGCTACTTGACCTTCTTCTCTGGCATCACCTAACTTTTTGGCGGTAGGATCCTCGGTTTTCTCTCCTGATCCTTCTGCAAAAAACTGAAGATTATAGGCCAATAATCTACTCAATGCAATGCCCCCTTAACCCATAAAAATCATCATTTTAAAGCATAAATTGCTGCTTTCATCATATCAATCATTTCATTAAAAATAAATCCTGAAACTGTTGGTAAAAATTTTGTCAGTAGAAAAAGTATCAATAAACCTGTCATTATTTTTAATTGAAAGCCAATAACAAACATATTCATCTGCGGAGCAACCTTTGCTAAAATTGCAAGAATAGTATTTACTATCAACATAGCAGCAAAAATAGGAAGAACAATACGAAAACCTATTATAAAATAATTTTTCATAAAATCGACCATTAAAAGGTAGAAGTTTGGATTGATATCTGATTGTCCAACAGCAATAATACTATACGTATCTGTAAACGCTTTGATGATATATAGATGCATATCCGTTACAAAAAGCATTAACATTACCGAATAGGAGTATAAATTACTGGTTATGGTGGTCTGCACATTTGCTATTGGATCAAATATATTAACCATTGAAAAACCTATTTCCATATCCATTAACTGCCCGGCAAAATTAATGATATAATAACTTAAATTTGCAAAAAAACCAATAATTAACCCAGTAAGAGCTTCCTTTACTATTAAAGCTGCAAATCCATAGACCGTGCTGTATTCAATATTAACGTCAATTATTTGAAAAACGATAATTGCTAAAATAAAGGAAAATCCTGCTTTTACTCTTCTAGGGACATTTGAAACACTAAAAAAAGGGGCAACAATAATAAATGCCGATATCCTCACAAGAATTAATAAAAACGCATCAAATCCATTAATTGAAAATGTCATACACTTCTAATGTAATACTGCATATTATTCATTAAATCTATAAAGAAATCCCTTGTTTCTGTCATAATCCAACTTCCAAATAGCATAATTACCAGGAAAATTGCCACAAACTTAGGAACAAATGTGAGGGTTTGTTCCTGTATAGAGGTAATAGTCTGCAAAATACTTACTACAAGACCTACAACCAAGGATACCAAAAGCATGGGGGCTGATACTTTAATAATGGTCCAAAGTGCATCTCTGATAATATCAATTACTATATTTTCATTCATAAACCACCAGCTTTCTACTAATAAAAGGTCTTAACAAGTGTACCAATAACCAGATTCCATCCATCTGCCAAAATAAACAGTAATATCTTAAACGGCATAGATATCGTCGTAGGTGGAAGCATCATCATACCCATAGACATAAGCGTTGAAGCTACTACCATATCAATGATAATAAATGGTATATAAATTAAAAATCCAATAATAAATGCAGCTCTTAGTTCGCTTAATATAAATGAAGGTATAACAACTGTTATAGGAATCTCATCCAAATTATTAACTGTACCGATTTCAGCAATGTCCATAAATAATCTTAAGTCCTGGGGTCTGGTTTCTTCCATCATAAAATCTCTAAGAGGTTTGATTCCTGCTTCAAAAGCTTCCTCTTGTGTGATATCCCCCGCTGTCAACGGTTTTACAGCATTGTCATTAATGTTCGTAAAAACCGGTGACATGATAAAGAATGTAAGGAACAAAGCAAGTCCAATAAGTACTTGATTAGGCGGAGTTGTCTGTGTTCCCAGTGCAGATCTTACAAAGTGGAGTACTATGATTATCCTGGTAAACGAAGTAACCATGATTAAGATCGATGGTGCCAGTGAAATTAATGTAATCACCAGCATGATCTGCAGTGTGGAGGTCAGACCTCCATTATCTGAACCAGTATCTAGATTAAATTGAAACGGCCCTATCTGGCCGTTCAAATTATTATCAGTTTCCGTACTGGTACCTGTATTATTGGTTGTATTTGTAGTTCCATCAGTCTGTGCTGCAAGCACAGGAACAGCCGTTTTAGTGGTTAATATACCGGTAATGAATAAAATAAAGATAATACATACCAGTCTTTTCAATATCTTTCTATTCCTTGTTTCCATGCATACCAACCTTATTGGTGATTATTCTCATCTGATGTCTCCGAAGTCTCCCGGGACATTGACAAGTCTGTTACCTTATCACCTGTATTTTCTACTTTCTCATTTTGTTTCTTAATTGTTTTCAAGATCTCTTGAAAACTGATATTGGTTTTACTGCTTTTTTCTTTTAAAACAATATCCTCTTCCTGTAGTTCAGTTATCAATTGTATTGTATCTTTACAGACAGCAATTACAAAGTATTTAGATCCTATCTTAATAATTTGCATGTATTTATTTTGTGTAACTTTATAAGTATCTATTACTTTAAAATTGCTCTCCGTTAAAGTACCTGCTTTGATTCCACCTATAAGTTTGGTAGTTACATAAGTAATCACCAAGACAAAAAGAAAAAGAAAAGTAACACCTATAAGCTGAAAGACGTTATTAGAATCCGACATCTTAGCCAGAATTATACTCATTAGCCCACGGCCTTCTTAACGGCTTCCAGTACTCTGTCTGCCTGAAAAGGTTTAACAATGAAATCTTTAGCTCCTGACTGTATTGATTCTATAACCATTGCCTGCTGGCCCATTGCGGAACACATAATGATATTGGCAGATGGATCTTGAGCCTTTATTTTTTTAAGTGCCTGAATTCCATCCATCTCTGGCATAGTTATATCCATCATCACTAAATCCGGTTTAGTTTCATTATATTTTTCAACCGCTTTTGCTCCATTTTCAGCTTCCCCAGCGATTGTATAACCATTCTTACTTAAAATATCCTTAATCATCATTCTCATAAAAGCAGCATCGTCACATATTAAAATACTCTTACCCATTTTTATTCTCCTATCATGTGTGTTTTAAATAATAGATAATATCACTAATAACCCGATAACTAAAATCCCTCATACAATAAATACAATATTAACAGGATATAAACATCTTTTCAAATTGTTTTTATTATTTTATTATCTCTGTTACTCTTATTCCGAAGGATTCTTCTATTACTACAACCTCACCCTTTGCTACGAATTTACCATTTACAAGAACATCAATAGGTTCACCTGCCAGCCTGTTTAGTTCGATGATAGTCCCGGGTGTAAAGTCTAAGATCTCCTTAATTGATTTGTTTGTTCTTCCAAGTTCAACAGTTACTTCCAAAGGAACATCCATAATTAAATTTATATTCTCAGGCTGGTTTGTAACCTGTTGAGGTACTGTAAAGTTCTGAAACTGAGCCGGTGCTACATTAACATCCGGTGCAGGATATGGCACCTGATACATCGGCATCTGAGGATAAGGTATTTGTGCCTGCTGTGTTGGTACAGCTTGATTGTAAACCGGTTGAGGTTCTGGTTGAGGTTCTTTTACAGGCTGAGGTTCTGGCTCTGACTTCTGCTCTCCTTTAACAAAATTACTATAAAGCTCTCTTGCCAGATGAAAAGGATACAGCTGCATAAGTTCACTATCAACTAAGTTTCCTATCTCCATTTTGAAAGATACCTTGACAAACCTATCCTTTAAAAAAGGTGCTATATCTGATCCGTCTATCGATTCATTCAAATCAACTAATGTTGAAATTGGAGGGGTTATATCAACTCTTTTCTCTAACATTGCGGAGATAGACGTAGACGCAGAACCCATCATTTGATTCATTGCCTCGCTTATAGCACTCAAATGTAATTCGGATAATGCACCGGTAATATTGGTGCCATCACCGCCCATCATTAAATCTGTAATTATTTTTACATCTGATTCTTTTAATATAAGAATATTGTTTCCATCCAAACCGTCTTTATAATAAATCTGTATAAAGACACATGGTCTGTCGTATGACTCTGTTAAATCATTCCAGGTTGCATAAGAAACAACCGGAGTAGTTATTACAACCTTCTGATTAACTAATGATGAAAGGGTGGTTGCTGCTGTTCCCATACTTATATTGGAAATTTCACCAATTGCATCTTTTTCTGCATCTGACAGCACATTTGAACTATCATCAGAACCAGCGCTTCCTGTGTCTGTACTCATACCACTAAGAAGTGCATTTATCTCTTCTTGAGATAACATACCATCCATATTATTACTCCTCCCTGATTATTGATGAAATTCTCACTGCATAAGCATCCGAAGACGCACCTGGCAATGCTTTGAATTTATCCAAATTACCTACATAGATTTCTAATTCATCTTCTACTTTGGTGTTTAACTTAATAATATCTCCTACTTGCAGACCAAGAAAGTCATTTACTGAAATTGTGCTCTTTCCAAGTATCGCTTTAATTGGAATTTTAGCTTTGGCAATCGCCATCTCAATAAGCTCTTTATATGACTCATCATCTTTGACCTGCATCGTTGAGAACCAATATTTTGTATTCAATTTATCTATAACACTTTCCAGACATGCATAAGGCAGACATACATTCATCATTCCTTCTACATTACCTATTTTAATGTTCATAGTAATGATGGAAGTCATTTCACTGGGTGCAATTATCTGAGCAAACTGTGAATTCGTTTCTATTCTTGTCAGTCTTGGTTCCAGATGCACAACTGTATCCCATGGTTCACTCAGGAGATTGGTGCACAAATTGAATATTCTTTCCATAATGATTAATTCAATTTCTGTAAAATCTCTTGCTTTCTCTAGTGGTACACCCGTGCCGCCCAACATACGATCTACCATTGCATAACCTAGATTGTCCGCAATTTCTATAATTATATTTCCCTCTAATGGTGAAAAATCCACTATACCCAATAATACAGGGTTTGAAAGGGCGTTGCTAAACTCAGAATAGGCAACTGCCTCTGAACTTACAACTTCGATCTGGACATTTTTACGAAAATAGGCCGGTAAATTTGTAGAAAGCAATCTCCCATAATGTTCAAATATAATTTCCAATGTCCTAAGGTGTTCCTTTGAAAACTTGGAGGGTCTGGCAAAATCATAGTTTTTAACCATTTTTTCGCCACTGCCTTTAAACTCTTCTGCATCCAATTCCCCACTGCTTAATGCTTTAAGCAGGTTGTCAATCTCATTTTGAGACAAGACGTCGCCCATTGCCACTACCTCCCGGGGTATTACTTAATACCATAATATCACAAACTTCTACTAAAATCATCAAATTGTTTACTGTGTAACATATTCAATCGAGACTCCGATAATAAAATCTTCTGACTCGAAGTATTGCTGTAATTCGGCCAAGACACTATTCTTGATTTCCTCTTTTTTCTCCCCAACCTGATCCATTGTATATTTTGAAAACTCATTTTGAAAATATTCATTTATCTTAGTTTCATTTGTTGAGACCAATGGCTGCAATCTTTCATAATCTTCTGATGTTTTATTCAGTGATAATGAAGCAGTAACCAAGGCATAATGGGATGTATTATCCGTACCCTTTTTTAGATTAATTGTTAGATCTTTGCTTAATTTATAGTTTTCGATATCTTCAATACTAATCGATTTGTTGTCCGGTGATCCATTGATCTCCAAATCAATAGTAGTCGCTACTTTTGATATCAGCTCATTGGTCCTCATTGTCGTTGGCACTACAGCAAACACAATGACCGCAGTAAGAATCATGTTAAGTATTCCCAAACTTAGGATAATGACCGTTAAGAAGTTCTTTTTCATAATGTCTCCCATCTGCCCTAAGGGCATTTACCTTACGTATTAATTATATTGATTATAAATTTTAATTTCAACACGCCTGTTTTTTGCCCTTCCTTCTTCAGAGGAATTACTGGCAATCGGATCATACTCTCCTCTTCCCGACCAACTTAGGGTATCAGGACTCATACCTTTTTCATTTATAAGATAAGTTGCAGCGTTTAAAGCTCTGGCTGAAGACAACCAATTATTATCCGGATATGCATTACTTCTCATAGGTCTATTATCGGTGTGTCCTTCTAATTCTATGTGATAATTTTTATAACTCTGTAAAACATCACCCAGTTTATTAAAAAGTGGAATTGCTTCCTTTTTTATATCTGCTTTTCCTGAGTCGAATAAAATTGAACCACTTATCGAAATCTTAACATAGCGAAAATTGGAGTCCGTTACTATCACAATATCATTATCAATGTCATATTTTTCAGCTAAATTATTTATATCCTCAAACATTTCCATTGTTTGCTCTTGATTTCTTTGCTGTAATTGTTCTTCAACATCATTAAGTTGTTCATCTCTTGATTTTGTTTCTGAACCAGCCTCAGATGAGCTTTCTGTCTTAGGTATTAAAGAATCATTATATCCCCCATCATTTGATCCATGAGATATTTTATTTCCATTATCATTATTTATAATAGGTGAATTAATACCGGAAAAAATTCCTATCCCCTTTGACATAGAATCTGAGATAGCTTGATACTTATCCGAATCAACATTAGAGGCTGCAAATAGTAATACAAAGAAACAGAGTAAAAGATTCATTAAATCCGCAAATGTATTCAACCAAGGTGCATCATTTTCTTCATTATCATCCATCCTCTTTCTACTCAACCGCTTCACCCCTCACATTATTTTCTCCATCCTTGCGCATAGAGGGTCTAATAAAGGATTTCAATTTTTCTTCTATAATTGATGGGTTTTCACCCGCTTGAATACTTAGTATTCCTTCTACCATTAACTCTTTTTCCTGAATTTCTACATCATGAAGCAGCTTCAGCTTATTAGCTATAGGGATTCCCAACAGATTGGCTAATACCGATCCATAAAAAGTTGTAATTAATGCTACTGCCATATCACCGCCGATACTTGATGCATCAGACATGTTCTTTAACATATTTACAAGCCCAATCAAAGTACCAATCATACCCCAAGCTGGTCCCATTGAAGCAACCCTTTTCCAAAATGTAATTGTCTCATTATGCCTTGACTCTATATAACTTAGTTCAGTCTCTAATATTTTACGAACAAGTTCAGGATCAGTTCCATCTACAATTAACATAACTCCTCTTTTTAAGAAATCATCATCTAGATTTCCGGCAGATTCTTCCAAAGATAATAAACCTTCTTTTCTTGCCGAGTTAGATAATTCAATTATACGAGCAATTGATTCATTTACATTATTTGAGGGGTTTTTAAATATCAAACGAATGGATTTCAATTTAGCCAAATAATTTTGTACACTTTTCTCCATTGTTAGCAAAGTTGTAAAGGTACCACCTATCGTAATAATAATCGATGGAATATCAAAAAAGTTTCCTAATGTTCCAAGTTGTACACTCATTGTAGTTTGATTAAAAGCAATACCGAAAACTACTAAAAAAATTCCGGTCATCAAACCTATAATGGATGATAAATTCAAATTTTTCACCTACCTTATTAGTCTTTTTTCTCGTCATTAAAGGAAATATATTGGGAAAAAAGTTCTTTCTTGTAACATTTTATAAGATTAGTTACAACTTGTCTACTCTCTTTTACCAGTATTTTTTTCCCATTGTTAAGTGTAATAACAGTTTCTGGTACCTCTTCAATTGTCTCGATTAAGTCGCAATTCAGGGAAATTTCGACACCGCTTAACTTGGTTACATTTATCATACTTATTTTTCTCCTTCATTCCGGTAAATCTATTATTATCGGGATAAATTATTAACTTTTCGACGAGTTTGTTTTCACTCCACGTTTTAGATAAATGGCAGCAGTCACAAACTACTGCCATTTGCTTATAAACTACTATCGTTTAAGATTAATCAGTTCCTCTAATAAAGTATCAGAGGTTGTTATAATTCTTGAGTTAGCCTGGAAGCCTCTCTGGGTTGTTATCATTTCTGTAAATTCAGAAGCCAAGTCTACGTTTGACATTTCAAGAACGCCGGTAGTAAAGCTGCCACCGTCACTTGATACATCCTTTCCAATGCCATCAAACTTACCTGAATTCTGGGTTTGCGCAAATAGATTTCCACCAACTGCTTCAAGACCAGCCGGATTTGAAAAAGATGCAACAGCAATTTGACCTAAAAGTCTATTATCTCCATTGTCATAAGTTCCGTAAATTTTACCAGAAGTATCAACACTGATACCGCTCATGTTACCAGCTTTACGTCCTCCTCCTTTATTCTCCAGATCACCAGGGGTAAACTCAAGGGTAGTTTTACCGCTACCACCAAACATGGTAATCGTTGATAAATCTACAGTTATATTACGGAAGGGGCTGCCTGCTGTGGATGTATCTGTAATTGAAAAATTTAAGCTTTTATTGCTATCAGTTCCAGTGCCATTATCAGTGCCTGAACCTATGGCACTTACAAATTTACCAGTAGTAGCATTAAATGTAACTACCGGCAAGGTACCTGTTGTAGTAAGCTTTCCAGTTGCTGTATCCAGTGTATAATCAACACCACCAAAACTTATAGGTTTTATAGAGGTATCCTTATACGGATCTGCAGTAGTGCCAGATCCAGTTTTGTAAATACTTTTACCATTTGCATCCAGCACATCAACAAGCTGCATTGTATATTGGTTATCTACATCTGTCTGATTTGGAGCTGTTCCAGTAGTATTATGCATTAATTTTACTGTAGCATTATACGCCTGTCCCAAATTATCGTAAAAAGCTATATTAATTGTCTTTCCACTTCCACCAATAGCAAGCTGTGTATCTTTGTTGTCAATATTTCCGCTTATAGTTACTGCCGTAGTTGCAACTGGCGTTGAATATAAGTTTTCAGGAGACATGATTTTTAAAGGCGATACTACATCAGCTACTGTTTTTGTTGGATCATTCGGATCAACTTGCCATCCCATCACAGTACCACCACTAGCGGTAGCTAAGGTACCATTCGCATCAATCTTAAAATTACCAGCCTTTGTAAAATAGTTAGTTCCACCTTGATTTACAACAAAGAATGAATCTCCGTTTATCATAATATCAAAGGGGTCGTCTGTTCTCTGTGCGCCACCTGTTTTGGTAGGAGATGAAACAATAGAAGAAACTGTACTGCCTAAACCAATCTGCATGGCGTTCTGCCCAGCAGCACCTGTTGATTCATTAGGGCCTGTAGCACCCTGAACTGTCTGATAGAATACATCAGAGAAAGATACTCTGCTTGCCTTAAAACCAACTGTATTAACGTTTGCAATATTATTACCAATTACATCCATCTTTGTCTGGTGAACACTTAATCCGGAAATTCCGGAATATAATGATCTCATCATAATGAAATGACCTCCTTATTAATGTGCCTGTCCTCTCTGTCAGTCAAGGACCTTATTGCCTCCCTAAGGTCCGGCATTTACATAATTACGGCACCGTCTATGTTAGTAAATATTTTGTCCTCTCCTTCATCAAGCGCGGTTATAACAGTACTGTTTTTTACATTAACAATGAAAGCGATGTTATCAACTACTACAAGGGACTCTGATATTCCTTTTTCCTGTGCTTTCTTTGTTCCTGCTGTCAGTTTTTCAAGCTGTTCATCAGACAGATCAATGTTTCTGCTCTGTAGTCTTTCATTGGCATGCTTTGAAAATTTTAAGCCGGCATTTTGTTCAACATACTGACTTTCCAAAATCTTTTGAAAGGAAACTTTAGCATCCTGCTGACTTGATTGCTTAACCGGTCTTCCCTTAAGCAACTGTCCTGTCATCTGCTCGATGGAAGAGTATTTAGTTTGTGATATTTGATTCATATAAGCCTCTTTCTATGCCTACTTCCATGTGGGCATTCTGTAAATAGTTATTGAGTCTTATGTTATATTGGCTCCGGAATCCATTCCTTCATCCACTTTAATCTTCTGTACCGGTTTTCCCTGTATCATCAGTACCATCTCCTTCATTTCCGGAACCATCCCCGGTTTCATCAGGCTTTTCCTCTTCTACAGTTCCTTTTACCGTTATTGAAATCTGATTTGATGCTACTGTATAGTTCGCATCATTAAACATAATCGTAGGTTTATAAGTGCCATTTTCCAGTTTTGCTAATGCTTCTTTGCTGATTGTAACTTTCGTACCATCTAACTTCACATATTTAGAATCGACAACTGTATTATTAATGATTACCGCAACATCTGTTGCTACGGTTTTACCGGATCCTAAATCTACCGTAAAGCTAACATCTTCCGGTTTCTCTTTATCAAAAGTTGTATCAACTTTCTTAGTGATATAAGGGAGTCCCTTTTCAAATAAATAAGTACTGTCAAGAACTGTTGTAACTTGATCAAGGGTATACAAACTACCATCTATGGCAAGTTTTGCAGTCCCATTATTCATGACCACATAATCCACTGTACCGGTCTTTGTTGTAACTTTACCGGCAGAATCTTTTGTACTAACCTCAACTTCCATACCCATAAGACCAAAGGCCTGATTGTTGGTTGTTGTTAAATTTAGGTTCTGCATTTGCTCTAATTGGGAAAAGGTTGCCAACTGTTGAACAAACTGCGTATCCGTACTAGGATTCAAAGGATCCTGATATTTCATCTGGGTAACTAAAAGCTGTAAAAATGCATTTTTGTCAAGTGATGAAGTTCCTGTTGTATTAGTTGTTGCCGATGAACTGGTGTCAACAACTTTACCATTTGTTACTCCGAGAACGCTCATGCTTCCTCCTTCTTTTTCTTATACGGTATAGTTAATGCTGCTTGTGTTTTCATCCAGGTCGTTTATTCCCATGGAATCATTCTCATCAATATCAGAGAACGTATCATTAAGCTGACTGATATCTTTAAACAACTTATTCTTTTGCTTATTCTGTTCTTCTTTACCACTTCCATCGCTAAACTCTTGATTTTTGCGGTCAAATGCAGAATAAGATACCGTAACTTCTACATTTTCAACTTTTAAGCCTTGATTATTTAAATTCTCCTTAAATACCTGCAACTGGCTCTCAATAGCTTCTTTTGCTGTTTCAGTTCCAGTAACAAACTTAGCAGTAAGGATTCCATCTTTTGATACTACCGTAAGATTGATTCTTCCAAGATTTTCAGGATTTAACTGAAGCTCCATTGAAGTTTGATCAGGTTTAATGTTAATTCGAATAGCTTCTAAAATTTGACTGGTTACTTCTCTGATTTGCTGGGTTCTAGCCAGTTGATCATTAAAGGAAACATCTTGTGTAGTTGTATTAACAGCCAGATTCTGTATCATTAGTTCTGAAGCTGATAAATTATGCTCAGCTTTATTGTCACCAGCTTTTTTGTTGCCCTCTGAACTAACAGCTGTTTCTGTATTAACTGTTTTGACAACAGTAATATCAAACTCTTCCTGTCCTGCTAAATTTTCTGCAGTAGTTTCAGTTTTTATCGCACTATTAACAGTATTGATCTGCGCTGCTTGTTGTGTTAAGAGGGGAAGCTGCTCTTTAGAAATAGAAAATTGTTCTTTGATGGTATCGCATACATTCAGTAGCTCTTTTAAGTTATTGCTCAACTCTTCATTCGTCAAAAAAGCCATACTATCATCACTGTTGCTTACCTGTAAGAGAAATTGCTTCAGATTGTTAACATCCAGCAGATTTAAAGGAGTAAATCCCAGAGCCTCCAATGCTTTATCCATATCTTCCTCTGAAATACCCAGTTTCTTCTGAATGCTGCTTTTTATTGCATTAAGAATATCTTCTATACTTGGTAATCCTAAATTTTGAAGATTTAATAACTGTGCTGCATCCGTATCACTACTGTCAGTTTCAGTAACCTCTTCAAGCTGATCAATATTCTCTGCAACAACATCTGTATTCGGGGCAGCAGTATTAACTGTTTCATTACCAGGTGCTTTGTTTTCCTGATTCAGTACTTTTGTCTGTGGTTGTTTATTATCTAAAGTACCTGAAGATTCTTTTATAGCAGCTTTTTCATCCGGTCCATTACTTGCCAGATTTTTTTTATTACTTTTTAAGCTCCCTGCAATCACATCATCAAAAGACTTCTGACTGGTTTTTACTGAATTTTTTACTGAACTTCCACTGCTTGTGCCAGCGAATATTTGCGTAAAATTAGCCTTTACATTTTGCATCATACTTAGTTCCTCCTTTCTTCTAATATTATTTATACTTAAGCAAGTGCAGTCTTTAATCTAATGAGACCGCACAGACCTTAAGCCTAGTTATCACCTGCCAGCTGCGCATCCATATCTATCATTTTCTTGGTAATCTTTGCTGCAGCTGTTGTGTCCATAGCAGCTAGTATGGAAGAACTTTCTGAAGCTCTCATACTTAACAACATTTGTGCTACCGTTTCAATATCTGCCGTCATTGTTTCTAATATCTGAGCTGCTGCATCTGGTTTCATTTTCCTGTAGATTTCAGCCTTTTCTTTAATGGCTTCGGAATATTGCAGCTGTTCTACAACCTGTCTGTAGATTTCTTCCGCATTAGCGGGATCTATGCTTTCATAATAAGCTTTATACTCTTCTATACTAGGTGCCTGATCGGCAAATACAACCTTTTCATCAAATTCTTTTACTCTTGCTTCAAACGCTTCCTGGTCAGCTTCATAGACTTTGAGCTTTTCGATTTCAGCCTGCTGGTCGGTTACTGTCTTATCAGATGCTTCTTTGCTACCAGTCAAATCTTCGACTTCACCTTCTAATTCTTTTATGCGATCTATCGCCTCTTCTAAAGAGGTATAAGGATAATCATTTTCATATGCCATCTGTTCTTCCGTAATATCAGGAAGAATCTTATTAACTACAGGTATGTCTTTAATCAATGGTCTAAGAACAGAGGAACCTAGTCCGTTAACGTCTAATTTAACCAAAAGAGCAAATACAACCAGCCAGATTAATATTACAGAAAATACAATTAAGGCAACTATTATCCTGCTACCGATACTTCTTTCTTTCTCGGAGCCTTCTGCCCCTTCGTTTTTCTTTGCCATTTCCATTCCTCCTAATTGGTAGGATTATTATATTTAAAGCTTACCAGCTCATCAACTTCTTTTCGTTCCACTGAAGCAAGTTCCATGAAAAATACTTCTTTGGCATTTTCCTTGAGTTTTTCATGGGTTTTTCTTTCCAGCATTGCAAGATTTAGTTTCTGCCTTGCAAGTTCAACCTGCTGTTCTGCTTTTTTCACTGCCAGTTCCTGCAATTTTATATCTTTTTTTACTGATTCTGCAGCCT
The DNA here is from genome assembly GCA_029256725.1 of Anaerocolumna sp. Lineage (GTDB taxonomy): Bacteria > Bacillota > Clostridia > Lachnospirales > Lachnospiraceae > Anaerocolumna. Next base: position 181,559 of record JAQSXJ010000005.1, on the reverse strand, counting down.
CTGTATATTCTCTTAACTTCTTTATATCAAGCTTCTTCATTCTTAACTCTTTATTTGTATTTACGTATTCATCCAATAAATTTTTTAAATAAAGAAGCTTTTCTTCCTCTTTCATAAGTTTTCTTCTGGCATGACCATATGCAGTTTTCGCTTGATCTTCCATTTTGTATTTGATGCCCAGGATATTCTCCATCTTATATATAAACTTCGCCATAAAACGACCTTTCCCGATAAGAGCCTAGTATACTAATCTTCAAATAAACTTAGAAGCTCCTCTGTTATCGTGTCAAAATCAAATTTCTCATGAACACCCTGTCTTAAAAAGTTGTTAACTGCTTCTATCTTTGTTATTGCATAATCAATATTTTTGTTGGAGCCGTTTTTATAAGCACCTATATTGATTAAATCTTCTGCTTCTGTATACGTAGCCAGTACGTTCTTTAGCTTGCCTGCTGCTTCTTTATGTTCTGAAGCCGCTACGGAGGACATAACACGCGAGATACTCTGCAGGACATCAATTGCAGGATAATGATTCTTATTGGCCATCTTTCTAGTCAACATTATATGACCGTCAAGGATACCTCTGGCCGTATCAGTAATTGGTTCGTTGAAATCATCGCCATCTACTAAAACTGCATACAGTCCTGTAATAGAACCCTTATCTGAGTTACCTGCTCGTTCTAATAACTTGGGCATTTCTGAATAAACACTTGGTGGATACCCTCTGGATACAGGCGGCTCACCAGAGGCAAGACCAATTTCTCGCTGAGCCATGGAAAATCGTGTGAGATTATCCATCATAAAGAGAACATCTTTACCTTGATCCCTGAAATACTCTGCTATTGCTGTTGCTGTTTTAGCTGCTTTATTTCTTATTAGGGCTGGTTTATCGGAAGTTGCTACCACAACCACTGAACGGCGCATACCTTCTTCGCCCAGATCTCTTTCCAAAAACTCTCTTACTTCCCTGCCACGCTCGCCAATAAGAGCTATAACATTAATATCTGCTTTTGTATTTCTAGCAAACATCCCCATAAGAGTACTCTTACCAACACCACTACCGGCAAAGATTCCTATCCTTTGTCCCTTTCCGACGGTTATCATACCATCCACCGCTTTTACACCTAAGGGCAATACCTCGTCTATAATCTTTCTCATTAACGGGTCTGGAGGTTGTGCTTCAACAGAATACTCTGCAGTAGCTTTCAGTTCTGTCTTATCTATAGTTCTTCCCAAGCCATCCAATGTCTTTCCCAGCAGATCATCACCTACTGCAACATTTAAAGGTCTGCCTGTGGATTCAACCGTACTGCCGACACCCACGCCTTCAATACTATCATAAGGCATAAGCAGAATACGATTTTCACGAAATCCTACCACCTCAGCCATAATGGTCTGGGATTTATCTGAAGAAACAATGATACAAAGGTCATTTAAATTCGCTTTAGGTCCAATGGATTCAATTGTAAGACCTACAACCTTAACTACTTTACCCAATTGTTTCTCATAGGTTCTATCCAACAAAATATCATATTTATCTAAGGTAGCTAAACTCATATAACCTCTTTCCCGCATATCATATTTGTCCATGAAGTCGTTAATACTTACCCGTAATCAGTACATGCATTCATAAATATTATAAATTGTCATTTGAAAGTAATATTATATCTTTCTTTAAGTTTTCCAGTTGTGTATCAAGACTGCAATCTAAAATACCAGTTTCCATATCTATAATACACTGGTTTTGAAGTAGGTTCTTATCAACTGCTATATCCAGTTCAATACTATCGCTTACAACTTCAAGCAACTTTGGTTTATATGCCAGAACCTCTTCATAATCCTCTTTTGATACCTTTATATGATAGAATTTACTGTTATCTCCATGCAAAATTGCTCTATGCAATAAGTGAGTTATAACACCTTTTTTTCCATCAATGGATACCCTTGTTACTTTTTCTATTAACCTTGCCATTATTCCAGCAAATTCCGGTTCCAATGAAGCTGCCTTTTCTTCGTATTCTGCAAGAAGTTTTACTTTTAGTTCTTCATATTCATTCTGCTTTTTTAAAGCTTCTTGCATTCCTGTTTTGAGTCCTTCTTCATAACCGTTTCTTTCAGCTTCTTCATATAGTTTCTGACTATATGCTTGGCTTTCTTCTTCCGCGGTTTTGCGAATAAGAGCTGCTTCTTCTTCAGCCTTAGCTATCATATCCTCCAACTGAATTCTAAGCTCTTCTTCACTTAACTTAGGCTCTTCCTCTTCAATTACAGGAGCATCTATACCAAGGACAAATCCTTCTGTTGTTGCTGCAGTTTCTTCCTTATTTATAAGTTGAACCTGAGGTCTGTTTGCGAAATTGATAACGCGGAACTCTTCGCTTCTTTCATTAGAATCAACTACAAACTTATTTTCCCCGGTTAATGCTACATATCTGGATTTAATAAGATTAGACAACTATCTCATCACCTCCACCTCTGGAAATAATAATCTCAGCGGAGTCCTCTAACTTTCTAATAATATTAACAATCTTCTGCTGTGCTTCTTCAACATCTTTCAGACGAACAGGACCCATAAATTCCATATCCTCCCTAATCATTGCAGCAAGACGTTTTGACAGGTTATTAAATACAACATTCTGTACTTCTTCATTGGAAGCCTTTAATGCGACTGCTAATTCATTATTATCAACTTCACGAAGCACTCTCTGAATTGAACGATCATCCAGGGTAAGGATATCTTCAAATACAAACATCTTTCTCCTGATTTCATCAGCTAATTCTGGCTCTTCAATTTCCAGAGTTTCCATAATGTGTTTCTCTGTACCTCTATCAACTGTATTTAAGATTGATACAATAGAATCAACACCGCCGACAATGGTGTAATCCTGATTAACAAGTGAGGATAACTTACGTTCCAGTACTCTTTCCACTTCTTTTATAACATCAGGTGATGTACGATCCATCTGAGCGATACGTTTCGCAACATCTGCCTGCTTATCCGGTGCAAGCGCCGAGATAATAGCAGAAGCCTGTCCAGATGATAAATAAGAAAGAATTAATGCAATGGTCTGAGGATGTTCATCTTGTATAAAGTTAAGCATTTGACTTGCATCTGCTTTTCTGACAAATTCAAAAGGTCTAACCTGCAAGGATGCTGTAAGCTTACCAATAACATCCTTTGCTTTATCTTCTCCAAGTGCTTTTTCCAACAACTCTTTTGCATATGCAATACCACCTTCTGCAATGTATTGCTGCGCCAGACAGATTTCATAAAATTCATCCAGAACCTGTTCTTTGGTTGAGGGGTTAACACTTCTGGTATTTGCTATTTCTAATGTTAATTGCTCTATTTCATCTTCTTTTAAATGTTTAAAGATACTTGCTGATTTCTCTGGTCCTAAGGCTATAAGGAGAACTGCAGCTTTTTGTACGCCTGATATTTCTAAATTCTTTGACATATTCCCCTCCATCAACCCCATTCGTCGTTTAGCCAGTTACGCAGCAACTGAGCAACCGCATCCGGGTTCTCGTCCACAAATTTCTCGATCATCTTCTTTGCTTCTGATTTCTCGCTGAACTCGATATCTTCTAAAGATTGATTTTCCTTAGTTGTTGCTAACAGCTGTTCTACAGAAAGTTCGGGCTCAAGCTCTGTAACCTCAGCAGGTGCTGTTCCTTTAAAGACTACAAATATCAACAGACCAACAATACCCACTGCAAGAAGAATCTGCAGATAGAAGGACCAGTCTCTTGGAGTCGTTTGTGTGGGGACAAAGACTGACTGCTGATATGCTATAATCGAAATTTTATCAGTGGATATACCTGTTGCCAATGAAACCGCATTATACACCTCTTCATCTACGGTTATTTTAACAGGTTCCTTATTTTCTATTGCATACTGATCAAAAGTCTTGTCAGCAAGATCACCTCTGAGCTTTAATTCTTCTTCAGTAACCGTAACCACTTTTGTCATAATAATACTGCCTGAAGATTCTTCCGGTATTACAGCACCTACTTCATATTCAGTATTGGTTACCCTTTCACTGGGCAGGTACTTGATTTGTACAGTAGAGGACGAAGAATCACTGCCAGTACCGTTATCAACTTCATAAGCGGTTTCATCATTGGAATCTGTTCCAGGGGTACCACCACTGGTTTCATTGGTGTTCTTAGTGTCATAAGAATAATACTCACCGTATAAACCTTGATCCTGACCATCTGCCGGAATCTTTTCATTATACAATTGAGTAACTTTATCCATATTAAGTTTCCAATTGAACATTGGCTGTACATCTGTATACCCAAGTTTTAACATTAACATGTAAATATTGTTGTTATAAGTGTTTTGAAGCTTTTCTTTATATTCCAGTACAGAATTGGCAGTTCCCGTGTAAAGGTCATCTTTACCGCCAAATAAAAGTGCTCCATTCTGATCTATTATCTTGATTTTATCTGTAGACTCATTTCCAATAGCCGCAGCTACATATTCTGCAACAGCAGTAGCATTAGCAACATCAAATTCATCTGTTATGGTCAAGGCCACACTGGCCGGTAAATCCGTCTTTTCGGTCAAAACGCTGTATGTCGTATCAGATGGCACATAAGTTACCTGAGCATCTTTAATACCTTTCATCTTAATAAGGTAATTTCTGATTTCTGTCTGCACATATAAATGATTCTTTAAATTACGATCACTGTTGGTTGTACTCAAATCATTTTTCACCAACTGGTCCATGGTTAATCCTGTTGTGGGAACATCACTGCTGTACACCAGTAAAAGCGCATCAGAGAATTTGTCCTTATCCACATCGATAGTCATACCATCACTGCTTAATTTATAGGCGATTGCTTCATCTTTTAACAGACCTGCAATAGTGCTAACATCTTTTTTATTTTCGCCTGTAAATAACTCTTTATATTCAGTTCTGTTCATTACGGTAACCAATATGACAAGCGCCAGAAAAATAGTAGCAACAACTCCAATAATAATCGTTTTCTGTTTGCTGGTGTATTTATTCCATTGGTTAAGCAACTGAACCGGTACTTGCTTTAGTCTGTCAATCATATTACAGCTCCTTCAGTTCCATCATTAGAATTGGAGATTCATAATCTCTTTATAAGCTTCTATTACCTTATTTCTCACTTGAACAGTGTACTGTAGTGACAGGTTAGCTTTTTCCTGCGCAACCTGAAGGTCATAAGTGTTATTAGACAGCCCTAACGCAAAGGAAACCTCGGCTTCTTTTGCAGCATTTGATAAATCATTTGTTTCATTTAACATAGAAAGAGCAGATTGGAATACACTATCAAACGCATCATTCCTTGTGGTCTTCTCCACCCCTGTATTGTTAGTACTATATGCATTTAAACCCGATATTCCATTAAGCAGTGTAATATCCATCAATTAGTCCCCCCTGTTATTTTCCTACTTCCAATCCCTTTAATGCCATACTTTTTATTGAGTTAAAAGCTGTAACGTTGGCATCATATGCTCTGGAAGCATCAATCATATTTGCCATTTCTGTTACAGTATTAATATTTGGATAAGTCACATAACCTTCTTCATCAGCATCCGGATGTGACGGATCATAAACAACATTCATTGGTGTTGTAGTGTCATCCTTAACTTCTGTAACCTTCACACCATTTCCCATAGCCTCATTTATCTTTCCTCCAAGAATTTTAGAGAAGGGACTTTGGTTACGTTCCTCAAAGACTACTATCTTACGTCTTACTACATTTCCATTTTCATCTCTAGTAGTATTGACATTAGCAATATTTTGCGATATGACATCCATACGAAGCCTTTGTGCTGTCATACCGCTGGCACTTATATTCATTGCATCAATAACTGACATTTAACTTCCTCCTAATTGTTAGACAATGCTGTTCTTATTCTGCTGAATTCATGTGACATAGCTTCAAGCATCGCACTATGGTTAATTTGGTTTTCTGCTACATTAGCAGATTCCGTATCTATATCAACATTATTACCGTCCAGTCTGTAGCTTAAGGATGAATTATCCGTATAGACAGTTGATTGTATTGATGCCAAGTCTATACCAGCAACTTTCCGGTCGAGATTGCCAGATCCCTGAAGTGCATTGGCTAAATAAGTCTGGAATTCAATATCCTGTCTTTTATATCCTGGTGTACTGACATTAGATAAATTATTAGCTAGCAGCTGGCCCCTTGTCCACATTGCATCTGCTGCCTTATTCAGTACGTTCACATAATTGAATAAATCCGAATTAATCATACTTACCTCTTTCCCGCTTATCAATTCTACAACTTGATAATGTATGAAATAAAAATGCATTTCACATTAATTATTCAAGCAGTACCGCAAGCCAGCTTGCGATTTACATGGGTGTTGTGTGAAAACTTAGTGGAATAGCTTCAACAATCTCACACATCTCTCGTAACTAGCTTCAATTATAAATATATTACGACAAAAAAACAAGCTAATTTTTATAAATTAGTACTATTATATCATATATTGTAAATTATTCGAAATATAGCTCAAATGCACTATTTATGCGGGAAAGCTTTTTGTCTAAATCCTATGAATACTGTTAATTCGTGTTCCTAATTTTCGACATTTTTGCATATATAGCGAATATATTGCATAAAAAATGGATTTATAAATTGTATACAATTTATAAATCCATTTTATTAATCTTCTAACTATTTTGTTAAAATAATGTAATATTTTAATAATTTACTTGTTAAGCTTTTTCAACTCATCGAAAACAACATCATTAAGTACTTTGATATAAGTACCCTTCATACCAGAAGAACGAGATTCAATAACTCCAGCACTTTCAAACTTACGAAGTGCATTAACAATCACCGATCTGGTTATACCAACTCTGTCAGCTATCTTGCTTGCTACCAGAATACCTTCATTACCTTCCAGCTCTTCAAAGATGTGAATAATTGCTTCTAATTCAGAAAAGGACAATGTACTGATTGCTGACTTAACAATCTGAACTTTACGACTTTCTTCTGCATTCTCCTCATTTACAGAACGCATCATTTCAAGTCCAACAACTGTGGTACCATATTCACTGAGAATAATATCATCAAGATCATAAGGCTTTATGCTCTTATATAAAAACAATGTCCCAAGCCTCTCCCCTGCAATATCGATAGGAATGATAATCGCCTGATAGCTAATATCTGTATCAAGTTCAAATCCAAGTGTCAATAGATTAACATTCTCTTTGGTAGATAGGATATTAAGCAGACGTTCATTTAACATCTGATCAATATAACCACCTACGGCATCCTTGATTAATTCCTTGATTTCTACAATATCATCTCTGTTTTTAATACCTAGAACTTTACCTTTTTTGCTGATTACCAGAATATTGGATTCCAGAATCTCGCTTAACACCTCACAGATATCATTAAAAACTACCTTATGTGAATTGTTGTTGTGCAATAGCTTATTAATCTTTCTCGTCTTATCGAGCAACTGTACACTCATGAAATAACCTCCCAGTACCCCCGCTTGTTTATCTGATTCTTCTAAATAACCAGTAATTAATTCGCAATAGTTAAGATACCGGCCATTTAAATCTTGGATACACGACAGTAACAAAAACTGTCTTTATCAGAAACCAGAAGCACTATTTCTGATAAGTTGTATTAACATTAGATAAATAGTATCATACCTTTTTCATAAAAACAATAGCTATTTCTTCTTTTTGACGCACATTTTATTATAATATATCTGTTTTTCGTATATTTCTTATTTTTTCACAACAATACCGCCACATTTATCATCCAGACATACTAAAGAATTACCCTTTTCAATAAGCACATTTCCACATTTAGGACATTTTTGATTCGTGGGCTTCTGCCAGGACATAAATTCACATTCCGGATTATTCTCGCAACCGTAATACTTACGACCCTTCTTGGTCTTACGGATAACAACATCCTTACCGCACAGCGGGCATGCTACACCAATTTTTTCAAGATAAGGTTTTGTATTCCTGCACTCTGGAAAACCTGGACACGCTAAGAACTTTCCATGGGGTCCATATTTAATTACCATATTTCTTCCGCATTCTTCACAGATAATATCAGTCTTCTCATCTTCAATCTTGATTTCTTCAAGACTATCCTTGGCTTTATTTACCGCTTCATCCAAATCCGGATAGAAATTTCTTACAACAGTTTTCCAATAAACACTGCCATCTTCCACTTTATCCAAAAGAGATTCCAAATTAGCCGTAAAATTCACATCAACAATTGTAGAAAAAGCCTCTTTCATAATATTATTAACAACTTCACCAAGTTCCGTTACATAGAGGTTCTTATTTTCTTTAACAATATACCTTCTGGCTAAAATTGTAGAAATGGTAGGCGAATAAGTACTAGGCCTTCCTATTCCCAATTCCTCTAGTGTCTTAACCAAGGACGCTTCTGTATAGTGAGGAGGTGCCTGAGTAAAATGCTGAGAAGGATTAAACTCCAGAAGTTTCACTTTGGATTCTTCTGAAATATCTTTTAACATTGCATGACTTTCATTTTCTTCTTCTTCCGAATAAACGCTAAGATAACCGTCAAAAATCATTTTTGATGCAGATGTACTAAATTTATATCCTTTTGCATCTATTTTAACATTAATGGTCTCGTATCTTGCCGGCGCCATTCTGCTGCCTACGAATCGTTTCCATATAAGCTGGTAAAGTCTGAATAAATCTCTGCTTAAGGATTCTTTTACAATAACAGGTGTTAAATCTGTATAGGTAGGCCTGATTGCTTCATGGGCATCCTGTATTTTCTTTCCTGTACTTTTTTTATCTTCTGTTACTGTATTGTAGTTGCTGCCATAGTTCTTCTCAATAAATTCACGTGCAAGACTTTCTGCTTCTTCGGATATACGAACAGAATCAGTTCTTAAATAGGTTATTAAACCTATCGTACCATGACCTTTTATATCAATACCTTCATAAAGCTGCTGTGCCAGTCTCATTGTCTTAGAAGTTGAAAAATTCAATGTCTTGGCAGCTTCCTGCTGCAACGTACTGGTAGTAAAAGGCAGAGGTGGCTTCTTTTGTCTCTCACCTCTTTTTATTTCTGAAATCTTATATTTCGCTTTATCAAGATCCTTTAATATTCCATTTAATTCGTCTTCTGAGGTAATACTCTTTTTTTCTAAGGATGAGGTAATCAGTTTGGCTGTTAAGGGTTTCTTCTCACCTTCTACCTGAAAGCTGCCTTCTAATGACCAATACTCTTCCGGTACAAAAGCATTAATTTCATCTTCTCTGTCGCAGATAATGCGAAGAGCAACGGATTGAACACGTCCAGCACTCAGACCTCTTTTTACTTTTGCCCAAAGGAGAGGACTGATACTGTAACCTACCATTCGGTCAAGCATTCTTCTGGTCTGCTGAGAATCCACAAGATTCATATCAATATCTCTAGCCTGTTTAATAGAGGCTTTTACTGCATTTTTCGTTATTTCATTAAAGGTTATCCTGCTGCAGGCAATATCATCAAGCTTTAAAGTCTTTGTAAGGTGCCAGGAAATTGCCTCCCCTTCACGGTCAGGGTCAGTTGCAAGATAAATTTTATCTGCTTTTTTCACTTCTTTTCTGAGCTTCGCAAGAAGATCACCTTTACCTCTTATAGTAATATATTTCGGTTCATAATCATTTGTAGTATCAATACCTAGCTGACTTTTTGGTAAGTCTCTAACATGTCCGTTTGAAGCCACCACTTCATAGTTAGCACCCAAAAATTTTTTAATCGTTTTAGCTTTTGCTGGTGATTCAACAATAACTAGATTCATGTGCACTCCCCTATCTGGTAAACTATTTCTATTTTTTTCAAAGGAGAGCAATTAATAAAGCTCCCTTTGTCAAATATCTGTTATATAATAATTTGCTCTAGTTTGTTTAATAAAATTCTTCCATTCCAACTGAAATAGTAATTGAGCCAATTCTCCGATAGCCAAATTTGTTTCAGAGGCTATATCATTCAGGTGTTTTGGGATACGACTTAAACAAGCATACACTATTTTTTCCCTGTCTTCAAGTAATTTATCATTTTTTTTCGTGATTTTAGGTATATTTTTACAGAAATTCATGTAATCCTCTATTATATCCTCAGGTTCTGTGCATAATTTAGCCCCCATCTTTAGCAGATTATTACATCCATTGCTAAGAATATCTCCCGGCCTTCCAGGAACAGCATAGATATTCCGCCCTTGCTCCAATCCGTAATCAACAGTTATTAAAGAACCACTTTTTTCTCTGGCTTCAACCACAAGGATTCCATCTGCCAATCCGCTTATAATACGATTCCTCATAGGGAAATGATATGCTCTTGGCCCTGTCCCCTGCACATATTCAGAAATAATCCCCCCATTTTCAGCTGTATCTAAATAGATATTAAAATTTTCTATGGGATAACAAATATCAACGCCGCACCCAAGGATTGCATAAGTATTTCCTGATACCGACAAACTGCCTGCGTGGGCAGCCCCATCGATTCCTGCTGCAAGTCCGCTGATGGTTCCAATTCCGGCCCTTGCTAACTCTTTCGAAAACAGTATAGCAGTCTCCCTTCCGTAATCCGAGCAGTTCCTTGCACCGATAACTGCAATATTGACCTTATCTTCCTCCGGAAGTTTTCCTTTATAAAATAGTCCAAGGGGTGCCTCATATATATTTCTTAATTTTCCAGGATACTCTTCGTCCTCTATTGATACAAAATATATGCCTTTCTCTTTTAATTTAGCATAGCTTTCCAGAACCTTATTTACCTGTCTGGTTTTGTTGATACGTTCCAGATCCTTTTCATTTAATTCTGGTATATTGCTAAATTTCTCAATATCTTCGTAAAACACCTCTTCAATTGAAGAAAAGAAGGATAAGATTAAGTTCTTCTTCTTTAAACTTACCTCTAATCCGCATAACCAGTACCAGCATTCTTTCTTTGTCATTTGAAACCTCCTTATAATTTGAATCTTAAGTTCTTTGGCTACCTTTATCCGTTCTCTTCCAATACTTTATTCCCAATACTTTTTATCCATACTGCGATAACAGATTGCTTCACTTAAATGCTTCTCTTTAATCTCCTCGCTGCCATCTAAATCTGCAATAGTCCTGGCTACCTTTAACACCCTGTGATACGCTCTGGCACTAAGGTTTAATCTGGTATAAGCTTCCTCCATCAATTTCTCCTCCCTTTTTCCCAAAGAACAATATTCTTGCAGCATTCTGGTAGTAAGCTGAGAATTAAAATGAATCTTATCTTTTTTGTAGCGATTAGCTTGGATCACTCTTCCTTTCATTACCCTCTCTCTTATCACAGCAGAGGTCTCTCTTCCTCCCTTCTTATTCAATTCTTTGTAATCAGCCTGTGGTACTTCAATACTAATGTCTATTCTGTCCAGTAGGGGGCGGCTGATTTTACCCAGATAACTCCTTACCTGAGACAACGAGCAATGGCATTTATTCCTATCAGGGTAATAACCACAATTACAAGGATTCATCGCTGTACAGAGCATCAGATTAGCCGGGTACCGAAAGGTACCGTTTAATCTTGTAATTGTTATTTCATTTTCTTCCAGGGGCTGCCTTAGAATTTCAATGGTTTTGCGGTTGAACTCTGGAAATTCATCCAAGAAAAGAACACCCATATGAGCCAGACTTATCTCTCCAGGCATAGGAAATCTCCCACCTCCGGTTAATGCAGTAGTTGTAATCGTATGATGCGGGGAACGAAAAGGACGATTAAGAATCAGAGACTGATTATTATCTAATAATCCAGAAACACTATAGATTTTAGAAATTTCAAGACTTTCTTCAAAGGAAAGTTCGGGAAGTATAGAAGGTATCCTTCTGGCAAGCATTGTCTTACCAGAACCAGGTGGTCCGATTAAAAGAATGTTATGCATACCACAGGCAGCAATTTCAATTGCCCTTTTCGCCAGCTCCTGGCCAACGATATCAGAAAAGTCATATATAGTATCTTCCCTGGTTGGCTTTAACTCTTCTGCTTTTAAGAGGCATGGATCCAGATGCAGCTTTCCGCCTATAAAATCTGCAACCTGCGTCAAGGTATCCACTCCATACACTTCAATCCCCTTAACTACAGCACCTTCTTTTACATTACAGGAGGGGACAACACATCTTTTGAAGCCCTGCTCATATGCCATATATACAATTGGCAGTACTCCATTTACCTTTTTTATTTCTCCATTCAAACTTAATTCACCTATAAACAGGGTATCTTCAAGACTTTCTTCCATGAGCAGACCAAGAGCTGCCAGAACGGATATGGCAATCGGAAGATCAAACGCTGTTCCCTCCTTGCGCATATCAGCCGGTGATAGATTAATGGTTATTCGTTTCGCCGGCAAACGATAACCAGAATTTTTCAAAGAAATACGAACACGTTCTCTAGCTTCCCTTACCTCTGAACCAAGATATCCCACAAGGTCAAAGACCGGAAGCCCGTCACTGATATCAGCCTCTACTGTAACTCTCCTGCTATCAATTCCTAAAACCGTTCCGCTGTAAACTTTACTAAACATATTGCTCCTTCCCTTTCTCTCCAAGGGCAGAAGCATCATCCATGATGATTATAACAAAAAATAAGGATTCTGGCAATAATTACCTCATGTAATAAATAAACAGCAGCCAGAGGTAAGACGATGTAGTACTTAGACCTCCAGCTGCTGCTATATCAATTATATATCCAATTCTGTTGTAGAAATAAAAGCTTACCCTTGTTTCGCATCTAATATCTTCTTAAGTTCATCCACAAAGGTATTTACATCCTTAAATTCACGATAAACCGAAGCAAATCTAACATAAGCAACTGCATCAAGATCCTTCAGCTTGTCCATTAGGATTTCACCGATAATTGAACTCTTGATTTCTTTTTCTTCCATATTAAATATGGTATTCTCCACTTCATCTACCAGAGCTTTCATCTGATCAACAGAAATAGGTCTTTTATGGCACGAGCGAAAAACACCTGCTTCAATTTTAGACCTGTCATAAGGCTCACGATTATTATCTTTCTTTATAACCACCAAAGGAATAGTCTCTACTTTTTCGTAAGTAGTAAAACGCTTTGAGCATTCATCACATTGACGTCTTCTTCGAATGGAACTGCCATCGTCTGCCGGTCTTGAGTCGATAACTCTTGTATTCTCATCTCCGCAAAATGGACATCTCATATTTTGTACCTTATCCTTCCCTCAAACTTCTTTAAGTTGATTATATTGAAAGATATTCAATCGGTCAAGATATTTTAATACTACTTTTTTCATATATTAATTTAGATAAGTCATTTCTGATACTTGTTGATCCCTATTAATACCATAGAGTATAAGACAGCCTTTCCTGTATAACAACGCAATCAAGTTAAATACTGCAATTGTCATAAACTATGTACATTATATTCCACCTTCAAATAATAATTGAAAAAGGAGGCCCCATGAGACTATGTGATTTAAAACAAAAAGAAGTAATTAACTGCAGAGACGGCGAAAGAATTGGATTTGTCTGTGATTTGGAATTCGATGTCAACACTGGTATTATAACGCATATTATCGTACCGGGTCCTTGTAAAATCTGGGGTTTCTTAGGCAGAGACCAGGAATATGTAATAAATTATAACTGCATCAAACAGATTGGTACCGATGTAATTCTTGTTGATATTGATGCTGAAAAGGTACTTATAAAATCAGCTTATATCTAAGCATTTCCTTAAGGTTTACAGACATTACAGGGTTCATATCCCTGTTCTGTTGCCTCTTCCCTTAGGATAGCTTTGCCATTATCCTTTACGTACTGACAATCTTTTTTATGGTATTTTGAACCTGTTGCCGTTATATATACATATTTCTCAGGTTTTACATTAGAAGGTTTGTCCTGTTTAGCCGGAGCAGTATCAGTTTTTCCTTCACCTGTTCCAGATGCTTCCTTTATATATGTATTTTCCGTTTTAACCGTAATATTATCGCCATCACTATTTACAATAACTGTTCCCATTACATCTGTCCGGTACACCTGTACATCCTCATCCTCCAGATTGGCTAGCGTAATACTAGATGGATGTCCATAGGAATTATCTTTCCCAACTGAAATTACTGCGTAAACAGGATCGACTTCTCTTAAGAATTCTATACTGCTGCTGGTTAGAGAACCATGATGTCCGACTTTTAATACATCTGCCTCCAGCTTGATATTTCCTGATAACAAATCTTTTTCTGCTTCCTCTTCCATATCTCCGGTAAACAGAAAAGAATTCTTACCATTGGTCATCTTTATTACCAGAGAGTAATTATTGGTATTATCACCATAATCCTTCTCTAATGGTGTCAGAAATTCAAACGACGAATCCCCAAGCTTATAAGTGTCTCCTGCTTTGGGATATTTCTTTGTTATTTTTCTTTTCTCTACCAGGTGGATTAAATTATTGTAAGTATCTGTGTCGTACTTCTGCTTCCCTAGAAATATTTCTTCTGCTTTATATTCATTAATGACCTCTGCCATTCCTCCAATATGATCGCTATGAGGATGTGTACAGATAATGTATTTAAGAGATTCTATATTTTCTTGCTCCAGATAATTGATAACGGTGCTTCCTTGATCCTTTTCACCGGCATCTATAAGCATGGACTCTCCTTGTGATTGTATTAATATAGCATCTCCCTGTCCAACATCCAGATACATAACCTTTAAATCGCTGCTTGAATCATTGTTATTTACCTCAACTGCACAACCTGATAATACAAGAATGAAAGCCAATACAAAAGATATCCTTAAAATATGTATAAGGCTTTGAAATATTTTATTTTTCATATTCCCTTAAGTCCTCCTCTATTAAATGCTCTAATAGCTTACTAGAGGTTTCCAAAAAAATCAATATAAATTAATAAAAAATACACCCTAACAAAACATCAGTTATTGTTAAGGTGCAAAACATAATTTTATTGACTCAGATAATTTTTCATATTCTTTAGAGCTGATTTTTCCAGTCTGGATACCTGTGCCTGAGATATACATATTTCTTTTGCAACTTCCATTTGGGTTTTCCCTTCATAAAACCGAAGTTCTATGATTCCTCTTTCTCTGTCAGTAAGTTTTGAAAGAGCTTCTTTTAATGCAATCTCTTCAATCCAGTTTTCTTCTTTATTCTTTTTGTCACTGACCTGATCCATTATATAAAGGGTGTCTCCACCTTCCGAATAAACAGGCTCATAAAGTGATACTGGACTTTGAATGGCATCCAGTGCGTAAACCACATCCTCCTTTGAAATTCCGATTTCCGAAGCAATTTCCATTACGGTAGGTTCTTTGTCATTTTTCTTAAGCAATGCTTCTTTTGTATAGATAGCTTTATAAGCAGTATCACGTAATGATCTACTGACCCGTATGCTGTTATTATCTCTAAGATATCTTCTTATTTCACCGATGATCATAGGAACTGCATAGGTGGAGAATTTCACATTTTGTGTTATATCAAAATTATCAATTGCTTTCATAAGACCAATGCAGCCAATCTGAAATAAATCATCAACATTTTCATTACTGCCAGAAAATCTTTGAATTATACTAAGTACAAGACGCAGATTACCCTTGATATACAATTCCCTTGCCTCTTTATCTCCCTCTAGGATACGTTTAAATAATTCTTCCTTTTCACTATTGTTCAGTAATGGCAACTTAGATGTATTAACACCACAAATTTCTACCTTATAAAGAGCCATATGAAAACCTCCAAATCATTTTTTTCTTCATGTACAAATCCATGTGTACAGTACATGTATACAGGGCAGAAAAAAATTTCGAATAACACAAAAGTGCTATATTGAAATCCTTCAACGCATAGAAATAACTTCATATATTATAGAAGTTTTCTCTATCCATTTCTACTCTTTGCATAAGTAAATGATTCACTATTAAAGGCATCTTTATACGGTTAAATTAGATGTAATAATTTCCTTTTTTGTTAAATTAAATATGTGTATTTATTCCAAACGCAGCATTTCCTTTTTTAAACGCTTTATAATCTTTTTTTCTAATCTGGATATGTAGGATTGAGAAATGCCCAGAAGATCAGCTACCTCCTTTTGTGTCCTTTCATTACCGTCCTCTGTATTGATTCCGAATCGCAGCTGTACAATAATACGTTCTCTCTCACTTAGCTTTGAAAGAGCTTTACCAAGAAGTTTTCTGTCCACTTCTTCTTCGATATTTCGATATATAACATCCTCCTCCGTACCAAGTATATCGGATAAAAGGAGTTCGTTACCGTCCCAATCCACATTAAGGGGCTCATCAATTGACACTTCCAGTTTTGTCTTATTATTCCTCCTCAGATACATAAGTATTTCATTTTCAATGCATCTGGAGGCATAGGTAGCAAGCTTAATATTTTTATCCGGATTATACGTATTGATAGCTTTGATAAGTCCTATGGTACCTATCGAAATCAAATCCTCAACACCTACTCCTGTATTATCAAATTTTTTTGCTATGTACACAACCAATCGGAGATTATGCTCTACCAGTATAGATTTAGCCTGGGTATCATCTTCCGTACCAAGCCGCGCAATTTCTTCTGCCTCCCTGACTGCATCAAGGGGCGCAGGAAGAACCTCAGCCCCGCCGATATAATGTATCTCACCGCGACCGTTGAACAGAATACTTCTGAAATCAGGTATCAACCGAAATGTAAACTTATTCGGGATTGTTATTTTTAACAGCATTAATCTCTTTCCTCCCTTTCCATCACATAACCTCCCTATGTAAAATGATCTGATAGTCCTTACGTACGGATACATCCTCCCTGCTGATGGCAGTTAGAACTTTTTCCCTGACCGTCTCTTCTTTCCCTTCCCAGAGGATGATTTTATCAAGTACAATAGCCGGTAATATTCCCTTTCTGCCAACTGATTGAAAGGGAATCATCCGAAGAGGAAGATATTCGTCCGGTTGCACTTTAACCTCTTTATTGCAAGGCAAAGAAGTGCAATTACTAAAATCGTCAAACAGATTACACAGCATATAATTCTGAGAATCCGTCAATAAGGGTTCAATCACCGTATATTCCGCTACAATTACCGGTTTCCCGAAATACGGGTCTTTTAAGCAATTTCCGGTATCCATAAATCCTACAGCTTTGACAGTTCTTTCATTTAAAAAAAGTTCTGTCCTATAATAGTCTGTTTCCTTATACCGAAGCCGTTTTAAAAGGCTTATAAAAATAATTAAACCGATAGTCCCTGCCAAAACTGCCAGATAAAAATATTGATATCCATGCTTTGAAAGCAATCTCCCCTGGATTAGTTCTCTAAAATAATATCCAAAACCGGTATAGTAATACAGGCTGTTCAATAATCCTCCTAAAAAAAAGGTGGTTATATAAAGAAGTCCTACCGCTTTTAGAAATTCCTTTAGGTTCCTTTTACCAAAGGATATCTTAACTAACAGGCAGCTTAACAAAATGTAAGCAGTTAAAAATTGAATGAAATGATTTAAATACGGAATTACTGCAAACACACAAGCTCCCATAGCTCCTGCAGCAGCTCCCAGGCAGCTTCTTAAAGGTGAACCTGTATATCTTAGTATCTTTTTTATTACTGTTAAGAGAATAAAATCCATGATGAAATTTATGATAAAAATAACATCAACATAGACATCTAAATACAAAGCCACCCCCTCATTTCATTTATAATAAATCCTATTATAGCTGTTGATGTCTGTTTAATTTGTCAAAAACTGGAATAGTCGAACCTGTTTTCATTTACTCTCACTTACAATATCCCCTCCATTTCAACGACATAATATATAATCCTGTTATAATTTTTATTGTTTTGTAAATATATGTTAATTCAGCAATGCTTCTAGGGAATTTAATAAAGTTTTAGGATATATCAAAGTAAAAATGACAATCTTACTAAAACGCTTCATGTACATCCCACCCCGCAGAGCTCTTTATGCAATTGGATGCAATTTCAAATTACATAAAAAAAATAGCCTGCATTCGATATCTCGAATACAGGCTATTTAAAGCTTTTTATTAAATTTATTTATGGTTTTTATTTTTCTGCAAGAACTCTGGTATTTTAATACTACCCACTTCATTGGCGTCCCTGTTCGGATAATGAGTAGAACTTCCGGTATAGGGAGGTGTAGGAGAAGATTGCGTAGCTGCCACCTGAGACTGAGCTCTTTCAAAAGGAGATTGTTGATTATTAAATTTATAATCAGGTCTGGCCACAGGCTGTTTTAAGAAGCTGGGTCCTTTTGCTTCACCTTTATTGCCTGCTTCTCCATCAAGTCCGGTTGCTATTACGGTAATAGTAACATAATCTGTGGTAGCATCATCATACATAGCACCAAAGATAATATTGGCATTTTCACCTGCAAGCTCCTGCACCATGGTTGCTGCCTCATTGACTTCTATCAAGCTGATATCACCTGAAATATTAATAATAACATGGGAAGCTCCTGATATAGTAGTCTCAAGAAGTGGACTTGTAATAGCCTGATTGACAGCACTAATACATTTATCATCTCCTTTGCCAATACCGATACCGATATGAGCAACTCCTTTATCTTTCATAACAGTCTGAACATCTGCAAAATCCAAGTTAATAAGACCAGGTACATTAATCAGGTCAGTAATACCTTGAACACCTTGCTGAAGAACCTCATCGGCTTTCTTAAGTGCATCAGGTATGGTTGTACGTCTGTCCACTATTTCCATTAATTTATCATTAGGGATCACAATCAATGTGTCCACATGTTCTTTTAATCGCTCAATACCACCAAGGGCGTTGTTCATACGTGCTTTTGCTTCAAATTTAAAGGGTTTTGTTACAATACCTACTGTAAGGATTCCCATATCTTTAGCTAACTGCGCAACTACAGGTGCTGCTCCCGTACCGGTTCCACCGCCCATACCGCAGGTTACGAATACCATATCGGAACCTCTGATTATCTCTAGCAGTTCTTCCTTGCTCTCTTCTGCCGCCTGAGCTCCAATTTCCGGTTGAGCTCCTGCACCAAGACCTTTTGTAAGCTTCTCACCAATTTGAACACATTGAGGAGCCTTACAATTCTTTAAATGCTGCTTGTCCGTATTGATACAAACAAATTCAACACCTTTGATATTCTGCTCAACCATTCTATTTACAGCATTATTTCCTGCTCCGCCTACTCCGATAACTAGTATTTTTGCAGTAGATTCTGTTTCACTCGTTCTTATTTCAAGCAAGGTACTTCCTCCTTCACTATACACCTAAAATTATATTAATTATATACGATTCCATTTTCTTATTCAACATTGAGCTTCTAGTAATATAAGACTGGTTATTCTAATAAATATCATATCTTTAATCTACTAAATAATCAACCTTTTTTTAACGTTTTATTTGACAGGCTTTGCAACAATTTTTTCCTGACCTTCCATATAATTCTTAAGGTCAATAGAAAGAATCTTTCCGTTTTTCTGTGGTACTGTCGGCAATAGCCCCTTCAGATTTGCAATCTGCTCATCATAGGAATCCCTTTTCCCTAAAAGCACTATACTTTGTCCACTTTTTAATGTCACCTCATAATCCTCGTTAAACTGAATGGTATTAATGTCCAGTTCAAACTTCTGAATTAGTTGAGTAATCTTAAGTATAACCGGGAAAAGCTCCGGGTTTTCTGTTTCCATCTTATCGTGCAGTATAAAACTGTTAAAATTCAGCCCTGTTATAAATGGTACTCCCTCAAGTTTTTCCTGAGAAGTTTCCACGACTATACCATCCTTATCAAAATACATGTAACTACCCATATACTGAATACAGCCGATTACCGATTTTTCATAGACATGCAGCTTAATGGTATGCCTGTCCACAAGTGTTGCTGTAACTTTTTCAACAAAGGGAATCGGTTCTTTTTTGCCATACATCAGCCTCAGGTAAAAAAGTATGGTATTGCTATCGGTTTTACTTGTCAGTAATTCCTGCTTTAACTCATCTTCACTGTAGTGAGTGCTGCCGATTATCGTAACCGACTTCAGATTACAGGTTATATAAAGCAGGATTACCGCAAGAAAAACAAGAAGGCCAAACAGCAGCAGTTTCCCCAGGGGGGTTATTATCGTTTTGCTGTTTTTATCCTGTCGCATTCTCAAAGCACCTTATCCTTCCTAGCAATTATTTACTCCTTAAAGTTCTCATCAGTTACTCATTTTTATATTCAATCTGTGCCCCCAAAGCTCTTAAGTCTCTGCATATATCCTCATATCCCCTCTGGATATGATATGGATTATTAACAATTGTTTTACCCTCTGCCATTAAACCGGCTATCACAAGTGCTGCTCCCCCCCTTAACTCACCTGCGGATACTTCAGAAGCTTTTAAAGTAGGAACACCTGTTATATGCGCTACTCTGTCCTGTAAACAAATCTGCGCACCAAATCTGGCCTGTTCCGGAACATTCTGATATCTGCCCTCAAATATTTCTTCCACTATTTTGCTATCACCGGATGCTTTCATAAGCACCGACATGATTTGTGACTGCATATCCGTAGGAAATCCCGGATACGGTTCTGTTATAATCTCTGGTACAGCCCTTACGGTTCCATCGGAATGAATTGAGATGGAATCCTCTCTGCATTTAATACGGCTTCCCATTTTCTTTAAGGTCTGTATGACAACATAAAGACTGCCGCAGCCAATACCTTTTAGTACTACATCTCCTCCCGCACCGGCAGCTGCTGCCAGATAAGTACCTGCTACAATTCGATCAGAAGGTGCTGTATATTCCGTCTGATGCAAGGCCGTAACTCCTTCAATTTCAATTCTGCCAGTACCTGAACCATATATCTTAGCTCCTGCCGAAATTAAGAACTTACATAATTCCAATATTTCCGGCTCTCTGGCTGCATTAAAGATTCTGGTCTTGCCACTACCTAAAACCGCTGCAAGAATAACATTCTCTGTTGCTCCCACACTAGGGGAAGGGAAAGAAATATCTGCTCCCGTGATCCCACCTGTCACACATTTTATCAGCCCGTCCTCTTCTTCCAGAACAACATTCATCTGTTTAAAAGCATCCAAATGAAAATTGATAGGTCTTGCGCCAATGGTACAACCACCCGGATAAGATATGACTGCGCTGTGGGTTCTTCCTAAAAGAGCTCCCATTAAAATAATGGAAGAGCGCATCTTTTTGACAAGCTCCGTGGGAACGATATCTGTTGATAAACCTCTTGCATCAACGATTATGGAGGAACCCTCCCAGGTAACGGTACAGCCGATGTCAATAAGAATCTCTATCATATGCTCCACATCCAGAATTCTCGGACAATGATTCAGCTTTGTAACACCGTTTATTAATAATGTAGCTGCTAAAATTGGTAATACGGTATTTTTAGAACCTTGTATGTTAACTTCACCGCTTAGCTGTTTACCACCAACAATTTCAATATATGCCATGGTACACCTCAAACCTAATATAGTATTACTATATGTAATTTAATTTTATTTGTGCTTGCAGCTAAATAGGGAAGCAAATACCTATTTTTCATACTTAATCTGATTGGATACACTTAATACAATTCCCATTTCGGTTAACAACACCAGAAGTGACGTTCCTCCATATGATATAAAGGGTAATGGTATTCCTGTAGAAGGAATTGTATTGGTAACTACAGCAATGTTAATGAGTACCTGCGCTGCTATATGTGTTAATACCCCGGTGGCGATCAACCCTCCAAAAAGATCCGGTGCATTTACCGCAATTATAAAAAGTCGCCAAATAACCAGTACAAAGAGCAAAATTACTGCTACTGCTCCAAAGAGTCCCAGCTCTTCACAAATTACCGCAAATATCATATCATTATGAGATTCCGGAATAAAACCCAGCTTTTGCATACTCTCTCCAAGCCCTTTACCAAATATCCGGCCGGAGGCAATGGCATAGAGCCCCTGCAGTATCTGGTAACCTTTATCATGAGTCTCTACATTCAGCCATACCGTGATTCTTTCACTTCGGTAACTTACAAAGAAAATAAATATGGCACCGATAGCCACCATAAGACCACCAGAAACAATAAAATAAAGTTTCTTTCTACTGGCCACAAAACATATTGCTACCATAATAAGTCCCATTACCAGTGCAGTACTAAAATTCTGAGATAATACAAGTCCTATTAGAGGAACAACATATGCAGCTATTCGCAAAAAGCCTGTAAATTTATCCAGCCGCTTTGGCGACAGACAGACGATATAGGCAGTAAACAAGATAATAGCAACCTTGGAAAGCTCAGAAGGCTGGAAGGTTCCAAGGGGTCCTAAGGACAGCCATCTTTTTGAGCCATTAATCTCTTTGGCAAATAGTAAAACGCATATCTGCAGGATTATACACAAAAAGTATAAAACCACAACTGGTCTTAGCTTTATAACCGGAAACTTAAGTTTATATATTCGGTAATCAATCTTTGAAACAATCAGCATTACAACGATTCCAAGAATTGCAAAGGCACCTTGTTTTTCCAGATAGTACGCAGGATTTAAGTATTTTCTGGCTGCATTATAGGAACTGGTGCTATAAACCATAACCAATCCAAAGCACACCAGAAAAATCGTAAGAAACAGTAGATTGTAATCATAGTAACTATGAAGTTTTCTGGATTTTCCTTTATCTCTCTCTTCCCTTGTCATGCAGACCTCACTTTGATTCTTGTCTTATAAATTTCTTACGTATTCTTTAAAGAGACGGCCTCTTTCTTCATAATTGGGGAACATATCCCAACTCGCACAGGCTGGAGACAGAAGTACACAATCCCCTTCCTGGGAGAGTCTGTGGCAGATTTCCACAGCTTCTTGTAAAGTATCTGATATATAAATATCATGAAAGCCATGAGTTCTGGCTGTTTCTGCAATTTTATCTTTTGTCTGACCTATCAGCACCAAAGCTTTTATCTTACCTTTAAAAGCTTCCATCCACTCATCATATTCCGAACCCTTGTCATATCCGCCTGCTATAAGACAAGTCGGTGCAGGCATTGATTCGATAGCTTTAATGGAAGCATCCGGATTGGTTCCTTTAGAATCATTATAGTATTTCACACCATTTTTGGTAGTAACGAATTCAATACGGTGCTCCACCGCAACAAAGTCTCTGACTGCTTTATTAATGACCTCTACAGGAACATTAAGGGACAAAGCAATGCCTATTCCAGCCATAGTGTTTTCATAATTATGTCTTCCAAAAATATTCATTTGGGTAACGTCAACGACAGTTACTGTATTATTTCCGTCACTGTACATTATATTGTCACCTTCCAGATATATTCCCTTCTCTAACTTTCTAAGACTACTGAAATACATAACGTTTGTCTTTAATTCTTTACCTGCTTCCCTTAAGACCTCATCTTCATAATTTAGTACGCATACCTCTTCAAGTCCTTGATTTTTTGCTATATTTAACTTGGCAGCAATATAGTTCTCCATGGTATGATGGCGGTTTAGATGATCCGGCGTTATATTAAGAATTGCACTGACTTGAGGTTTAAAATCTATGATAGTTTCCAACTGAAAGCTGCTCATTTCAATTACGGTAACAGAATCCTCTGAGGTCTTACTGACTATATCTGTATATGGTATGCCAATATTACCGACAACAAATACTTCTTTAAAATATGCCTTCATAATATCACCCACCAGAGAGGTAGTCGTCGTCTTACCGTTGGTTCCGGTTATAGCAGCTACTTTTCCTTTGGCTTTATAATATGCCAGCTCTATTTCACCCCAGATTGGGATATTCTTCTCCCTGATTCTATTTACGACAGGAAGGTCTATAGGGACGCCAGGGCTGAGAATAACCAACTCAACGGCCTCCAAATATTCATTTGTCAATTCCCCTAATACAATTTCTCCGGCAAAAGAAGCAGTAAGCTTTTCTCTGATAGCCTCTATATCCAGGCTTACGTTGGTATCATAAACAATTACCTTATCCGTAATTCCTTCTAGGAAACGAATGGCTGAAATACCGCTTAATCCGGTCCCAAACACCAATACGGTTCTATTATCCAGTTTCATCTTAATATATCCTTCTTTCTTGCTGTTGTAATCCGGTTTTCACCTTATGTTTTCTTTGGCCGTATCAGATACCAAGCAGAGCAATAATACAGCAAAGGGCAGTTGCTATAGAGAATACAGATACTACTTTCATTTCTGACCAACCGCAAAGTTCAAAATGATGGTGAATAGGAGCCATACGAAATATTCTCTTTCCCCCTGTAATCCTAAAGTATACTATTTGTAATATTACTGAAATTACCTCAATGAGATAAATTAAACCTACTATTATCAGAAATAATGGCATTTTCAGCATAAATGCTGAAGCAGCTACAAAACCGCCTAATGCTAAAGAACCGGTATCTCCCATAAATACCCTTGCAGGATATATGTTAAAAACCAGAAACCCTAACAGACTGCCTGCTGCTGCATTTGTTATTGGTGATATGCTGCTGCCTACCACAATCGCTGCAACAGAGAAAAATGTAGTTATCTGCAGTGTAACACTAGCCGCCAGACCATCCAGTCCGTCAGTAAAGTTAGCTCCATTTACAGTTCCAATCATAATAAAGATCATCATTGGAACAAAACATATGCCGGTTTCCAGATAATACCCTTCTTCAAAACCTCCTGAAAAGGGGATTAATACAGAAGTTCCTACCTCCGTATAATATGTGAAATAAATCACAAAAATTATTGTTACCAGTATCTGTCCTAATAATTTCTGCCAAACCTTAAGTCCCATTGATCTTTTCATAACAATCTTCAGATAGTCATCCAGAAATCCGATTAAGCCAAAGCCCACTGTAGCAAACAAAACCGGTATAATGTCTTTATTATCCTTAAGGTATATGACTGAGGTTAAGACTATACCAAGTAAGATAACTATACCGCCCATTGTGGGTGTACCTGTTTTGCGCAGATGGCTTTTGGGACCGTTGTTTCTAACATATTGCCCCCATTTAAGCCTCTTTAGAAATGGAATGATTATAGGGCATAAAGTTAAGCTAATAACAAAAGCTATTACAACGGGCATTACTTGCCTAGAATCCATTTCTTGTTTCCTCCGTACAATGGCCTATTACTCTTATTCTTATACACAAATTGAATAGAACTCATTCTAAGCAGCTTTCAAATTATGTAGTTACTCCTTTGTACGACCACGGATTATTATAAGCTATTCCATATACAGAATCAAGTTGCTGTTGTTATTAATCTCTTCACCTTTTAATGGAAATTGGCTTTTTACCTTTTCTCCCTCACCATCATAATATACTTCCTTAAAAGTATAGTCTTTTAAAAGCTTCTTCACCTCTGCTTTTGATAACCCGGTCAATTCCGGCATTATCATTGTTCCAATATTATTCTCCTTGATTTCCTCCTCTGTATATACAGGTTCGATACCAAGGTAGGGAAGTGCATTTTCATATACTTCCGCTATAACCGGAGCTGCTATAGTTCCGCCATAATATATACCTTCCGGTTCATCTATTAGAACAATACCGATGATCTGCGGATTATCGGCAGGAGCAAAGCCAAGAAATGATGATATGTATTTGTTGCTGCTTCTTGGTAATTTCTCAGAGGTTGCAGTTTTTCCACCAATGTGATAACCTGCCAGGTAAGCACGGTTGCCGGTACCATCAGATACAACTGTTTCAAGAAGTTGCTTCATTAAATCAGAGGTTTCTTTCGAGACAGCATTTTCCTGTTCCTCATATTTCAGAGTCTTTACTACCGTTCCATCTTTCCCTTTGACTTCTACACCGAAATGGGGCGTTACAATTTTCCCTCCATTTACGATAGCGCTGGCAGCTACTAAAAGCTGTAAGGGCGTTATCTGAAATGACTGTCCAAAGGAAATGGTAGCCAGTTCTACCGCACCAACATTATCCGGTTTATGCATAATAGACTTTGCTTCACCGGGAAGGTCCACACCTGTTTTACGAAACAGTCCCAATCTATCAAAATACTTATACATATTAGTTACTCCTACCCTTGCCCCAATTTCCATAAAGACAGGGTTACAGGAGTTCTTGATACCATCTATAAAATCTTCACTGCCATGTCCGCCAGCCTTGTGGCAGCGGATTCTGCGGTCTTCCACTATTTTAAATCCCGGGCAGTGAAATCTATCTGTCAGTTTTACAACCTTCTCTTCTAATGCTGCTGTTGCTGTAACAACTTTAAATGTTGAACCAGGTTCATAGGTGTCACTAATACTTGCATTTCTCCACATATTATTAAGAAGGTCATTTTTCTGTTTATCTGTTAAAGTAGAAACATCTAAGCCATTCAATGCAGATTCTGTCAAAGTATAAGGATCATTAAGATCAAACTCCGGTACATTAACGCAGGCGTATATCTCGCCATTTTGCGGATTCATTAGAATCATCTTAACATTATTTGCATTTTTGGCTTCCAATACTTTCATAGCTGCCTGCTCGGCATACTTTTGTATATTAACATCGATACTGGTATACAGATCTTTTCCGCCAACAGGTTCAATTCTGTCCTCTGCCGCGTTATCTATCTCAACTCCGTATGCTGTTGTAAGAGTTAGTATGGTACCATCGATACCTTTTAAATAATCATCATACTCGACTTCCAGACCAATAATTCCTTGATTATCTCCGCCTGTAAAGCCTATTACCTTAGAAGCTAAATCACCATAGGGGTAATATCTTTTGTAATCTTCATCAACCATAACGCCTTCTAAATCATATTCTCTGATTGTATCTGCTATAGTTTTATCTACATTGGATTTAATTCTTTCAATAGAAGAATTCTTCTCCACTCTCTTACGAACATAGGCTTCACTTAGACCTAAGGTCTCAGAGAGAAATTTAATTACCTTTTCAGGTTCTTTAATCTGGCTATGTATTACGGATATGGTACTGACAGGCTTATTATCTGCTAAAATAATACCGTTCCTGTCATAAATTATTCCTCTTTCTGCTTTAATAGCTCTTTCTCTCTCATGAAGCTTCTGAGCTCTTTCAGCATAATCCGCTGATTTGGCAATCATTAAATATGCCAGTCTTACTGTTAGGAGTGTAGCTGCAATTACAATTACCGCAACTACGATAAATACATTCCTGCGGTTAAAGGTTTTATTTCTTGCCATAAAGGATGCCTCATTTATATGATTGTTTCATTTTATGACAATCCTTTATAGGTTATGTATAATAATAGCAATGTGATTAAAGTTGTCTATGTATATAATATTGAAGCAATCATCCTAAAGCTTAACGAATTTCTTTATTCATTGCCTCCGGGCGAATTTTCCTCTGAATTATTGTCTTCTGAATCATCACCAGCCCCAGTTGTTTTATCTCCAGTGTTATCACCTATTGCATTTGGCAGCGGATCTATATTATCTTCAAAAGGAAATCCATCTTCAGTCCCTTGCTCGTCATCCTGGGCATTGTCTTGTGTTTCATTACCCTGGGCAGTAGTTTCCTGATCGTTTTCCTGATTGGAGCTGTTATCAGTTTTTTCAGCATTCCCAGCGTTTTCTGTGTTTACGGCATCAGTACTTTTTCCCGTGTTGTTGCTAATGCACTGCTTTGCAATTTCTTATCTATTTTTTTGGGATTATGTATAACAACATAAACAACCAATTGGGGGTCTTTTGCAGGAACACTTCCAATAAATGATAAAAGTTTTTCTTCAGCAGCTCTAGGTAAAGTCTGAGCTGTGCCAGTTTTGCCTCCTATTTCATAACCAGCTACCTTTGCACCATGAGCTGTTCCTTCATCTACGGTCTTAAACAATGCTTCCTTTAAGAAGTCAGATGTCGTGCTGGAAACAGATAACTTTGCAAGCTTTTTGTCATTAGTCGATACGACACTACCACCAGAGTTTAATACTTCTTTCACTATATGAGGTTCGTAGTAATATCCGCCATTAACCAATGAGGAATAACCTGCTGCCATCTGTATCATAGTTACATTAAAAGTCTGTCCAAAACTGCTGATAGCAAGGTCAAGCTTGGATAATTTATCATTTGCAAAAAGAATTCCTGATTCTTCACCTGGAAGATCTATTCCTGTTCTTCCACCAAATCCAAAATATTTCTGATAGCTTGTAAATAATTTTGCACCTTCTTTTTCTACTATCTGCATTAACGCATCATTACAGGATACCATAAGCGCTTGAGTTAATGTAATCTCTCCATGCCCTGTTTTCTTAGAACAACCAACAAAAGTTCCCATTATATTTTCGCCACCATCACAATAAAAAGTATCGCTAGGTTTTATCAAATTTTCTTCCAGTGCAGCAGCTATAGTAAAAGGCTTAAAAGTCGAACCAGGTTCTATCGAATTACTAATCGTATAATTTCTCCATAAGTTATTTAAAAAAGTCATTTTTTCTTTTTCAGTCATACCCTTTATTTCATCTTTTGTAAAGAAAGGTGTAAGATCTGTAGGTTTATTTAAATTATACTCTTCGTTGGAAGCCATAGCTAGAATTTCACCGTTATTGGGATTCATTACAATGACTCCCATATTATCCGGATCATATTCTGTTATATACGCTTTTATATGATCTTGAACAATTCTCTGTACATTGGCATCTATGGTTGATACTACGGTATTACCGTTAATGGAAGGTTTTACATTCTTTTCTAATTTCAGTTCAGAATCCATATAACCGAATTCAATACCATTAGTACCGTTTAAGGTATCATTATAATACTGCTCAATACCCCAATTACCATTATTATCACTTGTTGTAAATCCCAAAACACTTGATGCTAAGGTTTCATAAGGATATCTGCGCTTATAATCTTCTTCAAACCAGACTCCCTGTATATTTTTATCTGCTTTCGCCAGCTCTTGGAATTTCTCCATATCCTCGTAAGATATACTCTTTATCATTATACTGTATCTGCTGGTCTTCTTTTCATTATAAAGCTTATTAATTTGTTCTTCCGTTATTCCTTTAAAGGAATTAATAAGTGCCTTTTTCGTCGGCTCCGCATATTCTTTCTCCGATAAAGCATAATAAACATCTAAAATAACATTATAAACTTTCTCACTATAAGCTAATACAGTACCGTTACGATCGAGTATGCTTCCTCTCTGGTAAGGTATCGAAGTACTTGTATACGTCTGCTGTGACAGAACTTTCTTTTCATAACGTACTCCGTCTGTATGATTTAAATAAACGATTCGTCCTATAAGTACTGTCATAAATATAAGTACAATTGAAAATACAAACAGTAATCTGCTGCTCATACGATTGGTAAACTTCTTAATCTTTTTTATTCTTCTTTGTTTCATTCCTTGATTAGCCATATTTACTCCTGTTGGTATCACGTAAAGTCCGTAATACTTCCTATATAAGAAATGTGAAATACACTAAACTTTCACACTGGGTCGCTATTTTTACTTCTTCAGCTTGCCCAATAAGGAATTGTCTTCTGCCTCCGGTATGTCTTTGTATTGTTTAACATAGTCACTGACATTACTCTCATACAATATAACCTGATTATCATCTGGATAGACCATGCCCAACTTGCTGGTAGCATACTCGTATATATACTTCAAATCAATGGAAGTATCAATTTTTGCCAGATTAGCATCATTATCATTCTGCATTTTAGCAAGGTCGCGCTCAAGAACAGCAATTTCATTATGCTTCTTAGTTATCTGTGTCTGAACATTCAGGTAACCAATACAGGAATAAACGGTTATTCCGATTGCTGCTGTCAGAAAAAGTACAGAAAACAAATTCATAGCCGGCTTACGTTTTGTTCTTCTTCTAACTGCCGGTTTCGGCTTAACATTAGGAACGTTTCTTGTTTCTTCTCTGTCGTCATCCGGCTGTGCCACGTACTGCAGTTTTCTGACCGCATTTCCGTCATAGTAGCTGTTTTGCCGGTTATACATTCGCTTATTCTCCTCCATATTTTCTCCCCCTTTTATGTCTTTCACTTTTGTCTTTTATATGTGGCGCTCAAACACTCTGAGTTTAGCGCTCTTTGATCTTTTGTTATTTAAAATCTCTTCTTCTGTAGGTAATAAGGCTTTTCGCGTTACAACCTTTCCAAGACTTTTATTACCGCATACACACACCGGAAAACTGGGTGGACAGGTACATGGGTTTTCTTTGTTTCTAAAAAATGACTTCACGATTCTATCCTCAAGGGAATGAAAAGTGATAATGCAAAGTCTTCCATTATCATTAAGCAGATTTATCATATCCTCAAGAGCACTGCTTAATACTTCAAGCTCTTTGTTCAACTCAATTCTGATAGCCTGAAAAGTCTTTTTGCCAGGATGTCCGTTAACCCGAAGCTTTGCAGGAATTGCAGCTTTGATTGCTTCTGTCAGTTGACCGGTTGTTTCAATAGGCTGCTCTTCTCTGACCCTAACAATATGTTTTGCAATATTTTTTGCAAATTTATCTTCACCGTAGTCTCTGATAATACGATACAAATCGAATTCACTGTAGTCGTTAACGATATCTTTTGCTGTGATATCCATTCTGGTATCCATACGCATATCCAAAGGTGCGTCTTCCTTATAGGAGAATCCTCTGGCGGTTGTATCAAGCTGATGTGAGGATACACCAAGATCCAGCATAATTCCGTCTACCTTATCGATTCCCTGTTCTTCTAATACCTTCTTCATATTGACGTAATTACTTCTTATTATAGTAACTTTGTCCTTAAAATTCTCAAGGCGCAAACTGGCTGCTTGTATAGCGGCTTCATCCTGATCGATACCAATCAGTCTGCCTCCCTTTTCAAGCCTTTTACATATTTCATAGGAGTGGCCCCCACCGCCTAAAGTTCCATCTACATATATTCCGTCTCCACGGATGTTTAACATGTCAATGGTCTCTTGCAGCAATACTGATATATGCTTAAATTCTATTTGTTTATTTTCCATATCCATTTTTAAAATCTCCCATATTAAAAACTTAATCCGAAATCTGCCATATGCTCAGCTACCTGATCCATATTTTCATAATTATTATTACTATCCCATCTCTCTTTGGACCAGATTTCAATCTTACTTAACACTCCGACAAATACAATATCTTTTTCAAGAGCTGCTGTTTCTCTTAGTTTAGCCGGTATTAATACTCTGCCCTGCTTGTCCACTTCGCAATCAGCCGCTCCAGCCATAAAGTATCGCTGTAATTGTCTGGCATCTTTAGTACCTGGAAGATTCTTTAGCTGGTTGACGAAATTCATCCATTCTTCATTAGGATATACAAAAAGACACCCATCTAACCCTTGGGTAACTACAAAATTATCTCCTAATTCATCTCTGAATTTGGAGGGCATTATAATTCTTCCTTTTGTATCGATTGTATGGTTATACTCTCCCATGAACATGAATCTCACCACCCGTCCACCACTTAGCACCACTTTCCACCACTTTGCACCACTTATAAGGCTATTCTATACCACTTTTCCTCATATGGCAAGTATTTCTGAATATTTTTACTTTCCAGATTTTACTTTTTTTGGAATTTTTGTGTAATGTAATTTATTACCTACAATATCTAGTATAACCAGTATTTCAGGCACCATGATTTGCTCTGAAAAAGGCAAAAAAAGAGAATAGGAAAATCGTCCTATTCTCTAATAGCTATTTACAGATATAAAATTGCATTTTTATACAGTTTTCTTTGCTTTTCGACGTCTTTCAACTATAATAATGACTCCTGCAGCTATTACCAGGATTCCTGATAACAACTGTGATACAGCCAGAGGAGTGTTAAAAAGAAATAACTGATCAGTACGATATCCTTCTATCCATAAACGACCCAATCCATAACCAAAGAAATAGAGAAGTAAGATTTCACCATCAAATTTCTTATGTTTTGAATAAGCGATAAGTATCATCAGTAAGATTAGATTCCATACAGATTCATATAAAAAAGTTGGTTGAACTTGAATATATGAGATACCTTCTATATTAACAGCATTGTTTCGGATTTCCAATATTTTCTGGTATGCTTGTTCCTTACCGGCAAACTTTTGCGCCAACTGCGCTACAGACATGGTGTAATCACTGCTGACATCCTTAAGATTAAGCTGCATGGCAAATAATCCATTCGAATACTCACCAAATGCTTCCCTGTTAAAAAAATTGCCCCATCTACCAATGATCTGTCCTGCTATAAGTCCCAGAACGGCAGTATCTGCTAAAAGTCCAAAAGATACTTTCTTAACTTTCGTATAAACAAGTGCGGTAATAACAGCAGTTATGATACCACCATAAATTGCAAGACCGCCGTTTCGTATATTAAACACCTGAAGCGGGGCATCTTTGTACTCATTCCAGTTGAATATTACATAATAAACTCTCGCACCTATTACAGACAGAATTATTGCATACAAAGCAAAATCCAGATATAAATCCTTATTTTGTCCAGTTCTTTTCGCCTGCCATTCTGCTACAAGATACCCAACCACCATTCCAATTGCAATAGCAATACCGTAATATGCAATGGAAAAGCCAAATAAGTTAATAGATGAGCCAACATCGTTTAGTTTGATTCCCAAATTCGGAAAATTAATATTCGTACCAGCATTTAATAGCATCATACATCACCGCTTTCTTAAACATTAAACCGGAATAGAACAACATCTCCATCCTGCACTACGTATTCTTTACCTTCTGAACGTACCAAACCTTTTTCCTTTGCAAGATTAAAGTTACCGCATTCAATAAGATTTGTATAGCTGACGATTTCTGCGCGTATAAAACCTCGTTCAAAATCTGAATGGATCTTACCAGCCGCCTGAGGTGCTTTGGTACCTCTTTCTATTGTCCAGGCTTTGGTTTCTTTCGGTCCTGCAGTCAAATAGCTGATCAGTCCCAGAATATGATAACTGGCTGCAATCAGTTTCTCAAGACCGGATTCTTTAAGTCCCAGATCCTCTAAGAACATTTTCTTTTCTTCCTCATCAAGTTCAGCTATTTCCTGTTCTATCTGTGCACAGATAACAAACAATTCTGAACCTTCCTTTGCAGCGAAATCTCTGACCTGAGCTACCTGGTTATTATTCACGCCATCATCAGAAAGATCCTCTTCTTTTACATTAGCTGCATAAATTACAGGTTTATAGGTAAGCAGGTTAAATGATGTAACAAGCACTGCTTCTTCCTCATCAGAAATCTCAAAACTCTTGGCAAGATTGCCTTCTTCCAGATGACTTTTAAGTCTTTCCAGAAGCTCCAGTTCTTTTGCAAGTGCTTTATCATTTTTGGCGCCCTTTGAAGTTCTTGCTATCCTTCTTTCAATTATCTCCATATCTGAGAAAATTAATTCCAGATTAATCGTCTCAATATCTCTTAATGGTTCTACACTGCCATCAACATGAATTATATTACTGTCTTCAAAGCAACGAACAACGTGAACAATAGCATCTACTTCTCTGATATTTGAGAGAAACTGGTTTCCAAGACCTTCACCTTTTGACGCTCCCTTAACAAGACCTGCAATGTCTACAAATTCAATTGCTGCGGGAACAATTTTTTCAGTATGATAAAGATCACCTAATACTTTCAATCTTTCATCCGGTACTGCAACAATTCCTACGTTAGGATCAATGGTGCAAAAGGGATAATTCGCGGATTCTGCTCCTGCTTTTGTGAGAGAATTAAAGAGTGTGCTTTTACCTACATTGGGTAAACCTACTATACCTAGTTTCATATATTTCTTCCTTTCAGTCTTTTGCTTCAATCACGATAAGGATACCGGACCCCAATATGATTTCTGCTCTTTCTTCCGTTACTTCATTACTGATTCCAATGCTGCTGCCTAATCTAAAGGTATATTCATCAAGCGGATACTTAAAGCCCTTCAGAGTAATTTTATCTACCGTCTCGGTAAAGGGTAGCAGGGATACATTGGGACCATGAAGTTTGTTACGGTCTATAACCGCATCATGATTTATCATATATATTTTATTATTTTTATCAACCAGAGTCGTTCTGATCTTCTTTGTTAACGGAGCATATAAAAGTGCTATGTTAGCAAGCATATGGTCAGCTCTGGTTCCCGTAGCACCAAGAATAAGAATATGTTCCGGTTCTAAAGATATAGCCAGATTAAGAGCAAGTTCCGTGTCAGTAGCATCTTTCATAGGGTTGTATTCCACAACCTGAACGCCGCTTAACTGCTTATAATAAGATATAACTTCCTCCGATACAGAATCAAAATCTCCTACTGCATAATCAACCTTCAGGTTTAGTTGTTTTGCTGCCATAAGTCCTTTATCTACTGCTATCACTTTATTAAAAGCTTTGTCAGCAAGATACTCCGCCACAAAAGGGAAGGTAATCTCACCTCCAGTGATTATAAGTATTTTATCACCCATCACAATATCATCCTTACAATTATTATCAATCTATCTCAAACTCATGAAATACTTTCTTAAAGGCATTTACGTTTTCAGTGATATTACCTCCAAATACAGCAGTTCCTGCAACAATCACATTAGCCCCTGCTCTTATTACTTCATCAACATTTAAAGCACTGATTCCTCCGTCAACTTCAATGTCTGCCTTTAACTGTTTCTCATCAAGAATTTCTTTCAGGCTCTTTATTTTATTCAATGAAAGGGGCAGGAACGCTTGTCCGCCATAACCTGGATTTACACTCATGATAAGAATCATATCTACCTCGTCCAGAATGTATTCAAGTTCAGCGAGAGGCGTTGCCGGATTAAGAGAAACACCAGCTTTTAGTCCTAGTTCTTTAATCCTAGTAACTGTTCTGTGAAGATGCTTGCAAGCCTCTGCGTGAACAGTTATAATGTCAGCACCTGCTTCTTTGAAATCCTCCAGATAACGTATCGGTTCTTCTACCATAAGATGTACATCAAAGACAAGCTTGGATTTCTTTCTTATGGATTTTATTATCGGAGTTCCAAATGAAATACTGGGAACAAACTCCCCATCCATTACATCAATGTGAAGGTATTCTACTCCGGCTTCTTCTGCTTCCTTGATATACTCACCAAGTCTCCAGAAGTCAGCAGCCAGAATTGAAGGTGCTAATTTATACATAATAACCTCTTTTCTGAATATCAAATTTCTAATTGAATATTGTTCGTTTATCCCTATAATCCACCACTGTTTAGCGGCATTTTAGGGTGCTGATCTGCACCCTAAAATTTCTTTTTTTTGTGATTTAATTCTTCGAATAAATCTTTATAATTTTTATAACGGATTTTGCTGATTTTATCCTCCTCCAGAGCTTCTTTCACTTTGCAGTCCGGTTCATTTAGATGCATACAACCTAAAAATCTGCACTGTAAAGCGTATTCCTTAAATTCAGGAAAAAACTCCTTTAATTCATCTTTTTCAAGACCTTCAAGATACAGAGAACTAAATCCCGGTGTATCCATAACAAAAGTCTCTTCACCGACAGCAATAAGTTCAGAGTGCCTCGTCGTATGTTTACCTCTTTGTATCTTTTCACTGATTTCACCGGTTTTCGTATTAGCCTCGGGAGACAGCAGATTAATAATTGAGGATTTGCCAACACCGGAGGGTCCCGCAAGTACTGTAGTCTTATGAGTCAGTAATTCCTTTACAGAGGTAATCCCTTCCTCTGTAAAGGTGCTGGTAAACAATGTCTTATAACCACAGTTACGGTAAGTTTCTTCTAATAGAGCAAGTTCTTTTTCCGTAACAACATCGGTTTTATTAAAGCATATTATAGTTTCAACATTCTGCTGAAGCATCAGAATTAAAAAACGATCCAGCAGATTTAGATTCGGGGTAGGCTTGGCAGCGGCAAAAATTATCATTGCCTGGTCCACATTCGCTACAGCAGGGCGGATAAGGTCATTTGTGCGCTCAAGGATATTAATAATATTTCCTTTATTCATCACCTCGTCCAGAATGTCCATATCCACGTTATCTCCGACCAGAGGTTTTATATTCTGATTACGGAAAATTCCTTTTGCTTTGCACTCATAAAGCTGTTCATTCTCAGCGAATACATAATAAAAACCGCCGATGCCTTTTAATATCTTTCCCTTCATCTTATCGCTCCGCCGTAAATTCTACATCCCAAGCGGTTCCGTATTCTTCGTAAACCACCCATCGTCCGCCATCTAAGACTGCTCCGGAGTCACCCTCCTCGGCATCTCTACCTATCATCATAGATACAGTTGCGTCAGAACCGCTGCTGCTGGTAATAGGCAGTGTAACAGGAAAGCTATCGTAGTTCATTGTTCTCTTCTCTA
Organism: Anaerocolumna sp.; assembly: GCA_029256725.1. Classification (GTDB taxonomy): domain Bacteria; phylum Bacillota; class Clostridia; order Lachnospirales; family Lachnospiraceae; genus Anaerocolumna. The sequence continues at coordinate 145,266 of JAQSXJ010000005.1, read as the reverse complement.
AATCGGTAGTTTTTCCATTCTGAAACATCTGGAACAGAACTATTCCACTGTCTCCCGGATAATCAAAAGGATTTTCATCTATGGTTACTGAACCGGTATAGGAAGTCGGTCTTGAATCAGGTCCTAAACTGATAACAAGGTCAATGGCCGTTCCTCTGGTCACTTCAGCTCCGCCGCTCTGGCTCTGTCCCATGACCTTACCCTTAGCATAAGTGTCAGAATAATCTTCTGTAATATTCCCTTCGACCAGGTTATTATCCTTTAACTTGGCAATAGCATCTGCTTTACTTGAATTTAGTACATCAGGAACCAGAACAGTAGTCTTTTCAGGTCCTTTACTCATGATTAATATTACTGTATCTCCCTTTTTAACGGAAGTACCCTTTACAGGTTCTGTAGAAATAACATTACCTTCTGCAATAGTATCATCAAAGGCATATTCATGTTTTACTTCAAGACCTCTGTCAGTTAATGTAGTTGAAGCCTGATTGTCATTTAAATTATACACATCAGGAAGTGAGAAAGTTTCCGGTCCTAAGCTGACAACCAATCTTACTTCACCATCGCTGTCTAATTCAGCCTCTGGAGCCGGGTATTGTTCCATAACTATTCCCTTTTCATATTTATCAGAAGTCTTCTCCTCCGTCTTAATTTGCAGATCTTCTGATTTCGCATCCAGCCTCTTTTCAGCATCTGCTAAGGAATATCCCATAACGGAAGGCATAATAACAGTAGTAACCGCTTCATCTGTCGGTTCTGCAGAAGGAGTAACTGTTGTTGTTATTTCGTCTGAGGGAAGATTGTTGTCTTTATTCCCGGGGAAGAGATGGAATATGTTTATCACAAAGAAAATAATCAATATTACAAGGATTACACCTGCAACTATTGAACCGATAAATATAATTTTCTCTACTCTTGGATCAACCTGATCAATATCCTCATCATCTTCTTCTTTGGATTTGGAATTCAAATTAGTCGAAGTATGTTTTAAATCAGGGTTGGTATTGGTAATATTCTTATTCCCCTCCAGATTCCCAGTATTTCTGCCAGGTTGCGTGGACGCTGATTTAATATGGCTTACTTCATCCTCTGAAATAGTAATAGTAGGAGAATCTGAGACAGCTGCTGCTGGAATCACAACAAAATCTCCATTTGGATTGGAGATGGAACGCTTTAAGTCCGTTATCAACTCAGAAGCAGAAAGATACCTTCGCTCCGGTTTCTTCTGCATACATTTTTGAATTATCTTTTCTATACTTGGTGGTATGGACGGGTCAATCTCTCTTAAGGGAATAGCTTCCCCTTGTATGTGTAAAAGAGCTACTGAAACTGTATTATCTCCGACGAAAGGTACTTCTCCGGACAACATTTCATACATGGTTATACCAAGTGAATAGATATCACTTTTCTCATCACTGTAACCACCTCTGGCCTGCTCCGGTGAAAGATAATGTACAGACCCCATTGCATTAGAGGTAATTGTATTGGAATTGGTGGCTTTTGCAATACCGAAATCAGTAACCTTAACTTTACCTTCCTTGGAAATAATGATATTCTGCGGTTTAATATCTCTATGGATAATATGATTTAAATGAGCTGCTTCCATACCCATTGCTATCTGTATGGCAATACCCACAGCTTCTTTCACTTCCAGTTTACCCTTTCTTTCTATAAAGTGTTTTAAAGTTATACCCTCAACTAATTCCATTACAATATAATATAGGCCGTTATCTTCTCCTACATCATACACACTTACGATATTAGGGTGGGACAAACCTGCTGCAGACTGAGCTTCTCCTCTGAATTTCTTAACGAAATTCGTGTCATCACTGAATTCCGGTTTAAGAACTTTAATAGCTACATAACGGTTTAACCGATGGCACTTGGCTTTATAAACATCTGCCATACCACCGGAACCTACTTTGTCTATTATTTCGTAGCGGTCGCTGATATACATACCCGGTTTTAACATGTTCTCACCTCTTCTTACAATTTTAGCATAACCACGGAAATATTGTCATTTCCGCCGTTTTCATTGGCTTTGTTTACAAGTTCCAAACAGGCACTTTTTAAATCCTCATTATAGCAATTCACAATTGACAGAATATCCATATCATCCATCATATTGGAAAGACCGTCAGAACACATTAACACCACATCCTCAGGACTTAATTCCACCTCAAAGTAATCCGGTATTACTGACTCACCAGCTCCAAGTGCTCTTGTGATAATATTTTTATTGGGATGAAAACGCATCTTATCCCGTTCTATTTCGCCGTTTTTCACCATTTCCTCAACGAGGGAATGATCCTCTGTAATCTGCCTTATATCCTTGTTCCTAATTAAATACAAGCGGCTGTCGCCAACATTTGCTACATAAAGGTTGTTATTTATTACGGTTGCTACAACAAAGGTAGTTCCCATACCTTTTAATTCTGGTTTTGTATCAGCTTCCTTTAACAGTTTCTCATTTGTTAACAGGATCCCCTGGGACATAGCTCCTACCGGCTGGCTAATCTCTGTTTTTTTGATAATTTCAGCAAAAGTCTCTACACAGAATCTGGAGGCATAATCGCCGGCATTGTGTCCTCCCATGCCATCGGCAACAATAAATAAATTCGGTAGTTCACCAATTCCATCTTCATTGGCATAAACATAATCCTGATTGACAAGCCTGGCTATTCCTGTATCTGTTATCGAAAATGATTTCATGTCTGCACCTCCTTAACTTCCTTTCGGCTTTAACCGGAAGTTTCTTCCATGTAACTTTTTCTTAATTGTCCACAGGCAGCGTCTATATCTGTTCCCATTTCTCTTCTAATAGTAACATTTATTCCGTATTTTTCAAGTATTAATTTGAATTTCTGGATACTTTCGACCTGTGATTGCTTGTAATTACGCTCTTTAATCGGGTTTACCGGTATAAGATTCACATGTGCATTTTTTCCCTTTAACAGCTTGGAGAGTTCTCTTGCCTGCTCTTCTTTATCATTCTCACCTGCTATTAGACTATATTCGAAGGTCATTCTTCTGCCGGTCTTTTCAAAATAGTAATCACAGGCTGCTAAAACCTCAGCAATAGAATACCGGTTAGCTATGGGCATTAATTCTTTTCTTGTTGTATCGTTTGAAGCATGGAGGGAAAGTGCCAGTGTTATTTGCAGCTCCTCTTCCGCTAATTGCCTGATCTTATCTGCCAGTCCGCAGGTTGATACGGTAATATTTCTCTGGCTGATATGAAGCCCCTTATCATCCGTTAAAATCTTAATAAAGGAAACCAGATTATCGTAATTATCAAGTGGTTCTCCGGTTCCCATAACCACCACATTAGAAACCCTTTCACCGGTTATCCTCTGTATCATATATATCTGATTCAACATTTCAGAAGCAGTGAGATTTCTCTCAAAGCCGTTGAGTGTCGAAGCACAGAATCTGCAACCCATCTTACAGCCAACCTGAGAGGAGATGCATACACTGTTTCCGTAGTGATACTTCATAAGTACACATTCTAAAAGGTTGCCATCCTCTAACTGAAATAAGAACTTAGAGGTTTCACCAGTTTTGGAAGTAAGGGTCCTGACAAGGGTCAGTTTCTTAAGCTCTGCATTCTCTGTCAGGTATGTCCTCAAAGACTTAGAAACGTTTGTCATCTCTTCAAAATCCCAGGCCAGTTTTACATGCAGCCATTCGTATATTTGTGAAGCTCTGAAAGGTTTCTCTCCAGCTTTTGTTATAAATTTCTTTAATTCCTCCAGATTTAAGGATTTAATATCTGTTTTATCCATTTTAACCTCTCTTGTGAATATCAAATTTTTCAATTTGATATTCCTGTTTTTTTAAGTCTTGCCATAAAAAAACCGTCTGTATTGTGTATTCCCGGTATTAATTGCAAATACCCCTTATCTTTTGTATCAGAACTGATATTCTCTGGAAGGTATTGTTCAATACTCTCTAATTGAAAAGGAAAATTGTCAACAAACCACAGGGCATTATCCAGATTTTCCTCTTTATTAACTGTGCAGGTGCTATATATCAAGGTTCCTTCCTCTTTTACATACTGGCTGACAGTTGTTAGAATTTCCCTTTGCAGTTTGACCAGTTCCTTTTGTTTTTCTTCCGTCATATTATACTTTATGTCAGGTTTCTTTCCTATAACACCAAGTCCTGAACAAGGAAGATCAGCTATAAGAATATCAGCTTTTCCAATGCTTTCTTCGTCCAGCTCTTTGGCGTCCCTACAGCTTGTAGTTATATTGTGAAAGCCCATTCTTAAAATGTTTTCATTCATTAAAGCAGCCTTATATTCGGTAAGGTCCCTGGCATCTACATTACCTGAACCATTAAGAAGATCAGCGATGTGCAGAGATTTACCACCCGGTGCTGCACAGACATCTATAATATAATTTCCTTCTTTCACCCCAGAAATAAGCCCGATAAGCATGGAACTCTCATCCTGTACTGTAAATCTGCCCTCAGAGAAAGCTTTGATGGAATCCATAGTTTCATAGCTTAGCAGTTTTAAAGCAGTATCATTATAATCGCCCTTTACTGCTGTTATATTTTCTTTCTTTAATATCTCTAATAATTCCTCTGTGGTATTAAGAGACTGATTAACCCTTACAGTGGTTCCCCTGCTTTCTTCAAACTGAGCTGCAAGCATAGCTTTTACTGTCTCATAAGAGTACTCCTTCAGCCATTTCTCAATTATCCACCGAGGTGTTGAATAAGCTACTTCCAGATATCCTGTCCGGTCCTTTTTCTCAAGGGAATGGTAATCTTCTTTGGTATTTCTGGCTATATTTCTAAGTACCCCGTTCATAAAACCTGAAAGGCTCTTAAAACCTCGTTTTCCAGCCAGCTTAACTGCCTCATTGCAGACAGCACTGTCCGGAACCTGATCCATATATTTTAGCTGATAGACAGAAAGACGAAGAAGGGTCCTTATTAATGGCTTCATTTTCCCGACTTTTACACTGGAATAACTGTTGATATAAAAGTCCAGGGTTAACAGCCTCTCAAGGGTCCCCTCTACCAGTCTTGTTATAAAGCTTCTGTCTTGTTTTGTAAGATCAGAATACATTTTTAAGGTTCTGTTAAGAAGCGTATGGCTGAAATCTCCTTTTTCCAGAATCTCTATGAGTATATCCAGAGCAATTTCCCTGGTATTTCTTGTAACCACTTTTGTATCAGTCACGGTTATTGCCTCCGAATATTCTAATTAACCTCAGCAGCTGTAGTACCGATGCTGCTGCACCTGCAACATAAGTAAGAGCTGCGGTGCCAAGAACTTTCTTTGTTATTTGTACTTCTTCACCATATAATATTCCTGAATCATCCAATATCTTGACTGCCCTCCTGGAAGCGTTAAACTCAACCGGCAAGGTTACGATCTGGAATAACACGGCAAAGGAAAAGAGTATAATTCCGGCATAAATTAATGTCTGTGACATACTTAAGAAAACACCTAAGATAATCAACGGCCAGGATATCTTCGAACCAAAATTTGCAAGAGGCACGATAGCAGTCCTTAAACGAAGCGGTACATATCCGTGCTGGTGCTGGATGGCATGCCCGCACTCATGGGCGGCAACACCAATAGCCGCTACAGAAGATGAGCCGTATACACTGTCAGACAGTCTTAGTACTTTATTTGACGGATCATAATGGTCTGTTAATTTGCCGTTTATGTGTTCTATGGTAACATCATAGATACCTGCCTGATTTAAAATACGCTGTGCTGCCTGTGCACCTGTCATTCCTGACAAGCTTCTGACAGCAGAATATTTACGAAAGGTTGAATTCACTAAAGCTGAGGCACCCAGCACAAGTACTGCACCTATTATAACTAAAATATATGTGGGATCCAGTCCATAAAAATGTGGAAACATATAAATTCCTCCTTTTCCTAAAACAGTTCCAAAACAGACCTCCAGTGAAACTATCTGTCCGCTATGGTAAACTGCTTATTAGACTTTACTGCAAAACAATCTTTGCTTTTACTTCATATCCCCTCAGAAAACTTTCCGTAGTCATCCTTTTCTTTCCCTCTAACTGCAGTTCCTTTACAGCAAGAATACCTTCCCCTGTCTGAACCAACAAAGCATCTTTTCTTACTGCTATAATTTCCCCAGGTACGCCATTTGCTTGTGCAGGCTCAACATCTGCATCCCAGATTTTAAGCATTTTCCCTTCAAGGGAAGTATATGCGCTGGGCCAGGGATTCAATCCCCTGATAAGTCTTTCAATCTTAACGGCCGGCTGAAAGAAATCAATGTGCCCCAGAGATTTATCAAGAATCATGGCATATCTTGATTTGCTGTCCCCCTGCTTGGTTCTTGTTGCCCTTCCGGCTTCGATATCCGCTAGTGCCTTAATTAATAAAGGCCCTGCTGCTTCTGCCAATTTATCATGTAACGTTCCAAAGGTCTCTTTGGGTGAAAGAATAATTTCTTTTTTACTGATCATATCACCGGTATCAATTCCCTCATCCATATGCATTATGGTAATACCGGTTTTTTCTTCTCCGTCAATGATACTCCATTGAATGGGTGCTGATCCCCTGTAATCGGGAAGTAAAGATGCATGTACATTAATACAACCGAATTTCGGAAGTTCCAAAATAACCTTTGACAGGATTTGCCCAAAGGCCGCTACTACAATAACATCAGGATTTAACTGTTTTAATACCTCAATAAATTCCGGTTCTTTCACCCGTCTTGGCTGATACACCGGTATGTCAAGACTTAATGCCATTTCCTTCACTGCCGGAAATTGCACCTGATTACCTCTGCCCTTAGGCTTATCCTGCTGTGTTACAGCACCTATAATAGTATGACCGGCTTCATGAAGGGCTTTTAAAATAACCGCTGCAATCTCCGGTGTTCCCATATAAACAATATTCATGTGATTGGTACTCCTTTATTCTTCAGTGTTGGAATGAAGCTCTCCAATTACCTTATCTACATAAAGCTCACCATTTAAATGATCGATTTCATGGCAGAGAGCCCTTGCTAACAATTCTGTTCCTTCTACTGTAATTTCTTCCATATTTTCATTTAAAGCTTTTACTTTGGCATAGTTGGGTCTTTTTACTACCCCTGATTTTCCAGGAACACTAAGACAGCCTTCTTCACCCACCTGCTCGCCATCGGTTTCTAAAATTTCAGGATTTATAAGTATTATAGGCGAATCACCATCTTCTGAAACATCAATCACGATAAGACGTTTCAAAATCCCCACCTGAGGGGCGGCAAGACCGACACCGTAAGCATCATACATGGTATCTATCATATCCTGAATCAAAGTCTTAATTTTCGGGGTCATTTCCGTAATTTCTTTTGATCTCTTATTTAAGATGGAATCTCCGATTTTTCTAATATTGCGAATTGCCATTTCCATTATCCTCTCTTTTAAACTATAAAAACAAGTTTTAAGTATTTTAATCCATCCATCTTCTCTTTCAATTATAGTAATATAAGAAGTAATGGATTTTATTATGATATAAAAACTTATTTTAACTTATATTAACGATTTAAGTGCTAAACCCCATATTTCCTTTGAGTACAGGCAAATTGCGCAAACCAGAAAGAACGAATGCGCCTATGAAGAGGCTTTAGAAGTCCTTTTCTCTGGAAATATTGTGCTATATTATAAAACAGATTGTTTGAGCGAAGCGAGTTATCTGTTTTATAATATGCCTAGCACAAAATTCCCAGAGAATTAGGACTTCTTATGCCTTGGAATTGAAGCATGAGTTTTTCTGGTTTGTGCGATTTGCCGTCCCCTTGTGAAAGACTGATCTTTCGCCACTTCAATCATTTAATCCACAGTTAATCTTGTAATTCTATGATACACCTTTATTTTACCTATTTTTATACCGAAAATCAATAACTGTTCATCGGATCAAAGTCAAATTGGACGACAATTCCTTGAAATTTATCAGAAAAACGATAAAATCCGTCCAGAAAATCCTTTGCAGTAATTAGTCTGTTATAATCTTCTTCCTTTATATATAAGCAGAACCGGTAGATATCATTGACCTTTGACAGGCTGGCCGGTGAAGGTCCGATAATATGATACTCTTTCAGTTCCTCATCCTTTTCCCATTGTTTTAAGCTGTCCGTTAAAAGCTCTGCCGCTTCTATTCCTTTTCCCTCTTCTTTTGAGGCAATAAGCACCGCCAGAATATGAGAGGCCGGAGGATAAGCCATCAGTTTACGAAACAGCATTTCCTGCTTGTAAAAGCCTTCGTAGTCACCTTTTCCGGCATAGACGATGCTATGATGCTCCGGCTGATAAGTCTGAATCACCACTTCTCCCGGCAGTTCTGCTCTCCCGGCTCTGCCTGCTGCCTGTGTCAGGAGCTGAAAAGTCCTCTCCGAGGCACGAAAGTCTGCTGCATGGAGGGATAAATCTGCTGCCAGTATACCCACCAAGGTAACTTTAGGAAAGTCATGGCCCTTTACGATCATCTGGGTTCCAACCAGAATATCTGCCTGCCCTTTGGAAAAGGCAGCAAGTATTTCTTCATGTCCACCTTTTTTTTTCGTAGTGTCCATATCCATTCGAAGAATTCTGGCGTAAGGAAATTCTTTTCGAACCATTTCCTCTACTTTCTGGGTTCCGGTACCAAAAGCAGCAATATATTTTGAACCGCAGGAGGGGCAGGTTTTCGGATAATCCTCCTCATGCCCGCAGTAATGGCAGACCATCTTTCCATTGTTATGGGAAGTAAGAGAAATATCACAATGAGGGCATTTTAATACGAAACCACAGCTTCTGCAGGAAATAAAACCTGCATAACCTCTGCGGTTTATAAACAGCATTATCTGCTCTCCCTTTTTAAGCCGGTCTTCCATAAGGGTCTTTAACCTTCTGCTGAAAATGGATTTATTCCTGGCTTTTAATTCCTCTCTTAAATCCTCGGTCCAAATAGAGGGCATCTGTCTGGTACCTTCTCTGGATTCCAGACGGTAAAGGGTATATTCACCCTCCAGGGCTTTCTTATAGGATTCCAGAGAAGGAGTTGCAGACCCTAAAAGTACACTGGCACCGGATAACCTGGCTCTTTCAATAGCGGTTTCTCTGGCATGATACTTTGGCGGATTCTCACTTTTATAACTGCCTTCATGCTCTTCATCCATAATAATGAGTCCAAGGTTCTTAAAAGGGGTGAAGAGAGCCGATCTGGGACCAATGATAATGTCTATATCACCGTTTTTGGCTCTGAGATACTGGTCATATTTTTCCCCGCCGGACAGTTTTGAATTCATAATTGATACGCGGTCACCAAATTTTTGAAAGAAACGCATGACCGTCTGATAAGTAAGAGAAATTTCCGGAATCAGTACAATGACCTGCTTACCAAGTCTTATCATTTCTTCTATTATATTTATATATACTTCTGTTTTACCGCTGCCGGTAACACCATGTAAAAGATAGGTCCTTCGTATTCCTTCTCTGTAATCCTTAATAAAATCATCCGCTATTTCCTGCTGCCTGTCACTAAGTACTACATTTTTCTCTGAAACCTCATAATCACTGACTGGATTTCGATATAAGACATTAGCTTCTGTCTTTATTATACCCAGCTTCTCAAGATCCTTAATGGTAGAGGGAGAGATATTCAGATTATTTCTAACATATTCATAATCAAGTGTCTCTCCTTTTAACAGCTCTTCTATTAAACGGATTCTGCCTTTATTATTTTTACGTTTCTCCGTATTTAGTGCTTCATTTAGTTCCTCTATCGTTAGAAGCACCTTAATTTTCTTATCTTCTTTTTGCTTTACTGTCTTTTTAACAGGAATTACTGTTTTAAGAGCCTCATTCATGGTAGAGCCAAAAGTGTTCCGCATCCAGGCTGCCAGGCTGATAAGCTGACCTTCGATCATTAAGGTATCATCCGCCAGAGAAGTAATCGGTTTTATGGCTTCTTCCTTCCATTTCGGTTTATCGGACAATCCGGTAATGTATCCCTTTATCTGTCTGTTTCCTTTTCCGAAGGGGATGAGCACCTGGGCTCCGATTAAAGCGCTGTCTCTAAGCGCTTCCGGTATCAGGTATTGATAGGTACGATCCAGATCTTCATGGGAGATGTCAACTATGATATCTGCATATTTCATTACCTTACCACCACCTTCCTGTGTTCTTTTTCTATTGTAACAGATTTTTTACTATCTCGTCGGTCTTCATACCTCTGGAGCCTTTTACCAAAACACCGTCTCCATTCTTTAAGTAACCTTTTAAGAAAGTTACTGCTTCTTCATTATTATCAAATGAATGGGTCTCAATCTGTGTTTTCTTATCCTGTATTGCCTTTGTGATATAGCAGGCTTCTGTTCCCACCGTAACAACACAGTCAAGGTTTACCTCAGCAATATATTCACCCACTTCATAATGGCTTTGCTGTGAGATTTCTCCCAGTTCCTTTACATCAGCCAGAACTGCAATATGCCTTGTGACATTATCCAGTTCTTTTAATACACTTATACCGCTCTTCATGGAATCAGGACTTGCATTGTAGGAATCATCGATTACTTTAATACCATTATAGCTTGAAATTTGTCCTCTCATAGCAATTGGTCTGTAATTCTTAAGTCCTTCTTTTGCTTTGCTTACAGGAATTCCATAATTCCAGGCTATGGCTAAAGCAGCCAGCGCATTATAAACATTGTGAATTCCAGGTACTTTTAGGGCAACTTCTTCTGTGATGGTTTCTGTGACTATTTCGCTGTCAGTCAGATACTTCTCAGACAGGATATTTCTCTTAAAATCTTTTTTCTCCTTTGGATAAGTAACGAGAAAGGTAGTCTCTTCTGCTATGGTTTTAACATCGGAAGCCGTAAAATCATAACTGCCTTGTATACCATAAGTTATTACCTGGCATTCTTTCAGCTTTTCTGCTGTAAGGGAAGATAGGTCTATACCAACATCTCCTTTTTCCCACACCAGGGCAGCTTCTCCCAGCAGATCATCATCTCCGTTTAAAACCAGAACATTGCCTTTTAAGAACGAATTGATAATATTCATTTTTTCTTTTCTGATATTTTCCCTGGTTTTAAGTTGCGCTATATGGGATACGCCAATATTGGTCATAACCGCTGCTTCCGGCTGGGCTATGGTGCAAAGTCTTGCCATTTCGCCTTCTTCACTCATTCCCATCTCTATTACTCCAAGTTCATGCTCTTTCTTAAGCTTAAGCATCATTAAGGGAAGCCCTACCTGGCTGTTCATATTTCCTTCGGTCTTTAATACGTTACGGGATACCTCCAGGGCAGCTGCAACCATTTCTTTTGTGGTAGTCTTGCCAACACTGCCGGTAATACCTATCACCGGAATGGGGAATTTCTCTCTATAATAGGTACCAAGTGCCTGTAACGCCTGTAAAGTATCTTTTACCAGGATACACACTTTGCCTTCAACTTCTGGTAATTCCTTGTGTGACAGGCAGGCTGCCGCACCGTGTAAAAAAGCATCCTGAATGTAGTCATGTCCGTCCACCCTTTCACCGACAATAGGGACAAAGAGAGAACCTGCTACTGCCTTCCCGGAATTTGTTAATACATCAGATATATAAATATCATCATTTCCCCAAAGAAGTGTTCCTTTCGTAGCAAGAATAATTTCCTTAATGTTTAATTCATCCATTTTATTTCTCCATTCCCGGTCTTATAAAATAACTTTGCCTTCTGCTTTGATTTCATCAACAGCCTGACGAATCAGATCTCTCTCATCCATTTTATACTTTACACCTTTGATTTCCTGATAATCTTCATGACCTTTTCCGGCAAGGATAATTACATCACCTGCAATGGCATTTTCGATACAATATTTAATGGCTTCTTTCCTGTCTATAATTGCTATATATTCTCCCTGACCTTTCTTAACACCGGTTATAATATCATTCAAGATTTCCTCCGGTTCTTCAAATCTGGGGTTATCAGAGGTTACAACAGTAAGATCTGCAAGATTTGAGGAGATTTCGCCCATCTCATATCTTCTTAACTTGGAACGGTTACCGCCGCAGCCAAAGAGGCATACCAGTCTTTTGGGCGCATATTCCTTAATGGTCGTAAGGAGGCTTTTCAGGGACATGGCATTATGAGCATAATCAATCATCATGGAAAAATTAGAAGATATGGTAACCGGCTCAACTCTTCCCTTTACTTTAACGGATAGCAGTGCTTTCTTTATATTCTCTTCACTGATTCCGAAATGTCTGCAGATGGCAATGGCAGTCAGTGAATTGTAAACATTGAATTTACCCGGCAGATTTAAATGTACGGAGTAGTTTAACAGTCCCTTAAGATCATAATTCACCCCAAGGCTTCCATCCATACTATGAAGGTTTATGTTGCAGGCCATCAAATCTGCTTCTTTCTCCAGGCTGTATGTTTCAAGCTTACAGGTATGTCCCTTTAATACCTCCTCCATATGGGAATCATCCGCATTGGCAATTCCCACCAGGCACTGTTTAAAGAGAAGCCCCTTGCAAGCCATATATTCTTCAAAATCCTTGTGTTCATCGGGGCCGATATGATCCGGCTCTATATTTGTAAAGATACCGTAATCAAAGGTAAAGCCGCCAACTCTTGAAAGCATTAAGCCCTGTGAAGAGACTTCCATTACCACTGCTTCACAACCCTCTTCAACCATTCTGGCAAAGTACTCCTGAATCTGATAGGATTCCGGGGTTGTATTGGCAGCCGGTATGACATTGTCTCCAATAATGACTTCTATGGTTCCCACAAGTCCTGTCTTTATACCTGCATCTTCCAGGATGGAACGCACCATATAGGCGGTGGTAGTTTTACCTTTGGTTCCGGTGATACCGATGGTTTTAAGCTTTGCCGCCGGGTGATCAAAATAGGCAGCTGAGAGCTCCGCCAGTGCCAGTCTGGTATCCGCAACACGGATTACCGTAACCTCACCGTCAACTTCCACCTCCTGGGAAACCACAAGAACTTTAGCTCCTTTTTCTACAACTTCCCTGGCAAAATCATGCCCGTCTATTTTAAATCCCTTGATACATACAAAAACGGAACTTGGTTTTACTTTTCTGGAATCATATACCAGATCCAGAATTTCCGTATCCAAAGTCCCTCTTACCAGTGTATATTCAGTTTTTTCCAATAATTTCTTAAGCTGCATAAATACCTCCTACATAGCCCTGCTCTACGGCTGAATTATTATAATATATGAAAGGGAAATACTCATATTCCATACTTTGGGCTTCCTTGTATTTTCCAACAGAAAAGCCCATCCAAGCTTACCCGGACGGGCTTTATCTCAAGGTAATAGAATACCCATACTTTTATTCATTATATAACACCGGATTTTCCTTGTCAATGTCAGCTGAGGAGTTGTGCAGGGGAAATACATCAATAAGGGATATGGGAAACGGACGATAATTGAGGGTTTGGTTTTTTCGTTTTTGTTGCTCAAGGCTCCTTATTCCACTAAAGCGGCAGCTGCCGTTCCTGGAAGCGGAAAAAGTGCCAAACTCGCTGGAGCACTGTGGCTTCGGTAGCTTACAGCTGCTCAAACACTGGCACTTTTTCCGCTAGTCACGGCAGCTGCCACTTAAGTGTCATAGGGAGCCTTTCGATACAAAACGAAAAAACCAAACCCTCAATTATCTGCGTATTCCTAATATTTAGTTGCACGTGTTTGCCTTGAGGGGTCCTGCACAGAAAATATAGGTAAGATGTCTTTGGAAATGTTCCATGATTTTGGTTTAAAATTATCCATTTTCTGTTTAGGGTTCTAAAAAATTTTACTGTAACAGTAAATTCACAACTAAAGCATTACGCAACTACAACGCCTCAAAATATAGGCTTATCACATCTTCTAGAGTTGTCTCTCTCGGATTGACAAGGATGTTACCGCTCTTCATTGCATCTGCTGCCATCTCCGGTATTTTATCTTCTGTTACCCCGACTTCTTTAAGTTTCTGAGGAATACCAAGGGAAGCAGTCAATTCTTGAAGCTCTTTCACCAAGACTTCCGGTACAAATTTCTCTTCTGAAATTTTATCCGGTACCAGATAATTATATATTTTCTGATATCTTCCCTGGTCGGCCTGGGCGTTAAACTCCATCACAACCGGCAGTAAGATTGCATTGGCTACTCCATGAGGTACATCAAAATACCCGCCCAGCGGATGTGCCATGGCATGTACGTTTCCAAGCCTTGCCCAGGCAAAGGCCAGTCCTGCAAACATAGAACCGGTCAACATGGCAGCCGCTGCTTCCCTGTTGCTTCTGTCTGATACAAATTGTCTGAGGTTACCACCAATCAGTTCCATTGCCTTTTCTGCCATGGAATCTGTAAAAGGTGAACCGGCTTTGGATAAATAAGCTTCTATGGCATGCACCAGGGCATCAATTCCTGTAGCTGCTGCCACTGATTTGGGAAGGGACATAATAAGTTCAGGGTCAAGGAGTGCATATTCCGGTATCAGCTCATAACTAAATACCGTCAATTTATAATTTCGCTCATGGTCGGTTATAACAGTAAAGGCTGTAACCTCACTTCCTGTACCGGCTGTAGTGGGAATTGCTATGATCGGAGTAATTTTCCCAGGCACCTTTCCGGCTCCCTCATAATCTTTAATACTGCCTCCAAATACTGCAACTACACCTACTGCTTTTGCAACGTCCATTGGACTTCCGCCACCCAAAGCAATAATACAGTCACAACCGCTAAGCTTATAGGCTTTCACTGCTTTTTCTACTGTTTCCACAGAAGGATTCGCTTCTACATCATTAAATATCTCTGCAGTGTACCCTGCTTCTGCTGCCAGCTTTGCTACTCTGTCCACCACACCCAATCTGGTCAGATTCTTACCGGATATCAGAAAAGGGTTCTTAGCAGAGCTTTTCTTTAAGAGTTCTCCAATACGTGCCAAAGCTCCTTCTCCGAAAATTATCTCCTGAGGAACAGAAAAATTAAACATTTTCATAGATACCTCTTTTCTAAACCAATGACAGGACGGTTTCTTTTATAATCTCATAGGCTTTATCACAATCCTCTTTGGTTACAATAAGCGGCGGTACCATTCTTATAACACTACTTCCGATTGCAGTTATAATTAATTTACGGTCAAAGCAGCCGTGCTTTACATCTACTGCATTGATTGTTTCGTCAAATTCCGCTCCCACCAATAATCCAGCGCCTCTTACTTCTTTTACGTGGGGAAGCTTTGCCAGCAGGCCTTTAAAATATTCCCCCATCTTTTCTGCATTCCCTGCCAGATCTCTGTCTAAAAGTTCATTAATCTGAGCGAGTGCAGCTGCACAGCTGACCGGATGTCCGCCGTAGGTGGTTCCGTGGGAGCCCATAGAAAATGCCTTCGCTACTTCATTCGTTGTACAGATGGCACCGATGGGCATTCCGCCACCCATAGCTTTTGCCATTGATACTATATCCGGTTTTATTCCGTATTGCATATAGCACATTACCGTTCCGGTTCTGCACCAGCCGGTCTGTACTTCATCCAGCAACAGCAGTATTCCTTTTTCATCACAGAAAGCACGAAGACCTGACATGAATTCTTTCGTTGCAGGATGTACACCGCCTTCCCCTTGTACCGGTTCTATCATTATACCAATGGTATTTTCCGTATAAGCAGCTTTAAAGGCTTCTAAATCATTAAAATCCGCATAAGTAAAACCCGGAACCATTCCGCCAAAGCCATTTTGTATCGCAGAGCCCGGCTGTCCTGTTGCAGACATGGAACCAAAACTTCTGCCATGGAAACCCTTTTTGGCTGTAATAATATTATATTTATCCGGTCCGTATTTTTCTGTACCATATTTTCTTGCCAGTTTTATCATGGCTTCGTTGGATTCTGTTCCTGAGTTCTGATAAAAAATCTTATCCATCCCGATAGTGGTACAGATTTTTTCTGCCAGCAGTGCCTGAGGAATAGTATAGGGATAATTAAAGGTATGCATGATATCTTTTACCTGGTCCGTAACCGCTGCCACCACTTTTTCATTGCAGTTACCTGCACTGTTTACGGCTATGCCTGCATAGAAATCCAGATATGCATCTCCGTCTGCGTCATAGATATACATATCTTTGGCTGTTTCGGCAACCATATCAAAACGTTCATAGGTATCGATCATATATTTTTTTACAAGAGATTTTATCTCCTCTTTTGACTTACCGGTTTCACTTAATTTCATTATCCTCTCCTGCGTATTGCAGTTTCTTCTGCCCTACGGCCACAACAACAGACAGAAAGCATGATTTGTGGCTTCTTTCCTTATGATTTACTTTCTGCCTTATCCTTTTTCATATATTTATAACCTTTCTAATCCCTATGAAAAATACATGTGAATGCCGGAGGATACCACATATATTTTGGTATTATATAAATTGAATTTTTCCTGTCCAAGTATATAAACGCTTGAAAGTATGGTGTTCTCATACCTGTACAGATATAAAAGCCATAACTTTATTCAATTTATATTGATAAATCTTACTAATCTTACTTCTCTCGAAATCCCTGTATAAAGATTGTCAGAAGTTCAATACCGTAAGAAGCCAGGGGGTAATTTCCTTCACAGATACACCAGTCATAGAGAATAGAACGTTCCTGCATAGCATAGATCTTCATTAATTCTCTGGAGGAACGCTCATTCTTTAATTCCTTTTTCTTCTGTCCATCTTCGATAATCCGCATAAGAGCTTTATAATAATACCGGTTCTGATTCAGCAGATATTTCTCTCCTTTGCTGGTTACCTGAGAAGAATAGAGATAAGCCAGAATATCAACGGGTATCTTATCTTCAATATATTTAAATAAATGCTTTGACATGTAGATTAATTTATCAAAACTATGCAGTTCTGGATTCATGTCCTTTAGGATAATCTGGTACTGTTCATCAAATAGATCGGACAGGGAACTGAATAAATCTGTCTTAGCATTAAAATAATGATAAAAGGTACCTTTTGAAACCTTGCATTCACTGATGATCTGTTCAATGGTGGTGGAGTCGTATCCCTGCTCATAAAAAAGCTTAAATGCTGTTTCTATGATTTTCTTCTTTTTTATACTTTCCTGTGCCATATTTACCTCCGGAATTACTTGCTAAAATTGTAGGAAGCTTATCCTCACTTACAGCTTAACTGATACTACTTTCATAAACTTGCTAAGGCGTGTTTGAAAACCGCTTATGCTCGATTATACATTGTGTCTGTATTCATAAGGCAGTACTTTCAATTCGCCAAAGGACTGCATTTCTACCAAAGCATTCAGGGTATCCATTAGAATAGCAGTCTGCATTTCTTTATTATTGGGTTCTCCTGCATTTGAACCAATGGGTACATGAGGGGCTGTTATACGGGGTGCACCCTGCTGTCTGGCAATAGGAGGAAGTGCCGCTATAATAATTGTTGACATACCAAGTTTCTCACAGGCACGCTCCACGATAACCGCAGAGCGGTGGCAGGTACCGCAGCCGCCGGTGCAGATTACGATATCGACACCCTGTTCTTTCAGCCTTCCGGCTATTTCAGGACCGGTTTCGTTGGTGAACTTTTCAACATTTCCACCGCCTCCCATAAAGCCGAACATGGTATCTGCAAGGCTTCCGATAACTCCTGCTGCAACCAGCTCCCTGAGTCTGTCTAAGGGGAACATGGCATTGGCATCCTTATTGATGTCTGAATTATCAAAACCGCCATGGGTTACCGTAAGTTCAGAGGTAGGAATATCGGAAGGAATTTCCCTGTAGGAATAATCGCCTGCGGTATTAAAGGGTTTCTGTGATTTCTGATGGATACCTCCGGCAGTTATAAAAGCAACCTTGCATTCACTTAAAGGTTTTGTAAGGGGTGTCCATACTGCCTCCGGTGTAATAGGTACAAATATTTCTGATTTTAATCCTGTAGCTGTTGTTAATTGCATAAAGCTCCTCCATTCTTGTTCACAAATAGTAAAATTCTGATATTAAGGCAAGCAATTAGTTGAAACTCCCCTTGCCTGTTTGCAGATACCGCGGTTACTTGATACCGCTTTTCTATGACCAAATTCCAGTAATGAGTTGCAGTAAACTTCCTTAATGCATTACCGGTTTATCTTACATTCATATAGCTGAAATAAAATTCCACTTCCTGCCCTGGCTGTAATTCCTTCTCGGTAATTACCCACCTTAAAGGTACCGTAATTACGCCTAATCTCCCCTGAATACTTACCCTAACTGCCGTATCGTTGATTTCGACTATTTTCGCTTTTGTAAGCTGCGGAATTAATTCAACCTGCATCATAAGTTACCCCCTTTAGGCAAGTGCATCAACCAGCTTCTGATTGCTGTCAATTACTGCCTGAGACCATTTTCTTTCCGCTGCTTCAATAGGGATTCCAGCCATTTTGGTCTTTAACATAAGTACGGCTCTTTTTGCATCTTCCGGACATATGGAGCTGCAGCCAAGAATCTCATTTTCAAAACCTTCCGAATCTTTATTCAGTTCAATCATGGCATCCATATATTTATTGCCGACCACCAGCTGTCCCTGATAGGCAGAGAAAGTAACGCCTACCACCGGTATGTCACGGCTTCCGATAGCAGCTATATTACTGGCAAAGTCTATATGATTGTTGCCAAAGCCTTCGGTCGTAACGATTGCTCCGTCCAGATTCATGGTTTCCACCAGTGCACCCAGTCTTTCGGAAACATAAAGCTTCTCATCGTTAACCTGAGGACTTCCGATAAAAATAACTCCCACCAGATCCAGTTCCTCATCCAATGCCAGTTCTTTCACCAGTGGTTCTCTGAAATAATGTCTGGTCATTTCTTTTGTGGCAGGTCCGATACAGGTAAGTGCATGTATTCCTCCATCTAATACTTCATTCGGAGAATGTTATCATGCATAGCACCCTGTCCCATAATCTCTTTTACTAATACAACTCTTGGACGGTCGTATTTATGTACATCCTTTAATACTTCTTCTGAAATTACAGGGGCAGTCGTTTTTTTGAGTACTTCTCTGATTTCCTGAATAATGAGGTCGCAGGCGCAATGAGCGGCAAAGGGACCTCTTCGCTCCATTCCGGTGCCTTCCTGAATCACTACATTTACCCGAATCATGATATCTGTTTCATCCGGACAGCCAGGTCTTCCAAAGGCAACTTTTTCATCAATGAATCCTTCGCAGGAACCGAACTCATGTATCTGTACCCCTTTTTCATCAAGGCCTGTTAAGCAGAATACCACACCATCTAGTACTGCAGTCTCTCCTTCTCCTAATTTACCACTTATCTTAGCAGCAACAGGGATAATATCCATAATGGTATTGGTAAATATGTGCCTGTTCTCTACTGTGATAATGTCAAGTTCTACGGCTTTCACCAGCGGATTACAGTCTTTGGCTTTTTGAACCAGTCCTTTATCAATGGTAAGAATTCCGCTGTCAAAGGAAGTAGTATCTCCAAGGATAACTTCTTTTACCTTATATTCTTTCTTCACTAATGTACGCAGTACTTTGTGAGCAGGGAGCACTCTATCAGTAGGTAGTATTTTATCAGCAGGAATTACGGCATTAGCAGGAATTACAGTATTAGAAGAAGATTTGTTATCCTTATTTACGATATCCATAGTGGTTTGGAGCTCCTTAGATCCGACTAAGGTTGTTCCGGTGATACCGGCTAAGGGCAAAGTCAGGCTGTTTAATGGAATATCAAGGGTTAGTCCTTTTAGTTCTTCAATAGATAGATGAATCATTCCGTCTCCTCCGTTAAATGTTATTTTACTTGTATTTACTTCTTCACTAACCTCATTCGCTTCATCAGAAACCTTAGCAATAGAGTTTCCTTCCACCAGCATCTCACCGGTTATGGGGGTAAGTGCTTCTACATTCTTCTTTAAGGTTTTTCCGATAACAGCTTCAATGGTTAGTCCTTCTTTGGATAGGGTTAATAGTCCGGAATCCTCAAGATCAGGAAATATAACGGGATCCTCTAGATCCGCCTCGCTGATTAACAGCCCCTTTTGTCTCTGGCAGCAAAATATTGCAGGGTCTTTCAGATGTTTCTGTAATGTTTCTTTTGAAATTGACATACGCTACTCTCCTTTGAATTTAATGTATTCTTTAAATTATCAATCTATAAATTATCAATTGTTTTTAGGCATATTTAAAAGCTGCTTATGCTAAGCTAAGGGTTCCATTTTGTGATCTGGAATACTTCATAGTGTGTTCAGAACGACACAATGAGATTTCAGACTCCACCTAACCGGACTTTCCTTACTAACCGTAAACCTGCAGCTCTGAGCGCACCGTCGGTACAATGATATACCGGCATTTTAAGTCCCGGAGCAATGGACATTACCGTGTTGCTGCAATCTGTACAATTGCTGATTAATAAAGTCTCGGCACCTTGACTTCGCAGTTTTAGCACTTTGGCTGACTGACCGGGACATTTGCCGGGGTTATCACATTTTAGATTACCTTTTACTTCATGGGCCTGCTTGCAAAACTCGACACCCACAACCTTGGCACCCATGGAAGCAGCTATCTGGCGAAGTCTTTCTTCACCTGCACCACAGGCACACACCAATAATCCCATATTTCTTTTATCCTGTAAGAAGGGCATAGCGGCTATAATTCCTCCTGTGGTTTTACTGATATATTCCTCTTTTATAGTCCTCTTACCTGTAAAAGGTCCTCCTAATATAAGTTCTCCTACATCCGGTTTTAACCCTCCGGCTTCTTGCAGCAGACTTTCCACTTGGGTGCCAACCGGCACATCAAGCAGTACTGTGATTCCCTTTTCTACTGCTCCGCCGACCGTAAGATCTTTTGTTATTGCTGGTTTTTTGAGAATCACAGCTTCATAGATTCGGTACAGGGTTTCCAGATTGATTACTACGGCACCAGCTGCCAAAGGCAGGGAATTTGCATCTAATAACTTACCTGTAACTTCTCTGACAATCGCTCTTTCTTCCCCCATAGGATAGATATCCGGCAGCAGGGCCAACTCCATATTTTCTTTTAAATGCTCTTTCAATATTTTCACTTCATTTGAATGTTTTTCTTTCAAAGCTATAATGCCTTTTGCCGCACCTGTAATCTTTTGGACTATTAACAGACCTTCTACTATTTCTTTAGGACTTGCTGCAATCCGTTTAAGGTTGTGATTAAGAATCGGTTCACATTCCGCAGCATTTATGATTACCATACCACCTTGGCTTAAATCAGTATCAAGCTTTGCATAAGCAGGAAAACCAGCTCCACCCATTCCGCAGATACCTGCTTCTTTTATCAACTCCAGTGGGCTGTTCTCTGTGAGCGGCAGATAGTCCCCCTCCTTTGAGGAACACTTCCTGATATCTGCAAAACCTTCCGTAACCTGTATAACCTCACCAGTTACACTGGAATGTACATTAAGGCTTAAACCTTCCCCGGCTCTGCCAATCAACTGCCCTGCACAAACCTTTTCTCCTGCTAATACACAGGAAAGTGCTGGATTTCCAATATGTTGTTTAAAATATATCCGGTAAATTTCCTGTTCCATGTCCTCCACTTCCTCATCCTCTTATTTTGAAATCTATATGACCAAGTATTAAACTACGGTCGGTTTACTTTAAAAAAATTTAATGCTTTTATGTAATATTAATTTCTTCCGGCAAACAAAGTACTTATATAATTAACCCTGTACAGTGTTTGGTTTACAGTCTTACACTATTTGTTATAGCACTTCTTCTAAGTATCAGATGTTAGCTGATACTTGTGTTGATTCAAGATTCGCCTGCAGTTCATCGCGTTTGCCGAATATGAAACCATTCTTTAAAGGATCCTCATCATCTATAACCCACCTGTTAAATCCTGTTATATAAGCGCTGCCGGTAATCTGAGGTATCACAGCTTTATATTCACCGACCAAGGTTTCACCGGTTATTATTCCTTTGAACATGGAGCCGGTTATGCTCTCATACACAAATTCTTCTCCTTCTGCCAGCTCACCTCTGGCATGCATCAAAGCTAGTTTGGCACTGGTTCCCGTTCCGCAAGGTGAACGGTCTACCTGACTGTCTCCGAATATCACTACATTCTTCTTATGGGCAGCACTGTTGGTTGGACTGCAGTAAAACTCCGCAAGATCCACAGTTGTAATATCAAGGGTAGGGTGTTTGACACGAATGGTAGCATTGAGTTTCTTAATAATCTTCATACCAAGTTCAGTAATGCGGTCTATATTTGCAGTATCAATTGATAAGCCTATTTTTTCAGCATTAATCAATGCAAAGAAGCTTCCCCCAAAGGAAATATCCAATGTTATTTTCCCAAAGTCATCAACCTCTATCTCAACATCCTCTCTATATAAAAAGGAAGGTACATTCAATATACTGGCTTCAATTGCCTTACCCTTTTCCACCTTCACTCTTGCATATATAAGACCTGCCGGTGCTTCCAGTACAACCTTGGTATAGGGTTCTGTTACCTGGACCAATCCTGTTTCTACTGCTACAGTAGACGAACCAATGCTTCCATGTCCGCACATATTCAGATAACCGCCGGTATCCATAAAAATGACTCCTAAATCAGCCTCACTGCTTAAAGGTTCTGTTAATAATGCTCCAAACATATCCTTATGGCCTCTGGGTTCTAACATCAGCGCTTTTCGGTAGTGGTCATAATTATCCTCCAGATATTTCTTGCGCTCTATCATGGTACTTCCCATTAGTTTCGGAAATCCTTCCACAATAATCCTTGTAGGTTCCCCCATAGTATGTGAATCGATTGTTTCAAAAACCTTATAATTGCATTTCTGCTCAGGCTTTAATTCCATACAACCTCCCTTTTCATTCCGTAAGATTACTAATCACCAAAATAAAGAAACTTGACTTATGTTGATACTTCGTTAGAGTGTGTTCGAATAATCCTTGCACCGTTCGCCCCCCTATTTTGTAGTATCCTTTGTTGTTATTTTGGAAATGCAGCACCACAACGTCCCCGAAATCGCACCTTGTCTCCCCAAAGTGGAGTGCCACGCCTTGCACAAGCATTTTTCAAACACATACTAGTGCAAATGTACATGTAATATAAACTCTAACTCCGCAGCCTTGCCCTCGCCGAAGGACTTTTAATGCTATAGAAACTATTATTTTATTGCGTAAAAAAAGGGTGTCACAAATTAATGCGACACCTTTGTCATAACTCTTGTATTAATATTATTAATTGCTGCAAATTTCACTGCTGTATTTCTTGTACTTAATTCTAGACTACGTTCTAGTATTTTG
This sequence comes from Anaerocolumna sp., assembly GCA_029256725.1. Lineage (GTDB taxonomy): Bacteria > Bacillota > Clostridia > Lachnospirales > Lachnospiraceae > Anaerocolumna. The sequence continues at coordinate 122,017 of JAQSXJ010000005.1, read as the reverse complement.
TCAAGTACTTTTTTCCAATTATTTTATAGTCAGTGAAAGGCCTGTTCTGTCCTCTCAATTATCTCATCCTGCAGTGCCTTGCTTAAGTTTCTGAAATGATCGCTGTAACCTGCGACTCTTACTATTAAATCCTTATACTCCTGGGGATTTTCCTGCGCTTTTATTAGTGTCTTCCTATCAATTACATTAAACTGGATATGATGCCCATCCATATCGAAATAAGCCCTGACCAGGTTCGCCATTTGCTCAAGTCCCGTCTCTCCCGCAACCACAGAGGAAGTAAATTTCTGATTCAACAAGGTTCCTCCGGTCCTTAAGTGATCCATTTTGGAGGCGGATTTAAGCACTGCTGTCGGACCTAATATATCAGCTCCTTTTTCTGGGGAAATCCCTTCAGAAACAGGCTTATGACTCAGTCTTCCATTGGGACTGGCTATCATAACATCACCAAAATAAACATGACAGGTAGTGGGGAGCATATTTACACCGTAGAAGCCACCTTTTACGTTAGGTCTTCCTGTAACGCTGCTGCAATAGAAATGAAATACCTCCTGCATTATGGCATCAGCGTAATCGTTGTCATTACCATATTTCGGCGTACGGTTGCGAACCAGATTCAGGATTCTCTCATGTCCTGTAAAGTTATCCTTCATAGCCTGCAATAACTCTTCCATGGTAAATTTCTTCTCATCAAAGACATTGTATTTAACTGCGGCCAGGGAATCTGTAATAGTACCGATACCCACTCCCTGTATATAGTTGGTATTATATCTGGCTCCGCCGGCATTATAGTCCTTTCCTTTTAAAATGCAGTCATTTGTGACTACTGACAGAAAAGGTACCGGCATAGAATCCGCGTATATCTTTTCAATTATATTATTTCCGCGTAATTTAATAGTAAGGAAATATGTTACCTGCTTTTTATAAGCTTCAAATAACTCCTCATAAGTATGATAATCCACAGTTTCACCGGTCTTAAGGCCAACCTGCTGCCCACTCATGTGGTCATAACCGTTATATAGGGTAAGTTCTAAGATCTTAGGCAGGTTAAAATAACCCGTCAGGATATAAGCTTCATTACCGAAGGCACCGGTCTCCACACAACCGCTGGTGCCTCCTTTTCTGGCATCAGTTATGGTCTTTCCGGCATTTAACAGTTCCTGTACGATTGCCTCTGTATTGTAAAAGGCCGGCTGTCCCCAGCCTTTTCTGGATATTTCACAGGCTTTTAACAAGAAGTCTCTGGGTGTTTTCTTACTGATTTGTACATTAGAACTTGGCTGCAGCAGTTTCATTTCATCCATACATTCCAAAATCAGATAACTTACCTCATTCACTCCATCCTGTCCCTCCGGTGTGATACCACCTGTGTTAATGTTGGCAAAATCCGTATAAGTACTGCTTTCCTTCAAGGTTATACCAACCTTTGGCGGTGCTGGCTGATTATTGAACTTTACCCAAAGGCATTCCAGTAATTCTTTGGCGAACTCTCGATTTATGCTATTCTCTTCCATATCTTTTTTATAGAATCTGATCAGATGCTGATCCAGCCTGCCAGGACTGTAAGCATCCCAGGGATTGATTTCTGAAGTCACGCCCAGATGTACGAACCAGTACATCTGGATAGCCTGCCAATAAGTTTCTGGCTTATGGGCAGGTACTACCTTGCAGTTTTCTGCTATCATTAGCAGTTCGCGCCTGCGATCATTATTTTTCTCTTCTCCTGCAAGTTTAAGAGCATACTCGTGATACCTTTGCCCCAAAATAATAATTGCATCACAGGCTATATCCATGGCTTTTAACTGGTGTTCTTTCTCAAGAGCTTCCTTATCCTTTAAATAATCCAGCTCTTTCCTTGCCTTTTCTATCTCTTCTTTATAATCAAGAAATCCTTTGTTATAAATATTTTCTGAGCCAACAGTATGTCCGGGTCCCCTCTGTTCCATAAATTCCGTGAAAATACCACTGTTATAGGCTAATTTCCATTCCGCTGTCATATGATCAAGAATTTTATGCCGGATTGAGCGTGTCTCCCAATAAGGTATCATAACCTTCTCCTGTAATTCATAAGCTTCTTCCTTCACCTGAAAGCTTATCAGATCACGATCATTCATAACCTTAAGGTCCTGTACAGTATGACAGCATAATTCCGGGAAAGTTGGCGAAGCCTGAGGTCCGTCCCCTTTCTCACCTACTATCAATTCACCTTGTCCGATATAGAGAGTCTTATTCGCAAAGTAATGCTTAAGGGCTAAGGCTCTTAGTTCCGGTATTGAAACACTGCCTTCATACAGCTTATAACATTCTGTGAAAAGCTTAGCCCTCTCCATGTCTATGTGAGCAGGTGTATCCAGACTTTTTTTCCTCAAATTATAAATCCTGTCATTCATAAGCTTTAACCTCCCTTTTACTTATCCTCCAATTATTACCTTCTGAAAACCATATTGTTTAAAAATACTCTTATAGCTCTTCATTTCTTCTTCAGAAGGAGTAAAAAATTCTTCCCCTTCATAATTTTTCTGCAATCTTTTGTATTTACTGCTGCCTGTATTATGATAGGGCAGCAGATTAATCTGCTGAAAAGATATATTCTCTGCTGCCAGAAACTCAGCTATCTGTCTTAAGCTGTAATCAGAGGCATTCACCCCGCCTATAACCGGAATGCGTATCCAGATAGACGCTTTCTCAGCACTGAGTTTTTTAAGATTCTCTTTTATTAATAAATTGTCTGTTCCTGTATATTTCTTATGTACTTCTGGATCCAGCAATTTTAAATCATATAGAAAGGTATGCACATATGGCAGGATTCTTTCAAATACCTGATAAGGTGCATAGCCGGATGTATCAATATTAATGCGGTACCCTTTTCCATGAAGCGTACAAAGCAGTTCCTCCAGAAAAACAAGCTCCTGTGTTAATACTTCTCCGCCGGAAAGAGTAACTCCTCCCTGGGAATTTTCATAGAAGATCTTATCCTTCTCTATCTCCTTCACCAATTCCTGGACGGTATAATATTTACCGGATAATTCCCTGATATTTTGCAAACAGTAATCCCTGCAAATACCGCATGCATTACAAGTGCCCTTATCTGTTACAGCGATTCCTTCTTTTATCGATATGGCCTTCTTGGGGCATGCTTTCAAACAACAGCCGCAGCCGGTGCAGCTGTCAGCCATAAACATTAACTGCTTCTGATACTGTTTTGTTTCAGGATTATGGCACCAGACACAAGACAACGGACAACCTTTGAAAAATACCGTAGTTCGAATTCCCTCTCCGTCATGAAGAGAATATTTCTGAATATCTGTAATGAAAGGCTTCTTCACTTTATTGCTCCTTTTATACCTTGGTTTATACTTTGGTCTATAAAAATTTTAACTTTGTTATATGCATTTGTCAATATTTATTTATACCTAAAAAAATCAAGGCATCTTCTGCCGTTTCCGGCAAAAATACCTTGATTGGATTTTTCTTATTCTACTTAATGAATAAAGCAATATGATACTATTTAGAAATTTCTTTGTAAGAACAACAGTAATCACCGTAGGTTTTCACAATAATTTTAAATTTGGAGTCAGCCGGAACTATAAAACTATCCCCTGTTTTATAAGTGCTGTAGGAAGTTTCTCCTGGCAGGCAGATATCCATTTCTCCTCCCAAGACTTCCATCAGTTCCTCTGCACCGGTACCAAATTCGTAGTCACCTGCCAGCATAAATCCCAGAGTTTTTCTTTCGCCGTTCTTAAAATAAATTGTCCGGCTGGTAACCTTTCCGTCAAAGTATACATTTGCCTCTTTTACTACATCTACATTTTCAAATTTCATATTCTATAATCCTTTCGATTTTGTTGTACAGGCTTTCATCGCTTCCATTACGGCACTGCGAAAACCTTTTTGCTCCAGTACTCTGACAGCCTCTATGGTTGTACCGCCAGGAGAGCATACCATATCTTTTAATTCACCTGGATGTTTGCCGGTTTCAAGAACCATTTTGGCACTTCCATACACTGCCTGTGCAGCAAACTGATATGCCTGTGCTCTTGGCATTCCATCGGCTACAGCCGCATCTGCCATTGCTTCAATAAACATAAATACATAAGCCGGTGAACTTCCGCTTACGGATACTACAACATCCATCAGTTTCTCTGTCAATACTTCAACCTTGCCAAAACCTCTTAGCATCCTGCACACCAGCTCCAGGTCTTCCTCCGTTACCAGGTCATTGCTGCAGACTCCGGTTATACCTTCACATACCAAGGCAGGGGTATTGGGCATACAGCGAACAACTTTCAATGATTTTCCAAAGGTCTCTGACAGCCAGGCAAGAGTTTTACCAGGTGCTATTGTTACAATAATCTGGTTATCCTGTATGTAATCCTTGATTTCCTTAATTACAGTTTCATAATACTGAGGTTTTACCGCCAAAAACAGGATATCTGCTTCACTTACTACGGTTTTGTTATCACTGCTGACCCGAATCTGTAATTGTTCCCTGGCTTTTTCCAGTGCCGGAGCATAAGCATCCGAAGCTATGATATCTTCTGCATTGCAGATCTTATTAGCCGTTATGCCTCCTATCATAGCTGTTGCCATATTACCGCAACCGATAAATCCTAATTTCATACCATTTCCTTTCTGTACTTTAATACCTTGTACTTAAGAATAATATACTATTTCACCCGTTGTTACAGGGTTATTTCATTAGAATATAACTATTAATTAAAAAGCTCTGCCTTTTATATAAAATCTTTTAATCTTTTAATTATTATTTACTTACAATTCTCCTGCTTAGCAAAGGTCACTGTGTGCCGCCTTTATGTAAATTATTAATGTTACAGTATCATTAACCAAAGCTTTCCACAATAAAAACTTCTGTGATTTCACAAAAAAGTGATGTCAGGTCTATATGACTGCCTTGCCACCAAAAAAATATTTGCTATATTGCATAAATATAACAGTTGTATTATACTGTGTTCTATACCGTAGTCTATATTATAAATTCTCATTTATTTTTTGTCAATCATTTAGTTTTCACGGAAGGAGCCACAATGATAAAAGAATTTCACATGGAAAACAGACAGTCACTTTATAACAGCCTGGAACCCGGTTCACTTGCAATTTTATTCAGCGGTCAATCTAAAAGAAAAACCGGTGATGAATATTATCCTTTCTTTGCAGACAGAAGTTTCGTCTATATGACTGGCATTGATCAGGAACAAAGTATTCTGGCCGCTCTTAAATATGGTGCTGACAGTGTAGAAGAAGCACTGTATCTGCTGCCACCAAACCTTTTGGAGGAACGTTGGACTGGCAGACGCTTAACGGAAAATCAAGCGCAGGATATCTCCGGTGCTGCACAGATTAAATACATACAGGAATTTACCACCTATCTGGATAAGAAAATCCAATCTGGCAGCTTAGAAAGATTATATCTGGATTTTGATAAGCTAAAAGAAGATGAACCGGATAATGAAGCTTATAAACTGGCTGCTTATATAAAAAGCCGTTATCCCTTTGTCACTATCAAGAATCTGAATCCTCAAATCAGAAAACAGCGAACCATCAAAAAATCCTGTGAAATCGAGGCAATGAGAACCGCTGAACAGATTACAAAAGAAGGCATCATAGCCATGATGAAAGCTTCAAAACCCGGTATGTATGAATACCAGTACAAAGCTGAATTCGATTATGCTCTGGCACAACACGGCGTTCTGGTCCCCGGATTCCCCTCTATCATATCCGCCGGTGACAACAATTTCTGTATTCACTACTACTCCTACAAAGGACGAGCTAGTGACGGGGATATGATACTGAATGATGTAGGCGCCTGCTATGACAATATGATAACTGATGTTTCCAGAGGCTGGCCCTGTAACGGTAAATTTAATGAAAAACAAAGGCTGTTATACCAATGTGCTTATGAAACCTCAAATTATATGTTTGATATCTTAAAACCAGGGATTCCAATGACAGAGGTAGACTTAACCGCCAGAAAATATAACTATGAACGATTAAAAGAAATAGGACTTTGCGATAAATATGAAGATGTGGGTAAATATATGTGGCATGGAGGCGCCCATCATGTAGGTTACGATGTTCACGATTTGGTAGCACCGGCAGATACAATGCTCACCGCTCCCGGTATGGTATTCTGCGTGGACATCGGAATATATTGTGAAGAATGGGGAATCGGCTTTAGATTGGAGGACAATTGTCTCATAACCGAAACCGGCTGCGAAAATCTCTCAGCCCTAACCCCTCGCAGTATGGAAGAAATAGAAGCTATAATGGGTAAAAGATAATTGCATATAAAAAAATGCAGGTTGCTTTTATGTTGTATATGAACCCAAAGAATACAACATACAGAACCTGCATTAACTCTAACCATAAGAATATCTATAAAGTATCTGTTGCTTACCGTTTTTATTTATTTGTATTTACTTATATGCAACTACTTATTTGTATTTACTTATTTACATCTATTTATTTGCATCTACTTATTCTGCCTTAATTGCTTCCAGCATAAAAGGTAAAAAGTCCTTACTGTACTGGCTCAAAGAATAATTCCCTTTACTAAGGCACCAGTCAGATATTAAAGCACGTTCACAAAGAGAATAATATTTCGTCAGTTCCCTGACAGATTTATCTTTCGTAATCTGTCCAAGTTTCTGCCCTTCTTCAATAATATCAGTTACCAATTTATAATAAATTCTGTTCTGATCCAGTAAGTTTGACTGCCCCTTTGAGATAAGCTGCGTGGAATACAAAGAAGAAAGTAAATCCACATCAATATTTTTTTCAATAAACTGATGCATCTCATAATTCATAAACAGCAGTTTTTCGTAACTGCTAAGAGCTGTAGACATTTCCTTCTCTAACTGCTCATATCGGCGGTCGAAAATGGTAGCCAGCGTATCCAGTAAGGAATCTTTCCGTTCAAAATAATAATAAAAGGTTCCCTTAGAAGTTCCGGCAGCTGCAATAATATCCTCTACTGTTGTATCCTCATAACCTTTTATATGAATGATTTCCTCGCATTCTGACATATATATGGCAATACATGTCCAATCGTATACTGATAAATATTGTATCATAAAATTAAATTTATCACAACACAAAAGGTTTGGAAAACGTTGTCATGAATTATCTAAGGGTTCTAAGGGTTAGGTTGTGGCTGCGAACGATGATTTGGAGTTCTGTTTATCCGTTATGTTGTCAATTTCATAATTATATAACTTACTTTCCTCAAGTAAAACATATTTAAGTATATATCTTTATTAATACAGAAAACCCGGAGAATAAACCACTGTCTGAGCGTGCAACACGCTCCCGCTGTCACAACTATCTATACGCGAGTTTGGTTTATTCTGGACTGCTTTAAGCAATTTCTGCAGTTTTAGTGGAATAAGGGTTCTTCTCCGAACAAAAACGGACAAAGAGCAAGCCGGGTTTTCGTCCACTTCCAAAAACTAAAACTCATCCATCAATCTCAATCAATTTACTCAATCAAATCAGCCCACTTCAAATCCACAGGCCCAGTCGGATTTCTAACTACATTTACCAGTTTATCAGATTGAAGGTAACATTTCGTAGCAAAATTGTAGCACAGTATAGGCATATCCTCAAAGAGCAACGCCTCAGCCTTCGTCATTGCTTCTGTTCTTTCTGTTGCTGACAGGGAAGTAGCTGCGGCATTCATATAGGAATCGAACTCTGCACTGTTGTATTTACCATAGTTGTAATAGTGGGAGGACTTTAAGCACTCTAAGAAGGTGTAGGGGTCGGCATAATCTGCTCCCCAGCCTTGGAAGCACAAATCGAAATCCCCTTCCTGTCTGGCAGTGTTTCTGGCTTTTGCTTCCATGCCATCGGGAGTTATGGTAATACCAAGGTTCTGTTGCCACATTGCACACATGGCTTCAGATATCATTCGGTTTAAGTCATTAGAGGCACCGTATTGCAGCTTTAAACTAGGGAATCCTTTTCCTTCCGGGTAGCCGGCTTCTGCCAGAAGCGTTTTGGCTTTTTCTATGTCGCCGGCAGTATTAATATAGGAAGTTGTTCGAAAAGGATTAGAAGGATCCTCGGGTGAGGGCATACTGCCAGGAATAATTCCATCTGCTGCAATTGAACCTCCACCAATTACACTCTGATTGATTGCATTTAAATCAAGTGCATAGACCAAAGCTTTTCTGACTCTAACATCATCCAGAGGAGATTTTACAGTATTAAAGGCTATCCAACCGGTATTTAACTGGGTCATCTGCTGTAGATTTCCTTTTGCCTGATAGGCAAGTATATCGGCTGTTGACATATCTACGTTAGTCGCTTGGATTTCTCCGGTATCAAATAGGGTAAGTTCCGTTGAGGAGGCATCTACCATGGTCATTTTGATTTTATCAAGAGTGACACTGTCTTTATCCCAGTAATTTTCATTCTTTTCAAACAACATGTATTCTCCCTTTTTCCACTCGGTAAGTTTAAAGGGTCCGCTGCTGGAGACAGAGTCTACCGCAGCACCATAGGTGGCTGTTTTCTCCAGGAATTCTTTATCCAGTACTGCATAGGTGATAAATCCAGTCAAGGAAAGAAAATATGCCGTAGGAGCTTCCAGGGTAATCTTTACGGTTAAGGGATCCACAACTTCTATTCCAAGGGCTGCCTTGGCATCCTCATAGCTGATGCCAGAGCCTTCATTTAAGCAGGTGTTAAAGGCTTCTGCACCTTTTATATAATACATGATAAAAGCATATTCCGAAGCAGTGTTTGGATCTAATACTCTTGTCCAGGAATAAGCCACATCTTCTGCTGTTAGATCACTGCCGTCTGAGAACTTAAGCCCTTCTCTCAAATGAAAGGTGTATTCCAGACCGTCCTCGCTCATCTCATAACTCTCAGCCAGGGATGGCTGATAGGTTCCGGAGGAATCCAGACGATATAAGAAATCATATCCCTGCTGGAATAGTATAACGGTAGAAGTATTAATACTCAGCCCCGGATCATAGGAATCCGGTTCATTTCCAACATTATATACTACCGTTTTTTCTCCTCCTGAGCCGGTGTTTTCCTGGGAAGAAGAGCCTGTATCAGCCCCTTGGGAACCATTTACAGCAGATGTTTTCTGTCCCCCATTGCCTGAATTACCGGAACAGCCTGCCAGGGATAAAGCCATAACCATTGCAAGTATGAGTGCCATTCGTTTCTTCATAATTTCGTTTCCTTTCTGTTATTTTGCCGTACCATATTGATGGCATGCCACATAATGACCGGGTTGTACCTCCTGTAAAGAGGGGCATTCCATTGCACACTTTTCTGTTACCTTACGACATCTGGTACGAAATGCACAACCACTTGGCGGGTTAATGGGACTCGGAATCTCACCTTCTAACAATATACGCTCCTTCTTTTCCTCTATCTCCGGATCAGGAAACGGTATTGTACTAATTAAGGCGGTGGTATAGGGATGCAGGGGTTTCTCATATAGTTCTTCTGAGGTGGTTAACTCCACCAGCTTTCCAAGATACATTACACCAACGCGATCCGAAATATATTGAACCATGGATAGATCATGGGCAATAAACAAATAAGTAAGGTTAAGTTCTTCCTGCAGTTCTTTCAGTAGATTCACTACTTGTGCCTGTATGGATACATCCAGCGCAGAAATAGGTTCATCACAAACAATAAATTTAGGGTTAGCTGCCAGAGATCTGGCTATTCCTACTCTTTGTCTCTGTCCTCCGGAGAATTCATGAGGAAAACGATTAGCATGGTCACTGTTTAACCCCACCATTTTTAACAATTCCAATACCCTATCTCTTCTGGCTGCTTTGGGAATGTCTCTGTCATTTTCCATGGCTTCCATAATAATCTCCGAGACATTCATTCTGGGATTTAAGGAGGCATAGGGGTCCTGAAAAATCATATGCATATCTTTTCTATAGGGAGCCAGCTGCTTATTTTTAAGCCCTGCGATATCTGTTCCGTTAAAGATTATCTTCCCTTCAGTAGGCTCATAGAGTTTCATGACAGTTCTTCCAAGTGTAGTCTTTCCGCAACCACTCTCACCTACCAATCCTAAGGTTTCATTTTCATACAAAGAAAAACTTACATCATCGACAGCCTTTAGCAGGTTTTGTTTAATGGGAAAATACTTTTTTAAGTTCTTTATTTCCAGCAATACCTTTTTCTCACGGGTCATATTAATATCCAAGCCTTTCTCAGCCTGCAAACTTTGTAGGCACATATTTACAGTTGAAATTATTTTTGTTTCACACTTTCTGACATGATACTGAACTTCCAGCAATAAAAATTTTTGACAAAATCCGGAATGTACACCTTCTGTGTTCATTTTGGACTTATCTGTATATAAATCAATAAAATTATTCCTTTTTAATTGATATTACTCCCGGAATTCAGAATGGTACCTAAAGCATTTAACCAGGTGGTTCGGCTCAACTTCAAAGAAAGGCGAATTCATGTTTTGGCAGCACTCCATTGCATAACTGCACCGGTCAAAGAAAGGACATCCCTGCCTTTTAAGCAGCAGATCCGGTGTAGAACCCGGTATTGGCATAAGAGAATTCTTTGGCATGTTAAGCCTGGGCAGTGCCTTTAATAGCCCCCAGGTATACGGGTGTTTCGGATTATAATAAAGATTTCTGATATCTGCCAATTCCACTACTTCACCGGCATACATAACCATAACCTTATGAGCAACACTGGCCACCACTCCCAAATCATGGGTAATTAATATAACTGAGGTCTTAAATTCCTGACTCAATTCCTTTATCAGGTCCATTATCTGTGCTTGTATGGTAACATCCAAGGCAGTGGTAGGTTCATCTGCAATAAGAAGTTTCGGATTACACAGTAACGACATTGCAATCATAATCCTCTGTCTCATACCACCGGATAATTCATGGGGATATTGCTTTAACCGGTGTTCAGGATTAGACATTCCGACTTTATGAAGCATTTCAATAAGTCTTTCTTTTCTAGCCTGCTTATCCAGTTCTTTATGATGAAAACGAAGAACTTCATCCATCTGATACCCAATGGTGTAAACTGGATTGATACAGGACATGGGATCCTGAAATATCATGCTGATCTCAGCGCCTCTGATATTTTTCATTTCCTTATCACTATATCTGGCTAAGTCTTTACCCTGAAAATTAATCTCTCCTTCTTCGATTCGTCCTCCTGCCGCAACCAGCTTCATAATAGACATAGCCGTAACACTCTTACCGGAACCAGATTCACCTACAATTGCCATAATCTCACCGGAATCCAGCTGAAAGGATACATCATTTACAGCCTGCACATCTCCGAATTTAGTTTTAAAGGTTGTTTTTAAGTTCTTTACTTCCAATAATTTATCCATATTTACACCTATTGCATATCTCAAGCCAGCCTGAGATACTGCCACACAAATACAATTTAAACGAAGGAATATTAATGTGGCACCCTTTCAATAATAAATTTTCTTTTACTCTAATTTTCATCTATCCCCTCAGCAAACCTGCAGTACTGTCCAAATACAGCAACATTGTTTAAAATGCAATAGCCCCCAGCTCCCATTGCATGCCGCATCTGCTTGCAGATGTGACACTACCATAACTCAGAGTGTGAATAATGCTTTTTAATATTTCGCAAAACCCACATTCTGTACTATCTCATTTTAGGATCCAGTCCCCCAAGAAATTAAATGCCAGCATGGTAAGGCTGATAAATATAGAAGGAAATATAATCATATGGGGACAAGCTCTCATAACTTTAATACCATCTGATGCAAGGCTTCCCCAACTGGGAGTAGCAAGACTCATAATTCCAAGAAAACGAAGTGCTGCTTCTACAAAGATGGCACTGGGGATGCTAAGTGTCAGAGATACAATAATAGGTCCCAGACAATTTGGTATCAAATGTCTGGTAAGTATTCGTAAATTACTGATATTGCTGACTTTTGCCGCAAGTACGAACTCTCTGGATTTAAGACTCAACACTTCTCCTCGAACTAACCTTGCCATCCCAAGCCAACTGGTAAAACCAATAACAGCAATAATATTTATAATTCCTCCCTTTTGCACCACCTGTGCCAGCAATATGATATAGAGAGTGGAAGGAACTGAGTCTACAATTTCAACAAAACGCATCATAACAGTATCCGTAATTCCTCCAGCATAACCGGATATGGCACCATAAAAAACACCGATAACAACAGAAATAATACTTGCTGAAAAGCCGACTATCAGAGAGATTCTGGCACCATATATAATTCGTATCATCAAATCCCTTCCCAGATTATCCGTTCCCATTAAATGCTCTTTTGACGGTGTCTGAAAAGCCTCTGAAAGATTCTGATACTGATAATCCCATTTACTGAGCTGAGGTCCGAAAACTGCAAGAAAAACCATAAACAGTATGAAGGCAGCTCCTATAAGTCCCAGCTTATTGCGGCTGAATCGGTACCAGGCATCCTTAGCAAAGGTGGATGGCGGTCTTAAGATGACATCCGCCTGTTTTTCTTCGCAGGGTATCCTTTTAAATGATATCAGTGTATTATCCATTCCAATAACCATACCTTTCTCTCTGCCTGAATACTTTGCTCCCAGGCATAAATTTCTTCTCGTAATGTCCTTATTTACCTCTTGCAACTTTAATTCTTGGGTCAATCAGGGTGTACAATATATCAATAATTAAAATAACGGTTACCAGTATAATGGAATAAAAAATAGTTAATCCCATAATCATGGAATAATCTCTGTTGAAAATGGATTCCGTAAAGGACTGTCCAAGACCAGGTACTGCAAATATCTGCTCAATCACAAAACTTCCGCACACAATACCTGCAAACATCGGTCCCAGTATGGTCAGTACCGGAAGTATGGCATTTCTTAAGGCATGAATATAAGTAACGGTAAAATGTCCTGCCCCTTTGGCTTTGGCTGTTCTGATATAATCAGCTCCCAAAACCTCCAGCATGCTGGATCGCATATATTTGGTAACCGTAGCCAGCGGCGCAGCTGATAGGGCAAGTACCGGCAGGACTGCATGCTTCCAGGTTCCCCACATAGCTACCGGCAGAATTCCGAGCTTGTATCCGATATAATACATAAGCAGACTTGCCAGTACAAAACTGGGTACGGATATAAATATGGTGGTCATTATCTTCAGGATATTATCCTGCCATTTGTTTTCCTTTAAGGCACTAATAACTCCAAGTGGTATTCCAAGACCTGTTGCGGTTATCATAGCCATAACCCCTAACAGACAGGATACCGGGAATGTTCTTTTGATGATATCATTAACGGTTTCTGTCTTGTAGTAATAGGATAGGCCGAAATCAAGTCTGGCTATGTTTCCGATATATTTTATATACTGTTGAAAGACCGGCATATCCAAATTGTATCTCTTCTCCAGATTCTCAATTACCGTCTGCGGTAAAGCTCGGTCTTTCGTAAAAGGTCCCCCCGGTATCGCCCTGGACAGCCAGAACGTAAAGGTAGCAATCAGAAAAATAACTGCAATGGCTAATAAAAAACGTTTTATTATGTACCTGATCATATTTTCCTCCCTCCCTGTTTACCAACAGGTTGTTCATCCCTTAATAATACTTTCAAAGACACAAAAGAGCGCTCCCATAAAGGAACGCCCTTGTCCTGATTCGTTTTGTATTCTTTGAAAATATCATTAGCAAGCTCTTATACTACGTTATAGACCGTAGTCTATAACGTAGATTATATCATATACTTTTATCTTGTCAATATTTTAACATGAAATTTTTATATTTTTTACTCAGGGATAAATAAGGATATATAAATACATTGTTTTAATAACCTCTTGATACAAAGTTTCAGAACAAAACCTTTAATTATCTGTATATTCCCATTATTTAGTTTCATACGTTTGCTGTGGACCTAAGATTCAACTAATATAGCTTTTTACATATGATTATGCTATACTAAAAATACTTTATGGGAAATTTTTTAAGTTACATCAAGCTTAGTACCTGTCTATACTGAAACAATTGCACTGAAAGGGTTAACACTAATATGTTTTTTATTATAGGTATATCACAAAAGGAAAAGAGACTGTCATTTCAGCAAACCATGATTTGTAAGGTCTGCGGTAAGTTTGGCAGGCTGGAGGTCTTAATGACTTATACTTGTTTCACTTTTTTCTTTCTTCCCTTATTCCGCTGGAATGTCAAATACTATGCCACTGCTTCCTGCTGTGGTCCAGTATACTTGCTGGATAATGATTTAGGAAAGAGAATAGCCAGAGGAGAAGTTCTTGACTTAACAGAAGAAGACCTGATAAACCCTGTACATCAGAATAACTATGGTGGAGCTTTGCATTGTTCGCGCTGTGGTTATCAATGCAGTTCCGATTTTACTTACTGTCCGAAATGCGGTAACAAACTACTATAATGAGTCAGCACCTTGCATAAACTATTCCTTTCCTATGCAAAAAAATTGCCATAGCAGGATTTATTAAATCATCTGCTAGGGTTTGGGGACGTAGTGGTGTTACGTTCCTTAAATTGCAACGCAGAATAACGCAAAGTGGAGCATTCAGAACGGTGCAATGAGTTTTCAGACACGCCCTAGGGCAATTTTCTTTGTATATGTTTAAATTTAGTTTTTCTATAGATTTAAATTTAGTTTTTCTATAGGTTGAATATTAGTTCTCTTCTGGATATAAAAGACTTAACCTTACTTCCCCATAGTTTCAGGCGATTGTACAAAACAGAAAGAACGAAAGCGCCTATGAAAAGGTATTAGAAGTCCTTTTCTCTGGATATTTTGTGCTATAATGTCAAACAGATTGTTTGAGTACACATAGTGTACTCATGCGTAGCGAGTTATCTGTTTTACATTATTGCAAGCACAAAATATTCAGAGAATTAGGACTTCTTATACCTTTGAATCGAAGCATGAGTTCTTTCTGTTTTGTGCAACTCGCCGTCCCCTTGTGAAAAACTGCCTCTTTGACATTCAATCATAATCTACAGACGTATTTATTTCCAACTACTGCACCTTACAAAATCCGTGTAAATCTAAGTCATTTCTGTTTATTGTGCCTTAAGAACTTCCATTGCTGCTGCATTTGCTGCATTTGCTTTCTCTGTCAGATCCGGTGCAAGGTCATGTGCATTAACACCATTGGTTAATACCTCATTCTCAGCTCCTGCATAACCTTCTGCAATAAAGGTACCAAATCCCGGAATAATTGTTCCGCCATAAGGTATGGGTTCTTTGCAATTTGCAAGGAAAGCATCAAAATAAGGTCCTCTTCCGTAAGCATCGTCTGCTCCGGGGAAGAAGGTTCTCACTTTATCCCAAACTGTAGTACTTAAAGTAATAGGAAGTGCATCCATGGAAAGCTTTGTGCCGTCTGCATTGGTCAGTGTGCTGTAAGCATCCAGCTTTGCCATCCAGCCTTCTTCGTTCCAGTTCATGAATTTTAATAACTCATAGGCTTCTCTTGGATGTTCGGTAGCAGATGAAATTCCGCCAAAATCCAGAGTTCCCATGGAGTGGCTGCTTGTAGTTCCTTTTGCTCTGGGTACATTGTAGGGAACATATACAAGACCAAGATCTAAGTATTCCTGTGTAGCAAATAAATTATTAAAGGTCCACCAGGCATCGAACTGATATGCAACCTTACCAGAATATCCTGCCCACATAGTTCTGTCGCCAAAAGCTGCTTCTGCTTCATCGGAATCATAAGCAGGTGCATGATATTTTCCATTTACAAGCTCAGCCTGCATATTAAGTCCGTCAGCCCAGTTTGTCATATCAAACTTAGTACCATCCCATCCGAACTCGCCCCATACATTATCATCAGATGCAACAGGATACCAGGTTACAATTGTTCTGTACTGGTTAAAGCCGTATATTCCCTGCTCGGGAACTGTCATCTTCTTGATGGATTCAACCATATCTTCCCATGTCCAGTCAGTGGCAGGCATTTCTACATTTAATTTATCAAATACAGTCTTGTTGGCATATACTACTTCAGGGAAGAATTTAACGGGAGTAGCCCATTTCTTATCTGTTCCGTAATAGCCAAACTTTCCATCATTTATTGTTGTCAGAACATTATCTGCTTCCGGATCATTCTCCCAATACTCTGTCATATCTCCTAAAAGCTGATTGTTAATAGCAAAATCACACTCACCTAAAATCCAGAAAGCATCAGGCATCTGACCGGTAGCTACCAGATTTAACAAGGAATCATTGTAACCGTCTAAGGCAAGAGTAACTACTTCTACCTTAATATTGGGATACTTCTTCATAAACTGTTCTGCCAGGTATTTTGTCAGAACTTCATTCTCCCAGGATACGTAAGTTAATGTAATCTCATCTGTTGACATTGGCGGTAAGGATTTTTCAGCAGCTGCAGTATCACTATCCCCTTCTGCCGGTGTAGTTTCTGCTTCATTTCCCCCATTGTTTGTACTTACTTCTGCACTGTTTCCGTTCGTCTTATTTTTGTTACCTGAACTGCAGGCAGCCATTGAAATAACCATAGTAAGTACAAGTAAAAGACTTAATACCTTTTTCATGTTTCGCATTTAAAACATCCTCCTTTTTTGTTTATCCATTTATTAGAATAGAAGCTTAAGCTTCATTATTCTCCTGTAATTCCTGTACGGTCGATACTCTCTACAAAATACTTTTGCAGGAACACGTACATCAGTAACAGCGGCAGAATGCTTAACATGGTGCCCGCCATTTTTATGGATTCGTTGATATTCCCCAATTGTTGCTGACTACCCTGATTATATTGTTCATAGATACTTTCAAAGTTCTTAAGTTCTACGACAAGAGAGGTCCAGGCGTTGGCACTGCTGGTTCCCTTTCCGGATATAAACAGTGTTGTTAAATAGGATTCATTCCAGTACCATACAATAGAAAATAAAAATACTACCAGGATAGCCGGTGCTGCCGACGGCAGGGAGATTTTGAAAAAGGATCTGAAATAACCGGCGCCGTCGATATGTGCAGCTTCTATTAATGCCTGGGGCACTTGTTTAAAGAACTGATAAAAAATCAGGATAAAAATCTGCGCTTTAATTCCCTGTCCCAATAAGGCCGGAAGATTAAAGGCATGGAGCGTGCCAATCAGTTTAAGATTGGTAAACAGTACATAGGTAGGCATCATGGTAACCTGTGTCGGCAATATAAAGGAAAAAATCAGTATTGCCAGCATGATTTTCTTACCCCTGAATTCAAATCTTGCAAAACCGTAACCAATAACCGCACAGGCAGTCACCTGCAGCAATGTCGGTAGTCCGGCTAGGATTATACTGTCCTTTAGAGAATTCCAGAAATTCATAACCTTAAAGGCATTCTTATAATTCCCTGAATAAAATTGTGAAGGAATCCATTTGATAGAAGCATCCAGCAAATCATCCAGAGACATAAAACTGGTGCTGATCATATAAAGCAAAGGATAAAGATATACAAAACCGATACCGATTAACAGAATATACTTAATCAGTGTGGGAAGGAAACCCTGTCTGTCCTTGGAACCCATCATATACTTTTTCAATTTATCCTTATTTAGTTTGGGAGGCACAAAGTTAACTTTATCATTTAGTTTAATCTTATTCGTTTTCAATTGCTTCCCTCCCTTTTTAAACCTTTTCTACGTCTTGCCTGTCTGTTCCTTAACTGGCGTCTTTCTTTCTCGAGCTTCTGAATTCGTTTCTTTTCCTTTTTCACTTCTGTTATGTAATTATCTTTTTTATTTCTTAATAACAATGCAATGAAAATTACCAGAAGGCATACTACCAGGGAATAGATCCAGGCTTTAGCAGAAGCAAATCCATAACCTCTGTTTATAGCGAACATATCGTTGTAAATTGAGGTAATAATAACATTTTGTTCGTTGTTGGACAGAAAGATTACGGTATAAACTGCATTGAGCAGAATCATTGGTTTAATTGTCGGCAGGGTTATTTTCCAGAAGCATTCCCAGCCGGAACCACCATCTATCTTAGCCGCTTCATAAAGGGTAGTGTCAATCTTTTGAATAGCTGCCAGGAATATAAGTATCTGAACGCCGGAATACCAGAGTACCATAATCATGTTGTTAAACAGTCCCACTATGGGATCAATCAGAAAATACGGCAGCACGTCATCCAATATGGAGGTAATGGCAGAAACATTCATCGCAGGGATACTGGCTGCTCCCTGATCGGCAAGCTGCGCCATAACCGGTCCGCTTACTACAATAACCGGCAGGAAATAAATCGTTCGAAAGATACCCTTACCTTTCATCTTTCCATTTAACAGCATGGCTATAATCAGTGAGAATACCACGATAACCGGTACAGATAATAAGGTATCCAGCAGATATCCCGTAAGATCTTCTATAAATAAGGGATCCAATCGAAAGATATCCGTATAATTTTGAAACTGTATAAATTGAAAAACTCTGCCCTTTGGTGTAATTTTGACGTTTTGCAAACTGTAGTAGAAGGACTGTATCAAAGGAACAATCAAAAAGATCAATGCTCCTAACATCCATGGTGCTACAAATACATACCCCATTAGGGATTCTCTTCTTTTTAACTTGCTTTTTCTGTTCTTCTTCATTATGGCTCACCTACCTTAAAGGACATAGGATCTATCTGATAGCCATCTGCCTCAACCTCGGCGGTTGTACTATAATTTACATACACCTTTATGCCATTATCATAGGTAACAACTGTCAGGCCATTTGAATATTGCTTGTGATCCGTTATCATAGCTCCCTCAGTCTTATCATGTACCTCTTTCAGCTCTTTGTAATAGGAGCGGATGTATTCCTTGTATACACTGTACTTGGAGCTGTATAAGTCGGAGGAATTGGTATATTGTAAACCTGCCGGATCCTCGTAGGTTATATAGAAGGAGGGATTGATTCCCATCTCTGCAAGCTTTAAGAAAAATTCCTGCTTATTTGCTTCAAAGTTAATGTATTCAGAATACATAGGCAGCACTCCCTTAAATACAATGGATAGAAAGGGAACCTCTTCATCCATAAAAATATAATTAGAGGAGGCTGCCGGCATCTCATTGACACCGTCTGAATACTTCCATAAGAACTCGAAAGGTTTTTCAAGCACCAGGCTGAAGTCCGTATCCAGATCCTTTACTGCATCTTCGTAGCTGCTTGCAGTATTCACTCTGGAGTATACCGTTCCTTTATCCGAATAAGTAAACAGGATATTACTGATACCGCTTAACATAAGATTCTTAATATCACTCTTCTTATAAGAAGCAGAGGATGTATTAAGAGTCTCTGCTGTACGTGAAGGTGTCAAATAACGAAAGCTGTTAAAAACATCCTTATAGGAATACTCCTTATATACCCGTTTGGTAATCTGTTTCATAATGTTAAAGTTGGCATTTCGCAGGGATGGATTAATTCTAAGTGCATCCTGTGCAAGATAGATATCAATTCCTTGCTCCCCAGATTCCTTAATAAGCTTCGTCAGTTCTTTCGTACCTCCGATATCTCCGTCGGCTTTATAGGAAGTAATCGGCACTGCATTGATTCCGCCTTTCTGCCAGCCTTTATAGACAGAAAAGATATCGGTAACTCCCTCTCTTCTTAAATCCTGATACATAGTACGGATATTATCAACGGTTGTCATGGTGACATTTCGTTTGAAGATCAACCAGTTCTCTTTGTCTATTCCTAAGAAATCAAGTCTAATCTTAAAATCATCCTCTTTTTTAACAAGCTCTCCGGCATTCAGCAGATAATCTCTGTAGCTTAAAGCCAGACCTGTATAATCAGCATTCTCACCGGATACAAAACGGTAATGGATACGTATGTCAAACTCATTACGTTTTGCCTGTCTTGTAACCACAGAACCTTCTTTATTACCGGTAGGCTGTGTATAGATCTGCCGCAGTACAAACTTAGAACAGATCCAGTTATAATCGGTGTAAGCACCGTTTGGATAGGCTTCTATCTTGGCACTATAATCTCCGCTCTCGATAATTCCCAGATACCCCATCTGAGAATCCGTATGTACCATACCAAACACCGGTGCCATAATCTTTTCTGCTTCATTTACACTTTGATATTCTCCCCACAGAAGGGATAAGGTATAGGCTTCATCAAGACCTGCATTCATACCGTAAACATACTGGGAGAAGTTGGAGGAGAATCTTCCTTCGTTATCCTCCAGATAGATTAAGGCCCCGTTTCCATCAGGGATGAACATATAACCATTTCGCTCCCCTAAATAGGTATTGCCTAAGAAAGGGTAAACATAGATTTCACCGATTTTATACTCCTCAGAGGTTTCTTCAATGGAGTCAGAGGGAATTTCTGCGGTATAACCATCCTCTGTAAGAGTTACTTCCAGCTGGAACCCAATACCGTACTCTTTTAAGGATACTTTAGCTAGAAAACCGTCCTCTTTGAGAGTGATCTCTTTCTCGGCGTTTCGTATATCCACAGTAGTAGGAACAATATTTATTCCTTTTAACACTTGAAGTACTACACCGGATTTCATAAAGGACTGCCAGGCAGCATTACTTTTGCCATCATCCTCCTCCACAATGGATTCCATAATAGCACCGGTATTTTTATCACGGATAATAATTGACAGTGCTTCTTCTTTAAAATACATCTGATAATTATTATTTTCTGCTATCAGCTGATGTCCGTTTAAGGTATTACCGGGATTACTCACTATCGCTCCATCTGCTACCTGTTCTGAGCCGGAATAATCTGATTTCACCTTACTGTTATCAGAAAGCTTAAGCGTCTCACCGACAGTATAGGAGGTAGTTTGCAAAGTACTGTCTGAACTCCCTGATACTGCTTTTATTTGCTTTGAAAGCAGTGCACTGACAGAGCATACTGCAACCAGCGCACAAGCAGCTAAGACAACCGCCTGCTTCTTATTCTTTATTATTTTTCTATTCAAGCCGATACACCACCTCTCCGTAAATTGCCTGCGCGAAATCTTTCACCTGAGACACTAATACATACAGAATAAATAACAATAAAGCTGCAATCAGTGCACAGAAAAAGGTAAGAAGAATAACCTTAACGGTTTCTTTTACTGTGTAATTATTAATCTCCTTTACCGCTAAGAACAACAGTATAACCACCCAGGTATACATACAGAAGTTAGAAAACTTCACCAGGAATACTTCATTGTAAGTAATGACATTACTGATGATTATAACCAGAGGTTTTATTATCATGTAAGGTCCAAGTGCATATACAAATGCCGTATATAGCTGTTTAAAGGTACCTTCGCCGTCATTTATGGTACTGATCAGATAGGTACAAGCTGTCATAAGAAGAAAAATCCCAAGTAAATACAGCACATCGGTAAATATATCAAATCTGCCGTCCATTACCGTTTTCAGTATAAAACCGGTAGCATACTTATTTACCAGATAAACTACCATAAACACTGCCAGCAGGAGATTTGCGCTGGCATAGGAAGCTTTAAATTCTCTTCTTACACCGTAACAGCCGTCTATTGGATGTTTCATAAAATACATAGTATAATTCAATCTGCTTATGAGCGGCTTGTGCAATAGCTTATCTTTTACGGCAAGAACAGAGGAAAAGGTCTTCCGCTTCTTTTGCAGGTACTTAACTCCCTTCATCAGGAAAAAGAGTCCAAGCAGAATTCCAGCTCCGGGAATCAGATTCTTATTCAGCCATACATTTCTAACTTCCCAAAATGCATCGGAATATCCCTGAAAATCCTTTGCCATTCTAAAATATTTCAAAGCCAGTGTATAATTTTCTTCCTGCAGATAAGCCTGCCCCATAGCCATGTTTGCATAATCGAAGAGGCTGTTCATATCCAGGATACGGCTTAATGGCTCCTTGCTTTTGGTATATTCACCGTTCTGATACAGATAAAGGGCTTCATGAACAAGGTCAGTAAATTCAGTGGTCTTAAATACCTGAATCTCATTCTTCTCCTGATCCAGTACATAGAGACGATTATTTTTATCTACTCCGATAGCTGCTGCTTTTTGGAAAAGTCCGATTCTAAGACGACCGGAATCCTTTCCTCCGAAAATAAACAGGGTACTGCCGTTCTTGTTATATTCGTATACATAACCGTCTTCTGACAGCATGTAGATATTTTCATAATTCCCAACTGCTACTGCCGTAGGAAGTAAATCATAACTATCCGGTTCCAACAGATTCTTACCGGCTACATTCAGTTTCTTTAAAGAATAAGTACCGACTCCCTGAGTTGTGGTATAAACCATCCCCTTCTTATCAATCATCAGATTGTTAGGAGTAGGCGGCAGATTCTTCGGCAGCTTGGCCAGCTGTTCATCGGTAAGCACGATTCTTCGGAAGATATCCAGTAAACTGGTGGAAGTCATATTGGTACCAAAGTACCCTAAGAAGGTTCCGCCTTCTGTTGGGCTTATCTGCACGATACCGTTGGTATTACCTTCGCAGATGATATACATAATGCCCTTGGAATCTACTGCAATCTTCTGTGGTTTGAAGGCCATTTCTTCACCATACAGAGGATGATCCGGTTTCGTATACTCATTAATAACCTCACCGGCCTTGTTAAAAATAACAACTTTTCCCGCTTCTTTGTCAGCTACATACAACGTCTTGTCAGCTGTAACAAAGATACCCGTAGGATTTTTCAAGATACCTTCTCCGTATACACGAAGGAAATTCCCCTCCATATCGGATACCAGCACTCGTTTACCCTCCGTGTCAGCTATGTATATCTCATCCCCCACTATCTTCATATCCGTTGCCCCTTTAAAGGACAGATCTCCGACTTTAGTGATGGATGTTAATGGTACATAGGCGGTCTGGGTTTCCACGATTCTGCCATAGCCGTCCTGGGTAAAGGTCTTATAAGGTGTTTCAGCAAGCACCGTTACCCCAGGCAGCAAAATGCATGTAATCACGCATAGGAAAAGAAGTGCTAATCTTTGTTTCAGGTCTCTTCGCAGCAATTTATTACACATAATACAATCTCCTCCACTTCTTATCCTCTCTATTTAATACCCGAATGTGCCATTGTGTTCATTACGTTACGCTGCAGTATGATAAACAGAATAAGATTCGGAATAAACATAATCAGTGAGGCTGCTGCTGCCATACCCTGGCCTGCAATGGTATTACTGCTTGTTGCGCTGGTTAAGGTGCTCATATAAAAAGCCAAAGTCCGCAGTCCGTCATTGCTGATATAATAAGTTGAACTCTGGAGATCTCCCCATACCTGCTGGAAAGCTAAGAGAGCTCCGGTTGCAATTGCAGGTCTGATCAGCGGAAGAATAATTTTTCTATATACTCTGAAATCACTGGCTCCGTCAATATATGCAGCTTCAATTAAGGCATCCGGAACCTGGTCAATGAACTGTTTGATAAGGAACAGACATACCGGCATGGAAATCAGAGGCAAGATGTGTGCAAGATAGGTATTTGTAATGCCAAGTGTATTGATGGTCAAATATCTTGGAATCATAACTGCAATGGGAACGAACATCAGCGCTGCATTGTTAAGTTCCATAATTGCGTATTTTCCCTTAAAGCGGAGTTTTGATAAGGCAAAACCCGCCATGGTGGATAGAACCACCGACCCCAGTACTACCAGTATGGTAACAAACACTGTATTAAATACATACCGGCTTAAAGGGATGCCCGATGTCCTGGCTGTACGAAACAGATTTTCGAAATTATCAAGACTGGGTCTTGATACAAAAAATCTGGGAGGATAAGCAAACAATTCATCCATGGGTTTGAAGGCGTGACAAAATATAAATATAATGGGAAATAACATAAACAGAGCAAGGGGTAAAACCATAAGTATGATCTTGATCTGTCCTCTTTCAAATTTCTTCGGATTTATCCTGCTGCCTTTGTATCTGGCCATTCTTACTCCTCCTCTCTACTCTGACTGAAATAACCGCTTGGAAACTGTAGAGAATAGATAAACGATTCCTAACAGCACTACGGATACAGCCGCAGCATATCCCATTTCATAACGGATAAAGCCATAATCTTCGATGTGGTTTACAATGAGCTGTCCTGCATACCCCGGCGTTGGATTGGCGCCTGCCAGCTGCACACCGATTGCACCGTTTTGAAAAGCTCCTACAATTGTCATAACCGCTGCAAAGAGCATCTGAGGTTTCATAGTAGGAATAGTAATATAAATCATTTCCTGAAAACGATTCTTAACACCGTCTATTGCAGCTGCTTCATACAAGCTTTCGTCTGAATTTAAAATACCGGCAAGTATTGCCAGGAAGCCAACACCCATACTGCTCCATAAACCAATAAGAATTATAATAGGAAGTAAGTAGCGGACATCTATAAGCCAGCGGATGGGTTCCGTAAGAATACCGGCATTGATCAGCCAGGCATTAATATAACCTGTCTGATCCCCGCTGAATAATATCTTCCAAAGAGAGGTCATGGCAACACCGGCAGTTATAGAAGGGGAATATAAAATCAATGCCAGTATGGTTCTTGGTACCGGTGAGAGCTGTGCCAATGCCCAGGCCAGCAAGAAGGACAGAGCATATCCTCCGGGGCCAACGATTAAGGCATAGGTCACAGTATTGGGCAATACATATTGCATAAAGATCTCATCTTTGGTCAAAAGGGTTATGTAATTCATGAAACCGACGAAATTCGGCTTTTCCAATGTATTAAAATTGGTAAAGGATAATCCAATGGCGATGGCGATGGGAACGACGATAAATATTATAAACAGTATCAGGTATGGTCCTAAAAATACATAGGCCTGCTTGTTACCATATTCTTTTCTGGCAATTTTACTTCTTTTTTTCATCTCTATACCATTAATGCCTTTCTTTTATTCTTGTGTCCCGCTGTCCTGTCCTAACAATATCTGTCTGACAGTTTCGATGTCCGGCACCGAATATTCCTTAAGAACTGTACCGTCTTCCGACAGGTACCCGAATTCCATCAGCTTTCGTTCTGTTTCCCGGTTAATCCTTTTTACGGAAGAATCAATGGTAGTTCTCAGATCTTTACCGTCTACTACTACTTTATTATAGGAATTACTCAGTTCTCGCTCTACCATATAAGTTCCCAGAATTCTCGGAGCTTCTAACATCCATTCTGTCTGCTCCATGATGACTTTCTTGTCTTCCGATTTCCAGGGAAGTTCTGCAAATGCTTCTATATTGGCTGTATTCCAGATATATTCATCACCATAGGTAATCTGTAAGGTCTGACCGAACTGTACCTGTGTCTCTTTATCCGTCCACCATTTCAGATACTCCCAGGCCATTTCTTCCCGCTCTTTTGTGCTGTTAAAGATTACACAGCTCTCAGCACCACCGGAAGCATAACGCTTGATTTCTCCGTTCTCATCTTCTACACCGGGTATCAAGGCGATATCCCAGGAATTTGCTATTTCCGGTGCAGCATTGGTAAGGAGGTTATACATGTTATATTCCGCAATTCCGATTGGCATATCTCCGTTTCTGAAATGCTGATAGAAGCTTGGAACATCTATGGGCAGATTATAGATGGTAAATAGCTCTGTCAGCTCTGTAAGTCCTTTCATTGCCTTATCGCTGTTGACCGTGGTATCACCGGCAGTCTTACCGTAAAGGGAAGCACCGTATTGAAATAATAAGGGTGTAGTTCCATGAAAGGTCTTTAAGGCTACCATTCCGGCAGTGGGATAATAAAAATTTAATCCCCTCATCTGAAGTTCCGGTAACATTTCCTTCACATCCTGAATGGTATTTGGTACCTCCAGCCCTAATTTATTTAAAATATCTGTTCTGTAATATAAAACCCAGAAGTTTATGGTCTCCGGCACTGCATAGATGCCATCTCCTATGACAGAAGGGATTAAAAGTCCTTCCGTACTTCTCGATAACACTTCCCGGTAATCCTCAAATTCCGTCAGATCCTTTATGGCACCTCTGATACCAAGTTCAAAGGGTATGGAATAATTTATGGAGGCTGCAACATCAGGTGCCTCACCGGAAGCATTGGCAAGTACCAACTTGTTCTGATCCGGCATAAGGGAAACATCCACTTTGATCCCTGTCTTTGGTGTAAACTCTTCATCAATCATCTTTTGCAGGATTTCCACATGCTGTCTGGAGCGGTTTACCCAAACCTGCAGATGTTCCTGATCCACACTTGCAGAAGAGTAAGCCTGATTGGTAAAAGAGGAGAAAAATCTTGAAACATTCAAATACATGCTTTCAAAGAAGCCTGCCCCTTTCGGAAGTTTCGCATCTTCCTGAAAAATATAAATTTTATCAAGGCTTAAGGAATTACGATTCACTGTATCGATAAGATTCGCCAGATACTGTGTAACGGAGTTGGTACTCTGTGCCAGTTCATTGATTCGATATGGAATGTTGTTCGGTTCTTTGGCAAGACTTCTTAAGCGGCTGGAGGCAACACTTAGAGGTGAAAAAGTGGCAATTTTCTTAACCTTCGGATTATATACTTTTACACTGTCATGTAATTCTTCCAGTTCCTCTGCCCAGTTTATCAGTCTGTCCTGAACATCAGGTATGTATTTTTCCAAATTAAGATCCCTGTACTTGTCTTTGTTCTTACCGGCTACTTTGGTAATTTCAAGTGCAAGATCGTTAATCTCACTCATAATACGGTCAACAGTTTCTAATACATTTCTTGTATTATCCCCGTTTATGGTCAGGGTTAGAGTATGGGTTCCTGCTTCCAGATAAACAGAAGCATTGTCCTTATTCTCATCCTTTACCGCCATATTCTTATAGCTTCTGGTGTAAGCAAAAGGATATGCCTTAAATAACGTCTCCGGAAGTTTTTCGTCAATCTGTATGTCCACAAACACCGGAAAGTCTGCTTTATCCGATTGTTTATATGCAAAGCCGATATTATACCAGCCCGTTTGCCCTGTGTTAAATTCATAGGTTACCGACTGCCCTGCATCTTTAAAGGAAGCACCGTCTAAAATATTCAGAACCTTATTGGAAGTCTTATAGGGAGTCAGGGCTGTATCGAATTCAGAACTGGGTCGGATGGAGGAATCATTACGGTAAACAGCATCTTCTGCTTCTACGACAATCAGATTATCTCCCTCAGCTGATTCCGTTTGTACCGTCTCAGGAACTTTGGGTTCTGCTTCCAGATAGATATTTCCAAGAAGGATGCTTCCCTCTGATACGGTCAAATCCAACTGGTTTTCACCTTTTTTAAGTTCTACTGCCAAAGGTGTGGAATAACGGTAACTGGCATCCATTATGTATTTATTTTCCCAACGGACTAATTTATCCGGAACTGATACAATCTCATTGCCATACCTGTCATAACTGATCTCTCCTTTATCCACCCAGGTATTTTCAAACACCAGACGGCTTGCTTCATAAAAAGGCACTTCTCCATTCACGGAAAGAGTCATCTGAACAGGCAGAATGGAATCTGAATCATTCAAATAATCAAAGCTGATACAATAAACTGCATCCTCCGGTGCATCAATCATAAAAGAGCCGGTCTCACCAATCGATAGGTTAAGCACCTTATTCCTGTATTGATATGTATCCGTCACCAGACTGCCGCCTGAACCTTCTACATAGGCTTCTTCTAAGGAATATTCCTGCTTTTCTCCCATATACGCGCTATAGGTGTATTTCTTACTGACAACCGTATAATTTCTTCCAATCATATCATTGGTGTATTCTGCATTTGCGGAAGTACCTGCTGTCTTCTGACTGTTTTCCTTTTCTGCAAAGCCGGTTATACTGCCGGACATGACGGCAGTCATAACTGTCAAAGCAATAAAACGGCTTAACTTCTTGCGCCTCATTCCTAGTCCCTCCATACATTTTAGTTTTTGCTCATGGAAATTTGACACCCAAAGACTTCTTCTAAATTATTTTAGTTTTTGCTTTATTTTACTTTTGTTCTAAAATATTTTAGATTTATATAAACTTGTTTTTAATTATATATACATAATCCCTATATGTCAATATTTAAATTATATTTTTTGTGCACATTTTACAACTTACTTGTTATTATTTATTTTATTCTATAGGATTACATATTTTCTATGATTGCTTTACTTTTTACTTTACTATTGATTTATTTTAGATTTTACCTTATAATATTTTAATATTTGATAAAAGGGAGGCATCATGCATGCTGCATATTAAAACACTGGATGAAGGTCTGGATGTGTTTAAAGCTCTCGGCTCCGAAGTCAGAATTTCAATCATAAAACTTTTAATTAAAAATAAAGGTATGAATATGAACGAACTAGCCGCCGGCTTAAATATTACCAATGGTGCTTTGACCAGCCATATTAAGAAATTGGAGGACTGCGGAATTGTCTCAATTGTCAGCGAATCAGCAGGCCACGGTAATCAAAAGAAATGTATGGTCCACCTGGACAAGATTTTAGTAGAATTAGAAAGCGAAGAAAGCAAGAAAAACATTTACGAAACAGAAATTAAGATCGGTCATTATTCCGGTTATCAGGTATTTCCCACCTGCGGACTGGCTACTTCTGCCCAACTTATTGGTGAAGTAGATGATGCCAGATATTTTGCACATCCAAGCCGCGTAGACAGTGATATTTTATGGTTTACAAGAGGATTCGTGGAATACGTAATACCAAATTTCATACCGATTTCACAAAAAATAGACCAAATTACAATTTCAGCAGAATTAAGTTCAGAAGCCCCTGGTATTAATGATGCATGGCCTTCTGATATACATTTTTACATTAATGACATATGTCTTGGTACGTGGACCAGCCCCGAAAGCTGATCGTCATTAATGAAAGCGGAACTTTTATTGATGGTCTTCAGATTTCCGATATCTGTTTGAAGGATCTGAGCTTAAATTTTGGAAGTAACATCAAATTCAAACTTGCAATTCCGGACGAGGCAGAACATGTAGGCGGATTAACAATTTTCGGCCGAAACTTCGGTAATTATAACCAAGACATAAAGGTGCGAATTCACTACAGCCCTCT
This sequence comes from Anaerocolumna sp., assembly GCA_029256725.1. Lineage (GTDB taxonomy): Bacteria > Bacillota > Clostridia > Lachnospirales > Lachnospiraceae > Anaerocolumna. The sequence continues at coordinate 93,036 of JAQSXJ010000005.1, read as the reverse complement.
GGATGACAGCAGCCAGTCTGTAAGTTCCCATAAGGCTGCTCTTCAGAGCTTACTGCAGGTTTAAATCAATTCATAAAGCATTTACATATAGCACAAAGAGTCTGGCTTAACAGACCCTAGCAATGACGCGCTGTCCCTATAGTGACAGCGCGTTATTTCTTTCCCGGTTCATCCCACTGAATGCTTACTACACCTTTATATCTGTCGTTATCAATTACAAGCTCAATGGTTCATCCCTCTACTTTCAGCTTCATTTAGAACTCCGAATAGGATAACTTGATTTATTTTAGATTTTACAATATAATTTACTTAATCATTGCGGATAACGTGAGTTTTTATTGTTTACGAATCGGATCCAGTATATGTAAAGTATTGTAGTCTTTTCTATGTTTGCAAGACCATTATGTTCTCACAAATATAGAAAAGGTTATAGGCAGATAACCAAAGGAGGATAAAAATTATATGCTGCATATTAAAACCCTGGATGAAGGCCTGGATGTTTTTAAAGCACTTGGTTCCGATGTGAGAATCACCATTATTAAATTGTTACTGAAAAACAAAGGAATGAATATGAATGAGCTGGCTACCAGCTTAAACATCACCAACGGAGCATTGACAAGCCATATCAAAAAGCTGGAGGATTGCGGAATCGTCTCCATCGTCAACGAATCCGCCGGTCATGGTAATCAAAAGAAATGTATGGTGTACCTGGATAAGATTCTTATTGAATTTGAGACCGAAGAATATAGAAAGAATATTTATGAAACCGAGATACGTGTAGGTCATTATACTGATTTTCAGATTTTTCCCACCTGCGGACTGGCGACTGCTTCCCAGCTTATTGGTGAAGTAGATGATCCAAGATACTTTGCTCATCCTGGCAGAGTGGACTCAGATATTTTATGGTTTACGAAGGGTTATGTAGAATATGTGATTCCTAATTTTGTTCCTGCTTATCAGAAAATCGACCAGATTTCCATATCTGCTGAACTTAGTTCAGAGGCTCCCGGCATTAACAATGTCTGGCCTTCTGATATCTATTTTTCCTTAAACGGTACAACAATCGGTATGTGGACAAGTCCCGGAGATTTCGGAGATGTTAAGGGAATATTCACACCTGACTGGTGGTATAACAACTGGAATCAATATGGTATGTTAAAGAATATTACAATAAATAATACCGGCACATATCTTGACGGAATTCAGATATCAAATATCTCTTTGAAGGAATTTAATTTTGACTACAAGAGTACCATTAAATTCCGCTTATCCGTTAAGGAGGACTCTGAACACGTCGGTGGGTTGACCATATTCGGCAGAAACTTCGGTAATTATAATCAGAATATGAATGTACGAATCCACTTCAGTCCACAGGAAGATGCCGTTCCTTTAACAACCAACTTATAATCTAATTCGGCTAATTTCATCTAATTAGAAGGGCTTCTGCAAATGATATGAAAACAAAAAAAATGCCTTGACTTAAGTCATGGAATTTCTTCCGGTAACATATCAATTGCTGCAGCCCATTCTAATTACCAGGTTTTTGTAGCTTTCACTAGCAGCTTTAATTCACTTATGGCAATAGCACCTCTTAGTTCATTGTTGCAGTAATGCCTGACAATCCAATTGATGCAATAGTGCTGCCAGTTCAATTGCTACATACAAAATAAAACTGTTTAATACTATGCCCTAAGGATTTAACTTATTCTCTAAGGAAAATACCGGCATATTATTTTCATCCCATTCTACTTCCAGCAGCATGGCGTGCCTTCCCGGATCTCTTAAACTGTCACCGATTATCTCATCATACTGTCTTGCATGGAATACCATAATATCTTTTGTACCATCCTCTGATTTCGTAAAGCTGTTATGCCCAGGACCAAATACCCCTTTTTCTCTATCAGAAGTCAGTACGGGTTTATTCAGCTTCCTCCAAGATATAGGGTCTAACAAGTCAGAATCTACATCCGCATAAAGCATTCCCACACAATAACATTCACCTGTAGCACTGGAAGAAAAGGTTAGATATATCCGGTTATCCCGTTTTAACACCGCCGGTCCTTCATCAACCCAGAAGCCTACTCTTTCCCAACTGTAATCCGGGGTAGTTAAAAGTACCTGAACCGTTTTTAATTTCCAGGGTGTTTCCAATTCTGCTATATATAGATTGGATATCATCTTACCGACACCTACTTTTTCTGCCCAGACATAATAATTCTTACCGTTATTTTCAAATACCGTCGCATCAAGAGAAAAAGAACGGAAGGAGAACTCATCCTCATCGGCACACTGCATCGGACCAAGTTCATCCCATCTGCCAGTAGTAGGATCAGTATCTTTACAGGTCAATACATAAGGTCTGATACGCCAAATATCCTCTTTCTCACCGGCTGCGAAATAGAGATGCCAGTTTCCATCTATGTAATGAAGCTCCGGTGCCCATATGTGATAGCTCATAAGGCCGCTCTCATGTTTATTCCATATTACATACTCCTCAGCGGTAGTAAGCCCTTTCAGCTCCTTGGCTTTCCGTAGTATAATTTTATCATAGGCAGGTACAGATGCCGTAAAGTAATAATAACCATCACTATGCAGATATACATAGGGATCAGCCCTCTCAGTAATTAAGGGTTTGTTATAATAGGTTTCTTTAAAGTTATCTCTGTTCATAAATTCCTCTCATTCTGTTTCAAAATTACAATTCCAATATTTCTTCTGCATAAACTTCGTATAATATTAAAATACTTTATAAATTTCTAAACATATTAAAATAATAGCTTATACCTATGTTAATTGTCAACTGGTTTTAATTATCCAGGCCGACATATAGCTTTCAGGAATATAAGAGCCCTCCAGAAAGGAAGGTCTTGCAATTTGATTTAAACTGCCGAGAGAAACCCTCTGAATTCCTCCATTCGCAGTTTAAAAGACAGGTTGCCGATTTTGTATGCAGCAAATGTACATTAAATTGTACACTACCTGCCACAAAATCAGCAACCTGTCTTTTAAGTAGTACCATTACACGGATTTCAATAGCTCTCATTCAGCCTTTCATTTATTATGTAACAGTCCTTTTGGTTAACTTATTTTGATATATGTAAAAATATAATACAAAAAAACAGCCCATAACTGCAATTCCAGCCAATACGAAATAAGCAGTCCGTATATTAAATCTGGAAGCTATATCCCCTGTAAGAATAGGAAACAGCGTCATCCCTATAGCATAAAATGCCTGAAAGAATCCCATAGCTGTTGATTTTTTTTCCTTTGGTACCTCTTTCATCGCCTCTGAGGTAGCAAAGGAAAAGAGAATTCCCGTAGACATACCAGGTAATATTTGCAAAAGAAAAATAACAGGAACAGAATTTACCGTTGGAACCAGAATACAGTACAGTGCAATTATGATCAATTCCAAAGGGATCCAAAGCTTTGGCCCTCTCTTAACACAGAGTTTGGAGGAGGCAAATCCTGAGAAACATACGGCAGAAATCATATAGACAATAGAAGCCAGCCCTATTTTAGCTCCTGTTGCTCCTAAATCTCTCAATATCTGGGAAGTAAATGACATCGTCGTTGACAATTGGATTCCTTGCTGAATAAGTGCAATAAATGCAAACATCCAAATCCTTTTATTTAAACATACCTTTATCAACTCTCCCACAGCTATGGTTTCATGTTTTTCTTTTGGTTCTTTTATCATCAGCCCCAGACAAAATGCAAGGGCACCTGAAACAAAACTTAAAATGCAGATCATTTTCATGCCCAGCCTGTCATAAATCAAAGTGCTGGTGATAAATCCAAGAAGAATACCAACGTTATTAAAGAGAATTATCCGGCTGGTTGCAGTCTGCTGCTGGTTATCCATATAGCAATTGGTGTAAAAAACCATAAAAGATATCCACATAGAAGAAGCAAGACCGGATAAAAGGTTTGCCGCCAGAAATCCAGCGCCACCAGGCCAAAAGATTCTTATAAGGGAAGCCATTCCTGCTGCCAATGCACCAATCACAATAAACACCTTATGCCGTCCCACTGAATCAGCCATTAATCCTACCGGAAAACGAAGTAACAATTGTGATACTCCATAAGCACCTATTACCACCCCCACAAAACTGCTTGTAACTCCAGAAGCTGTTAAATACATGGTTTGATACGGCATATAGACATACTGTGCAAACCAGAATAATGATACAATTGCCAGGAATATTATTTCCTGATACTTTGAGATTTTTTTCAACTTACAACTCCCATCCGTCCACTTTAACGAACATTTATTTCAAGCTATTGAAAGTCTATCACATAAACCTTTATTTGTCCGCATTTCAGGCTATGTTTCTGCTGTACTGCCTCTTTTTTGATTATACTCCCCCAATACCCTATGAATATGGATTGTAAGATACAATTCTTCTGTAGCCGTCAATGCCGCTTGAATATATTTTCCGATCTTCTTCACACAGGCGTGTTCCTTTTTGCAATTAGATATTATTTGATTATACAAAAGATCATTTGATTCCTCCGGCATTTGGCAATCTGTAAGCAGCCTCTGGGCAAAAAGTCTCAAACTCATTTGCCTTAAATACTTTAGCACAGCTGTAAGCAAGGATTAAGGGCATAAAATAAAAGATAGCATCTGTTGCACCAAGTAACAGTATATAAGTCTGATTTGTTGTAATATCGCCGCCATTATTTGCAATACTAATTTTAGCAATTGTAAGAAATCCCTTCATCAAACCGGAAGCCGCAATTGCGGGAACCATAGGGGTAAACATATTAGAAACTGCAATCAACAGTCTGTTCCAGATATTTCCTTTAGGCTGAGCTGAATTATCACTGCTGCCTTCCTCTATAGATACCATAGGAGTCATTGCCTCAAATACCTTTGTTACTTTTGCTCCCAATACCACCTGAAATTGTCCACCGCTTTCTACTACGGATATTACACCTTCCAGATGTTCAATAATTTCTTTATTAGCCTTTTTAGAATCCTTTAATACAAATCTTAATCTGGTAAAGCAATGGGTTAAGTCCTTCACATTGGAGGAGCCTCCGACATTGTCCAGAATATCTTTTGCTATTCTATTGTAATCCATAAGTTTTCCTTTCATAGGTAAATTCTTATTTCCCTAATGGCCGGTTAGAGAAATAAACGCACAAAAAAAGATCCAAATGAAGTTAATTCTTTCGGTTTATCTTACATGATGAATTACAATAAATCTCAATCTCAGCATATACTTTACCATCAAAAACCCAGAGCCAAATATTAGACTCCGGGTAATAAATTCAGTAAATATCATTTAATTGGTTAAGCCATAGAATAAATAGCAATCTAATCTATATAAAATGTCCGAGTACATGCAACACGATTCTTATAGAAATAACTACGAATAAATGTGTACCTATAAAATGTCAGTGGGATTATTCATTAATGTAACCAGACGAAATCCATGTTTGTGCCCATTTTCTTGTGAGGTATACCCTTCCAGGTAATGTACATGTCTGTCGCCCATGGGTACAGCTCTGTATGTCTTTCCCTCAAATGTATGAAAATGTCCTTCTGCATTATCGGTATGAAAAGTAATCTCATGATAATGCTCTCCGTTCTCAGTAAACACAGCTTCACCGGTTACAAAAGAATATTTGTGATAATGCTTATCTTCATCAATCTTCACATATCCCTGCACTTCATGCACATGATTCTTATATTGCGAGTCATTGCTATTCATTTTAATTTTTATATAATGCAAGCTGTTCAACTCCTTAAGACACCATCCTGTATGATTTTGTGCCTAAGAGTATCATATGCTTATTGTATAGAAAGGGTGTCACCTAAGCCTCTTGTCTTCAAATCTGGCATGGGTCTTTAAACAGTAAATGAGGCTGTTGACACGATCTTCCATATCACCATCTTCCACAATACAGTCAATCGAGATAGCCATATGGTTTACAATCCTGTCTGTCAGGTTTTTTCGACCTCCAATAAGCACATTCAGCTTCTCTTCATAGGTATCCGCATCAAGGAAATCCAGAAGTATCGGACTGACTGTTTCGTTATCATCAGAAACCTTAGTTGTTTCCATAAGCTTTGCCTTGATCACTTCTATTTCTTTAACCTCATTTTGTCTAACGATCGGCTTTGCCTCGACTTTGACATCAGGCTGTGAATGTTCCATCTCAATCGTCTGTTCTTTTTCAGGCATTTCTGTAGTATAAGGAAGCATTTCCGTAAGGAAGCTGCTTAAATCTTTGGCATAAACTTTATAATCCCCCGATAACTCCTGATACACCGCAATATCTTTTTGGTTATCCTTATCAGCGGCAATCAAAATAAATTGAAGAAGTTTCTTTTCTTTATTAAGAAACAATTGTCCGGCTGTGGGTACCCTTTTGTCCTCCATTTATGACTCTCCTTTAATCGATCAGAACAGTTTAAGTCCGTCTCTGGTAACAATACCGTAAATATATTTAACAGGTTCTACCTGCTGTGAACCGATAACATAGGCACCAAGAAGTCTTAGCTTTGCTGCTTCAACCTTCTCAGGTACATTGCCATAAAGCACTGCAAGGGTATCACCTTTGTTTATCTTATCCCCGATTTTCTTAACGATTTCAATACCTACCGCTAAATCAATTTCACTATCCTTGGTCTCTCTTCCGCCGCCTAAAACAAGAGAAGTCATTCCGATTTCATCGGTTATAATAGAAGTAACATAACCATCAGCTGTAGCCTTAACCTCTTCTATAATAGAAGCCTTAGGAAATTTGTCTGTATCATATACAGAGCTGTCATCTCCGCCTTGAGCCCTTACAAACTCTGCAAATTTATCAAGCGCAGTACGGTCAGTAATGGTAGCTTCCAATGCTTTTCTTGCGTCTTCCACCGTTGCTGCTTTACCGGCACCGTAAACCATATAGCTGCCAAGGGTTAAACTAACTTCCAGAAGATCTTTCGGTCCCCTGCCGTTTAAAGTATCAATGGCTTCTTTTACTTCAATGGAATTACCAACTGCGTTTCCTAAAGGCTCATTCATATCTGTTATTACAGCAAAAGTCTCTCTTCCCACACCATTTCCGATTTCCACCATAGCCTGTGCTAATGCAATGGATTCGTCAAGGGTTTTCATAAATGCTCCACTGCCGGTTTTTACGTCAAGAACAATTACATCTGCGCCGGATGCTATCTTTTTACTCATAATACTGCTGGCGATCAATGAAATGTTGTCTACTGTTGCAGTAACATCTCTTAATGCATAAATCTTCTTATCCGCCGGTGCCAGATTAGCGGTCTGTCCAACAATCGCCATCTTCATACGATTAACATTAGCGATAAACTGTTCTGTTGGAATAGCTGTTGAAAAACCATCAAAACTCTCCAGTTTGTCAATCGTTCCGCCAGTATGTCCCAGTCCTCTGCCTGACATTTTGGCAACGGGAATACCCAGTGATGCAACCATAGGAGAAAGTACCATGGAGGTCTTGTCACCAACACCGCCGGTACTGTGCTTATCTACCTTGATCCCTTCAATTTCTGAAAGGTCCAGCATGTCACCACTGGCTGCCATAGCCATGGTCAAAGCTATGGTTTCTTCCTTATTCATCCCCTTTAAACATACTGCCATTAAAAATGCTGACATCTGATAATCCGGGATTATCCCTTTTGTAAAACCATCTACAATAAATGTAATTTCATCTTCCGTCAAAACATGTCCATTTTTCTTTTTTGTAATAAGGTCGTACATATTCATAACAATTCCTCCATCGGGTTCCATCTATTATTTTAATTTCTATTTGTCTAATCACTAAAAAGGTTCCTTCTTATTATATTCTTTTAAGAGCTATTATTCAACTTAAACCTTAAAAATACACACAGCAAACCAAGTGTATATTTATAAATTTTGTTGACTTGGCTTTCAAAAAAAGATACAATGCTCTATAATATGTTTTGACTACTATACGCAAAGGAGCATTATTATGAGTTTCGATTACCGAAAAGAAGTTATATCTCCTGCCGAACTACTGAGTACTTATTCTCTGACAGAACAGGAACGACTGGCAAAAGCAGAAAGAGATAAAGAGATTAAAGACGTTTTTATGGAGAAATCCGATAAATTTGTAGTAATTATAGGACCCTGCTCTGCTGATAATGAAGATTCTGTCTGCGATTACATTAACCGACTTGCCAAAGTACAGGAGAAGGTTAAGGATAAATTAATTCTGATACCAAGAATCTATACCAATAAACCCCGTACTACCGGTGAGGGTTATAAGGGTATCGCCCATCAGCCAGATCCCGAGAAGAAACCCGACCTGCAGGAAGGCCTTATAGCCATGAGAAAAATCCACTTAAGAGCTATTAAAGAAACCGGGCTTACTGCTGCCGATGAAATGCTCTACCCGGAGAACTGGCCTTATGTAGAGGATATTCTCTCTTATGTGGCTGTGGGTGCCCGTTCCGTAGAGAACCAACAGCACCGCCTTACCATCAGCGGCATCGACTGCCCTGCCGGTATGAAGAATCCCACCAGCGGAGATTTATCTGTAATGTTAAATTCCTGTGTGGCAGCACAAGCCTCTCACACCTTCCTTTACCGTGCCTATGAAGCAAAAACCACCGGAAATCCCCTGGCACATTGCATTTTAAGAGGTGCCGTCAACAAACATGGACAGGCTATCACCAATTACCACTATGAAGATTTGATAAATCTTCTGGAAATGTATAACGAGAGAGACCTCTCTTATCCTGCTGCTATCATAGATGCCAACCATGCCAACTCTAACAAGCTGTACTTTGAGCAGCCCCGAATCGTAAAAGAGATCCTTCACAGCAGATCAGTGAACCCGGATATTGCCAAGCTGGTAAAAGGTGTTATGATTGAAAGTTATATCGAACCCGGTAACCAGAAGGTTTCAGAACACACATATGGAAAATCCATAACAGATGCCTGCTTAGGCTGGGCGGAATCTGAAAAGCTTATCTACACCATAGCCGATCATATCTAATATTTAGTTTATAATCAGTTGAAACTAAAATGAATAATGAAATTAATTTATATAATAGCGAGACTGCATAATAATGCACAAAGCTACTGTCCTAACGAAATAAGCAGGAAGATTCTTAACAATCTTCCTGCTACGTTTAAACCGCATCCTTATTTTTAGATAAAATTACATATGTAGAAATCCCTGTTCCAAACGGTTAATAGCATATACGGCAACTCCCCTGTAATCCATACTAGGATTCACGCTCTTAAGATTTAGTCCTTCATGGAAGAGTGCCCACAATGTCTCTCTTACTATTCCTATATATTTCATTTCCTCTGCTACCAATGTGTTAGTGTATTTATATTTCCTCTATAATTTCGTTATCTAGGCTCTTGGATGAGTATCTGTATACACCTTCGTCAGCTTACGTTCACCGCTTTGAAGATAAAATTGGGTAGTGGAGATATCCGCATGACCTAAAAATTCCTGAATACTTCTTAAATCCGCTCCGTTCTCAATCATATGAGCAGCAAAAGAATTCCTTAGAATCTGAGGTGTAATTTCCATGGTTATTCCGGCATTTTTTCCATAACTTTTCAGTATCTTCCAAAATCCCTGTCTGCTCATAGGTTCCCCGGAAAGGTTTGTAAAAAGAAATTCCGTATTTATAGTCCCCACTAAGGATGGTCTACCAAGGCTGAAATAATTCTCCAGAGCATGCATAGCCATATTGCCAAAGGGAATCAGTCTTTCTTTTTTCGCATTGGCACATTTTAGAAATCTGTTCTTGAGGTTCAAATCCTCCATTTTGATAGATATAAGCTCTGTCACCCTGATACCTGTAGCATATAACAGCTCCAGCATCGCCTTATCCCTCATACCTTTAATGGTATTAATATTCGGCTGATCCAGAAGTCCGTTTACTTCTTCTGTTGACAGTGAAGTATGAGGTTTTTTCTCGATTTTCGGAGACTTCATTCTCTCTGTCGGGTCATGTTTCATTTTACCGTGCTTAATAAGATATAAAATAAACGCTTTGATAGAAGCGATATTTCTAGAAACCGTAGCCGGCGACAAGCCTTCCTTTTCCAGTGTCAGGACATAGGAATTTAAACTGGTTTCACTTATTTTATCTTCTTCCGTAATATTTTGCTTATACATATAATTAACCAGCTTGGTCAAATCATTTTTATAAGAAAGACATGTGTTTACACTTGCATTCTTAACCTCTGTCATATATGTAATAAATTCCTGCAGGGTAGCTTTCATACAGCAATTCTCCTTTAATTAAATGATATAACGTTGTCCTATTATACTCATTATAATTGCTATTTTTGGGAATTGCAATTCAAAATTACAGTTCTTTACGGTAAAGCTCATTAGAATGTTTCCTGAAGGATTACGATATTAAATAATACCTACTTAATCTTGTAGTGTATCACTGTTTTTACTATTTTTTCTTTACCTTAGCCAGACAGCAGTAACAGATCAGAAGCAATCCAATTGCCACATAACCTATTCTGCCTAGTATAAATGAGATTGGCAATGTAAAAGCTGGATCCAGTGTACCTAAAATGACCGGATAACGAAGAAATACACTGCCTCCTGTTAAATCTATGGCATAAGGTAAACCAATGTAACTGCTGATAAAGATGACTGCCATCAATCCATAAACCAGACTATTGTGTATCCTCCCTGCCAATAATCCAATGCCCAGTACAAATATTACCGGGGGAATCAGTATTACAAGCGCCGGCAGCAGTAAAGCAGTAAAATCCTTTAATTGAAACATCACAGAATAATAACCAAAGCTAAGTGCAAGGATCCCTATACACAGCAGCAGATATCCAATCCCGATAACCGCAATGCGGACTAGCAAATATTTAACGGTGTCCACTGAGGTTGCCAGTGTCAATTGCTGGACACGCTTTTCTTTGGCAGAATAAATATATGTAATAAAAAACAAGATACATACTAACTGGACAGGCATTACCTGTGCCAGATAATAACCAAAACTCCAGGGTGAGAAAGGTGCGGTATTTGATATACCCATTATTACTTCACCAAATAAGGTGTACCATCCGTATATTAAAGTAATTGCAAAAAGTATAACATAGAATTTATTCCACAACAGTCGTTTTGCTTCATATCCAAATATTTTAATCAAGGTTTAGATCCTCCTTTGTCAGACCGCAGGCATCCAGAAACTCCTGATAACTCAGTTCCGGCTGGCTTGAATTCTTAAATATTTCTGCCAGTATCTGATCCATTTTATCCTCACCGCCTACCAGCTCTTCTGCTTTAAGGATCTTAAGAGGAATTTCACAGTAATTCATTACCGTAAGTTTAGAATTATGAATCCTCGCCTGATAGTTTTCCGGCAGTTTATTCAGATATTCAGGATTTCTGTGATAGAAATTCAGATAATACTCCGAAACTTGTTTTTCCCATACCTCAACATAATGTTTCCTCGCATATTCAGCACCATACTTTTCTTTCATCAACCGATAGGTTGTATAGACGGTCAATCCCTCGCTGGACCATCCGCTTTCTTCATCCCATGGAAACATCTTTCCAAGTCCCCACCACTGATGTATAATCTCATGAGCCATAACTTCATTACCGGAGGCTCCCTTAAGAGGATCTCCCAGGCCTTCTTCGCTGAAACAGTTTTCATCCATAACACTCAATCCATCCATAGCGAAACCGCCTCCCATATAAGCTGTCAGCTCTACTAGTTTGAAGGGATGTTCTGCTGAGATAAAGGGAAAGGCTCCGTAATGTTCATTGCAGTATTCAAAAACCTCTTTTAAGGTATCACTTATCTTAACACGTTCCATGGCAGCTTTATGTTTCGCACTATAGTAAAAATCAATGTCTGCTCCGGCTGCTTCAATATGTTTAACATCATACTCTGCTGCATATAGATGCCAAATAATGCCTCCACCGCTGCTGCGCCAGGTTGTTGTGCCATTTTTATTATCCTTAAGCACTTCTATGGTATCTGCTGCCGTAACCGGTATAAGATTTGAGGGTAATGTAATATCCGCTATGGTTTCCTCTGCTCCATAAAACCCTGGAACGGGGGCAAAATCCTGGTTAACAAGAAATATGTAATCCCCGCTTACCTCCGTTTGCCCCGGAAATGTCTCCTCAATACTCCATAACTTAGGAAAACCGCCAAATTCAATGACCAGCTCTATTTCTTTGTCCTTAGGCAGAGTAAATTTGATTTGTTTCTGATTTAGCTCATCATCTTTAAGATCCGTATAATCAATAGTACTTGCATTTGCAGTCATAGTAAGGATTTTATAACCGGGATTAATTGATACCATCCCAACCTGTTCCTGACCGCTATTGTTTATTAGCTGCAGCGTCTGAACCCCATACTGTTTTCCGGTAACGATATCTGGAGTTATCTGAACATAATATTTCTTCAGCTGTATGTTCTCGTTATAGACCAATTTATTATAGGCATCATAATTTATCTCAAGGGGGCTGTTGTCTATAAATGGCTGTCCGATATATAAGAAAGCTGAACCTGTTATCATAATTATTGACATAAAAGGCAAAAGTATCTTTTTACTATTATGTAGCAGCGAACCCAGTAAACTTTTTCCGTATCTGCGGACACATAGCAATGACAATATCCAAATTCCACCAAGTAACACAAACCAAAAAATTCTGTTATAAAGCACCATCATCAGAACATAGTTGTTGCCGAAGTCATCTGAAAGTACTGGTATAACAGGATTGATCCAGCGTAAGATAAAGCTATTATTCATCAATCCCGTAAAATTAACGCAGGCAAAGATGAGAAAGATAAGGAAACTTACGTCCACCCGTCTAACAATTTGATATACTCCTGTTACTGACAATACAGCAATAATATATGCAGGAACTGTAACGACCCAGAAACATTTTAAGTATAAAGACAGAGAGAACACAGAACCAAGAGTTATAAACGTATAAGGCAAATACAAGACCGTAATTAGAAATCCGCAGCCAATTGCAGCTATTATGAGAGAAGTCATTCTTACGACATTTAGCTGAACCGGTGATACAATGCTGTCTGTAATAACAGCTGTTCTGTTTCTATGTATCATATCAAATTCATAAAGAGCCAGTACAGCAAATAGAAAAGCACCTCCAAAGGCACCTGCCAGCGCAGGGTTCGCAATATAAGCGGCTGATCTCATTAGGGTATTGGAAGGTTTATAAACAAAATATCCGGCCAATGGAGCAAGAACCGTTAGGAGAAGAATAAGCCAGGTAAATCTGGCACGAAAGATACGCCCTGCTTCAACTCTCAGATAGGAAAAAAAGTTCATCCGTTCACTTCCTCTCTGGTAATGAGATACATATATGCGTCCTCTAAAGTAGGCTCTGCCGGTTTAGCCTCTGTCGGTAATTCATTTGCTACAATACGGCACATTACTCCATTTGCGGTATTTATACGGGCTGTAATATGGTAAGCTTTTTCTTTCTTATTTTCTTCCATGATACCTACGTGTTCCTGGGCCATTACGATCAATTGCTCCGGAGTGCCGTCATATCGAATCCTTCCTTCATGCAGTACGATCAAGCGGTTACAGATTGACTGAACATCCTCGATTATATGTGTAGATAATATTACGATCTTATCTTCCGCTTTCTTTGAAAATAAATTCCGGAAATTAATCCTCTCCTCCGGATCCAGTCCTACGGTAGGCTCATCAAATATCAGTAAACCAGGATTGCCTAAAAAGGCCTGAGCGATACCTACTCGCTGTCGCTGACCACCTGACAGAGTTTTAATTTTTGCTTTTCTCTTCTCTTCCAGATTCGTTTCTTTTATAACTGTATCAATAGCTTCTTTGCCGTTTTTAATTCCTTTTAAAGCAGCCATATAGTCCAAGAACTGATATACCGTCAGCTCATCATATAAACCAAAGGTCTGCGGCAGATAGCCTAAGGAGGCTTTCATTTGTATTTCATTTTTTAACAAGTCTTCACCATCTACTGTTATCTCACCGGCAGTAGGCAGTAATTCAGCTACCAGTAGCTTCATAAGGGTTGACTTACCGGCACCGTTTGGTCCAACCAGTCCAATAAGATCAGGTCTCTTCATTTCTATGGAAACATCCTTAAGAGCCTTCTTCCCTCCCTGATATATTTTATTGATTTGATTAATTGAGATATCCATTATAACTCCTTTCAATACTAGGTAGTGTTTGAAAGCTATTTTCAATCACCCCTTAGAGATTTCACTTTCATAGTTGTATTAATTAATTATAACCTTAATCCTCATCATCTGGTTTCTTACTCTGTCTCCTTGTAATAATATTCAAATACTGTACTGATACTTGTTTCTTCATCTTCTATGGTATCAGCTATGTCAGTGGTTATGGTAATTATTCTTCCTTCTGCAACTGTAACCAGATTAGCTCCTGTCAGCAGTATTCCAATTAAGGTCAGACACATGATTACCGCACCAGTCTTCTTATCTCTCCCATCCAGAATGGATTGAATTCTTTTCTTTAATCCCCTGATTCCATTTGATAAATTGGCTGCAAATACCGTTTCTGCCTTCGATTGCTGCTGCATCATACCTATAATAGTTTCACAATACTGCAATCTTTTCTCAGCATCAGCCCCCTTTACCACTTCGTTGTCACAGGACATTTCACATTGCTCTTTAATTGCTTTTCCCATTACGAATACCAACGGGTTGAACCAATGTATTGCCGTTGCTATTAGTATCAGTCCTTTATACCATAAATCTTTTCGTTTATAATGTATAAGCTCATGCCTTAAGATTAGTGAAAGCTCTTGATCAGTAAAATTCATGCACGGAAGCAATATAACAGGCTTAACAAATCCAATCTGCATAGGGCTTGTGATACATGGATTATTCAATAACCTGACTGTTTTCGATATTCCCATTTCCCAGCTTATCTTCTGGAGCAGTATGTATTCATAAGTGTTTTTATCCTCCTCTCCCCATCGATGCAAGATTTTTATAAAGCGGTAATGCCTCCAGCTTTGGAACATCACATAAATAATTAAACCACTAAGCCATATTCCTCCTGCAATCTGATACCAGGAGATACTTACACTCTCCGGCTCATTTCCCTCAGTAAGGTAGATATCCTGTTCTTCTCCTGAATAATAATCCTGAACATATACCGGATCGCTAACGGAATGTTCAAGTATTATATTAAATTGGATTCGAAAGGGTACAATCAACCCAATTACAATCAACAGCCAGGAATAATAAATCCATTTAGAATGATATTTATTTGACAATCTCGGTGTTATAAAAAGAAAGCAGATAATCAGCAGCGACATAGTAACCGTGTTTACGGCTACCAATGATAAAAGCTTCTCCATCCTATTTCCTCCTGCTCTTTACCCATTCCATTAATTCTTCCAAGTCCTTATCATTTACCCTCTTATCATCATAAAGGGTATTAACGAGACTAAGAAAAGAATTCTCATGATAGTTTTTCATAAAATTCCCCGTTTCGAGCTTTAAATATTCTTCCCGTGTGATTAGCGGAAAATATGTTCTTTCTTTGCCATTCTTTTCGGTCTTAAGAAAGCCTTTATCCACTAACCGAAGCATCAAAGAGATAATAGTCGGTGCTTTCCAGCCACGTAGATTACCTAACTGCTCCATTATTATATTGGTTGTAATAGGCGGTTCGTTTGTCCAGATAACCTTCATTATTTCAAATTCTGCCTCCGGTAGTTTCTTCATGTCTTTCATTATTTACACCCATTGCATATCGCAGGCTGGCCTGCGATACTGCCACAAATAATAAGGAGTGAAAGAATCCTGGCGTGACATCCTTTCAATTTATAATTTTCTTTCACTCTTGCCTCTCCTTCCGATTTCTTACTGTTTCCCAATGTTTATTATCCTTATTTTAACATTTCCTTTATGATATTTTACACTTGCCTAAAATAAAAGTCAATAGGTTTTTTACATTTGTCGAAAATAAAAGTCAATAAGTTTTTTACATTTGTCTAAAATGATAAAATAAGCTGAGGCTATAGACACGCTTTGATTGCCTATAGCCTCAGTTTTTTAAAAGAAATACAATATTTTTCTTATAATATAGGATCCAATGTATGCTTCCGATAACCCTCCCAGTGCCAGAACCATTCCCAGTAATATTACCAGAAACATATATTTTCCTATTTTTTCTCTCTTTCCTTTCTTGCTTGTCATATCATATCGCAGACTCTTGCAGAGCCAGTATGCACATCGAATGGAAATCAAAGCAACCGGTATGTAAATCAGATACTGAGGAAAGGTGTAACCAAATATCAATAATAGTCCTTTAAAATGATACTCCATAAGTATTACCGTGACAAAAAAACTGCTCTGAAATCCGATATAAACAAGGCATAGGCATATAAATGGAATCCCAAGTGAGGTTACACATACCATCCAAAAGAGAATAAAATTCTTAAAAAGATCCCAATATACATACTTTAACAAAAGTTTATAATCAATGGAGGCTGTCCTTATCTGATATAAATAATCTTTATCCAATATATTTATATTTCCCTGATAAAAACTCTTAAATACTCTGGCGAATACTATACCAAGAACAGCTCCTATTGCCATTAACAAAAGACCTGCCTTAACTTCACCCAGCCTTCGCAATTGCTGCTTCACAAAATTCATACTAACACCTGTGCCAACGTCTATAAGATAACATATGAAGCTTATACAAAAATAATGCCGGCATATAAGCCGGCATAGATAAGTTATTTATTCCTTTTAGTTTTATAAGCCAAAATAGCTGCAATTGTTTTCGCATCTTCAATCTGCCCTGCAAAAATATAATCAACCAGTTCCTCTATTGTATAGCTTTCCACTGATACAAATTCATCTTCATCAGGGTTCTGCTTTGAAGGAATTAAATGCTCTGTATAATAGATACCTATTTTCTCATTACAGAAGGCAACCGTGGTATACAGATCAAATAAATGCTCTATTTGTTCTGACCGGTAACCAGTCTCCTCCTCTAACTCTCTGCCTGCACAGGTCTTCATATCTTCTCCGGGATTAAGACCTCCGGCTGGAATTTCAAGGGTATATTTCTCTACTGCATTTCTATATTGTCTGACCATAATTATTCTGCCATCTTCTGTTACAGGCACAATAGCCGCAGCCCCTTTATGGCTAATAAAATCCCAATCAGCTGTCTTTCCGCTTGGCAGTCCCATAGTATCTGTATATACATCAATAATATGGCCTTTATGCACCGGTGTTCTCTTTAAACGTTTGTATTCATTATCCATAATAACTCCTATCTGTGTGTCTTGGCACACGTACCACTCAGGAGATTGATAAAATGCCTTTTAGCTTTTTCTTCACCAACTCGCCTTCATTGTTTTAGTCCCAGCACTTTTTGCTCTTTTATTTACTAAATGATACCGCTTTTTCATAGCAGGCATCTGTAGCTTTCATTACCGCATTACGGAATCCGAATTCCTCTAAAGCTTCCACTGCAGCTATTGTGGTTCCACCTGGCGAACACACCTGATCCTTTAATTTTCCTGGATGCTCCCCTGTCTCTAGTACCATCTTGGCTGCTCCCATTACTGCCTGAGCCGTCAGTTTATATGCCTTCTCTCTTGGAATTCCATACTTTACTGCACTGTCTGCCAACGCTTCAATAAACATATATACATATGCCGGCGAACTGCCGCTGGCACATATTACAGCATTTATAAAACTTTCATCAAATTCCTCATATTTACCAAAGGATTGGAAGAACATATGAAGCAGTTCTTTCTCAACCTTGGCATACTCATCCCTGGAATAGCAGACTGCTGTCATTCCTTCTCCTACAAGTGCCGGAGTATTCGGCATGGAGCGCACCACTCTGACAGAATCACCAAGTGCCTCTTTCATGGCAGCAATCGTAATACCTGCTGCTGCAGAAATCAAAACATGCTCCTTTGTAATACTGTCCTTAATATCTGCATAAACCTCATGAAAAAACTGAGGTTTTACGGCTAATACAATATATTTGCAGGACTGGACCAATTCCTTGTTGTTATTTACGAAATTAACACCGGTTTTCTGATTTATAAATTCTTTTCTTTCAGCCCTCACACAGTTAAACAGAAGTGATTCCTTGCCGAACACTCTTACGGCTCCCATAAGCATAGGCAATCCCATATTTCCAACCCCTATGAATCCTATTTTATCCATCTGTAATCCTCCTGGTTCCATTCCTGATATACAACTTATTTAATTAGATTGTATTTGAAAACTTCTTACATATAAGTATTTCCCCTCATCTTGAGATGTAGTATGACTTCGTACTCCAAAATATCTCCATGATACAATCCAGATGATACAATCCGGGTTACCTAATACGGTAATCGGTACACTTTGCTAATCATCATTTCATCAATTTAAAGCATTAAAATATGTCTTTTCAAAAAAAGATGGCGAAATTCCTGTATTAGGAATTTCGACCATCTTAATAACTATTCATTATTTTGCGTAATCTGTCACTCGTGATTCTCTGATTACATTAACCTTAATCTGACCTGGATACTCCAACTCAGATTCAATTTGCTTTGATATGTCACGGGCAAGTAATATCATGTCTGCATCAGATATCTGATCTGGCACTACCATAATACGAACTTCTCTGCCTGCTTGTATCGCAAATGACTTATCTACTCCCTTAAAGCTATTGGAGATATCTTCTAATTGCTTCAATCTGTTTGTGTATGTTTCTAATGTTTCTCTTCTGGCACCTGGTCTCGCAGCCGAAATGGTGTCCGCAGCCTGTACGATGCATGCAATCAATGATTCAGGTTCCACATCACCACCGATTTGAATATGTGAGCCTTCCATTTCATGGTCAACAGATTTACCAATATCATGCAGTAATCCGGCTCTCTTTGCCATTCTGATATCAACGCCTATCTCACCGGCAAGTAAACCGGATAATTGGGCAACTTCTATAGAATGTTTTAAAGCATTTTGTCCATAACTTGTTCTAAACTTCATCTTACCGAGAAGTCTGACAAGCTCTGGATGAATTCCATGAACACCAACTTCTAAAGTTGCTGCTTCACCTTCTTCTCGAATCATGACTTCAACTTCTTTTTGAGCCTTCTCCACCATCTCTTCAATTCTTGCAGGATGGATTCGTCCGTCCACAATCAGTTTTTCAAGGGCAATTCTTGCCACTTCTCTTCTGATAGGGTCGAATCCGGATAGAATAACGGCTTCAGGGGTATCATCTATTATAAGATCAACACCTGTAAGGGTTTCAAGGGTACGAATGTTCCTTCCTTCCCTTCCGATAATTCTTCCTTTCATCTCATCATTTGGAAGCTGTACAACGGATATGGTAGTTTCTGCCACGTGATCTGCTGCGCATTTCTGTATTGCAGTAACAACATAATCCTTTGCCTTTTTGTCTGCTTCTTCTTTTGCTTTGCTTTCAAGTTCCTTAACTAACATTGCAGTTTCATGCTTAACTTCGTCTTCAACTGTCTTTAAAAGATATTCTTTCGCTTGTTCGGAGGTAAGTCCTGAAATCTTCTCCAATTCCTGCAGCTGTCTTGCATGAAGCTCTTCAGCTTCTGCCTTGATTTTGTCAAGTTCAGCCTCTTTTGCAGAGAGTCTGGATTCTTTCTTCTCGAGTGCTTCGATTTTCCTGTCTAAGGTTTCTTCCTTTGACAGAACCCTTTTTTCATAACGTTGAACTTCTGCTCGTCTTTCCTTCGTTTCCTTCTCTAACTCATTCTTAGTCTTTAAGGACTCTTCCTTTGCTTCAAGTAAGGCTTCTCTTTTCTTAGTTTCAGCTGTTTTTAAAGCTTCATCTATGATTTCCCTTGCTTTTTCTTCTGCGGTACCTATCTTGGCTTCTACAACCTTAACATGGTAGGAAATAGCAAGTTTCCAGACAAGAGGAACAACGATGGCCGAGGTTGCGATAATAGATAATATAATTGTAGCTATTATATAATCCGGCACTGGAGCACCTCCTTATTAAATTTTCATTGTACAAATATACAACATATAAATTTTATACTGTTTTCATGAGTATGTCAAGTATCCCCATTAAATTTTTATGCATTATGTCAAATTCCACCGATATTAGACACAATAGCCTAAAAACCTTCATAGCTTTCATTAATTTTTACCAACAGATATATGAAATAATTATATTTTTCCTGTTTTTCGAAAAACTGCTATTATAATTGTATATAAGTATTGTCAGAAAGATAAATAAGTTGAATTAAGCTTATCAACTTTTCAGGTTTCATGGCCTGAAAAAGTAAAAACTATAATCCAACTTACATAGTATTTCTTATTTTATGTTTACAAAATATAAGCCAAATTCCACATTCTACCTACTTAAGTATATTCCTACTTGATTCCCTGGTTTTTTATGCTTTTACAGGTATTATAACTTATTTCAATTATATAGTTCTCCCAGATAATAAAATCCTTTACACTCGGCCAGCTTAACCTTTACTATTTTTCCAATATGTTCTTCCGAACCTTTAAAATGTACAAGAATATTATTGCTGAGCCTTCCGGTCATAAGAGTAGGATCCTGTCCGTTAATCTCTTCTACCAGTACTTCTTCCACATTTCCTGCTACTCTTGCTGTCCTTTGAGAAGAAATCTTCTGTACTACTTTAAGCAACCTGTCAAAACGATCCTTAGCAACAAGTTCTTCTACCTGATTCTCCATAACAGAAGCAGGAGTACCAGAGCGTTTGGAATAAAGGAAGGTGTAGGCGCTGTCATAACGCACTTTTTCCACTACCTCAAGGGTTTCTAAGAAATCCTCCTCAGTCTCTCCCGGAAAACCAATAATGATATCTGTCGTAAGTGATATATCAGGCATAGCTGTCTTTATCCTGTCAACCAAGCTTAAGTAATCTTCTTTGGTATAACTTCTGTTCATCTTCTTTAATACATTGGTACTGCCGGCTTGCACCGGTAAATGAAGATGCTTACATATCTTCTTTGAATTCTTCATGACTTCAATTAATTCATCGGATAGATCTTTAGGATGAGAAGTCATAAAACGAATTCTCACAAGACCCTCTACTTCCTCCAGCATCTTAAGCAGTCCTGCAAAGGTGGTCTTCTCCTCCAGGCTTTTACCATAGGAATTGACATTCTGACCAAGAAGCATAATTTCAATTACACCATCAGCCACCAGTTCCTTTACTTCCTTTACAATATCCTCGGGATTTCTGCTTCTCTCCCTGCCTCTAACATAAGGGACAATACAATAACTGCAAAAATTGTTGCAGCCATACATGATATTTACACCTGCTTTAAAGCGGTATTTTCTCTCGCTGGGCAGATCCTCTACAATTAAGTTGGTATCCTTCCAGATATCTATTATCATAGTCTTACTGTGAATTCTGGTATGCATAAGCTCCGCCATTTTAAAGATATTATGAGTACCAAATATCATATCTACAAAACGATAGCTCTTCTTTATCTTATCTACAACTGCATCCTCCTGCATCATACAGCCGCAGAGGGCAATCATCATATTGGGATTCTTTCTCTTTAATCCGTTCAAATGTCCCAGTCTTCCATATACACGGGTATTGGCATTCTCTCTGACCGTACAGGTATTGTAAACTACAAAATCAGCTTCTTCGCCTTCTATCTGCTGATAACCTATCTGCTCCAGGATTCCTGCCAACTTCTCTGAATCCTTGGCATTCATCTGACATCCAAAGGTAACAACAGAAAATGTCAGAGGACGATTAATTTCATTCTCTTTATTTCTTACCCATTCCCTGCATTTTGCCATAAAGTAATACTGACGCTCAGGCTCGGTTATAGGTTCTTTGCTATTTAAATCAAATTCATCAAGATTCATAAGTACACTGCTCATTCCATATTCTCAACTTTCAATATACATTTATCTGGTGCTGCATCCTAAAATTATATCTTATGTAGCCTGAAAATACAATACTCAAGTAACTCAAAGCAGGGCTTAACAGCAATGTACAGGCTTAGAGAAAATCTCTAACAGCACTATTTAACATATCTGTATCTTAATTTTAAGATGGTTCTCTTTAAATATATAAATAAGTTATGGAAACGAAATAATTTCTTTCCGAAATACACAGCCAAGCGAAAAAATACAAAACCAACTGTTAAATATAAAAATATCAGAAATAGCGATATTAACATAATGCTCTCATCCTCTCATAACAAAATCAGAAAAACAACTATGATTACTAAGTAAAAACTGGTGGTATTGCACTAATACCCAGCATAAATATATTAATTTTTTCTTATTACTTCTTTATACTCCAATATCTTACCTTTGTAATCCACATATGCTCTTCCTTCATATTCTGAATCACTGTCATAAACGATTTCTATCTTATCAGACAACAAATTAATTTTATATGGCCAATAAGCTTTTCCATTTGAAGCATCAGCGACTTGCCATAGGACTTTACCTTTTTTATCAATTGCTACAACATCGGGTCCGTAATAACCGCCAATATACAGAACACCTTTTTTATCAAATGCATAATGTACAGAAGCACCAGCTACACTTTTGGTTTTCCAAAGCACTTTGCCTGTGTTATTGTTTAATGCAATAACTTTACTTTCAACAACCACATAGATTATATTATTATTTTTAAAATAGGGAGATATGGTTTCTAACTCCGTTTGAACTGCCCACCCTGTTTTGTAGGTCCACACAAGCTTTCCTGCTTTGGTATAGCCTTTTAATACACTCCTCTGCCTATTGTTTTCTGAGTCTTCGATATAGGATTGAACAATTTTTGTTACTTTAGCCGCTGCACTAACATGTAATGCTTGACTGCTCCAGCTAAGAAATATTGCCAAGGCAGTAAATAAAACTAAATATCTTTTGTACTTTTTCAACTTACTTTCCCCCTATTACTTTATATACAGGTAAATTATAACATGCATCTTTTCTACTGTATATTAATAATTTAATTTATATAAATGCCGATTATCCATGTCTATAATATCAGAAGCAACCAATATTATTATGAATATACAACTTTATATTCTCCCCTATTAATGCAAATACTTATTTTCGATTAAATTCTTTTTATAATGTTCATGCTTTTCATTTATGACAGTTTCAATATCAATATCATAATAACTACATATCCGAAATACTCTTAAAATCAAATCTGCAAGTGCTGCAGGTACTCCTCTAGGATTATTATCACCGCGATAATAATTGTAAGAAACGTGATATCTGTTACCGGCTGCTTCTTCTGTCACCTTAGACAAATCAAGATGACAGTACGCTATGGCTTCTGTAAATCTGCATTCATCAACTTCACGGTCTTTTCCCGCAGGCGGATATTTCCCAGCCTCTTTCACAAAACTGCTGAGATTTAATTCATCCTCGTCACGAACTTGACAGACGCTATTTTTTTCAATATTTATTTTACCTTTAATATAAAGAGTCAATACCTGCCGTCCTAAATCCCACAGTGTATCATTATACTCCTGAACAGTGCCTGCTTCTGGCTCCTGTAATTTCTTTGCCTTATGTAACAGTCTTTCCAGCTTATTCATATCTGCCCCTCTTTGTATGTAATTAAATTGAATTATCACTGACTGCTAAAATGCCTATGCAACAGGATTCACCGGAATGTGTCACTTCATAGAAAGATATTCTGACACGCCCTTGATAAATCAAATTCCATAGGCAGTTTAAATTCGTTTTGTAGTTTACGTAACCATTTTCCTTAGGGTCTTGTTTGTCCACTGCCGAAAATGATATATTTCGTAGAAGTTAATGCATGTAGTCCCATAGGTCCTCTGGCATGAAGTTTTTGAGTACTGATTCCGATTTCTGCTCCAAACCCAAACTCTGCGCCATCGGTAAAACGGGTTGACGCATTAACATAAACTGCTGCTGCATCTATCTCGTTATGAAATTTCATGGAATTGTTATAGTCTTTTGTAATAATTGCTTCTGAGTGACCGGTATTATATTGATTAATATGCTCGATGGCTTCCTCAATGGAATCCACTACTTTTAAGGATATAATTTTATCCAGATATTCCGTAGCATAATCTTCCTCAGTTGCTGCTTCTATATTCGGGCAAATTTCTCTGGAAATTTCATCCCCTCTGATAACAACCTGATTCTCCTCAAGCATTTCATATAAAGCCGGAATAAATGTTTCTTTTATTCTGCTATGCACTACCAAGGACTCACAAGCATTACAGACACCCAGACGCTGGGTCTTGGCATTGTGTATAATATTTAGAGCCATCTCAAAATCAGCGGTTTCATCCACAAATATGTGGCAGTTGCCGGTGCCTGTCTCTATTACCGGAATGGTACTGTTTTCTACTACTGTTTTAATAAGTCCCGCACCACCTCTGGGTATTAAAAGATCAATATACTTATTCAGGCACATTAACTGTTTTGCAGTTTCTCTGCTGGTGTCCATAACCAATTGTATGGCATCTTCTGTTATGCCAGTACGATCAAGTGCTTCTCTTATAACATCAACTATGGCAGTGTTGGAATGAATTGCATCGCTACCACCTCTTAATATCACTGCATTACCAGTTTTAAAACATAAACCGAAAGCATCTGCTGTTACATTTGGTCTGGATTCATAAATAATACCGATAACTCCCATTGGAACCCTTTTCTGTCCAATCAACAGTCCATTTGGTCTTTCTTTCATGGATAAGACTTCACCGATAGGATCCTCTAAACCTGCAATATCAATAAGACCTTCCGCCATTGCCTCAATCCTGGCTTCTGTTAACCGCAGTCTGTCAATAAGCGCATCCGTCATATCGTTTTCTTTGGCATTTTCCACATCTAAAGAATTAGCTTGAAGTATTTTATCCGTGTGACCTTTTAATGCTTGGGCTGCTGCTTTCAATCCGGCAATTTTCTTTTCCTGACTGAGAGTATTTAAACTGGTTGCTGCTTTTTTTGCCTTTTGTCCTATTTCTACTAATTCCATGAAATCACCCTTTCTGTTAATTCTTATCTTTATAAAATATCATAAACATTGATTTAATTGAACAATCGATTACATGTCCTGGGCGTGTTTGATAATTTCTTTATGCCGGGATAGGCGTTCCGGTTTGTAGTAGCCTGTTTGTCTTTTTTTATCTGAGCTTATATTAACGCAAACAACTAAACAAATTCTGAAGTTAAGACACCAGTTTTATATTCTTAATACACCATCTTCTGTTATAAGAATATCTATTTTAACATCGTGAGTTTCAAAAGGTATTTCCTCATAAACCTGAAAACCATATGCAAAACAAATCTTTAGAAATGATTCCCGGTGAGCCCCAAAATACCTGTCATAATAGCTCTTTCCGTAGCCTATGCGATTTCCCTGTTTATCAAAGGCCAGACCCGGTACTAAAATCAAATTGCTGCCCTTCTCCCATTCAAGTTTATCTACAGGCTCCGGCTCAGGAATTCCAAAAGAACTTTCTGCCAGATCAGTAAGAGAGCTGATATAGTAAAATTCGATATTATCTTTCATCACGCGTGGAAGTGCTACCTTCTTGCCATCAAGGAGAGCCTGCCTGATTAAAGGCAGCGTATTTACCTCTTGGTTAAATGCAGCATAGAGTATTATCTGACTGCTCTCCTTATATTCTTTTAATGCCAGGAATTGCTCTCTAATCAAACTGCTCTGCAGGTCTATTACATCCTTTGAGAGTGATGCTTTCTGCCTTCTGATTACCTGCCTGATTTCTTCCTTTATCATTAGTGTTTATCCTTCTTTGAAAGCTCAGTTACAGTCCCGTCAGGATTTAAGATACTTATCTGATTAAGCGTACCTCTTAAATTATTTCTCACAGATTGGATGTACTCGCTGCGAAGTTTCACCTGTTCTTCTTTTTCTTCCGCTGTTAGACCTGTTTCCTGAGATTTTTTATATAATTCATTTATTCTTGTCAATTTTGAATCTTCCATTTGTATTCCTCTTCTTAATGTGT
This sequence comes from Anaerocolumna sp., assembly GCA_029256725.1. Classification (GTDB taxonomy): domain Bacteria; phylum Bacillota; class Clostridia; order Lachnospirales; family Lachnospiraceae; genus Anaerocolumna. The sequence goes on along the minus strand of JAQSXJ010000005.1, from coordinate 67,055 downwards.
GTTTATAAACTTATTACAGTTTACTAATACACTCTATTTTCTTATTTGGAGTATTGTTTTGTACTGATATAGTCCAATAATTTAAACTGTTCATCTCTATGAGCCTTAAAGAATGTACCTTTCTTCTCTCCGCTTACAATAGCACTGATTACACTGACATCCTCGCCATTGGCTATTACCATGTCTGCACCAGAAGCTGTAGCAATCTTAGCAGCACTGATCTTTGTTGCCATTCCGCCTGTACCTACTAAAGATGCTGAATCCTTCGCCATATTATTAAGATCAGCATCAATTTGCTCAACATAATCTATAAACTCAGCTTCGGGATTTTTCTTTGGATCATCCGTATAGAGTCCGTCTATATCAGACAGCAGTATTAAGAGGTCAGCTTGTATCAGTGCAGTAACAATGGCTGACAGCGTATCATTATCACCGAACTCAATCTCATCGGTAGAAACGGTATCATTTTCATTTACAATTGGGATAACTCCTTTTCGGAACAGTTCTTCAAAGGTGTTAGAAGCATTTTCTCTGCTGATATCATTAATCATTGTATATTTGGTCATTAATATCTGTGCCGGAATCTGATTGTATTCCGCAAATAACTTCTGATATACCATCATCAGTCTGGCCTGGCCAACTGCCGCACAAGCCTGCTTCTCAGCCTTCTCAGCAGGCCTTTTTTGCAGCCCCAGGGTTTCCTTGCCTACTGCAATGGCACCGGAAGATACCAATATAATATCTTTCCCCTGATTTCTGATATCCGTTAGTATACGTACTAATTTCTCCATTTTAGAAAGGTTGATACGTCCTGTTTCTTCATGAGTCAATGAAGATGATCCAATCTTAATAACAATCCTTTTCTTATCCTTTAACAGTTCTCTGCAAGACACTTATGATTCATCCTTCCCTGAGGCTTATTCCCTCTCTATGATGACAGCCCTCTTAATATTCATAACAATTATTGTTATTGTACATTAATTTCCATGCGGTGTAAATATCCGCTTTGTATTTTTGATAAAAATACTGTATTCCTTTACCATGTTACTCTATTGGTATACATATAATTCCACTTCATTCTAATTATATGCTTAATCTGCCTTATATTTGGAAGCAATAGCTTCAAATACCTTGATTCCATCAATTGCTGCAGAAGTGATACCACCGGCATAGCCAGCACCTTCACCACAGGGATACATCCCTTTTATACTGGATTCAAAGAACTCATCTCTTTCCATACGAAGGGGTGAAGAGGTTCTTGTCTCTACTCCGGCTAAAACCGCCTCTTCGTTAGAAAAGCCTTCTATTCTTCTCTCAAAAGCCTGGATTCCGTCTATCAGTGCAGTTGATACGTATTCCGGCAGGCAATCCCTTAAGTTTGCCAGGTTATAATCACCTTTGGTGTTAGGCGTTATACTGCCAAAGCCGCTGCTTGCCCTGTTATGTTTGAAATCGCCATAGAGCTGCACCGGTATACGACCTTTTCCTGCTTCATAAGCTTTCGCTTCCCAAATCCTCTGAAACTCAACACCTATCATAGGATTCTCCTCTAAAGGAGTCCCTCCATACATCTCTTGAAACGCCTGTCCGTCTTTTAGAACAGTTCCCTTAAAATCTTCCGGGGTAACTGTTACGATCAACGCACTGTTTGCATTCCTTTCATCTCTGGCATGATTACTCATACCATTTACTGCAAGACGTCCTTCTTCCGAAGAAGCATTTACAACAAACCCTCCGGGACACATGCAAAAGGAGTAAATTCCTCTGCCATTCACAGCATTGTGAGTCAGTTTGTAATCTGCCGGTGGAAGTTCTGTGTACCTGTCACCATACTGATTCCGGCTGATAAGAATCTGCGGGTGTTCCATACGAAGTCCAATAGCAAAGGATTTTGGTGTCAGTTTCATTTTCTTCTCCCAGAGAAGCTTAAAGGTATCCCTTGCACTGTGTCCTAACGCCAGCACGAGACAATCGCAGGGAAGAAATTCCTTATGGTTAAGTTCTATTCCTGTTATTGTTCCCTTTTCAGTCTGTATATCCGTAAGACAGGTGTCGAATCTGACTTCACCGCCAAGGCTTTTTATTTCCTCTCTCATGGCTTTTACCACATCTCTTAACTTATCTGTACCAATATGAGGTTTGTTAAGGTATAAGATTTCCTCCGGTGCTCCATGCTCGGCAAGAATCTTTAGAACTTCATGATTTCTTCCCCATTTGTCCTTAACAAGGGTATTAAGCTTACCATCAGAAAAAGTTCCTGCTCCTCCTTCCCCAAATTGAACATTGGACTCTACCTTGAGCTTCTCACCTTTCCAGAATTCCTCTACTGATTTTACACGCCTGTCAACCTCTTCTCCTCGTTCCAGAATAATAGGGCGATAGCCGCTTCTGGCAAGCATTAATCCGCAGAATAATCCGGCAGGACCAAAGCCGGCTATAACAGGCCGTGAAGAAAGCTTATTTAAACCTGATGGTTTAAAATCATAACCAGCTGCTTGTGCAGCTGTTACATTTGGTGCCTTCAGCTTTGTAAGTTTTTTCTCTTCTGCTGCTATCTGTACCTCTACCTGATAGACATAAAATATATCTTCTTTTCTGGCATCAATGGATTTCTTTGTTATAACAAGCTTTTGTATTTCCTGCTCTGTTATTTTTAAAGTCTTTGCTGCCAGTTTATATAAATCCCCTGAACTATGACCAACTCTTAATTTTAACTGGGATATTTGTAACATTATTTACCTCTTTTTCTGCCCATAGAGCAAATTAACAACTACTTTTAATTCTATACGCTGAATTTTAGTTGTTACCTTTCAATTGTAAAAGGTTTTAGTATACACATAATTTAAAATAGATATCATAGCAGATTTAAACACATTTCAGCCTGCTTAGATATGCGTACCAGCCGCATAACCGCTGGACCATGCCCATTGCAGGTTATACCCGCCGCAGGTACCGTCAACATCTATAATCTCTCCGGCAAAGTAAAGTCCTTTTATAAGCTTTGACTCCATCGTTACAGGATTAATTTCCTTTGTGTCAATTCCCCCTGCCATTACTTGGGCATGTTCAAAGGAATGTGTGTCTGTTATGGGCACCTTCCATTCTTTTAACTGCTTCACAAGTTGTATCAGCTGAGAATCTTTTATATCCTTTATTCTATTATAGGGATCTAATTTGCTCTCCATTATTGCCACATAAGCAAGTTTCTTATTTAGAAGTCCCAGAAAAGCCTCTTCGAGAGTCCCTTTCACATTGCGCTTTAATCTGATATACAGCATTTCTTTTAATTCTTCTTTCGTGAGAAATGGAAGAAAATCAAGTACTGCTGTTACTTTACTGCCTCTGCTAAGAGCTTCTGCTGCATAACGGCTTATCTGCATTACCGGAATTCCGGACAATCCATATTCAGCAAGTAAGACCTCACCTTTTTCAAATACTTTCATCTGATGATCAACATACAGTCTGACTTCCGCTTCTGTTCTAACGCCTGAGAGAGTCTTAAAGTATTTCGCTCCCGATTTTAGCTGTACAAGTGCCGGTAAAGGTGTGAGGATGTTATGCCCTAATTCACGGGCGATAGAAAGGCCGCTTCCATCCGAACCATGGGCAGGTGCTGCCTTACCGCCTGCTGCCAGGATAATACCGTCTGCCTGGTATTTTCTATCAGCAGTATAAATAGAAAGATTCTTATCAATTTTCTGCACATGAGCATTGCATTCAATGGTAACACCGGTTCGCTCCGCCTCCAGTAATAACACCTCTAATACAGAAGAAGCCTGTCCTGAATTAGGATACAGGTATCCATTTCTATCCAATGGATAAATACCAATCTCCTTAAAAAAATCAACGGTAGCATTAACATCAAATGCATTAATAACTTCCCTTGCAAAAAACGGATTACTGCTGCGGTAGCAATCTTCCTTTTGAATCAGATTGGTATAATTGCATTTTCCATTACCTGTTGCAAGAATTTTCTTCCCAGGCTTGTCCTTGTGTTCCAGTATCGTAACCTTTTTGTTTCTTCTTGCTGCACATATTGCTGCAAAAAGCCCTGAGGCTCCTCCTCCGACTATATATATTCCACTCATTGGCCATGCCTCCTGTTTTTCTTATATAGAATCAAAATACTTTTCAATAGTCTGTGCCGTATACTCAACATCCTCTGCTGTATGAGCTCCTGATAAGAACATCGCTTCAAATTGAGAAGGAGCTGCATAAATTCCATTCTCTAACAGATACTCAAAAAACACCGCATAATCTTTTACTCTGGCAGTTATGGCACTGTTGTAATCTCTAATTTCTTCATCTGCAAAATAAATGCATAACAAAGAACCGATAGAATTCACTTTGACTCTTCCCTTACCGGCAGTTTGAATTCTGCCCTTTAACAGCTCTCCTTTCGCTGCCAGTTCCTCATAGAAGCCCTGAGAGTTCTTTAACAGCTCAAGGGTCTTAATACCCGCAGCTGTTGACAGAGGGTTGCCAGCAAGGGTACCTGCCTGATAAACCGGTCCTAAGGGAGCTATTTTCTCCATGATTTCTCGTCTTCCCCCATATGCACCTATGGGCATTCCGCCTCCCACAATCTTACCCAAGGTCGTAAGGTCAGGTTTGATATGGAAATATTCCTGAGCACCACCTAAAGCCAGTCTAAAACCGGTGATAACCTCGTCAAATACCAGAAGAGTTCCGTTATCTTCAGTTATTTTCCGCAGGAAGGAGAGGAAGTCCTGTTCCGGAAGCACAACACCCATATTGGCTGCTACCGGCTCAACAATTACTGCGGCAATCTCACCTTTATATTTATGGAATAATTCTTTGACACCTTCTGCATCGTTATAATCAGCCAGGAGAGTATGCTTTGTAAATGCTTTTGGCACTCCAAGACTATCCGGCAGAGCCTGGGTTAATAAGCCGGAACCTGCTTTAGCCAAAAGTCCGTCTGAATGTCCGTGATAACAACCGGTGAATTTAATAATCTTTTTACGTCCTGTATAACCTCTGGCAAGCCTGAGGGCACTCATAACTGCTTCTGTTCCTGAATTTACAAGTCTCGCCATTTCCATTGATGGGACGCATTCCTGTATCAATTCTGTCAGATGTATTTCACGTCTTGTGGGAGCTCCAAAGGTAAGTCCGTAGACTGCTGCTTCTCTTACGGCTTCCACTACCTCATCCCTGGCATGTCCTAAAATCAGCGGTCCGTAGGAACCTACATAATCTATAAATTCATTGCCGTCAGTATCATAAATACGGCTGCCAATTCCTTTCTCTATAAACAGCGGATTACGATTCACCTGACGAAAAGCCCTGACAGGGCTGTTGACCCCACCGGGCATATATTTTAGAGCTTCTTCATAAAGCTTCTGTGACTCCTGATCTTTCATACTTTATACCCCTTGCATATCGCAGGCTGGCCTGCGATACTGCCACCAATAATAAGGAGTGAAAGAATCTTAACGTGGCATCCTTTCAATATATAATTTCTTTCACTCTTTTCTCCATTCCACCGCAGACGGCGACAGAAAATCTTATTTTTTACTTACCTTCCCCTAAATCACTCACTTAACCACTTTGCAGCATCAAGGGCATGATAGGTTATAATAATATTCGCACCTGCCCTTTTCATAGCCATAAGGTTCTCTAAGACAACTTTTTTCTCATCCAGATAACCAAGTGCTACAGCAGCTTTTACCATGGCATATTCACCACTGACATTATATACCGCAACCGGGTAACCCGTCTGGGCTGCTGACTGAACAACATCCAGATAGGCAAGTGCAGGCTTTACCATAATAATATCTGCACCTTCCCTGATATCATCTTCTATCTCTCTCACAGCTTCCCTGCCATTGGAATAATCCATCTGATAAGTCTTTCTGTCTCCAAAGCCCGGTGCAGAGTGAGCTGCCTCTCTGAAAGGAGCATAGTAACCGGAAGCAAATTTCGCACTGTATGCCATTATAGGAGTATTCACAAAACCTTCTTCATCCAATGCTCTGCGAATAGCTTCAACATGTCCGTCCATCATATCAGATGGTGCTATGATATCCGCTCCTGCCATAACACAGGTTACCGCGGCTTTTGATAATAATAACAGAGTGTCATCATTGATTACCTGTCCCTCTCTTACGATTCCGCAATGACCATGGTCTGTGTATTCACAAAGACAGATATCAGCAATTACCGTCAGTTCCTTATAGTTATCTTTTATATACCGGATAGCCCTTTGAATTATTCCTTCTTTGTTATAAGCTTCGCTTCCAATCTCATCCTTATGTTCCGGAATCCCAAACAGTAATACACTCTTGATACCACATGCTCTGACTCTTTCCAGTTCTTCTCCTAATCTGTCTATGGAGTATTGATAGATTCCCGGCATGGAGTTAATTGGATTCTTTATATCATTTCCCTCTATTACAAATATAGGATGTACCAGTTCTGCTATTCTCAGGCTATTTTCCTGTACCATAGTCCTGATATTTTCACTTACTCTTAATCTTCTTCGTCTAATCATTCTGCATCCTCTTTATTATCAGCATAATCCCTCGCTACAGTCTGAACCAGTGAGGATATTGTTGTTTTCTCTGCCTGTAATATTTCTTTATTTCCAAGGGCTTTTAATCTATCCTTGGTAGCCTCACCCATACATACAAGTTTTGCTTTAATGGACTTTTTCAGATTCTCCGGCAGTTCATGATAGAATTCTTTTACTCCCAGGCTGCTGGCAAATATAAGATAGTCTACATCAGATATCTCTTTTAGTACTCTCTGCTTTTTATATTCCTCGGGTACCAGACTATATAAAGGGAAGTCCTCGAATACTACATGATTATTCTTTAGTACAATTGTCATATCTCCCGATGCATTCCCAGCCCGAAGAAGTAATAATCTGTCCTGCTCTGTCAGAAATGGAAGCAGCTCTCCTGCAAGTGCTCCTCCATTGCCTTTCTCTGAAACATAATCTGCCATAAAGCCAAAACTTGCTATAGCATCAGCCGTTCCCTGTCCTACCGCAGCAATTTTAAAAGCTGCTAAACGCCTGAAATCTATTTTCTCTTCCTTTAATGCTTCAAAAAATATCTGAACCCCGTTACTGCTGGTAAATATAAGCCAGGTATATTCAAATAATCTGGCGATAAGTTCTTTGAATTCCAATGACCTGGTATGCTTTTTAACCGTCAGAAAACCTAGATTTATTACCGCTGCATCCTCTTCTCTTAAGGCATCGGAGAGCTTTCTTACAAAGCTTTCTGTTCCGGTTATACCTATACGCACACCGGACAGTTTACCTTTCTTACCGGATAAGAAACGATACGCAGCCGTTTCACCAATTACTATAACAGCAGGTGATTTTATGTTCCTGCCATTTGCTATTTCAGATATGGTTCCTAAGGTTCCTCTTACAGTTATCTGATTATCTCTGGCGGCATTTGAAATGACTGCAGCCGGAGTATTACTGTCTTTGCCTTCTTTTATCAGTTCAGCAGTTATAGTCTTAATGCTCTCCATACCCATGAGAAAGATAAGAGTACCCTCGACTTTCGCAAGATTTTTAAAATCCCAGTCTCCTTCCTCGTTATCCCTATGGCCTGTAATAACATGAAAGCTCCTGCTTACGTTCCTGTGAGTAACCGGAATTCCGCCCAGTGCCGGAGCTGACAGAGATGAACTGATACCCGGTACCACTTCAAAATCGATGCCTGCTTTTTGTAAGGCCAGTATTTCTTCTCCACCTCTTCCAAATACAAAAGGATCGCCGCCCTTTAATCGAACGACTTTCTTTCCTTCCTCTGCTTTTCGCACCAATATACGATTAATATCCTCCTGATGGACTGAAATACCTCCCGGAGTTTTGCCTACATCTATTTTTTCACAGTTTTCCGGAGGGTTATAAGCTCCGGATCACCAGGTCCTGCACCTATAAGATATACTTTCCCTTTGGTATTTTTATTTCTATCCATTGTCTCTCCTCCTATTCCGGCTACTATACGATTGCTCTTTTTAATTCTTCCGTCACTTCTCCTGCCAGAATAATTCTATCCTTTGATAAACCTGCTCTTTTAACACGGATTGCGTTTTCACCATTACCGAAGATGGCATGGATTGTCATGTTCTCTTTCTCTATCTCTGCATAGACACCTAAAGGTGTTGTACAGTCAGCTCCAAGGAGTTTAATTACTTCCCTTTCTGCTTCGAATGCTTCTCTGGCAGCTTTATCAGACCAGCTGCCTAATAAATCACATAATGCCTGTTCCGTTCTTCCCTCTACAGCTATGATTCCCTGTGCTGCTGCCGGTATAAAGCTTTCCGGATCTAAGTATTTAAAATCATACTTTGTAAGATTATCTGCCTGCAGTCTCTTAAGTCCTGCCGCCGCAAGTAATAGTCCGTCATATTCACCTGCTGAGAGTTTGCCAAGTCTTGTGTTTACATTCCCTCTAAGTTCCTTTGCAACATAAGGATTATTTGCTTCCAGCTGAAGTTTTCTCCTGGGGCTTCCGGTACCAATAACTGCCTTCTCTCTGAGGACTTCACCGGCACGGGTAACTAATACATCCCTAGGATCCTCTCTTCTCGATACACCTATAATATCCAGACCTTTCGGAAAGGATAAAGGCAAATCCTTGGCACTATGTACAGCAAGATCAATATCGCCCTTTAACATTGCCTCCTCAAGTTCAGCGACAAAGGCTCCCTTTCCACCAAAATGAGTAAGTGATACGCTTTGAATTCTGTCTCCCAGTGTGCTTAAGGGAACAATCTCAAATTCCAGATCGGCCCTAAGACTTTTCAGTTCTGCTATGACTGTTTCTGTCTGGACCAGTGCAAGTTTACTCTTTCGTGTTCCTACCTTGAGCTTTTTCATTCTATACACCCATTGCATATCGCGGATATTATGCGATACTGCCACAATTAAAAGAGTGAAAGAATCTCCTTGTGGCAACCTTTCCCATCAATATTTTCTCTCAATTTAACGTATATGCAGCGCAAGTTGACTTACGTCATTGCTAATATAAGAAGTACGAAAATGTTAATTAAATTAGAAAGACAATCTCTACCCTTATACATATATTAAATTGCATATACAATTCTATTTTATCTTATTATATGCCACTACTATCCTGACGTAATTCTTTTTTCATTTCTTCAATGATATCACAAATGTCTTCTTCGGTAAGATTACCTTCTTTTTTCTCGCCGATTTCTGCCATTCTTATATACACCTGTTTACGTTCCCGTTCTGTGTGGAATTCATTTTTGACAAGCTTCCTGGCATTTCCCATTTTATCTGACAAGAGTCCGATATAAACCGGCAGGTGCTTCTCCACTGTCTTTTTAATCTGCTGTGTCAGTACCGGACTGTTACCGGAGGATGTAATTCCCACAGTAATAGATCTCTTTCGAACATAAGCTGGAAATATAAAGCTGCATTCGTCTTTTACATCAACAACATTAACCGGTATCCCTTTCGCTTTGCAATCAGCAGATATCCTTCTGTTCAATTCTTTATCATCCGTTGCTGCAATTACTAAAAAGGCTTCCTGTAAATCCTCTTCTTTATACGCTCGACCTATTAATTCCACAAAAGGTTTATGACTAGCTTCAAGTTCTGTAAACTCCGGAATAATTCTGTCAGCAACAACTGTCAGACTGGCTTCAAAGTCAAGTAAAGCAACTGCTTTTCTAAGAGCTACCTTACCACCGCCTATTATAAGACTTTTTTTACCGTTTAACTCTACAAACATAGGGAAATAGGCCATTACCTGTCCCTCCTTTTGCCGTATGGTTTTAGTTCCTCCGCTGCAAGCTCCAGGCTCCTTAGAAGGGTTTCAAGTTCTTCTCTGTCGACATGATTTTTCATATGATATAACAAAGTTTCAAGAGAAGTCTCTTTCAGATTATTCTTAATGCGTTCAAGATCTGGTAAAAACCCGTGAAATATCACCGTTTTCATAAACTCATCCGCTCTTTTATCTATAATCTTACGAGCAATTACCGCTTCCTCTTCTTTTACCTTGTTATTTTCCTCTGCCAGTCCCTCAAAGTAATCCATATCGATTAATCGAATTCCTTCCATACCTCTGATGTCCTTATCAACATCTCTTGGTACAGCAAGGTCTATGAATAATCTTTTCTTCTTATCCGTCAGGACCTTTTCAAGTTCCTTAAAGGTAATGGTATAATGAGGGCTCTGGGTAGCACTGATAATAACATCCGCTTCCTTTATTGCCTCATACCGATTTTTATAGTCATAATATCTTATCCTTGTAAACTGGGTTTCGATATCATCTCCTGAGAAGTGATTTCTAACCGTTCCAGCAATCGAAATACCCAGGGTTCCATATAGATTCTTCATCACGATGCTTCCCATCTTACCGGATATGCCTATGATCAGAACTTTTTTATCTTGCAGCTTATCTGTCTCAAAGGCTATAACTTCCTTGGCGGTTAATGTTCCTACCGAAACCGAGGTTTTTGACAGTTTGGTTTCTGTCTTTACTGCTTTTGAACAGGCTATTGCTTCACGAAATAAGGTATTTAACATATACGAGGTATTTCCTCCCTCATAGGCCTGTCCATAATCTCTTTTTACCTGTCCAAGGATTTCATCTTCTCCTATAACCATAGAATCCAGACCACTGGCAACGGTCATCAGATGCTTTACAGCACTTTCTCCTTCATATCGCAGAAAATATTTCTTTAAATCCTTTAAATCCAAATCTTTATATACAGCCATCAGTTCCATGGCCTTATCTGCTGCCGCTTTATCACCTGTAACATATATCTCTGTCCGGTTACAGGTAGTTATTAATACACACTCCCTGATATTATCTTCATTCTTAACCAGGTTTAAATACTCTTCTTTTTCTTCTCCGGAAAATGCAAGCTGTTCTCTGATATCTACCGGAGCGGTTTTATGGCTGATGCCTATTTGATATATATCCATACTAATTCCAATCTGTGTGTCAGGCACACCTTTATCTCTGGCCATTTAAAGACTCTAAGGGTTATTATATCATAACGCTATTCTCCTTGCAAACGCATGAGATGCCAGTGCCTGCCCGGCTTACCGTTTACTGTTCACTCCACTGCAAAATACAGCAGTTCTGTGAACAGTAACACGCTTCGCGATGCACACAAAACGCAAAAGCGGCGTTTTGGCGCTGCAATTCTCCGGTTTTCTGTGACTTTCGCTTCGCTACACTCACAAAAAACACATCGCGTTAACGGCCTGTAAACAGTAACGCTTACCGTTCCATAAATTAACATATTCTTGACAAAAGAAAGCTTTTAGCATAAGATATCAGTTAGACAACATACATAGGCCATTATCACTATAAGAGTTGTATTAGATGAACTTATTATTCTCTCTAAAAATAAAAAGTAAAGAGCTTAAACTCAGCTTATATAGCTTTATATTAATAAGTACAAGTAATTCGTTCAACTTAATATTACTAAGAAAGGAGCAAAGGATGAACACATTAGTTGTTTTCTATTCTCTGGAAGGAAACACCAAGATCATTGCTGACATCCTGGCAGAGGAGTTAGATTCCGATTGTATAGAGTTAAAGCCGGACAAAGAAATACCCAAAGGAGGTTTAACCAAATTCTTTTGGGGAGGAAAGAGCGTTCTGTTCCATGAGAAGCCCACACTGGTAAATGACCTGCGGAGCAGGTGACCATTAAAGACAAGCAGCTGGCCTTCTTCGCCTGCCATGCAGGCGGTGGTGCAGATAAATGCTTTGATAAACTGGCAGCAACATTAAAAGACAATACCGTAATCGGAACTATCTCCTTCGCAGATCCTTCCAAGGAAGAAAAAGAGAAAGTTAAATCACAGGTTAAACGCTGGCTTCATGAAATAACATAAATCAGTGTACCTGGTATTAAGACATTTGTAATTGATAATGGAGTGTGTGATAGACGCACTCCATTATTTTATTTCTCAGAATAATTTATTTTGAAGTTTCATTACATGATTCTACAGGGTTATTCTGACCAAATAACGCCAGTTATGCAGAAAAATCTTCTAAAATCAATCTTGAGTCAATACTGTTATATACTCTTATGGAGCGAACTTTTTCGTATATGAATCATATTCAAAAATATTATCTTATTTATAAATAGATAAATACAAAATACTTTCTAAAGCACATCATGTGCATCCCGTTCATCATGGATGCAGTTCTATTAATGGGGTGCAATTTCTTAACATAAAAAAGCTTACACCGACGACCATCAAGCTTTAGAGAAAATTAAGCTTTTTCACTTGTTGAAGAACATCACCTTCTCTGAAAGGCTTCACAATAAATCCTTTGGCTCCAGCACGGATAGAATCATTGATCATTTCTTCCTGTCCCATCGCTGACACCATAATAACCTTACAGTTCTTATCAATTCTCTTTATTGTCTGAAGTGCTTCTATCCCATCCATTCCAGGCATTGTAATATCCATCGTCACAAATTCAGGTTTCAGTAAAAGATACTTCTCTACAGCATCTCTGCCGTTAGAAGCCTCACCTACTACCTCATAACCATTTTTCTCTAGTATATCTGCCAATACTTTTCTCATAAATATAGCATCGTCAGCAATTAAAACTTTCTTCATGTCCCCTCCGATAACCTGCTCAACTTGATACCTTTAGAGGTATTTTCTCATTTAAACATGTTTTATATACTAACGAACTACAATATTATAAATTTTATCTTTAACATAAATTTCTTTAACTATAGTTTTCCCTTCAAGGAATTGAGTAACAGCTTCGGTTCCCATAACTTTATCCTTTACAGTATCTTGTTCTTCTCCCCTATTTATCAATACTGTAGCCTTTAATTTACCGTTTACCTGAACTGCTATTTCTAACTGACTTTCTATGGTTTTCTCTTCTTCCCATACTGGCCAGGAAGTCTCAAACAGATTACCTTCAAAGCCCGCCAGGCTCCAGAGCTCTTCTGTCATATGAGGTGCTACTGGATTTAACAGGATCAAGAAGGTACGGTATTCAGCCTTTGTTATTTTACCAATTTTATTAAAATCATTAATTAAGGACATTAATGCTGCAACAGCGGTATTGAATTTCAGGCCTTCAAAGTCCAGACTGACTTTCTTCATGGTCTGATGCATTTTGATCTCTAATTCTTTAGAATAACCATTTTCCTCTGTTACAAGATCCTGCAGTTTCCATACTCTCTCAAGGAATCTTCGGCAGCCTTTTACGCCATCATTCGACCAGGCAGCGCTTAATTCAAAGGCACCGATGAACATCTCATAAGTACGAAGAGTATCTGCACCAAATTCATTTACGATATCATCAGGATTAATTACATTTCCTCTGGATTTGGACATCTTCTCACCGTTCTCACCAAGAATCATGCCATGAGAGGTTCTCTTTCTGTAAGGTTCCGGCTCACTGACATATCCTAAATCATAAAGGAATTTATGCCAGAATCTTGAGTATAAAAGATGAAGTGTAGTATGCTCCATACCGCCGTTATACCAGTCAACAGGCAGCCAGTAATCCAGAGTTTCTTTGGAAGCAAAAGCATCCATATTATCAGGGTCGATATAACGCAGGAAATACCAGGAGGAACCTGCCCATTGAGGCATGGTATCTGTTTCCCTGTGAGCATGTCCGCCACAATGAGGGCAGGTAGTCTCAACCCAGTCTGTCATACGGGCAATAGGAGATTCTCCATTTTCTCCGGGCTCATAACTTTCTGTTTCAGGGAGCAGCAACGGCAATTCACTTTCAGGAACGGGTACAAAACCGCATTTTTCACAGTGAACTAAAGGAATAGGTTCTCCCCAATATCTTTGTCTTGAGAATACCCAGTCTCTTAATTTAAAGTTTACGGTCTTCTTACCAATACCCTTTTCTTCTACCCACTCCATCATACGCTTCTTGGCTTCTGTAACCATTAAACCATTTAAGAAATCAGAATTAATTAATTTTCCATTATATTCAGTAAAAGCTTCCTCTTCTACGTTACCACCTTCAATTACCGGAATAATCGAAAGACCGAATTTCTTAGCAAATTCCCAGTCTCTTGTATCATGTGCAGGAACCGCCATAATAGCACCTGTTCCGTAGGTCATAAGGACATAATCAGAAATCCAGATAGGTACTTCTTTCCCGGTTACAGGATTAATGGCGGTAATGCCTTTGACCTCAACACCGGTTTTGTCTTTGGCAAGCTCTGCTCTCTCAAAGTCTGATTTCTTGGCTGCTGCCTCTTTGTAGGCAGTAACTTCTTCCCAGTTCCCGATAATACTCTGGTATTTATCCAATAAACCATGCTCCGGTGATATTACCATATAAGTAGCACCAAACAAAGTATCCGGTCTTGTGGTAAATATCTTAAGAGTCTCATCTGCTCCCTTTAATTTAAAATCTATTTCGGCACCTTCTGAACGACCAATCCAGTTCTTCTGCTGGTTCTTAATACGGTCTGCATAATCTACCAAATCAAGATCATCAATTAAACGGTCAGCATAAGCAGTGATCTTTAACATCCACTGACTCTTAACCTTGTGTACGACTTCACTGCCACAGCGTTCACATACTCCGTTTACCACTTCCTCATTAGCCAGTCCAACCTGACAGGAAGTACACCAATTAATTGGCATCTCTGCTTTGTAGGCCAGTCCTTTTTCAAATAATTTAAGGAAGATCCATTGTGTCCATTTATAATAGTTCGGATCTGTTGTGTTGATTTCTCTCTCCCAATCAAAGGAATAACCCAGAGACTGAAGCTGTTCTTTAAAATGCTTTATATTATTATCCGTTACTATCCTTGGATGAATTTTATTCTTGATGGCATAATTTTCAGTAGGAAGTCCGAAGGCGTCCCAGCCCATAGGGTATAGCACATTATAACCTTCCAGTCTTCTCTTTCTTGCAATGATATCAAGTGCAGTATAAGGTCTTGGATGGCCTACATGCAGTCCCTGTCCCGAAGGATAAGGAAACTCAACAAGGGCGTAGTATTTTGGCTTACTTTTATCAATTCCGGTCTTAAAAGCATTGCTCTTTTCCCAGATATCCTGCCACTTTTTTTCAATTTTCTTCGGTGAATAATCCTCTGTCACGCTAAATGACCTCCTAAAATGTACTATATTTTTCTTAATTATACACATTATTTATTATTTTAACAACACTAAAACTCAATTTATGTTTTTCTTTTAGGAAGTAAATTTTATGCAGGACAGAGTATTATTATAAATTTAGCAAATATAAATGTATTAGAAGATTTTAATGGTGAAAGAACAGTTTTTTTACAAGGGGACGGCAATTAGCAGAACATGGAAAGAATTCATGCGTTCATTCCAATGTATAAGAAGTCCTAATTTCTCTGAAGCTTTTGTGCTGGACATATCCTCAAACAGATAACTCGCTTCGCTCAGACAATCTGTTTGAGGATATAGCACGAAAGCTTCAGAGAAAAGGACTTCTAATACATTTCCATAGGCGCATTCATTCTTTCCATGTTCTGCTAATTGCCTGCGAATATTGAGAGGAAAGGCGCACGGACGACACTCTGTGTATTAAATTACAATTCTCATCATAAGGTTATTAGAGCTTTTAATTTTGATTGTTTTTTTCGATATACAATCTAAGAGCTTTGATAGCCAGAACTAACACATAGATTAAAAGACTATATAAAAGAATACTTACAATAACGATAAATAATAATATAATAAAGATAAAACAGGCATTTAATATCTCCTTTTACTTCATCAAATTCCTATCAAGCTATAATAAAAGTTTCTATATTCGTTCTGTATCACTTAAAATGCTTATCAAGCATACTATAGTATAATCGGCTTATTTTACCACATAAACCATAATCTGCTTTATAACCTTTTTCTATGTTAATAATATAGAATGGATTACTTGCTGCAAAATCTATATTTGAGGAATCCTTCAAATTTAGTTGAAACATTAAATATTTGCCCCCATCATATTCCTTGAATTCCTGCGTTCCTTTCCCTTTTAACTCTACCTTACTAAGATAGCTTAGTAATTCTTTCTTTTCTTCTTCTGACAATACTTCCTTTTCTTCTAAGGACAATGAATATATACTGATTGATTCAATTTGTGATATTGGCAGATTTCTTATAGGGTATAAGCCTAGATTATTATATATAAACCAGACCAATATGATTGCTGCAAAAAGAACTACTAACATACCAGTTACTAATTTATTACGAAGTGAATTTTTCATTCAATAAATTTCCTTTACATCAATTTACATTTAATATATAGGATTGCTTTATAATTGTCAATAGATGACATTTTTCACCACTTGTATAATCTAATAAAAATTGGCAAAGCCTTGATTGATAAAAATAAAGTATATATAATGAATCGTGTAAGTCTTAACTCAGAAATTAAAGATCTATAACCACTCCCCTAAGAAAGATGAGGCTCTATGAAAATATATGAATTTGATGCTTTACTTATAAAACATGAAACTCTTAATTCAGCTTACATTGAATTTCCTTTTGATGTGGAACAAGAATTTGGTACCAAAGGACAAGTTAAGGTATTGGCTTATTTTGACGGTTATGAATACAGAGGTTCCCTTGCTAAAATGGGACATCCCTGCCATTTTCTAGGGCTAAACCAGAAGGTAAGAGAAGCCATCGGTAAAAATCCAGGGGATATCATCCATGTAAGATTGCAGAAAGATGAGGCAGAACGTATTCTTGAAATACCGGAAGACTTTGAGAATCTTCTGGATATTAATAATAAGGCGAAGGAATTTTTCAAATCACTTTCTTACAGCAATCAAAAGAAATTCACAGATTGGATTATTAGTGCTAAGAAAAAAGAAACCAGAGAAAAAAGAATGGAAGAAGCAATTGATATACTTCTTAAAGGTATAAAAAAATAATTACTGGAGGTAAGCTAAAGCAGCTGTGGACCTACCTGTATAACAGGTGGTTTATTAAAAGACTGCCATACCAACACAAGTAGCCGTTGCATTATAAAATAATGCAACGGCTACTTCTATATTATGGATACCTTTTGTCACAACCTCATGTTATCAAATTACGCCTTTTTGCAGCATGATATTGGCATACAATGCCTTCTCTCCAGTTGCCACGATAGCATAGGCAGTTCTTGCGGAATCATAAAATGCAAACCTCTCCATCTGCCCAATCACATCGCTGCCTCTGGTATCATGTTTTTCTACAATTGTCTTATAAGTGTCCCAGATGGGAGTCTTAGCCGTATCACCTTTCACTATTTCCATTAGAGTTACCGGTTTCTCAACATAAGTATCAAGGGGAAAAACCGTGAGAATGGCATCCAAAATTTCAGGCACACCATGGCCGTCTAAACGTATTACAATACTGTCCTTTCCCATTGACTGTGCGGGAAAATTACCATCTGATATAACTATTCTGTCACTATGCCCCATCTCACAGAGAACTTTCAGCAGTTCCGGAGATAATATAGGCGGAATCCCTTTTAACATAATTTAATCCTTTCCAAAATCGCACACAATATACTCCAAAGGGGGGGTGTTCAGAACTGAACAACGAGTTTACAGACACACCCTAATCTAGTAAAGCTTTATATCGTTGGTATGCGGCCTCCCAGTTTTCCTGTTCCATTGGCTGATAAATACTGATTTCTGCGGACTGACCGATAATACTTCTTGCTGATGTAAGGTTTTCTATATCACCTGCAGCAATTAACTGAAGCGCGATGTTTCCATAGACTGTAGCTTCTGAAGGTCCGGCAACCACTTCCTTCTTACAAGCACAGGCAGTCATCTTGCATAATAACTTACTATTGATTCCTCCGCCTACAATATAAAGCCTGTCATAGGTCAACCCAGTACAATCTGCTATTTCCTCCATAACCGTTCGATACCTGAAGGAAAGGCTTTCATTGATACAGCGGACGATTTCTCCCGGTGTTACAGGAACCTTCTGCCCGGTTTTTCTGCAGAATTCTCTGATACGATCCGGAAGATTTCCGGGCAATGCAAATTCTTCACTGTCCGTATCTATAAAACTCTGAAAAGCTTCTGTACTTTCAGCCATTTTCTCTAACTCTGAAAAGCTGTAGGATATTCCTTCCTTCTCCCACCAGCGTCTGCTTTCCTGAACCAGCCATAAGCCGGTGAGATTTTTTAAGAAGGATATCTTACCGCCGAAACCTCCTTCGTTGGTAAAATTGTATCCGGCAGACTTCTCATCTATTAACGGACTGTCCAGTTCTGTTCCCATTAAAGACCAGGTACCACAGCTTATAAACAGGAAATCTTTCTCTCTGGCCGGTACGGCAACTAAAGCGCTCTGGGTATCATGCCCAGCCACTGCTGCCACATTGATGGATGAAACATTTAACTCTTCTTTGATTTCATCTGTTATTGAACCAATAAGTGTACCACTGGGTATGACCTCTGGCAACAATGCTTCTGAGATTCCCAGGGCTTTAAGAACTTCCTCAGACCATTGTCTCTCTTTCGCATCTAATAACTGTGTGGTTGAGGCAATGGAATATTCGGCATATCTTTTACCGGTAAACAAGTAGTTAAATAAATCCGGCATCAGCAAAAGAGTATCCGCTCTCTCTAAGGTATCCTCCTTATCAGATACCAGGGAAAGAAGCTGAAATGCTGTATTTATCTCCATAAGCTGATTACCCGTAATGCGGTAAAGTTCCTCCAGGCTGATTCTTTCTTCTGCTGCCTTTAGCATACCTTTTGTTCTGATATCCCGGTAATGGACCGGATTCTCAAGCAGCCTTCCTTTTGCATCAATCAGTCCGAAATCCACTCCCCAGGTGTCCACTCCAAGGCTGGTGATCTCACCCTCAGCCTTGGCTTTTACTAACCCCTGTTTCATCTCATGAAAGAGTCTTAGAACATCCCAATAAAGAGTTCCTCTGACTAATACCGGTTCATTTAAGAATCGATGGATTTCCCTGATGGTAATCCTGTTATCTGAAAGTTCACCGACCATAGCCCTGCCACTGGAAGCCCCCAGGTCAAACGCAATAACCTTCTTCATAAAACTCCTAACTGTGTACCTTGGCACACCCATAATTCCATTTACTTATACAAAGGTCCGAAATTCTGGCAGGCTCTGTAATCCTGTCCTTCCTTATCCATACCAAAAGCACTCCATACAGCAGGACGGAAGATCTGCTCTTCTGGGACATTATGCATATTAACAGGAATTCTTAATATAGAGCACAGGGTTATAATATCTGCACCAATATGTCCATAACTGATGGCACCATGGTTGGCTCCCCAATTATTCATAACATCATAAGCCGAGGTAAATGCACCTTTACCGGTAAGTCTTGGAGCAAACCAGGTACAAGGCCAGGTATAATCAGTTCTCTTCCACAGTTTGTCAGATACCTCTTCGGGCAGATTAACAGTATAACCTTCTGCCAGCTGAAGCACAGGTCCTACACCTTTTACAAGATTTATACGAACCATAGTAACCGGCATTTCACTTCTGGTTAAGAATCTGGAGGAGT
This sequence comes from Anaerocolumna sp., assembly GCA_029256725.1. Lineage (GTDB taxonomy): Bacteria > Bacillota > Clostridia > Lachnospirales > Lachnospiraceae > Anaerocolumna. The sequence continues at coordinate 47,541 of JAQSXJ010000005.1, read as the reverse complement.
AGCCGCCGCCTCTGAAATACCCTGTATCTGCTGCATTCCAGGTAGTTGCCTTTAAGCAGGCTTCCTGATCGGCCTCTGTCATCTCCCAGAAGGGTTTCATAATACCATTGCCGTCAGCATCTTTTATCTCACCGCAGGCATCAATGCAGGCTGCACCGGAGTTAATCAGATGGATAAAACCTTTGGATTCCTCTGCAATGCCTTCCAGTTCATAACCGGTAGCTTTCTTAACTGCCTCCGGACTCCAATAAGTCCTTACATCTGCAAAGATCTGAGGGGTATTGGTAAGAAGCTTGCCAAAGAGCATACCAACACCATTTAAAGTATCATTTTCTGTTGCTAATATGTATGGTTCTCTTGCACCTTCCCAGTCAAAAGAGGAATTTAACAAAGATTCCGGGTAATCACAGTTGGGATAGAAATCTGTCCACTGTCTCTGTCCCTGGAAGCCGCCTGCGATAGCATTATGACCTACACTCTCTTCTTTTGCATAGTCAGGCAGGTTGGGATTACCGTTAAATAAATCTTTAATAATGCACATCATCTTAACAACAAATTCCCAGTCCTTCTCTTTTTCTTCCGGTGATTTACGTAATTCCTCCGGATTCTTATCAAAGCCTTCCTTACAGTGCTCTTTTGTCCAGGCAAGAGCTTTCTCATACTCAGCCTTATCATATATTTCTTCTGTCATTCTACGGATTATTTCAACTTCATCAACAGATTCCACTCTCATACCTAAGTATTCTTCGAAGAAATCCGTATCAATAATAGAACCTGCTATACCCATACAGATAGAACCGATCTGAAGATAAGATTTACCTCTCATGGTTGCTGCTGCAACGGAAGCACGTCCGAAACGGAGCAGCTTTTCTCTTACATCTTCAGGAATTTCTGTATCGGCAGCATCCTGAACATCATGTCCATAGATACCAAATGCAGGAAGCCCTTTCTGTGCATGACCTGCCAGAACAGCTGCAAGATACACTGCACCGGGTCTTTCGGTACCATTAAAGCCCCATACTCCTTTTATTGTATTGGTATCCATATCCATGGTCTCGGAGCCATAACACCAGCAGGGTGTTACAGTCAGGGTGATGTCTACACCCGCTTTCTTGAATTTATCTGCACAGGCTGCTGCTTCAGCTACACGGCCAATGGTCGTATCCGCAATAATAACTTTCACTGGCTCACCATTGGAATATCTAATGTTCTCTTCAAAAAGTTTCGCTGCTGCCTTCGCCATATTCATGGTCTGTTCTTCCAAAGACTCTCTTACCCCTAATGCTCCTCTTCTTCCATCGATCGTCGGTCTGATTCCGATTACAGGATAATCCCCAATCAATCTGTTCTTAGCCATAATAAACCTCCTTCTGCCGCTTTTGCGGCATAAAAATATTAATCGAAAATACCTTCTGCTCTTTTTGCTGGTTGAAATTGCTTTGCTTTTCTTTTCAGTCTAGCTCCATCGCATGCCGCATCTGCTTACAGCTGGGCATTGCCACAAATCAAGTAATACTGTAATTTTATTATACGGTTGCTGGTAATTAGATACTTGTGTTATAATAGCAAAAAATATAACGATATTCACATTGGAGGTTTTTATGCAGAAACTGGGTTACAACGAAAGCAAACAAAGGGGAACCTTTGATTTTCCAATAGAATTCTATCATGTAGATCATAATCATCCCCAATATATTATGTCTTACCATTGGCATATGGAATATGAAATTATTCGTATTTTAGAAGGCTGTTTCGTAGTTACCTTAGACGAGCGGGAGTATCTGGCAAAGAAAGGGGATATTCTGTTTCTGAACAGTGGTACCCTTCATGGGGGTACTCCGACAGACTGTGTCTATCAATGTATTGTTTTTGATATGAACATGCTTGTAAAAAAAGATAATGCCTGTAATCGTTACATTAAAGAAATCATGAATCATACATATCTGATCAATGAATATTATCCAGATGAAACCGCTGTGAATCACAGTATCAATTCAGCGAATATGTATAACTCAGAGAATATGTACTCAGAGAATATAAATAACTCAATAAATACATCTAACTCAATGAATATAACTAGCTCAATGAATACAACTAGCTCAATGAATACAGTTAACTCAATGGATACAGTTAACTCAATGGATACAGTTAACTCAATGAATGCAACTAGCTCGATAAATATAAAACCTGCTGAGCAGCTTTTATTAAAGCATCTTTACTGCCTTTTTGATACCTTAAAAGAAAAAGCCCCTGGTTATGAGTTAATTACCCAGGGACTTTTATATCTGATACTTGGAAGTATTACAAAGAATCATTATTATTCTACAGATTCAGAAACTCAAAGAAACCACAAAAGAATACATTTGATGAAACAGGTTCTGGAACATATGGAGGATTCCTATCAAAGCAGTTTGACCCTGGAACAGCTTTCGAAAACTGCCGGTATGTCTCCTAAATATTTCTGCCGTTTTTTTCAGGAAATGACTCACAAAAGCCCTTTTGAGTATCTGAACAATTACCGTATTGAGAGAGCCTGCGGCCAGCTGTTGTCAACAGAGGATACCATAACAGAAATTGCCTATGCCTGCGGCTTTAATGATTTAAGTTATTTTATTAAGCTGTTTAAACGCTTTAAAGGTATTACTCCCGCCAAATACCGAAAACTTTTTCCCCCTTCTTTTAGCTGATGCAAGCACCCATTGTAATACAATAAAGAAGCAAAGAAGGGCTTTTTATGTAAGTTTTTCATTATTTACTTTTTGTGTGGTCAAATTCTTTGGTCTAATTGCTTAAACCATTTTAAGAGGGATACATAAGTATCACTTATATGCATCCCTTTGATTAGATTATTAACTTAAACGAATTATCATAAGGCTTGCGCCGACTCCACCACTTATCAGTGTAGCAACTCCCAGAAGAGTCGCAAACATCTGCAGCGAAATAGTAGCTCCCACAGCAAGATCTATCTCTATTTCAGCATAATAACTGGAAGTTGTTAATACCGGATTTATTGTAGATGCTGTATTGTTTGATCCGTTAATTACTAACCGGCTGCCCATTAAAAGTGCCAAGGTGGTATTTATATGGTATGAAATGCGGTACCGTCCAAAGGTATTTACTGTAAAGACCGTATTAGCACCATTTGCAGTGATATCTGCTGATAAAACCTGCGTACTTGGCAGGGGAATTAAAGTTCCGGCAATTAAAACGGTGATAGTAGGTCCTGACGTATTGGCAGCAAAACCTGCTGTTGCTGTGGGATTTGGTCCAGAAGCTCCAGTAGCTCCGGTGGCTCCAGTAGCTCCTACTGCTCCAGCTGTTCCTGTAACTCCGGCAGTTCCTCCGGGACCAGTAGTTCCGGTAGCTCCTGTAGTTCCAATTGGTCCTGCAGGTCCTGTAGCTCCTAAAACTCCTGCCACTCCGGCAGGTCCGGTGGCTCCCGTTGCTCCTGTGGCTCCTGTGGCTCCCGTTGGACCGGTATCTCCCGTTATGCCTGCATCACCAACAGGTCCGGTAGCTCCTAATACTCCTGCTGCCCCTAAGGCTCCGGTAAGCCCTGCGGGACCATCTGGTCCTGTGGCTCCTGTGGCTCCCGTAGGTCCCGTTGCTCCAGTAAAGGACCCCGTAGGTCCTGTGGGTCCGATAGGTCCGGTAACACCTATCGAAACAGGTGCATTCAGGGCAAGGGCCATTTTTGAATTTAGCATTAATTGATTTTCAAGAGCTGAATTAAGCATCTCCTGAACACTCTCGTTAGCGTCTATAACATCATCATTCGTAGCCGCACCACCCGATAAACCCGGAATAGTTCCCAGTACGAATTGCAGTTTCTCGCCTTCCGCATTAAGAATATGACTGAATCCCAGCTCCTCCAGTGCTATTGCTATAGAGGCCAGTATCTGATTAATGGCATCACCTCTGGTCAAGGGAGGGCTAATTACGGGAAAACTTGCTTGTGACATAATTATTCCCTCCTAACTTAATCTAATCATCATCAGTGAAGCACCTGCTGATCCGGCAAGTAAAACAGCTGCACCAGCTAATCCGAACAGTTGCAGTGATACAGTGGTCGGAGCGGTAATGTCCAGTAATACTTCTGCAGAAAAACTGGATAAGCTCAACAGAGGTATAACCGTTGATTGTGCTAAAGGAGCACCATTTATCAAGAGTCTCGTTCCAAGTGCAAGTGCGGCAGTTGTATTTACATTGTAGGATAATCTATATCGTCCTGTTGTCGCAATGGTAAAAGTATCATTAGCTCCGTTTACTGTAATATCAGCAGGCAGAACCTGACTGCTCGGCAGCGGAACAAGGGTACCGACTACAGCTACCGTAATACTGGCTCCTGTCGTATTGGCAGCAAAACCTGCCGTACTAGTAACATTAGTTCCTGTTGGACCAGTTGGTCCTGTGGCTCCTGTAGCACCAGTGGCTCCGGTAGCTCCTGTAGCTCCCGTGGCTCCTGTGGCTCCAATTGCTCCTGTAGGTCCTACCGCTCCGGTTGCTCCAACAGGCCCTGTGGCTCCCGTGGCTCCGGTTGCTCCGGCTGCTCCCGTGGCTCCGGCTGTTCCGGTTGCTCCAGCTGCTCCTGCTGCTCCGATAGGTCCTTGCACTCCCTGGGCTCCGGTGGCTCCCGTGGCTCCGGCAGGTCCTGTATCACCAACTGCTCCCATAGGTCCGGTGGCTCCGGTAGGTCCGGTGGCTCCGGTGGCTCCGGTGGAGCCTGTAGGTCCGCCTGCAGGCCCAGCTGGTCCGGTGGGTCCTGTGGCTCCGGTAGGTCCCTGCATTTCAGAAGATGCTAATGCACTCTGCATCTTACTCTTATACAATAACTGGTTTTGGGAAATTGCATCAATCATATTACGGACACTGTCATTAGCTGCCAAAACATCTGCTACTGTTGCACCTGGTCCTGGAATACCCGGTAAGGTTCCAATAATATATTGTAACTTTTCTCCTTCTGTATTAATAATATGACTTAATCCCAACTCTTCCATTGCAATGGAAGACAATATCTGATTAATTACATCTTCCCTTGTGAAAGCGGGGCTAATGGTAGGAAAACTGGGCTGAGACATTTTTTATCCCCCTTAATTAAATAATATTTGCATCTAGCAGAAATCTGCTTTTATGCCGCAAATTATAAAGAGTGAATTTACAATAAACCTATTAAGTTGTGTTTATCACTCTTAAGCCGTATACTCCCTGAGCCGTTCTTGAACTTCTGGAAATTCAGCCTGGTAAAGCACAGCCTGCCTGTAGGCTTCTAATGCATACTCCTTTTCTCCGAGCATTATATAGGCTTCACCTATATAGTAATAGGCAAGAAATGTTCCGCTGCCGCACTTTATAAGATAATTCGGGTTATCCTCTCCTAACAGGATACAGTAAGAAAAGGCTTTCACTGCTTCCTTATATTGATTCAACCTGAACAATACAATTCCTCTGTAAAAATGCAGTTCTACATAATCGGGAAATAAGCTGATAGCTCTCTCAATTCCCTCATATACATTTTCCGTATTACCACATGTTATCAATAGATCATATTTGAGTTTGTATAGATATGATGGGGGTACCTTACCCTTAGACAAAAATCCTAATATGGAGAAGTTTATAAATTCTAGAGATTTCTTCATATCCCCTAAGCGGTACAATTCTGCAGCTATATGATAATCCAGCCATGGATTCTCCTTGTCATTTTCCTTAGCCTTCAGACAGAGGCTTAAGTTCCTGAGACCTTTCTCTTTCAGATGAAGCTCTGTATATCCATAATGATGCAGCTCAATAACTTCAGCAATTTCTTTCGATTGAAGTTCCTTTCCCTTCCGGTCGACCAACTTCTCATGAATGATTCCCTGAAATCGAAATTCGGCTTTTCTTTGAAATAACCTGATATGATGTGAAATATAATACTGGTTTTTTTTCTCTTCCATAGAGTCCATGAAATGCATCATTCTTACAGAGTACGCTTTACAGCGCTTCTTTGATAGCTTTTGCTGTAAGAGTTTATGATCTTTTAGAATCAATCTTTCATCTGCATCCATCCATAATATCCAATCACAGGTAGCTTTATCTATACTTTGATTTCTTGCCAGACTAAGTCAGTTGAACCGGTGTCTAGGATTATAATCTCATCAACCAAATTTTTTACACTCTCAAGACATGCTTCAATATATTCTTCTTCATTTTTTACTATCATACATAGACTTACAGTAGACATCTGACCAGCCTTCAACCATTAGGATTTATAACATTTTATGTCCATAGCCTGTAATGGTTACCAAAAAATTTTATAAATTTTGTTTTTTTACAATTTTGCATTCACTTCTACGTGTTTCCACCATATAATGTAACAATTATATTTTTAAGGATGCACAATGGTAACCATAAGCTTGGCTATGATTGTTAAAGATGAAGAAAAAAATATCAGAAGATGCCTGAATTCTGTTTTTAGCATTGTGGATGAAATTATAATAGTCGATACGGGCTCCAAAGACAAAACCAAGGAAATTTGTTCTCTCTATACTAATAAAGTATATGACTTCAAATGGATAGATGATTTTTCCGCAGCCAGAAACTATTCTTATGAGCTTGCAACCATGGAATATATTTTATGGCTTGATGCAGATGATTTCCTGCTTCCCGAAGATGCTATAAAGCTTAAGAAATTCAAAAAAAATATGACTTCAGATTATAATACAATTATGATGAAATATGTAACAGGCTTAGATTATAAAGGTAATGAGACTTTCACCTACTTCCGTGAACGATTAACTAAGAAAAGCTGTGACTTCCAATGGATTGAACCGGTACATGAATATCTTGCTACCAATGGACCAGTATTAGAAAGCGGCATTCGTATTATTCATGGTAAAAAACCGGAAGCAGCCGTTAAAAGCAGCCGTAATCTTAAAATTTATGAAAGACATCTAAAAGAAAAAGGTTATCTCTCCCCCAGAGGAATTTATTATTACGCCAGAGAATTAAAGGACCATCAAAGAGTAAAAGAAGCAATCAGCCAATTTGAGCTTTTCCTGGATACTAATATGGGATGGGTTGAAGATAATATTGCTGCCTGCAGTGACATTGCCAAATGCTATTTTCAATTGAATCTGGATAAACTCGCTCTTACAAGTCTTTTAAAGAGCTTTCTTTATGATACCCCTCGTGCTGAAGTCTGCTGTCAAATCGGCTACCACTATCAGGAAAAAGAAGAATATGAAAGAGCCATATATTGGTTTCAATTTATCCTCACCTTAAAAAAACCCGAAAACTGCTGGGGATTTATACAACCTGACTGCTGGGCTTATATCCCTCTCATTGAATGCGCTGTCTGCTACGATCGTTTAGGGGACTATAAAAAAGCATTAAAATTTAACAACAGAGCTTTAAAACATAAACCTGATTCTGTCCAAGCCAAGCGAAACCAGGAATATTTACAGAAGAAGCTGTCTGCTCTGTAAAATTATATAAAAGAAAGGAACGCGCAAATGTCCATTCCTAATTTTCCGGATATCAGTCCTGATATTACTCGCGAAAAGGCTCTTACTATGATTCTTGCCTCCATAGCCTTAGAAGAAGTGGGTCTGAGCCATATCATTAATGCCGAGGGCGAAAAAATACAATATGTAGTAAATGATCTGCAGAAAAATACAGGAGACAGTGCCACTATTGAAGATATACTATCCGTTAATAAAAGTGTTGAATCTCTGATTGATGTATTAATGCAGCTGCAAATTTTTTTAAAAAACAAAATGGAACGTGTATTAGATGTTATGTGCGAAGAAATAGGCCCAACCGGTCCTACTGGTGCTACCGGGCCAAAAGGACCCACGGGTCCAACTGGGGCTATGGGTCCTAGAGGACCTAAAGGCATAAAAGGTGATACTGGACCAACTGGTCCTACGGGCCCTAAGGGTACTACCGGAGCACAAGGTCCTATCGGTCCTACGGGGACTACCGGCGCCACTGGGCCAACTGGTCTTAAAGGTGATAAGGGTCCACAGGGTCCTATCGGAGCTACCGGTCCTAAAGGTGATACTGGTCCACAAGGTCCTACAGGTCCTACGGGTAATACCGGACCTATGGGTCCTTTAGGAGCTACTGGGCCAATAGGAGCTACCGGCCCTAAAGGTGATACTGGTCCACAAGGTCCTGTCGGACCAACAGGTTCTACTGGCCCTAAGGGTGATATTGGTCCACAAGGTCCCATCGGCTCTACAGGTTCTACCGGCGCTACCGGACCAACGGGTTCTACTGGCCCTAAGGGTGATATTGGTCCACAAGGTCCCATCGGCCCTACAGGCTCTACCGGTGCTACCGGACCAACAGGAGCCACCGGCTCTAAAGGTGATATTGGTCCACAAGGTCCCACAGGCTCTACTGGCCCAACAGGAGCCACTGGCCCTAAAGGCGACACTGGCTCAGTAGGACCAATAGGTCCTGCTGGCGTTACGGGACCTCCTGGGGTTACCGGCCCTAAGGGTGATACAGGTCCACAGGGACCTTACGGGCCCACAGGAGTAACCGGCGCTACCGGGCCTGCTGGAATCACCGGAGCTACAGGTGCCAGAGGGGCTACTGGTTTCCCTGGACCACGAGGTGCAAAAGGAGCAATGGGCAATACTGGCGCTACCGGTCCCAGAGGACCGCAAGGAATACCTGGTCCTGTTTGTAATATTACTACCTGTTTATCTTCTTATAAAGAACGACAGAGAGATTTTACCTGGAATTGCAAAGCGCCTTTTATATGGACACAGGATTACCAATCCTGCAACTGCAATAATACAATATCCTCAGATGGCTGCTATATCTTTCTGGAATGTAATTCCTCTTATTCGGTATCCTTAAATATTAACATTCTCTGGTTAAATGCAACCACCAAAAAAAATCTGGAAATCGCCGTTTGTTTAACCAGCAATAACCAGACAATTGAAATATTTAGAATATACAAACCATTTAACACCTGCGGAAATACACCTATTACAATTTCAGCCGGCAATTTTATTGTGAATACAAATCAATACCAGGAAAATCCTTCCTTGTTTGTAAGCCTTTTATCACCGGCTGCAGTCGTTACTGGTCAGGCAGCTCTTTCCGTAATAGCACTTTCAACAGAAACCACTGAAAAACCTGATTATCATCCTTACTAGCTTGAATAGTTCTCCAATACAGCATATAATTCATCCAGATCTTTAATAAATATACCGTTTTCCAGATGCAGCCTGTCCTCCAGAGGGAGATTCTCAACAGCTACACCGGTATAATCGTACACCGTCTTCTGATCACCGTAATAGGCGACAATATAGCCATTAACTGCCTTTAAGTAATATTTGTACTCTACGGTATCCGAATTGTACGTTTTACGGAGAATAATTGAATCTTTTGAAAAAGATATCAGTTCAAAGGATACCAACCCTTTTTCAAATTCATTTAAAGACAAATCTGCCTGATAATCTGTTAAGTAAGTTATAACCTCATCTCTCGTAAGGCCAATCAAATAACTTGGTGTGGGAAGTTCTTCTTCACTAAGCTGCCCTGTTTTCGTATCATAGGTCTGTAATGTATACTGGGTAGAAGGTAAGACGGTATCCGTAATTGCGCTGGCTGCTTCAGCATCCTCCTGCCCATCCTCTGTATCATTTAAAGCTCCTTGATTATCCGCTGGTGTTTCTCCCTGTTTCACAGTATTTGTCAAATATCCCTGCTTCTCCAGTTCTTTAATCAAATCATTATTGCGTTCAACCGCACTTTCGTTAAAGTCTCTTAAAGCTTGTTTATAGCTAAAATAATAGCTGGCTGTAAACATGCATGCTATAGCTGAAAAAGTCAGGAAATAGGTGACTGCTTTTTTATATCTCACTGATATCACTCCTTTGCAATAAGTATTCACCTAATAAAAGGGTTTATACACATTGCAAAAGGATTAGGTTATAAAAGATGAAGCTTTACTGCAATTCGCGCCAAAGTTCTGCCCATAGGCATCTTAACAAGCTCAGTTTCTGTCACTGCTTTAAATACAAGCAGAAGCACACCATAGACAATTACTGCAAATATAATAGCTAACAGCGTACTGATAGTATTACTCTTAACAGCATTATAGCTTAACCAATATACCAGATAGGCAACTCCTGCCATAAAGACAGAGCAGCCTGTAGGGATAATAAAAGTCTTCTTAATCTCCTGTTTATAGCTTAAAAGTCTTGCTACCGAGATCCAATTTAAGATACTAACGACTAAGGCAAATATTATATTGCTGATTACCAGTGCATAAGCACCAAGTTCAGTAAACTGCAGCAGTATATACAGAACGATAATATGTATACCCAATGCTATAACGGAATGAATAACAGGAAGCCGCATCTTATTGATTCCCTGCAGAACCGCATTTGTAAGAGTAGAAAAAGCATAAAAAACAACTGCGATTGATCCTATAGTAAGCATTCTTGCAGGAAGCAGGTTGGCGTCCTTTAACAACAATCTAAGAATGGGTGATGCCAATGCTGCCAGACCGAACGCACTTGGAATTGCAATTAACATATTAAATTTAAGTGTATCATGTACCTTTTCTTTAACCACCAGATTAGCACCTTCTTCTCTGGAGGTTACAATGCTTGGAACAATTGCTGCTGCCATGGCAGTTGCTATGGATATGGGAACATTAATAAGCATATTATACTTATTGGAATAAATACCCCATAGTTCTGATCTCTGAATCTCATTCAATCCTTTTCCGTCCAGTACATAAGAGAATACAGAACCATCCAATAAAGAACTGATCTGATACACGGTTTGACTTAGTATAACCGGCAATACAGTTATTCCTAATGCTCCAAATATTTCTTTCACTGTTTCTTTTGAAGCTCCTATATCCCTTCTTAATTGTTTGTCAACAATAGGCTTATATAATGCAAATATAAATGCCAGGAATAAAAGAGAAACAATGGCGCCAAGTAATGTACCCAGGGTACCGCCTGCTGCTCCATAGGCTGCTATTTTTTGTGAAGCGCTGTGACTATGCATCAAATAAGCCGCTGCGGCAACACTTATTACAGCATTTACAATCTGCTCAACAATCTGTGAAAATGAGGTTGGCAGCATGGTTTTCTTTCCTTGAAAGAACCCTCTTAAAACACCCATGATGGCAAACACCAGTATGGTAGGTGCCAGTACCTTTAAAGGTATTGCCACCGCCGGCAGATTGAAAATTGTTCCTGCCAGAAAATCAGCCCCAAAATAAATGATCAGGGAAAAGACCGTTCCTGCTGCTATTGCAAATCCCAAGGCGCACATAAACACCATATAGGAATTACGATATTGTTTCTTAGCATCTCTCGCAGCTACCAGCTTTGATACTGCTAATGGAAGGCTGTAAGAGGAAAGTATAAGAGCGATATTGTAGATATTAAATGCATATCCATAGTACCCCATTCCCTCATCCCCAATGAGATTGGTCAATGGTATTCGGTAAACTACTCCTATAATTCTGGCAATCAGTGAGGTGGCTGCCAGAATACTCCCCTGAACTAAAAAGTTGCTGCTTTTGCTTTCTTGTTTACGCTTTGTTCCTTGGTAAGCACCATTATTTGATTCCATTTCTATTTAAAACCTTTCAATTTATTTCTAAATAAGCCAAGCTGTTTCCAATTACTTCAGCATATTTATATGGTCTTCCCTGTCTACAGGAAACAATGCAATATAGGTTTTGCCAGGATTTATGGTAAGTTCTTCTCCTGCTTTGTCATAATACCTCATTTTCTTGGTACTCTCATTTTTCTTCCAGGTTATATCAACAGCTTGTCCGTTTGTAATATAATAGCCTTTACCTTCTGCATTTTCAATATCCATGGTCTGGTATCCGTTTTTATCCTTATTCCATTCCTTTACAAGCTGTACGATAATATTCTTATAAGCAAGCTGCTTATCAGTATTTTTATCAATGTGAGCTTTATCAAACTGGAATCGTAAATAGCTCTTTGATTCTTTATCATAGGTAAGATAAGGTGTAGAAAGACTGGAAAAACCAAGCTCCAGTTTATTTACCTCCTCACCGTTAACTATATCCGTATCCTCCTCATAGAATTTAAAGTGGCCTTCGTAATCTGAACTGTACTCTGTCTTATAACCTTTTGCAGCAGTTCCTTTTAAGATACCTTCTTTTGAGGCAAATGCATTGTGAGGGGCTTTTATCGAAGTATCTCTATAGAATACGGTCTCTCCGATACCGGTTAAACCACTTAAATTATCAATACCCAACTCTTTGATCTTCTTCGTAGCATATGTTGTTTCACCGTAGTGTACATAGATCGCATTATATTCATCTGCCACACTTACAAAATAATGTCTTGCACTGCGGACAGAACCGATTCTTTTTTCATTTAATTCCTCGTATATACCCATTAACCTTGTTATACCGCCTTCAGCCAGGGCTTCATAAAGAATAGAAGCTTCTTCTGTCCCGCTTTGAGGGGACGCAAATTCAATATTATTTAGCATTACGGCATAAGGTCTTAATTTACCAACCGCCTCCGGTACCCATAATCCCGTAAGCAGACTCCTCATCTCGCCATCATGATTTTCCACTGCCTCTGTGGGTTCTACCGTAGGGGAAGGTGTGTCTGTGGCAGCTTCTGTAGGTTCTGGAGTTGGCGTTGTATCACCTTTATCTTTCTTACTGCAGCCGGCAATCAAGACCACTGCTAAAACTGCCAATAGTATAAATTTTTTCATTACATTTCCCTCGTAATTCCCAGCTTATCAAGTATCATTCGCTGTTTCTCTTCCATTACCCTACGTTCTTCTTCCTCCATATGGTCGTATCCAAACAAATGAAGCATGCTGTGGGCAATCAGAAAGCCCAGCTCTCTTTCCTTGGAATGTCCATATTCCTGTGCTTGTGTTACAACCTTTTCAACAGACACTATTATATCGCCTAAGAGTAGTTCACCAGTTTCAGGGTTGAAATAATCGTCCGTATTGTCTTCCAGATGAGAAAAATCTGCCGGAGTTTCATAATCGACCATGGGGAACGACAAGACATCTGTAGGTGCATCTACCTCTCTATAGCTTTTATTTATATTTTTTATTTCTTCATTATCGGTTAAGATAACATTAATTTCAGCCTCATAAGGACAATCCTCTGTATCCATTGCCATATCCACTACTTTTGAAATAATGGTTTCATACTCTATATCTAATTTAATCGCTGTTTCATACTCTATATTCAGTGTCAATTGTTGCCTCCTTCTGTGTAAAATAGTTCAGAAAGAACTTCTTTAATTGTATGTATTGTTTAACTGTCAATCCTGAGTTCATCAAGCTTTCTTTCTCTAACCTCATGGTAAATAAGTTGCTTGTGAATTTCTCCATAAGCTCAGCTATTTCTTCTTTCGTCTGTTCCTCTTTTTTATCTGTAAGGAAATATTCCTTCGCCGCTACCAGACTTACAGTGAACATTACCAATGCGCCTTCCGGTGATGTAGGCTTGTCCGTTTTCAAGTTATGTGAAGCAATGATATTTATAACAGCCTCCGGAAGCTGATAGGTTTTCGCTAACGCTAACCCTTCTGCAACATAATCCTTTCCCTTAAGCTTTCCGATCTCATGGTACAGTCCTCCTGCTTTGGCTATTCTTTTATCCAAACCGGATACAGTTGCTGCCTGCTCTGCTATAATGGCTATTTGCCTTGAGTGTTCATAAAGCTTTTCTGACTCCTTTAACATTTCACAGAGAATAAAGTCCTCTTTAATAACCTCTTCAACCGTTGGTTTCTTACTTCCCGGAATATCCTGAATTGCCCCCTCATTTAATCTCTTCAGATAAAAATATCCCATTGTCTCACCAAGGACAATGGCGGCCAAAACAGAACCCAGCGTAAGTAAACTGTGTAGGTTTATAAAATCCTTCACAACGAAATCACAATTTATCAAAAGCATTATAACATCAAATGATAAGACCAGAGCTACTTTATAAATAAGCTGTATGAAATTAACCCTGTACACTGTCAATAGGCTTATTAAAATACCGGTTACCAGCAAAAAGATGCTGTCTTCCAAGGAGGCAAGACTGGCAGCATACAGGAAAAGAAACTGTATAATGGTATAAAAAATGCCTGCTTCTTTCTTTAATAGCACTGTGGTAAATACCACTCCTGTTAACAAAAGAGGCATAAAATCTGTTCTTAAAAACAATATTCCAGGCAGCGAAACCATAGCCGTTCCAACAAATATTTTCGAAATACGAGAACTATACCTATCCTTCTCTTTGATGCTATCTATATACAAGATAATCAGTATAACAATAAGAGCTGCATAAATACTTCCTCTAATAATGCTTATGAGCGGTACCTGAAGATGAAATGCCACTGATAGTACTGCTATTGCAACTACAGCTGCCATCAGATATATTGGTATTCCATCATGTTTACCTTTGCTTCTTTTCTTATCAGATGTCATATCTTCACCTATTCACCTGCTTCATCCGGCAGTATTAGTTCTGTCTTTTTCTTCGGTATGGCTTTTCTGTATTTCTGGCTATGGTTCCCTTCGGCCCTCTTTTCGCATACTTTTCACTTTTCAGTTCAGTTTTGCTTATTTTACTCTCATAGGTGTCATAAGCCATAACTATTTTCTGCACAAGAGGATGCCTTACGACATCCTGACCGCTTAGATAAGCAAATCCAATGTCATCAATTTTATTTAACACCTTTAGTGCTACATCTAATCCTGACTGGGTTCCACTAGGCAGATCCTTCTGGGATAAGTCACCTGTTATTACAACTTTCGAGCCAAAACCTATACGGGTTAAGAACATCTTCATCTGCGCCGGTGTTGTATTCTGTGCTTCATCCAGAATGATAAAGGCATTCTCTAAGGTTCGCCCTCTCATATACGCCAGGGGGGCTACTTCTATTAATCCTTTTTCTGTATTCTTTAAATATCCTTCTGCTCCCATAATCTGATACAGTGCATCATAAAGAGGCCTTAGATAAGGATCGACCTTACTCTGCAAATCTCCTGGAAGAAAGCCTAACTTCTCTCCGGCTTCTATTGCAGGTCTGGTAAGAATGATTTTGCTTACATCGTCATTCTTAAAAGCAGTTACTGCCATAGCCATAGCAAGATAAGTCTTACCTGTACCGGCAGGACCAGCTCCAAAAGTAATCATTTTCTTTCTGATCAAATCAACATATGCCTTCTGTCCCAAAGTTTTTGGTTTAATCGGCTTACCAGATATTGTATGGCAAATAAGATCCTGATCAATTTCTACTATGGCGGCTTCTTTGTTCTCCTGGCTTAGAGAAAGTGCATAACTGACATTTTGTTCTGTTATAACATTACCTCTCTTTGATAATTCCAACAGATTCATAAATACACTTTTTGCTTTTGCAACATTATCATTTTCTCCGATCAGCTTGATTTCACTGTCACGGACAATAATAGTTACACCAAGGGTTCTTTCAATCATCTTTACATAGGCATCGAACTGGCCGAATACATTTTTTTCATGCTCAAGAGGCACATCAATTATCGTTTCTATCAGACTCATCCGTATCAATAATCCTCCACTCATTGTCATCAATAGCTTTAAAATCTTTCACGGATTCTAATACCACAAGTTTACCATTTGCTGTACAGACATTCCCTTTGACGGCTATTTCAACATTATTTTCCAGTATTATAACATTATTTTCTTCCAATTTCTTTATAAATCTATTTAATTTTATTTCAGCTAACGCTTTTGCTTCCGCTTCTGTATATTTTTTCTTTTCTTCATTATATGCCAGGTAACGGTTTGCTGTCAGTGAAATCGGAAGATAGAATTCTTCATTTAAATGAAGCGTAAACTCATTCCCAATTATATCATACTTCTCATAGGGAATTCTAGGTCTGTATAAATTTATTTTTTTCAGAAAAAAAGATAGACTGTATGACTTCTTCTCACTGCCGGTATAAATCTTATCAATATAATTAAGTGAAAATTTGTCATTATATTCATAGAAGGTCTTACCGATAATATCAGCATCTGCTATCACCGGTTCTTTTCTAACAAGGGTCTCATTATCCCCAATAATATTCACTACTCCGGATACAATGATATCTCCTTTTTTTACAACATCCCCAATGCTTACCATAGGCGAGCCGGTTCGAGTGACAATTTGAGATATAATGCAATCCTTAGAGGCAACAATATGGCAGTTCTCCGTAGCCGTTACAGCAGGAGCCGGCATATTTGTCTCAGTAATCTTAATTATCAGCCTTGTACCTTTTATTTCCGCAGATACCCACCCTATATCGTTATAGCTGTGTCGTATCAAGTCTTCAATAGCCTGACTGTTGATATCCTTTTTTTGAAGGCCCGGGTATATCTCATTGTTCTTTAGGAATTTAACTATTGCTTCCTGAGTATAGGTATATCCACCCGAAACATTAATATCCCAAATAAATAGGGATAATATGTATATAATAACAGCAAAAAGCAAAAATCCAGTTACGTATCCACTTCTTTTTCTATAAGTATGTATGATAAAAGGCAGCCCATATCTTTTTCTTATATAGGGGATTGTTCCTGTTTTTTTGGCAAAAGGTTTCAGCTTGTAATAATCTTTCAGCCTGATTTTAAATTCATATTCCTCATCCGTAACCTTTAAATCCCACAAGAAAATAAAACGATTACTGCATAGATTTATAAAACGTTCTGTAGACATACCCTTTAACCGTACCAACAGATATCCCTGCAGCCAACGAAGCAATATTACCATCTGACACCCTCCGATATTGTTATTACATCTTTTGCATCTTTACACAGTATATGTAATAAATCCCAGTTTCATATACTACTGATTAAATGAAGGTGATGTACTAGGAGTCTTTCTGTGTTATATATGTTATGGCGGATACCAGTCCGGTTATACGCATTTCGTCATTTGTAAAATATGAAATATTTAAATTTTTACCTTCGATACGTATAGTTCCGACTTTGGACAGAATCTTGATCAGTTTGTCATTATATTCAAGTATGCCTTTATAATTCTCAATACATACCTCATTCCTTCCCATAACAGTTACGATAGGGGCACCTGCCAGGATATCCGAAGGCAGCTTCAACTGTTCTGAAACCGACTCAAGGAAGGATCTCCTGTTTGCTTCATCTTTTTTCTTACTTTTATTTATATGGTTGTAAAGCTCTTTATTTGAGGTCTGTTTGTTTTTATCATGCTTTGATTTGAATTTATGCTGCATCTCAAAGACTCCATATTATTCTGGATTATGATAGAATATATGGGTAAAATGGTGGAGATATACGTATAATATGACTTATCGGAAATTGCACCTTAATTTACGATAAAAGGCAGCTCTCTTTGCTGCCGTCCATCCGATTATAGAAACACGCCTTTTGTTTCTATAATATGACTTATCGGAAATTGCTTTTTTAATTTCTGATAAAAAAAACAACGTCCTTTGCTGCTGTAAATACGATTCTAGGAATGTATTTTCTTTAAACCACTGTTTATATTATAGTTTTCTAAATTTGGGTAAAATAAAAACCCCTGAACACCTGTTCAAGGGTTATTTAAGCAGATAAATCTACTAGATATTCTACTTATTTGAATTTACGCTTACGAGCAGCTTCTGACTTTTTCTTACGTCTTACGCTCGGCTTCTCATAATGCTCTCTTTTACGGATTTCCTGCTGAATGCCTGCCTTCGCACAGTCTATCTAAAGTCTCATTATCTTTTACAATAACATTTGACATAGTCTCACACCTAACCTCCCTCCAGTTGTGTATTGTGCCTATACAACTGTTTGGGTATATTTTTGAATAGCACTAGGATAATTATATGGGTTACTTAATGTTTTGTCAATATATTTTTTAATATTCGAACAATTACTTTCACTGCACCTCATACTTTACTGTCCTTCTGTGCTTATGTAATGCCCTATAATACTAGTGTTTACAACACTTTTCGCTAAAGTTTCACTAATTTAATCTGTTTAATTACTTCTTCAATTGATTGCGAAGATTTTCACTCAATTCACTCATCGTGGACATTTCATCGTTGGTAATTCGAATTCTTTGATTCTGTTCCTCCATAGAAGCCAGTATTTCTTCTGTGGATGCGGCATGATCTGAGGAAAGGGAGGATATGTTTTCCAGCTCTAATAAGATAGAGGCGAAAGTATTATTAATCTCTGTAATTTTAATATCCTGCGAGAATTCTATGCATATCAATAATGAAATAACAAGCCTTGCTTCTCAATGATTTCAGGCGAATGGCACATTCGTTCTTTCTGTTTTGTGCCATTCGCCGTCCCCTTGTGAAAAAACTGAGCTTTGACACACAATCCTATACATAAAAAAATAGCTTTGTCCGGTTCAGAATCTCCCCAAACAAAGCCATTAGTTTTAGTGTATTTGTTTTTCAAGTGCCTTAGGTGCTGCTTCAATCAGTGCATCAATGCCTGCAGGATTTTTTCCGCCTGCCTGTGCAAGATTTGGACGGCCACCACCGCCGCCGCCTACGAGTACAGCAAGCTCTTTGATAAGGTTTCCTGCATGGGCACCCTTAGCAATAGCTGTATCTGTAACCATAGCGATAAGGTTTACTTTATCCTCCACAGGAGAAGCCAGAATAATTACACCTTCACCTAATTTATCTTTTAACTGATCACCAAGATTTCTAAGGTTGTTAACATCAACACCTTCTACTCTGGCAGCAAGAAGTCTTACACCATTCACTTCTTTTACCTGATTCATTACATCACCCAGTGCATCTTTAGCAAGTTTACTCTTTAATTTCTCATTTTCAGACTGCAGCGTCTTAATTTCCTCCTGAAGACTCTCAATTTTGGATGAAAGCTGCGCAGGTTCTGCCTTAGCTGTCTTGGAAGCTTTTAGAAGTTCGCTCTCAAGCTCTTCATAGAAATTAAATACTCCTTTACCGGTAAGAGCTTCAATACGTCTTACACCAGCAGCTACTCCTGTTTCTGAGATAATCTTAAAGATCAGAATAGAACTGGTATTGGTAACATGGGTACCTCCGCACAGCTCTTTGCTGAACTCACCCATGGTTACAACTCTTACACTGTCTCCGTATTTTTCACCAAACAACGCCATGGCTCCGGTCTTCTTAGCTTCTTCTATTGTCATAATATTGGTATTTACAGGCAATGCAGTTTGAATCTGCTCATTTACCAAAGCTTCTACTTTACTGATTTCTTCTTTGGTTAGTGCAGAAAAATGTGTAAAGTCAAAACGCAGTCTCTCTTCATTTACAAAGGAACCAGCCTGCTCAACATGGGAACCAAGTACAAGACGAAGTGCCTTCTGAAGCAAGTGGGTAGCACTGTGATTCTTTCTGGTATCGCCTCTCTTATCCTTACTGATAGCAAGATGAACGGTTTCATCGGCTTTAAACATACCTTTTGTTACAACACCAACATGTCCGATCTTACCACCCTGAAGTTTAATAGTGTCTTCAACTTTAAATTCTGCATTAGCTGTTGTTATAAGTCCGGCATCCGCTGCCTGACCACCACTGGTTGCATAAAAAGGAGTCTCTACGGTAAAGATTGTACCTCTCTGACCTGCCAGTAGCTCTGTAACAACCTCTGTTTCCGTTGTAAGGGCATTTATCTTTGAATCAGCTTCATCCTTCTCATATCCAACAAAAGTTGAAGTAAGACCGGGATTCAACTGTAAATAAACTGTCTCATCAGCTCCCATGTAATTCGTAACTGCGCGGGCACTTCTAGCAGTTTCCCTCTGAACATTCATAGCTGCTGCAAAGCCTTCTTCATCTATTGCAAAACCCTTCTCTTCAAGGATTTCCTTTGTTAAGTCAAGAGGGAAGCCATAGGTGTCATAAAGCTTAAAAGCATCCTCTCCGGAAAGAATATTTTTCTTGTCCTTTACAAGGCCTTCCTCCAGATCAGAAAGAAGTTTCAGTCCCTGATCGATGGTTTTATTAAAATTATCTTCTTCAATAGTAAGAAGTTTTAAGATGTAATCTTTTTTCTCTTCCAATTCCGGATAACCATCTTTGGATTCAGTAATTACAGTAGCACTTAAGGTTGCAAGGAAGCGGTCCTTGATACCAAGAAGCCTTCCATGACGAGCTGCACGTCTTAAAAGCCTGCGAAGCACATATCCTCTGCCTTCATTAGAAGGTATAATACCATCAGAGATCATGAAGGTTACAGAACGAATATGGTCGGTAATCAGACGAATGGATATATCTGTCTTTGGATCTTTCTTATAAGTAACATTTGCTACTTCACATACTTTATCACGAAGGGCTTTGATTGTATCTATATCGAATATAGAATCTACATCCTGTGTTACTGTTGCAAGTCTTTCCAGTCCCATGCCGGTATCAATATTCTTCTGAACCAACTCTGTATATTTCCCATTACCGTCACTCTCAAACTGAGTAAATACATTGTTCCATATTTCAATATAACGATCACACTCACAGCCTACTGTACAATCTTCACTATGACATCCGTATTTCTCACCGCGGTCATAATAAATCTCAGAACAGGGACCGCAAGGGCCGGCACCATGCTCCCAGAAATTATCTTTCTTTCCGAAACGGAATATTCTCTCCGGTGCAATGCCAATCTCTTTATTCCAGATTTCAAATGCTTCATCATCCTCTTCATATACAGAAGGATATAATCTGTCGGGATCAATACCGACTACGTCGGTTAAGAACTCCCAGGACCAGTGAATAGCTTCTGTTTTAAAATAATCACCAAAGGAGAAGTTTCCTAACATTTCAAAAAATGTACCATGTCTGGCAGTTTTACCTACGTTTTCTATATCACCGGTACGAATACATTTCTGGCAGGTGGTTACACGATTTCTTGGTGGTAACTCCTGACCTGTAAAATATGGTTTTAAAGGTGCCATACCTGAATTGATTAATAATAAACTCTTGTCATTTTGGGGAACCAAAGAAAAGCTGTCCATCTTAAGATGTCCTTTGCTTTCAAAAAAGTCCAGGAACATTTTTCTCAGTTCATTTACTCCGTAAGCCTTCACACTATTTGCCTCCTGCGTATAAATATTGGTTCAATTTTCATTTATATTTTTTCATAATTACTATATAAGTTAATATTTGGTTTATTCCGAAAAATAAGCATAATTAAACATATATAAGTCCACTAGTAACTTATTATAAGCAGATATTAGTTCTTTGTCAATAAAATCAAAAAGGGCGGCACTGTATGCTGCACTTAAGATTATGAAATCATTTGCATTTCATTCCATATCATGGTATTCTTTACATGTGTATTTATTTGGAATAATTTATGACAGTATTAAATTTATTGAACAATAAGCTGCGAAAGGCAGGATTTATAATGAAAAAAGCTCTTATTTTCACACGTACAGGTATGTTTCTATGTTTCCTTGGGATTCTCCTGGTAGTGATAAACTATTTCACTGACTTTATAAATGCCAAGCTCACCATGGGTGCTTCTCTTATTGTAGTAATTGCTCTCCTTATTGCTCTTTACAACCTGCTCTTAACTGATAGACAACTAAAAAATAATAATAAAAAACCCATGGCTTGAAACAGCAATCTGGTGCTGTCCCAAGGCCATGGATTCAATTCTTTATTGAAGGAAATCCATTAGAGATATCTGATTGCTCTCCGGAAGATCTCCAAACAATCCCAAATCATTCATTAGATCTACCACTGTAGTACTTACTTTACAACGGCTTCTGAAATCATCTCTTGACAAGAATTTACCATTTTTTGAAGCTTCTACTACTGCATCTGCCGCCTTATCACCCAAACCGTCAATGGTACTTAAGGATGGCATCAATTTATCACCTATAATCTGAAAGTGGTTAGCTTTTGCCGAATATATATCAATAGGCACAAACTGGTATCCCCTGGCATACATCTCCTGGACTATTTTCATATCCTTATAGGTATCCTGTTCTTTCTTACTTAACTCATTTCCTCTTCGCTTATAATCTGCCATATGCCGTTCAAGTCGTTCCTTGCCAAGGCACATCAACTCATAGTTAAAAGCTGAAGCACGTATTGAGAAATAAGCCGCATAATATGCCAAAGGATAATATACCTTAAAATATGCTATACGGAAAGCCATCATAACGTAAGCCGCTGCATGGGCTTTCGGGAACATGTATTTAATACGCTTACAGGACCAGATATACCAATCCGGAACTCCCGCTGCAAGCATCTCTGCTTCCATATCTGAAGTCAATCCCTTACCCTTACGTACACTCTCCATGATTTTAAAGGAATGACCACTGTCCACACCTGTATTGATTAAATAAGTCATAATATCATCACGGGTACAAATTGCAGAACCAAGAGTACATTTCCCTTCTGTAATAAGGGTCTGGGCATTGTTAAGCCATACATCCGTCCCATGGGATAATCCGGAGATACGTACCAAATCCGAAAAATTCTTAGGTTTTGTATCACGAAGCATCTGCATAACAAAGTCTGTACCAAACTCCGGAACACCCAGGCAGCCAAGATCACACCCTCCTAAATCCTCTGATTTAATCCCCAAAGCACTCAGGTTGTCAAACAGAGAAAGCACTTTCTCCTCATCCAGCCTGATGCCCTTAGCATCCACTCCTGTAAGATCTTCTAACATACGAATCATAGTCGGATCGTCGTGTCCCAGAATATCAAGTTTTAACAGGTTATGATCGATGGAATGGTAATCAAAATGTGTGGTTATGGTTTTCGTTGTCATATCGTTTGCCGGACGTTGTACAGGAGTAAAGGAGTAGATTTCTTCACCATGGGGAAGTACGATAATACCTCCCGGATGCTGCCCGGTAGTTCGTCTTACGCCGACACAGCCGCCAACGATACGCTCAATTTCTGCTTTTCTTCTATGCTGGTTATGCTCTTCATAATATTTAAGTACAAAGCCGTAGGCAGTCTTATCTGCCAGTGTACCAATCGTGCCCGCTCGAAAGGTATGACCTTCACCAAAGATAACCTCGGTATAATCATGCGCCTTACTCTGATATTCCCCGGAGAAGTTAAGATCGATATCAGGTTCTTTATCACCGTTAAATCCTAAGAAGGTTTCAAAGGGGATATCATGTCCATCTTTGCTTAAAGGATTTCCACATACAGGGCAGGCTTTATCCGGCATATCGCAGCCGCTGCTGCCTGCATAAGCTCTTACCTCGTCCGACTCGAAATCAGAATAATAACAATGACTGCAATAATAATGTGCCGCCAAAGGATTTACTTCTGTAATACCGGACATAGTTGCAACAAAGGAGGAACCAACGGAACCCCTTGAACCTACCAGATAACCGTCTTCATTGGATTTCCATACTAATTTCTGGGCAATGATATACATAACGGCAAAACCATTGGTTATAATGGAGCGTAGCTCATGCTCCAGTCTTTCTTCCACCTGCTTTGGCAGATTAGGACCATACATGGAATGAGCTTTGTTATAACAAATATCTCTAAGCGTCTTATCAGAATCCTCGATTACCGGAGGGCATTTATCCGGGCGCACCGGAGATATCTTCTCAATTCTGTCTGCTACCAGATTAGTATTGGTTACAACCACCTCATAAGCTTTCTCCCTTCCCAGATAAGCAAATTCTTCAAGCATTTCTTCTGTTGTCCGAAAGAATAAAGGTGCCTGGTTATCAGCGTCTTTCATTCCTTTTCCGTATAACAGGATCCTTCTGTAGATTTCATCCTCCGGATCCATAAAATGTACATCACAGGTAGCCACCACCGGTTTATTGAACTCTTCGCCAAGTCTGACGATCCGGCGGTTTATATCCATAATTTCTTCCATGGAATTTATGTTAATTTTCTCACTCTCAATCATAAATTCATTATTGCCTAAAGGCTGAATCTCAAGATAATCATAAAACTCTGCCAGTTTATTTATTTCCTCCTGAGGCTGCTCTCTTAGAATTGCCTGGTATAATTCACCTGCTTCACATGCAGAGCCAATAAGTAACCCTTCCCTGTTCTCCATAAATAAGCTTTTAGGAATACGAGGTCTTTTCTGATAATAATTTATATGTGATAAGGAGATAAGTTTATAAAGATTCACTCTTCCTATATCACTCTGTGCCATAATAATTGCATGGTAAGTAGGCAGTTTCTTAATAGCATCAGGTGAAAGCTTGCCTAAAGGGTTAATATCATCCACTACCTTAACCCCTTTTTCCTCTAACATCGGAAGAAATTTAATAAATATTTCTGCTGTTGCTCCTGCATCATCTACTGCTCTGTGATGATTCTCCAGTGATATGCTCAATGCTTTGGCAACTGTGTTAAGTTTATAATTATTGAGATTAGGTAACAGCATTCTGGCCATACCTACCGTATCAATTACTGTAAAATCCGTATCAATGTTAAGAAACTCAGCCTTTTTACGAATAAAACTCACATCAAAGGAAGCATTATGGGCTACCAGAACTGTTCCTTCGCAAAAGTTAAGAAACTCCGGTAAGATAACATCAATTATTGGATAGCCGATAACCATGTCATCTTTTATTCCTGTCAGCTCCTCGATTCTCTGAGGAATGGGTATTTCCGGATTAACAAAACTACTGAATTTGTCAATAACAATTCCATCCTTTACCTTGACAGCACCAATTTCTATTATTTTGTCTTTGACCGGTCCAAATCCGGTGGTTTCGATATCAAATACCACATATGTATCCGATAATGTCTGTCCTCTCGGGTGAACGACAATTTCTTTCAAATCATCTACCAGATAGGCTTCAACACCGTAAATAACTTTAAATTCTTTAAGTCTCTCCCATTCAGACTCCGGATAATCCCACTTACTAAGAGCATGATTTGCTTCCGGGAAAGACTGTACTACACCATGATCTGTAATTGCAACAGCTTTATGTCCCCATTCAAAAGCCCGTTTCACTAAATCTTTAGCATCCACGACGGCATCCATATCACTCATCATTGTATGGGCATGTAGTTCCACACGTTTTTCTTCACTGGTATCCATTCGTTTCACGGTAAAGGAAGGAATTGTTTTAATGCCAACAATGGAGC
The DNA here is from genome assembly GCA_029256725.1 of Anaerocolumna sp. Classification (GTDB taxonomy): domain Bacteria; phylum Bacillota; class Clostridia; order Lachnospirales; family Lachnospiraceae; genus Anaerocolumna. The sequence goes on along the minus strand of JAQSXJ010000005.1, from coordinate 22,482 downwards.
TTAAGGATACTTCTCTGTCGTATTTATCAAGCAGGGCCATCCCTTTTAACTTAAAGAATTTCCCTTTCTTAATAATACTGGTCACTTCCGCTGCTTCTTCTGTTTTTAAGAACAATTTAGCTGAGATAGAGTCAGTAAAATCCGTAATCGTAAATATAAACAGTGTCTTTTCATTTCTAAGTTCTCTGGCTTCTGTATTTAGGATCTTTCCTCTGATTACTACCTCACCAATCTCATCCTGGATGTCAGAAATAGGTATTGCTTCACCTTCAAAACCTCTTCCAAAGATAATATCCGGATCATTGATGACCTTTTTAGGTGTATATTTAGGCTTGTCTTTATCGCCGAAATTGAATCCGCCGCTCTTACTCTTTTCGCCTTTGTTTTCTTCTTTTACGGCTTTAACAGCTCTATCATTAGCTGGTTCCATTGCCTGCCCATCGCCGCTGTTTCCGTGATTGACACTTGCTTCATTTTCTTCATCCTGGCTATCACTCACCGAAACACCTGCTACCTTAACAAATTCATAGGCTTCCTGTTTCTCTTTGACTACCGGTTCATAATAATCAAATATAATTGATACTTTCAGATTGAATTTGTCATAAATATATGTTAAATGCTTTTGAAAATCAGATGCTACTTTTCTTATTAGAAAATTATCTTCACAAGTAAAGATTATCTTATTCTCATCAAAATTAATTTCTGACAACTCAAAGATATTGTATTCCAGAATACTTCGTTCTCTGAATTCCGTAAGAATACTCTCTTTATATGCATCAAAGAGATTCTTAGGAGTATACTGTGCCGACAGATGATAATTTTCCTGAAAGCAGACTGCATCCGGTGTAGCTGCAAATAATCTCTGCTTTACCAGCTGTTCCATTTTCTTAATATCTCTTCTCTGAATCAGCCTGCCACTTTCCAAATAAATTCTGATTTCAGACTTTGACTTGGAAACACATACCTTCTCTACGGTAACCTCTTTAAAATGGTTAACGTATTCCTCCGGAATATCATATAATTGATCGAATACTTCAAAAAAAAGCATTCCCATGTGTTACGCCTCTTTCCTACTAAATTGCTGAACTTATTATAAAGCTGCTTTCATTGCCAGTAATTCTTCCCGCAGCGTCTCTAACAGTTGATCTTCGGGAACTTTTTTTATTACCTTACCTTTTTTTATCAGGATTCCTTCACCCCGGCCTCCCGCAATACCGATATCAGCTTCTTTCGCCTCCCCTGGTCCATTAACAGCACAACCCATAACTGCAACTTTAATGTCCAGGTCGAATTCCTGTATCATTGCTTCTACCTTTCCGGCAAGACCTATCAAATCGATCTGGGTTCTTCCGCAGGTAGGGCAGGATACCAGCTCTACACCACCTTTTCTAAGACCAAGAGCTTTCAGTATCAGTTTCGCTGATTTTACTTCTTCTACGGGGTCGCCGGTCAATGATACCCTTATGGTATCACCGATACCTTCGTATAACATTACACCAAGCCCCACCGCAGATTTTATATTTCCGGATAACAAGGTTCCGGACTCCGTAATACCAACATGTAAAGGATAACTGCTCTTATCTGCAATCAGTTCATGAGCTTTGATACACATTAACACATCAGAAGATTTTATACTGATTACCAGATTATCATAACCCATGTCTTCTATGGCATGTACCTTATCAAGTGCACTCTCCACCAGTCCCTCCGGTGTTACCCCGCCATATTTCTCCACCAGTTCTCTTTCCAGGGAACCGCTGTTTACTCCTACCCTGATCGGAATATTCTTAAGCTTTGCGGCATCCACAACAGCTTTTAATTTCTCAGTTCCACCTATATTACCTGGATTTATCCTTACCTTATCTGCACCATTTTCTATTGCAGCAATAGCAAGACGGTAATCAAAATGTATATCCGCAACCAATGGGATATTTATACCTTTTTTGATTTCTTTAATAGCTTCCGCTGCTTCCATGGTTGGTACCGCACAACGTATGATATCACAACCTGCAGCTTCCAGCTTAATTATCTGTTCTATAGTTGCTGCAATATCTTCTGTCTTTGTATTTGTCATAGACTGAATAAGGATCGGATTACCTCCACCAATAACTTTATTGCCAATCCTTATAACTTTTGTCTCTTTTCTCATAAAAACTCCCATCTGCGTGCTATTGCACACATGCAAATCAAGATGTCAATAAAACATCTTATGTTTATTTAAGCCATCTTCCTTTCTGAAAAACAGTATACTTTAAAACAAGTTGTTACCTGCTTATTATAGTGTTAATCAAATAGAAAATGAACTTTATTATACCATTATACCTAACCATATCGCAAGCCTTCCAGATGGACGAATTACACTATACCAAAATTTAGTTACTAAGCAGTTCCGTGACCAGTAACACGCTTCGCGATGCACACAAAACGCAAAAGCGGCGTTTTGGCGCTGCAATTCTCCGGTTTTCTGTGACTTTCGCTTCGATACACTCACAAAAAACACGTCGCGTTAGTGGCCTGTGAACAGTAACAAAATTTAACATAGAATATCCAGGCTTACTAAAGACACGAAAAGAGGGCTGCTGCGAAATTATATTTAGCAGCAGCCCTTATAAAATTTAAAATGATCTACTGCTGTACTACTTGCAGATCCTGGCAATTAGAATATACGGCTTATATCATTAAATACTACAAATACCATAAGAATCATCAACGCTATGAAACCAATCATATGCACGATACCCTCTTTGGTCTGGTCCATAGGTTTTCCTCTGAATACTTCAATCAGCAGAAATACCAATCTGCCACCATCCAAGGCTGGAATAGGCAAAAGATTCATAACTCCCAAGTTAGCACTAAGAAGAATACTAAAACTTGCCAGACTTAAAAAGACTGCTGTAAAACCACTGTCTTTCGTACCTTGCACGATATCTCCTATCATACCAACAATACCAACCGGGCCTGCCAGTTCATCTGCTGATACTTTTTGTCTAATTAATAAACCAATGCTATCAATGGTGCTGACAATAGAATATTTCACTTCAATATAACTGTATTTTATAACATCTAGGCCACTAACCTTTACTATACTGCCATCCAATGAAAGACCAAGGTCATAACCCTGTCCTGAGAGTTCCGGTGTAACTGAAACTGTCTTCTCAGTACCATCTCGTAAATAAGATACGGTAATTGTTTTATCTGATAAAGGCTGTTCTTTCAGATACGCCATTAGTTCATCTCTTGTAGCAACTGCTACGCCATTAATACCAGTGATAATGTCTCCTGCTTTAAATCCAGCCTTCTCCATTGGATAGCCTTCCATCAGCTCTCTTATCATAGGCTTGGTGCCGTCTGCATAATAAAATCCCAACATGTAGGTCTTAACAAAAACCGGATCCACTGTAGTTTTATGTGCTTCACCATCTCTTTGATAAGTTATGTCAACACCTGCTTCACTAAGAGGGTTTACATACAAATACATCTTCAATTGTCTTGACAGGTCTATATTCTTACCGTTAATCTGAGTAATCACATCACCTTCTTGTAAACCTGCTTCTATTGCCGGAGTTTTAACCGATGCAATTTTCGCAGAGTCATAGCCCTGCATCCCTACAATAATCAAAGCAAGGATAAAAGCTAAAATAAAATTAAAAATAGGTCCTGCCAGAATAACGGATATTCTTGCCCAAACACCTTTCTTATTAAAAGCTCTCTCATCCTCTACTGTATCATCTTCTCCTAACATCATACAAGAACCGCCGATTGGCAGTATCTTTATAGAATAGATTGTAGCTTCTAATTCTCTGTTGGCTGCTGCAAAATCACCCGGTGACAGAAAACCTCTCAATCGGTAACCCTTTGGCGTCTTCACCATAGAAAGAATTCTTGGTCCCATACCTATTGAAAATTCTGTAACATAAATACCATTAGACTTTGCCAGCAAAAAATGTCCGAGTTCATGGATAACAATTAGGACACTGAATACTATTATTGCTATAATTATGTTCATATTTACTCCTAACTAAGTGTGCTTACACCATATTTATTGTTGACTGTATCAGAAAATGTATAATTTTTGTCTCATCTATTTATGCAGTCTGCGTTTCAAGAATTCATAAGTCTCTGCTTCAGTAGACAGAATCTCATTAACCGTTGGATTCTCTCTGTATTGATGAGCTTCCATAGCTTCTTTGATTGAATCAATTATATCCATATAAGCTATTTCTCTGTTCAGAAATTTGGCTACTGCAAATTCATTGGCTGCATTATAGACAGTTGGCATGCTTCCCCCTGTTTCTGCTGCCTTATAAGCCAGTTTAAGTCCCTCAAATGTATCATAATCCGGCTCATAAAAATCAAGTCTTCCAAGTTTAAACAAATCAAGTCTCTCACCTTTAAGGTTACGTCTTAAAGGATAAAAAAGAGCATATTGAATCGGCAGTTTCATATCAGGCATACCCATCTGTGCAATTATACTGCCGTCCATAAACTCAACCGCAGAATGAATTATACTCTGAGGTTGTATAACTACTTGTATTTTCTCCAATTCCACCTCAAATAACCATCTTGCCTCTATTACCTCAAGACCTTTATTTACCATGGTTGAAGAATCAATGGTAATCTTTCTGCCCATAGTCCAGTTAGGATGCTTCAAGGCATCTTCCACCTGGATATTTTTTAAGTCTTCTTTCTTTTTTCCTCTAAAGGGTCCACCGGATGCTGTTAGAATAATACGTTCAACTGCATTCTTCTCTTCACCGTTTAATGCCTGAAATATAGCAGAATGCTCACTATCAACAGGGAGAATATGTACGTTACAGCTTTTTGCCAAAGGCATTATAATATGACCTGCTGTAACAAGTGTTTCCAATATCCTTTCCAGCTTTAATTGCTTCAATGGTTGGAGTTATTCCAATCATCCCAACCAAAGCTGTGACAACTATTTCAGCTGATGCTATCGTACTGCACGCTATCAGTCCATCCATTCCCGCAAAAACTGACACATTCATATCCTTCACTCGGATTGCCAGCTCTTTTGCTAAGACTTCGTCATACACTGCCACTATGGCAGGATCAAATTCTCTTATTTGTTCCTCCAGCAATGTAATGCTGCTATTAGCTGCCAGGGCAACTACCTTAATATCCGGATTCTCTCGAACCACTTCCAGTGTTTGTGTTCCGACTGATCCTGTTGACCCCAGAATGGATATATACTTCATGATAACCTCTTTCATTGCTGTTGTTTATATAACTGCTGATGTTTATTATAATATAACTTATCGGAAATTGCACCTTAAATTTCCGATAAAAGGCAGCTCTCTTTGCTGCCGTCCATCCGATTATAGAAACATTCCTTTTGTTTCTATAATATAACTTATCGGAAATTGCACCTTAAATTTCCGATAAAAGGCAGCTCTCTTTGCTGCCCATTTAGAAAAACTCGTCTTTAAAAGCTCATATGCCTAAACAATTACAGAAAGAAAATATACGATGGGTGCGACAAAAATAATACTGTCAAAACGATCTAAAATTCCACCATGCCCCGGTATTAGTGTACCATAGTCCTTGATATCATGATTTCTCTTAATTGCTGAAGCTGCCAGATCTCCTAATTGTGAGATAATACTTGCAGCACCTGAAATCAATGCAAAGGTAAGCCAGGGATTTTCAAAATTCCCCAGACGACTTTTTATAATAATTGCATATAAGGCACCAAGCAATGCTGCTCCCAGTACCCCTCCAATACAACCTTCGATTGATTTTTTAGGACTTAGCTTCATAAAACCTTTATGTTTTCCAAACAACATTCCCACACAATATGCGCAGGTATCTGATCCCCATGCACCAATAAATATAAGCCATACCAGATAGAATCCACTATCAGCAATTCTTACCTGGTAAATATAACTTAGCATTACTGCCACATAGAACAGTCCAAAGAATATTATAGTAACTTCTTCTGTACGAAACTTCGGATAAGAAAATACATATAACAACATAAGGACCAATAAAAAACCAATAAACAAAAAGGTTTGATATTCACCCAAACCAAAACGCATCAATATAAAATATAATATTGCCGCCCCATATCCTGCAAATCCTATGGGTGACTTTTGAAGTTTCACTGTTTTATACAACTCTGTCATACCGATGATAGATATGGCTAGAACCACAGCAAATAACGCATCTCCTCCCAACAGGATTACCGCCAAGGTTATAACCATTAGTATGACCGAACTGCGAAATCTTACCCAAAACATGTGTTACCTCCTAGTATTCAATCTTCCTTAATTCCACCATATTTTCTATCTCTGTTGCTATAATATTCTATAGCTTTTCTTAACTCTTCCCGGTTAAAATCCGGCCATAAAGTATCTGTAAAATAAAATTCCGTATAGGCTAACTGCCATAAAAGGAAATTGGATATTCTCGTTTCACCGCTGGTTCGTATTAATAAATCGGGATCTGGTATTCCTCTGGTATCCAGATAACCCGAAAACAATTCTGCATCAATATTTGATGCCTCAAACTTATTCTCTTTGTAGTCTAACGCCAACTTTTTTATTGCTCTTACAATCTCATCTCTTCCGCCATAATTTAGGGCAACTTGAAAATTAAGTCCTGTATTTTTTGACGAAACTTCTTCCAGTTCATAAATACTCTTTCGGATTTCATCTGACAGACCGCTTAACTCTCCCAACACTCTAACCTTCATATTATTTTTGCTGCTGGTTTTCTGGCAGTTCTTAAGATAACTGCGCAGAAGTTTCATTAAGGCATCCACTTCATCTTTCGGCCTTTTCCAGTTTTCTGTCGAAAAAGCATATACGGTAAGATATTCCACTCCCATATTATATGCTTCTTCACAAATGTTTTCAACTGTTTTACTTCCCTGTACATGCCCGTAATTTCTGGGCATCATTCTTTTTTTCGCCCAACGACCGTTTCCATCTAATATAATTGCCACATGTCTTGGTATTTTATTATCCAAATTATTATCCCCCATGGAGACCTCCAACTGAAAAAGACTGCTTCAAAGATCCAGAAACTTTTGTAAATACCAAGAGTTTTCTTTGAATTTTGGAGCAGTCCTTGTAAATATCATATTATTATACTGTAAGTATTTCTTTTGATTTGTCTTCTGTAATTTTATCTACATCAACAATGAATTTATCTGTAGTTTTCTGAATGCTGTCTTCTAATACCTTAACTTCATCTTCGGAAATTTCACTGTTTTTATTCAATTTCTTTATTGTGTCATTAGCATCTCTTCTGATATTACGGATAGCAACTTTTGCATTTTCTGATTTCTTCTTAACATCCTTAACCAGATCTTTTCTTCTTTCCTCTGTAAGTTCAGGGAAAACCAATCTGATGACTTTGCCATCATTATTAGGTGTCAGTCCTAAGTCAGATCCAATAATCGCTTTTTCAATATCCTTTATCAGTTTGCTCTCCCATGGCTGAATCTGAATAACTCGGGGTTCAGGAACTGAGATATTAGCTACTGACTGCAATGCTGAGGGAGTACCATAATAGTCCACTCTAAGCTTGTCAAGCAAATGAGGATTTGCCCTACCTGCACGAATTGTTGAAAATTCCTCTTTCAGATTATCCAGTGTTTTCGTCATTTTGCTTTCGTATTGTTCCAATCTAGCATCCATAAATGTATCTCCTCTATCATTATAATAACTTTATTAAATTCACAGCCTGTTAAGCTGTAACGATTGTTCCGTCAGATTCTCCCCTGACAGCCTTTATGATACTGTCTTCTTTTTCTAATGCAAACACAAGCATAGACATTTTATTTTCCATACTTAATACAGTTGCTGATAAATCCACAACAGCAAGTTTCTTATCCAATGCTTCCTGTATACTGATTTCATCATATTTCTTTGCATCAGGATTCGTCCTCGGATCACTGTCATAAACACCATCCACTGCTTTTGCCATTAAGATGATATCAGCGTCCAGCTCAACTGCACGTAATACTACACCGGTATCTGTTGAAAAATAAGGGTGTCCTGTACCGCCTGCAAGAAAAACTACCATACCTTTATCCAGATATTTGTTTGCTCTGTCCTTGGAGAAAAGCTTTGTCATAGAACCACATTCAAAAGGTGTAAGTATCTGAGTCTTCATGCCTACAAACCGGAAGATTTCCGAAACATAGATACAATTCATAACAGTTGCCAGCATACCTATCTGATCAGCTTTTGTACGGTCAATTGTTTCGCTGGTTCTTCCTCTCCAGAAGTTACCTCCACCAATGACAATACCAACCTCGATGCCTTCCTGCACCAGTTGTTTAACCTGATTAGCAACCTTTATACAGGTAGCTTCATCAAACCCAGTTTTTTTATCGCCGGCCAGAGCCTCTCCGCTTAATTTCAGTAAGACTCTTTTATATCTGTTCATTTAATATACCTCCAGTTATTCAAAAATATTATCAATATTAACGGACGCATAAGTCAGTGAGCAGAATCCATCGATTACAGCTCCGTTGTTAATCTGGATGGAAGCAGCTTTGATGTTTCCTTTTATAACAGCGGATGAATCAATAACGACAGGACCATTAATATCCACATCGCCTTTCACCGCACCAGCTATGTAACATTGTGTACCAAGTACATCGCCGATGATTACTGTACCGAGTCCGATTCTTACATTACCTTCACTGCTAATTGCGCCTTCGAATCGTTTTGCCCCAATATATACTTCTGCCGCTGAACAATTACCATTCACTTTACCTATTACTGATAATTTCCCTTTACAGTCAATATCACCTTTAATTGTTCCTATTACTTCAAGGGAACCATCTGTACTTAAGTTACCACTTAACACAGTACTTTTAGCGATAACAGTTATTTCGTCAGCATTTGCTGTGCCCTGGTCTTCAATTTCCTCTTCACCTAAAGCTACTGCAATCTCCTGGCTCTTCTCTTCTTCTAATGCATCAGTTTCGTTTGTTAACAAAGCTTCCAATAATTCTTTATCAACATTGTCTTCTTCTGTTGTTTCTTCTGACTCTGTGCTGGTATCTGCCAGTGCTTCACTTTCGGTTGTCTCCACTGATTCTTCGCCTTCAACCTTCTGAACATTATCCTTCTCTTCAGAAGTATTTCCTTCTTTATCACTTTCTAAAACTTCTTCCGGTAACAGTTCGTTCACTGCCTGTGATAAATCATCTTTAAAATCTTTGAAAAAGCCCATTTAAGATTCCTCCTATGTAATTACTTATTATTAAGTTCTGATGAACTACTCCTAACTTGCTGTATAGGTCTAACAGTATTATCCAATTTCAGAAGCTTCGCATCACATTGTGTGAGCGTACTAAGCAGGGTTTTAAGGGATGTGACTGTATTCCCTTTCTTATCTGTATCATGTAATAAAACGATGGACCTTGTATGATCTGCAATACCCTCAAGAACATTCTCGGATAGTTGCTCCGGTGAATATTTAACACCTGTTGCATCACCACTTGCAACATTCCAATCGTAATAAATCACTTTTTCCTTGCTAAGATAACGAATAAAGACAGACATATCTGCACCGCTGACTGTATTTCCGCTTCCTCCTGGAAAACGGTATAGATCAGTCATTAAACCAGTTGTATCATATATCAATTTCTTTATTTGTTTAAAGTCAGTCTCAAAAGCTTTCTGAGATTTGTATATCTGTTTATAGTCATGAGAATAGGAGTGCATACCTATGGAATGCCCTTCCTCGACTATTCTCCTATATAATTCCTTGGATTGTTCATCTGTCTTACCAATTACAAAAAAGGTTGCCTTAACTTGATACTCAGCTAAAAGATCTAATATCTCACTGGTATTGCTACTGGGACCATCATCAAAAGTCAGGTATACTTCTTTCCCTTCATACTTTTTCCTGTCCTTTTCACTAACCTTTACTTCATCAGTACTCTTTTTAATTTCCTGATTCTCAGTGATCTGATTACCGGTATTTTTAGTCGAAGTATTGCTTCCGGGGGGCTTTTCTGCCACATCTACATCTGCTGTATGGTTGGTGCCAACTGTCTTGTTATCAGACTTTCCGACAGACGTGCCTGCAGCATTTTCAGACGCAATTATATCCCCTTGTTTGGCGGCGGCAGATATCTCTTCATCATTATAACTGTTTTGTTCCGATTCTTCAAGTGAAGATGAATAATCTTCTGCCTGATAATACAAATTTTTTTCAATTATTTCGGCTTGTTCCTGTGAACTGGATTTTCCAGCTGCCAGTTGATTGATTTTTTTCTCTAAAGTATTAATTCTATTAAATAAAACAACGCAAAGTATAGTTGGTAGTAAAATACTGCAAATTATAGCTATGATAATCGCTTGTCTTATGCGTTTGACACGCTTTTTTCTGCGAATATTATTTAAGATCTCCCTACGGGTGTCATCCATTGTTGTTTAAGTCTCCCTTATAAACCCCTTTTTGTTATATTCTATCATATTATATCGAAAATTAAAAGAAACAGGATTAGTACTATTGACCTATATATCGTGAATCCTAATTTTTTCCTCAACTCAAAAAAACACTGTAAAATACAGTGTTTTATCAATATTATGAATCTATTATTTAATTATAAAATCATCTGGAAACTTCTTCCGTTAAAGGATAGTTTTATATAATTTTTATTTCAACCATAACCGTAAATATTTAATTGCACTGCTTATGTCCATGAGATCTCCTCAGGTAAAAATGTAATCTTCCGATCCATCTATCTGCTACTAGATTGCCCAAGCTAAATACACTGCAAATAGCCAGTCAAAAAATGACTGGCTATTATTTAGAAGTACAAGCTTACTATTTATTCAACTACCCTTTAAAAACATAGAAAAAAGAATATTAACCTTAAATTAATACGTTCATAAACCCATGTATTCCGTCTCCATCGGAAGCCTTCTACATGATTTCTTCCGATAAAGGTTGGATAAAACCAGAAACTATTTCCGTTAATCAACCACATAAAGGTATTGCGGTATAAACATATCCATAAATTACTGCCGCCAATCTGTCCACCTGATCGGAAAGCTTCCGGTCCTTCCGTATTATTCGGTAACTCCGGTATAAAATTAGGCGGTGGCACCATAGGCTGTGGTGGCCTTGGTCCTGGTCCCGGTCCTGGCATTGGTGGTCTTGGTCCTGGCCCTGGTCCCGGCATCGGTGGTCTTGGTCCTGGTCCTGGTCCCGGCATCGGTGGTCTTGGTCCTGGCCCTGGCCCTGGTCCCGGCATCGGTGGTCTTGGTCCTGGCCCTGGTCCCGGCATCGGTGGTCTTGGTCCTGGTCCTGGTCCCGGCATCGGTGGTCTTGGTCCTGGTCCCGGCATCGGTGGTCTTGGTCCTGGCCCTGGTCCCGGCATCGGTGGTCTTGGTCCTGGTCCTGGTCCCGGCATCGGTGGTCTTGGTCTTGGTCCTGGCCCTGGTCCCGGCATCGGTGGTCTTGGTCCTGGCCCTCTTCCTGGTGGTCTTTGACCTGGTCCCGGTCCGAAGCCAGGTCCCTGATTATTATCCTGACCAGGTCCTGAAGGCGGAATTACAAATTCTTCGCTGGATAAAACTTCATCATCCGTTAAAGACTCGTCATTATAATGACCCTGTTTGTTGAAAGCATTAAAATCGTCCAACGTACAGTCTCCTCACATTGCTATCTTACAATATCATATGTTAATTTTTAAAATATGTGATAGTACTCTTTTATGAGGATGTATCGCACCTTAGCATCAAGCACTAACAACATTGCCAATCATAGTCGACCTTTGAGAAATCCTTCTTTTTTAAATCTTCCCGTGAAATTATAAACTGTGCTGTACCTGCATCACCAAACATCATACCAACTTCATCATCACAATCTAACTGTAAGAGCAGAAATTCTGACTTCGGATCAAAACCATAATCATGTTGTACAAAATATGGATACCCACCGACTCTGCAGCCAGATACAGCTGCTTCATCATATAAAGCATCACTTTCTTCCTCATTCAGCTCTTCTTCGCCTAATACTTCTTCATATGATTCTAAGGTTGAGGAATAAATCATTTCTACTGCTTCAAAGGACATTTTTCCTTCATTATAATAGGGTGCATTCTCCCTATTTATAGTATAAGGTATCTCTGCCAAACATTTATTTTCATCCTCTGGTAAAGCTTCAATATATCGAACAACCACATTTTCATCCATTCCAAACATTTCATCATCTTCTATAAAAAATTGCAGCAATCCCTTATCAGGCAATTCAGGAAGTCCGTGTATATCGGATAGATTGAGCTGTACAAGAAACATCATTGGCTGCATATCTTTATTTAATGGATAATCATCTTTTGAAAGCAGATAGGGGCAACCTCCAATTTTGCTATCCCAAGGCAAAGTTTCACCTGCCTTAAAATAAATCTCATTACTAATTTGGATAGTCTTTTTAATTGAAGCTTCATACTTTGAAAGCTTTTCAGGAACTTCATATGTTTTTACTTTTAGGTCTTGCATTTAAGCCCCTCTCTAATTTAACTTTATCATTTGTACTATTCTTTTTGCTCTTTTTCAATTCACTTTTTCATTTCACTTATTTTCAATTCTATACTATTTCAATTCTTCACTGTTTCAATTCTTCACTGTTTCAATTCTTCACTGTTTCAATTCTATACTGTTTCAATTCTATACTGTTTCAATTCTTCATTGTTTCAATTCCACACTACTTATAGTAATTCTATTTTTTATTTATTCCGCAAGCATTACCATTAAATTCCATTCAACTCCTGATAAAGATTTTTCGCATAGGAATCTGTCATTCCACTGATATAATCTGTAACCATAAGAAATCTTAAATATAAATTCTCAGATTCATCTTCTGTTTTCGCACACAAATAATCTTCTTTATAATTCGAAGATATGATATTTATGAGTTTCTTATCTGCTTTGCTTATTATATAATCCTCTTCATCTGTTTTACCATCTGCATGCCAATACAATGCTGCATAAACAAAATCATTTAGTAAGGAATTGATAATTTTTTTTGCTGACAATTCCAACTTTAAGATACTTTTATTATCATAGACAAATTCACTCATTGCTCCCTTTAGAATTCGTATTGATTCCTGATGGTTCGTATCATAAAATAAATCACTCTTAAATACACCCTCCATAATATCATCATAGCTTTTCGAGAATCTATAAGACGCAGCATACATAAACCACATCCTTACACGCTCCATCCATTTCTGAAAAGCAATTAAATCTTTTTCTACACTTCTGGCACTATCATCAATACGCTTTTTTAAATCATCAATTAATTCTTGGGAGTATTTCTTATGAAAAGGATTGGTAATTTCCATAAGTTCTCTATCAAAATATTCAATAAACTGTTCTGTAGTAAGTAATCCTTTTTTCACTGCATCTTCTAGATCAGCAGTTGAATAAGCTATATCATCTGCCGCCTCCATTAAGTATACAAGAGGGTGGCGTACATATTCTTTATCCTTTACGGTTCCTGTTACAGAAGAGATCAAGTCAATTGTACTTTTTTCTGAATAAAAATATCCAAGCTTATGCTTCTTTATATCCTCATCCTCAGAATTATATTCTAAAGAGGAGGTTGGATACTTTATAAGCGTATTTACTACACCATAAGTTAAATTTACTTCATAACCTTCTTGCCTATTCATTACTTTAGACAGAAATCTTAATGCCTGTGCATTACCTTCAAAATTCTCCAGATCTAATCGCATTTGCTTTTGTAATACTTCTGCAACAGGTTTACCTTTATATTTAAACGCATCATTTCTAAATTCTTTTTTAAACCATTCACCAATTACCACTTCACCAAAGTGCCCAAAAGGCGGATTTCCTATATCATGTAACAACCCCGCACAGGATAATACTACAGGTATTTCGTCCGTAACATCACTATTATTTTTAAAAAACTCCTGTAAATACGGGGTCGTATTTCTGGTTATCATTATTCCCAGCTGCCTTGCGATGGTAGAAACCTCAATGGAGTGTGTTAATCTTGTTCTTACAAAATCACTTTTATCCAATGGAAATACTTGTGTCTTATCTTGTAATCTTCTAAATGCTGCACTGGATATAATAGATTTATAATCCTTTTCCAAATCACTTATCGGATACTTTTCAAAAGTTTCAGGTTCTTTCTCTCTTTCAACCTGGGTTTCTAACGATAATAATTTATTCCAATTCATATTATGCCACCAATAACTCTTCCTTTGATTACTTCTGTTTTTTATAAATCTTTAACTTAAAAGATTCATAAGCCTATAAGCATTATAAGACAAACTATATTTATTTTCCACTATTTCTTATACTAAAATGTCCTTCGCTTATTGTATCATTATGAATTTTCTATAAATTCAAAAATATTGCCTTTTGCAATTTTTCACCTGCTTTCCTGGCTCTGGCTCTCGATGAGTTAATAACCCTCTCAAGATATAGATATTTCATATCATACCTCGTGAAAATCCCTTTATGTAAGCACCTGTATCATCATTAGACCCCATCATCTACAACTGACTTCATATGTAATGAAGTCTTCTGTAATAAGATAGTTTAATGCTTTTCATGTGTTCTTCAAGAGTTTTTACCATTATTAGAAGGTATTACAAAATTAAAACGACGTTATCTCTTCTTTCTCCATAAAGTTTTTTATTAAATATTCATAGGTGGTTACAGGCACTATTTTCTTCATTGCATCCTCATTCTTTTCCTTCAGATATTTTCGAACAGAAGACGCACTAATTGGTTCGTTTTCTTTTTCAATCCGGTCAAATATCACCAATTGTACACCATAATAGGGAAGTAAATCTTGTGTATGCTGCACAAGCTGTCTTGTAATTGGACATAATGGCTCTGTTCCCATAAACCGCATGGTAATGTTTAGTGTCGGTGCTATAAAGCCTGCCATTACTGTGATATCCTTGCTTATATCAAATTTTACCTCTTTTTTGATTTGTTCCCGTTGGAAATATTCAGGAAACAATGCCGCTGAAGCCATAACATTTCCTGTTGACAGTACCTTTACATTTTCTAAGTCTTTACAGCCTTCTCTTACCATTGCAAACCGGTCTTTAAAAGTAAAATATGATCTATCTTCCTGCAATACAAAAACATACAGATTTTCAACGTGCTGTAGTGACATTTCTACCAGTCCCCGATGTCCTAAGGTAAAGGGATTCGCATTCATGATAATACAACCCGTCTTTTTTGAATTCTGAAATCGGTATTGCTTTAATTCCTCAATACTTTTTAGAAACTCTTTATCTTGGGACAGCTTGGTATAAAATGCATTATGAATCACTTGTTTCTTCTGGACATTATCGTAAATTCCGTTATCATTCAGAATACAATCTCCTAAGAATTCATTCACCAAGTATTCACTGATTCTGGAGTTTGGTTTGTGGTTCCAGTGGGTTGTATCTAACTGCGAATGAGTCTGGCTATGTCTATATCGTCTGCCCTTGGTACACCGTGATTCACCACTCGAATTTTTTTCTCCGGAAACTTCTGATTTACATATCTTTGTACATAACTGGATATCGTATGTTTATCCTCAACACCTACTCCGAACAAGGTACTCGGGCCAAACATATGAATTGTCCGGTTATACAGAAAAGGCGTGTCTGATGTAAACCGGATTCCATCTATAATATTCAGCATAGAGTTTCTGACATCAATATTATGAACTCCCGTATGGTTTCCAATAAATCGAAAATCCATCATCTCATTAATCTTTTCTCCGGCATACTCTTTTAGTCCATCGCAAAATACCTGGATTCCTTCCTCGGATTGAAACCATTCTTTATCCTGCACTGTATGCATTGCCAGAAGGGATTCCCTTTCTGTTTTCTGCTCTATATCCATAACCATGGGGCAACGCAGTATACATAAATTAGAAGGTAATATCTTTTTTAAAGCTTCCGTCAACATATTATCTTCTTTGTTGTATACATTGTAGAAGCTATCATACAATAGCACCAGCAGCTGATACCAGGATACAAAGTTACTGCTTTTGACACAACTTTTATCCGCTCCCAGTATGATATCAAAATCACTTTCCTGAAACTTCTTATTCTCCAATAACACAATCCGATTTGTATCAGAAAGCATTTTATATACCTGTTCACTCATTTCATCTGGTAAGAAAGCAATTTTTTCAAAATTATGATAGGTTAAATAGACGTTAAAAATACTGTCAAATACTATCTCCAATTCTTCAAGATATCCTATAGCGATACGGTTTTGATTTTCTTTTCTTTGAAATCGTGATTCATCCACGACAAAATGATGGGGTGTTCCATCATCTTGTAATACCAATAAAGAGCGCAGTTCCTTTTCAGCTATAAATTTTCTAACAATCTCATACTCTGTTTCTTCTTCTGTAAATCCGGTAAAGTTAGCTGTACAAGGCTGCTGTACCAAGGATTTCATTTCTTCCTTAAAACAACAGCCATCCTCCAACAGTTGCTCCACTTTATCATAGGATATCTCACCAATTATCTTATCGTCTTCCTCCAGATACACCAATTCACATTTTTCATCCTTCCTAAATAGGTCCAATAGGTCTTTTATGGTACTATCGCAATGAAGTTTTCTTATCTTATCTTTTATAATCATAATATCTCCCCTGTCTGTGCGGGCTTAAATGCCCGCACTATCTTGAAATTACTCCACAAATCAATCTCCCAGTTCTTGTGCCAAAAGTTCATATAGGTTGGTTATAATAGGTAGTTCTAATATTTTTTTCCATTTATAAACGCCTTTTGCATCTCCTCATAGTCATATTCCAGATAAGTAAATATCCCTGATTCCTCAAACCCAATTCCTTTTAATAACCTTCTGTTGTCATCATAGCCATAAAGAAGAGAAGGATGAATGTAGTGTGTTGTATGCTTGATTTTCCTATATACACTTGTATAAGAGATATTCCCATCCTTTTTAGAATACCTATTGAAATCAGATGGTATCTCCAACGACGGTATATTTCTTTTAACAGGTTTGTCCAATAACATTTTTGCTTATCCAGGCTTTTCATAATCCTTTCTAAACTCCTTAACTTTATAGTTTGATTTCTGTGTCCTCTGCTTTTTTCACAGTATAATCCACTAGTTAAATCTCCATGAGCATTAGACACCCATCAATATAATACCTTAAGCTACAAGTTTTCATATGGTATTTTATACCATATTATACCTTATTATGTTATTATGCAAGGTAATTTACATATTTCGTTAATTTCGCTGTAGTTTGCAAAAGTCGAAAATAATCGTATTACAGAAGTGGCTGTTACAATTTGAACTGTATTGTGGTAAGACACCTATACATTCATTTTGCAACAGCCACTTAATCTTTTATAGCTTCTATTATTTTAAGGATAGCTCTGGTAACCTGATTATCTACTTTTTACATTTAGAGCAATATAAAGGAAATACCTTAATCGGGTATCTTCCTATATTTTTACACGTGTTTTATTTCTGCAACCAGGATACAATCCATGTGATATTTTGACCGGTATGGTAACACCTTTTCTTTCGTATAATATTGCTGTATATTTATCGCAAAGCTCTGGTGATAAAAAAGAATAAATGAAATTTGAATACAATACGTATTGTTCGCTTACCTAATTTTGCATGGATAGATTCTCTACATATTATTATATAATATCATTAATAATTCTACTCATTTCTATTGGGCTTTTTCGAGGACTTTCTAGCGACCATATAATAGTTGCCTTCCAAATTCCGCCCAATTTAATAGAAAATGCATATTTATGATTTTCGTATTCTCTTAATGCCCTTGCTTCATTTATATCATTACTAATATGACCTGTTTTTAAGGCAACCTCGAAAATAAGTTGAAGATAATTATCCTCAATAAAATAAAGCAGATGAGCTTTATTTAATAATTTTAGCATATCTATATGATTTTCCCAAAACTCAAAATATGAGATTATGATTCCTTCTTGCGTTTCAGCATGATTATGCACGATAGTATTTGCAAAATCATTCATAAGCAATTTTGTTGAGTACCCTATAACATCATCTTTCGTCTTAAAATGTCTGTAAAATGTTCTTCTCCCCAACTCTGCCTTGTCAATAATCCGAGATACTGTAATATCGTTATATTCTTTTTTTACTAACAGTGTAAATAAAGATTCTATAATCCTTTTTTTAGTCGGGTTTCCCTCTTCAATATTCATATGCTTGTTCTCCTGTGGCACAAAACCAAAAAAATGTATCACTTTTGTTAATAATATTGTATTTAGCTTCTTACCGTATTATAGTAAATTTTAGACAGATACACAAGTGTTCCATATTTAGTGCTTTCTGCATGAAATCATATAAAAGGAGACCATTCAGCTATGTATTTAATTTTAGAATGTATTATTGCTTGTGGAATATTTTCATTAATTGTACTTCCTTCGCTTTATAAAAATCCACTGCAGCATATTATGTCGTATCCAAAAGAAATCAGAATACGAGTAGAAAATTTGCCACAATATAAAGATACTATTGCAAATATTGAAAAAAGACACATATCAATAAAAATAATCTCTGTGTTAGTTTTTGCCATTGTACTCGCAGCAGTTGCGTATTATTCTGGTGCAAAAACATTCTCATCTGCATTCATTTATGTGTTTATCTTATTCTTTGTTGTAAATATTTTTGATTTGTTAATATTAGATATCTGGCTTTTTTGTCATAGTAAAAAAACGAGAATACCTGGAACAGAGGATATGGACAAGGAGTATAGGAATCCGTGGCATCATATTAAAGGTGCTGGACTAGGAATTATGATAGGTACTATTGTTTCATCATTATCGGGAAGCATAGTTCACATTATTTCATTGCTTCCTTTATCTATAATGTCTAAATGAGCAGATAAAATTAAAATCATAACTTTATGCATCATCATACTATTTCTATTACATAGAAATGAGGCAATTGCAAAAAATCTGAGGTATTTTACAATACCCCAAAATAAAAAAACCGCCGAAAACACTGGTTTTTCGGCGGTTTAGCACTATTTTAAATTATGAAATTAGTTTCCCATCTGCTTTGCAACTTCTTCTGCAAAGTTCTCGGTTTTTTTCTCGATTCCTTCGCCAGTTTCAAAACGTACGAAGCTCTTAATTACAACAGGAGCGCCTACTTCTTTTGCTACTGAATCAATATATTTCTGAACTGTTAAATCACCATCTTTAACATAAACCTGATCTACAAGACAGATTTCTTTTAATTCTTTGTTTAAACGGCCTTCAATCATCTTCTCAATAATGTTTTCAGGTTTACCGGTGTTCTCGTTCATAGCCTGAGCTTTTAAGATTTCTCTCTCATGCTCGATGTAATCAGCGGGAATCTCAGTTCTCTGAACATATTTAGGAGCGATAGCAGCGATCTGCATTGCCACATTCTTAGCTGCTTCACTTGTTGCGTCATTGTAAACAGAAGTCTCTAATTCAACTAATACACCGATTCTTCCGCCGCCATGGATATAAGACTCAACAAAACCGTTCTCAGCAACAACCTTCTGGAATCTTCTGATATTCATGTTCTCGCCGATAATAGCGATCTGGCTGGATAACTCTTCTTTTACTGTCTTAGAAGAATCAAGTGCCCACTTCTCAGCTAAAAAGCTCTCTGTATCTGCGCTGTCAGATGTAATAACCTGATTAACAACACCTGTTACAAAGTTTCTGAATGTTTCATTCTTAGCTACGAAGTCAGTTTCACTGTTAACTTCAACGATTGCTGCAACTTTTCCACCTTCTGCTACTGCTGTCTCGCAAACACCTTCAGCTGCAATTCTTCCGGCTTTTTTCTCTGCTGCTGCAAGTCCTTTTTCTCTTAAGAACTCAACTGCTTTATCCATATCTCCATCGGTTGCGGCAAGAGCTTTCTTACAATCCATCATGCCTGCTCCGGTCATATCTCTTAAATCTTTAACCATTGCTGCTGTAATAGCCATTATTGTATTCCTCCGTTATTATTTATCTTTATGCTTCTACGAACTCTTCAGAACTTTCTTCTGCTGCTTCAACTTCAGCGGCTTCGGAGTTGTCTGTCATCTGAACACCCTGGTTAGCTTCGATAACTGCATCTGCCATTTTAGCAACGATTAATTTAACCGCTCTGATAGCATCATCATTACCGGGAATTACATAATCAAGTTCTTCAGGATCACAGTTGGTATCAGCAATACCGATTAGAGGAATACCTAAAGCGTGAGCTTCCTGTACGCAGATTCTTTCTTTCTTAGGATCTACTACAAAGATAGCATCTGGAACATTCTTCATATTTTTAATGCCGCCAAGGTTCTTCTCTAATTTATCCCATTCTTTCTTTAACTCAATAACTTCTTTCTTGGGAAGAACTTCGAAAGTACCGTCCTGGGACATAGTCTCAATTTGTTTTAATCTTGAAATTCTGCTCTGAATGGTCTTAAAGTTAGTTAACATACCACCTAACCATCTCTCATTTACAAAATACATTCCGCAACGCTCTGCTTCGGACTTAACAGAATCCTGAGCCTGTTTCTTAGTTCCTACAAAAAGAACTTTTCCGCCATCTGCAACGATATCTTTAATTGCATAATAAGCTTCGTCTACTTTACCTACGGATTTCTGCAGGTCGATGATGTAGATTCCGTTTCTCTCTGTGTAGATGTACTCAGCCATCTTAGGGTTCCATCTTCTAGTCTGGTGTCCGAAATGCACACCTGCTTCTAATAACTGCTTCATTGATATAACGCTCATAATTTACCTCCAAATGGTTGTTTTCTTCCGTATGAATCATTTTTCTGACAGACCTATCAGGCACCGAGTCAGAAATCAACATACGTGCAATTTAGCATATGAATTATAACACACTCATCTTAAAATGGCAAGCATAATTTGCTAATTTTCTTTTTTATTGTCATTTTGTTTCACTGTTTCTTCTTTCATATCTTTTTTCATATCTTCTTTCATATCTTTTTTCATTTCTTCTGACAGAGTTTTATTCTTATTTCCTGCTCTTCTTTTTTTAAGAAAGATAAAAATTGCACCGCCGACTACAACACCCCAGAATAGCAGATATGGAAGATTAATAACAAACCATATACCGAACTCAATAAATCCCTCACGGATATTAACGAGTGTATTCTTAAACCCTGATGTCATCCTGTCCCAATCGCCTTTAGGTTCTATAGGAGTAATACGTATTACTTCATTGATACTCAATGTTACAGTTGCATATTCAACCAGATTATCATAGGTTCTGATAATGGAGGCATTCTGTTCCAATTTGTAACGAACTGTACTCAGTCTTTCCTCCAGTGCTATAATATCCTCAATCTTATCTGCCTTTTCAAGAAGTGCCAGCAGTCTTTCCTGTTGAATTTCAAGTGCTTTTAATTCACTTTCCGTATCTACATATTCCAGGGTTACATCTTCTGAAGAATCATTACGGCTTACCTGATTCATATTTTCTCCGGCCAGACCGATAAAAGCATCCACTTTCTCCACAGGAATGCGCATGACATATTCAGCATATCTGGAACTGTTCTTATCCATAGCATTCCCACGTATGCTGGAATTTTCAATATATCCTCCTGCCTTTTTCAGCTCATCTGTTACCAAATTGATAGAATCTTCAAACTTTAGGGTTTCATATTCAATCGATATCTTTCTTATCAGCTTTCTTGCAGTATCATTTAATCCGCTTTCCCCTTCCGCTTTAGCCTCTTCTGGATCTATAGTCGTCGTTTCTACCTTTGGTTGATCCCCCTTAACGCCTACACTTGACCCATTCTTATCCCCTACAGGCACTTCAAGGCTATTTGTATCATAGGAATATTCATATTGCGTATCACTTTTTGATGCACACCCTGCAAACAGTACCAGTACAGCCATAAGCATAACTATTACTAATCGGTTTCTTTTCATAAATACTCCTTTTCCAAATATCATTCCTCACTATGATATTTCAAAAACTCATTGAAAAATAAATTTCAACTACGTTTAAGAGTTCCTCCTCCTGATCTTTCTGTCTGCTCATCTTAGTAATATTATTATAAAAAATTCACTATATATTTACAACAATCAAGTGGAACTTTAAGGAAAAAGTAAGAAAATATTTTATAATAAAAAAAGAGAGAACAGACAGCTCATTTACTATCTTTCCCTCTTAGTTCGTTCCGTCCTGATGAATCTCACACACCAAATAAGCCATAATATAATAATACCCTTTTAGAAGTATTTTTTGTTGCCCCACAAATTACTCTTCTTTAAATCCAGGTATTCATTATAAGCACGCTCTAATATCTGTTTCTCATTAGAGAATTTCAGCATGTGATACGCCTCATGGAATTTATAATATCCGGAATCCATAAAATACTCTTCTCTTTGCGGTTTGCTGTAATAGCTATCAGACATCATTAAATACCAATGAACATCCTTTATTACTGTATTCTGTGGTGTACTGAATGTATA
>JAQSXJ010000166.1 GCA_029256725.1 Anaerocolumna sp. | reverse complement strand
AGTTTCTCCTATATGAATGCCGTTAACATAAACCGTATCACTGTCAACAATGGTGCCAAGCCACAGGGAGGCACTTACTCCTAACATGGTTTCTGGCAGCATTATAGTCTTTCGAAACCAAATACTCCCCGTAAACTCCAATATTCCGGCATCCTTAAAAAAACTGGGAAGTTCTATATCACGCCAGCCTTCTTCTCTTACTGCTTCTGCATACCAAGGGGCAAATTCATCCTTTAAGCCTTTATCTGCTTTATCCAGTGCCTGATTCCATTCCTCAAACTGCTTTGTGTTCTTTTCAAGCTCCTCTTCAAAGTACTTTCATACAGCTGCTTCTCAAAGAAATAAGATATCGCTGAGAATTCCGCAATATTAGCCGGGTCAGCAATCTTCCAGGAACCGGATTCCAGCTCTTGTAAGGGACGATGGAAATAATATTTTTCCTTAATCTTAAAAATCCTTAGATTATTATTCCTGCAATTTATCATTTCTTCCGGATATAAATCCTTCACCCTACCCATAGGCAGTTCCATATTGGACTGGCCGGAGCTTAAGAATACATCTCCTATGAGGATATCTTTCAGTTCTATATCACCGCTGTTGCTTGAGGTAATCTTCATGGTATGAGGACCTCCGGGAGGAAGATTTAGATAAGATACTTTCCATTTGCCGTCTTTACAGGCTTTGGTTTCTTTTACTTCCCCAAGAAAATGAATAAAGATGATATCGTCTGGTATGGCATGCCCCCATATATTCGCTCTGCCGTTTCGGTTAAGTACCATACCATCACTGATAAGCCTTGGCAGTACAAGTTCCCTAATCTGCTCCACCGTTCTTCCTCCTTTAATAGATCTCACGCCCTTTTATGTCAGGAATACCTGACTTACGATAAAAATAAGAGCAGATAACATCTCTCCATTCAATGGCATGGTTCTTCTGAAAATCCAGACGCTCTTTAACTCTGTTATGGATTTCCTTTGGAATGTAATCTGTTAACTGTTCCCACAATGCAAACATATGCGCTGCCTCTTCTACGCCCTCAAAGTGAGTATCATAAATATGCTGTATCAGAGTTTTTCCGCTTTTCAGACAATAATTATATTCTATATAATGAAAGAACAGCAACAACTCTTCGGGACAGGTCTCTTTGCTTTCATATAATTGTGCATTGGGTTCTCTATAGGTCGTTGCATAACCTGTTCCCTTACTGCTTCTGTCAACTCCGATACCGAAACGGTCTGCTCTGTGATAGGTTCCCCAACGGTCATACTCATAACCGTCTACATTAGGTCCAAAGTGATGATTGGGATTGACCATCCAGCCGATACCAAGGGGGGAGGTGTATTTTTCATAAGCCGGCCAGGACATCATAAGGAGTTCTAAGATGGTATCAACTACTTTCTTTTCATTTCCAAAGGTGGCACGTATCCATTCCTCTGCAATCTCCTCCGCAGACAGACTCATCTCAAAAGCAAGTCTCCCAAAGCCATAAAGATTGGCAGCAGCAAGATCATGTCCTGTCCAGTTACTGTCGTTACCGGTATTAGCTACGGCTGTAATCCCGCAATTCCTGCTGCCTGAAGCTTTACCGCTTATTATCTCGCCTACCGTATCTTTATCGCCATAACAGGTATGAAACTGTAAAATTTCCTTAAAACTTGGCATCAGATAAC
The DNA here is from genome assembly GCA_029256725.1 of Anaerocolumna sp. Taxonomy (GTDB): domain Bacteria; phylum Bacillota; class Clostridia; order Lachnospirales; family Lachnospiraceae; genus Anaerocolumna. The sequence continues at coordinate 1,930 of JAQSXJ010000166.1, read as the reverse complement.
ATACATGTTTCTGCTGTCCTGTATATTCTTGGGCTATCTGAACCTCGAGCATTTGATTCGTCTGATTCATAGCACCAAATAGCGATGCTACAGGTTCTCTAACCTGAAAATCCATAGGTCCGTTCTTAATCTGAAGTATTACATTCTTATCAAAGCTTCCGTCCAGTGGTTTAAAATTATCATAGCTCGCTCTGGCCCTGTCGGTCTTTTTATCCCGCCAGTCCTGCTTGCAGTTATAGACAAAACAACGCCAGATAATAAGCCCATCATAAGGCTTAACAGCTGCTGCCAGCATATTGGCACCCTCACTATGGCTTCGGTTATAGGTAAAGGGGCCGGGTCTGCCTTCTGAATCAGCCTTTATCAGAAAGCCTCCAAGTTCCGGCAGTTGTTGATAGACCAACTTGATTCTGTCCTGCCACCAGTTCTTAACCTCCTCAGATAAGGGATCTGCAGTACTCAATTCCCCAAGTTCCATAGGTGCTGCAAAGTTAAGACTCAGGAATAATTTGATGCCGTAGCTCTTAAATATATCCTGTAGGCTTTTCAGTTTATCAAAGTAACGGTCCGTAATCAGCCAGGTGGCAGCTCCTTTGACATTTACATTATTTATTACTACTCCATTGATTCCTACCGAAGCAGCTAATCTTGCATAGTCTTTTGTACGGTTATTTATTATAAGTTCATTATCCTTAAAGAAGAAGGACTCTCCTGCGTATCCTCTTTCCACACTGCCGTCCATATTATCCCAATGATTTAACATTCGAAGGGGATTATCAGGATTTTTCTCTTCTGTATAATTTGAAAGATCAGTGCTTTTTTGAATTCTTCTAAGGAAAGCAAAGACACCGTATAATACTCCTCTTGAAGTACTGCCTTCTATGGTAACCAAGCTATTAGTTCCGGTTATTCGATATCCTTCCTCTGAGATTTGTGACCCTCTATCTACCTTAAGAATAATACCCTCATCACCTGTAACTGTATTATCCTTTACTTGTAGTTCTGCCAGCTCACTGTCAAAAATATCTTTTGCTGCCACTTTTAGCTCCTCTATTGCACTCCGAAGAACCGGCTCTTCTTTGGTAAAATACAGCTGCCCCATATATTTCGGACACACCCCCGGCTTACATCTATGGTAATTAAGCCACCCCTTTTCATAATTCATTGTAATGCTCCTCCATGATTTGAAAATTTAGTTTTAAACTATAATACTTTATTTCCTCAGATACTGTTATTTCCTATACTCGCTGGTTATTCCCTATACTCCCTGGTTACTTCCTTTACACTCTAGCTATTTCCTGTACTTCTTAGCTATTTCCTGTACTCCCTGTTACTTCCTGTACTCTCTAGCTATTTCCTGTACTCCCTAGCTATTTTCTGTACTCCCTAGCTATTCCCTTCCCCACTTGGCTCCACTTCATTAGGTAATTATCCACCCAACTTAGTTTCCCTACCAGGTCATTTCCTGTTGTGCTTCCAGACAGAAAGCTTTAGGACTTGTTCCTGTCAAGAAGATACTTCTTGTATCCGGCTGAGAGGTTCCTATGTATACCGTATACTTTCCGGGTTCCAGCCGCTTAATCCCCTTATCATCATATAATGCAAAGGCTTCGGCTGGTAATTCAAATTGTATCTCCGTCTTTTCAAGTGGCTTTAGATGTATCTTTTTAAAGGCTTTCAACTGGGGGTTAGGGGCGGCTGGCTGCTCTGACTTTATATATATCTGTACAGTTTCACCGCCATAAAGCTCTCCGGTATTGGTTAAGCTAACAGATATTTTCACGCCTTTATCTGTAATTGCTAAGGTATCTAAAACCACCTCATCAATAGAAAAATCAGTATAGGAAAGTCCATAACCAAAGGGATATAAGGCCTCCTGCTTCATATATCTATAGGTTCGGTTATTCATTGCATAATCCGTAAATTCCGG
>JAQSXJ010000078.1 GCA_029256725.1 Anaerocolumna sp. | reverse complement strand
GTTTTCCTTGATCTGCTGGCTTTATCAAATAGCATACTAATTGTTGTCAGTATATTTTCTGTTCCTATTATAATTCGGTCTTCCGGAGAAAAGGAAAGGGAAGGGTCCTTTAAGTTAGCACTTTTATAAGGCGAGATAGGCTCTTCTTTTTGTGTTTTTTCTGACTTACTATTGCTTTTCTTTCTTTCCAGACTGATGCCTTGAGATTCCAGAAGCATTTTCTTAATTTTATCTTTTGTTGATGAAACAGAAACATGGCTGAATATACTATATAATTCGTCTATCCTTTCCTGCTGAACCGTATTCATTGTATATTTTGATAAGTATTCTGCTATATTTTCTATATACAAAGTATTATAGGAAGGTACCCTGACTTCATGCACCCATCGGTTAACAAGGGAACTATCCACGTTCAATGCTTTGGCCAGCCGATTCATACTGATATCTAACACCGCCAGTAGTGATTTCAGGCATTTGCCAAAAGTCATATCATTAGCCATATAAAAACCTTCCTTCAACAAAAAATCTTTACCTGTTCTAAAAAGTAATGCCATCATAAGAAGGTTGAATAGTCTTCGTTATGGTGGCATATTTGTTGTTCTATTCCTGTGCGATTATCCTTACCTATTCTAGCCTCTGGGGTATTCTTTGTCAAGGGAGTAACAAGCATACTATTATCAGTTGGGTAAACTGTCAATGCCAGGTCAATGACAAAATGTTATAAATAGTACCAAATATTACAAATTATTTGTATAATTATCAAAAATGCTATTAATATGACAAGATAAATATACATAAAAGGAGGCTGGCAATACAATCTCGCTTCAATAGATTAAAGATACGTTATTTTTTATCTATCACACATGCTGTAATTATATAAGTATAATAATGATGAAATGAAAGGAGAGCTTATTGCTCTGCTTTTCAGAAAGAGGCTGACATGTTGAAAAAGCTAGTTATCAAAAGCATCAAAACAAAGTTAATTTTAAACTATACAATCTTAATTATTGTTTCATGTACCACTTTGGGATTCATGGCTGAAAATGTGGCAAAAAACCTTATTATCAAAGAGGCTGAAAAATCATTGGAAGCTCTTGCAGTTGAAGGAGCCAAGGTAGAAAGTGGTAGATTTGAAAAACTGGTATCATCGCTTAAAGCAATGTCCAGGGTTCCTGCCATAAATGGGAGCAGTATAGAACAGCAAGAGTATCTGAAAGAAGAGCAGGCGGATAGTGAATTTGATAGGCTTGGTATCATTGGAAGTGATAGTGTTCTAACCTATGAGGATGGTTCCGTTGTTAATCTTGAACCCGATAATTCTTTTCTTAAGGCCATAACAGCCGGTGAGATTGTAATTGATTTTAAGGAAGATTCCGGAACAGGAGAGCAGTTGCTGTATGTAATGGCCCCTATTATAAAAGCAGGTAAAAGCAATGGGGGGATTTTAGGAGTTGCAGAAGGCGGCATCTTAAGTACAATGGTTAAGGATATAGCATATGGAGATAGCGGTTACGCTTATATTATTAATGAAATGGGGACGATTATCGGACACCCGGATGAAAGCATGGTAAAGGATAAATTTACTCCTATCAAGCAGTCAGAAACAGACATTAATTTTAAATCGGTAGCCGGTTTCTTTCAGAAGGCTCTCAGTAATAAAGCAGGGGTGGATTCCTATTCTTATAATGGAAGAATCATACATAGTGGTTATGCTGCCATTGAGGGTACAGACTGGACCTTTGTTATGGCTTCTCCCCAAAGTGATTTCTTGTCCGAATTACCTTTATTATATAAGTTAATGATAATTATCATCCTAATAATTGTGGCTATAAGTATGGTAATATCTTATATAATAGGAAAGACAATAACAAAACCAATTATCACAACAGTTGAATATTCATCTAAAATTGCAGAATTGGATCTTACGCAGAATGTACCGGCAAAATTATTAAGGAAAGAAGATGAAACCGGTAAATTGGCAAGAGCAATGCAAAATATCGGAGACAGGCTAAGATATGTCATAAAGGACATCAATCTTGCTGCCCAGGATATGTCTGCTGCCTCTGAGGAATTAATGGCAACCTCAGAAGAAACAGCGGCCTCTTCTCAGCAGATAAACAGAACCATAGAAGAAATATCCGGTGATGCAGCCAATCAGGCAGGTATTACCAGAGCAGGTAATCAAAAAGCAGTATTATTAAAATCAAGTGTCGGTCAGGTAATAACCAGTATTAATAATGTAAATCAGACTTCTGTAAAGATCACAAAAGTGGTCGAGGAAGGTGTCACAGAGATACAGCAGCTGGAAGCTATAACTATTGCTGCGACAAAAGCACTTATGGAAATCTATGAGGTAATCATAAAATCCAATGATAGCTCTGTTAAGATCGACAAAGCCAGTAACGTTATTAAGGAAATAGCAGCTCAAACCAACTTGCTATCCTTAAATGCTTCTATTGAAGCAGCCAGAGCAGGCGAAGCCGGAAAGGGATTTTCTGTAGTGGCGGAAGAAATAAAGAAGCTTTCAGAGGAATCAGCCAATTCAACCAACCAGATATCTGAGATTGTTCAGGAACTCCAGAACAATACAGATAATGCGGTAAAAACCATGGCAAAAGTTAAAGATATCTTCGAGGAACAGAAAAAAAGTGTGGAAAGCAACCGGCTCAAATACAGCAGCATAGCAGAAGAAATGGAACATTCCAAAACAGCCGTTAAGTATTTAAAGAATTCAGAAGCAGAGATGGATATAGCAACGAAGGACATTGAAACAGTTATACATCAGCTTGAGAATATTGCAGATGAGAATAAAGCAGCTTGTGAACAGGCAGCAGCAGCCATGGAGGAACAGAGTGCTTCGGTTGAAGAAATAGCCGGAGCCGGAAGCAGTTTATCTGATTTGGCTCAGAAGTTAAATGAATTAGTTAATCAATTTAAGGTTTAATGATTGATGGGTAAAAGGTGGGTTTTTAACAAGGGGACGGGAAATTGTACAAAACAGAAAAACTCATGCTTCTTATACCTTTCCATAGGCGCATTCGTCTTTCTGTTTTGTGCAATTTGCCTGAACTCATATGGAAACATTGCGTTGAAACTTAAATCAAATATATTACGGAAAAAATGGTTACCCTTAAAGTGGAGTGAGAGTATTTTTAAGCAAAAATTATACTTAGATATATACTAAGAAAACAATAATAATATATATTCTAATAGAAGCCGGTTGACAACCGGCTTCTATTAAATTATACTAAGTGTATTAATAGTGATAGTACACTTGATGTGACTAAGAAGAAAGGAGAGCCTTATGATAATTATTGACTACAAAGATCGCAGGCCAATATATGAGCAGGTGGAAGAACGATTTCAGGGTCAATAAATCCGAATACCATACAGCGAGCCTATATGGAATTGGAACGAAAGGGCTTTATCTATACGGTTAAGGGAAGAGGCAGCTTTATATCAGATACGGAACATCTGCTGGATGTTAAGAAAAATGAACTTATAGAGGATTTACATCTTTTTCTGAAAGAAGCAAAGGAATTGGGGATTGGAAAAGAACAGATAATATATAAAATTGAAGAAGTGTATAAGGAGGGATAAAATGATAGAGTCAAATAACTTAACCAAACGGTTTGAGCTGTTATCAAGGAAGGGGAAGTATTTGGTCTGGTAGGAACCAATGGAGCCGGGAAGAGTACCTTTCTTCGAATGGTTGCGGGTGTTATTAAACCTGATGAAGGAACGATAAAAATTGACGGGTATCCGGTCTTTGAGAATCTGGATGCTAAAAGACTTGTATTTTACATTTCTGATGACACTTACTTTTTCAGTAATAGCACACCAAAGGATTTAAGAAATTATTATAAGGTTATTTATCCGGCTTTTGATACTGTCCGTTTTGATGAACTTGTAAAGCAGTTCGGACTGGATATGAATAGAAAGATCAATACCTTTTCAAAAGGTATGAAGAAGCAGCTTACGGTATTATGCGGTATCTGTTCCGGTACGAAATATCTTCTCTGCGATGAGACCTTTGATGGTCTTGACCCGGTAATGAGGCAGGCAGTTAAGAGTCTGTTTGCCAGAGAAATCTCTGAGAGAGGAATGACGCCGGTTATTGCTTCTCATAATTTAAGGGAGCTTGAGGACATCTGTGACCATGTGGGATTGCTTCATAAAGGTGGCATCCTCTTATCGAAGGATCTCTTTGATATGAAACTCAGCATCCATAAGGTTCAATGTGTTTTCAAAGAAGAAACAGCTATTGAAGAAATTCTGACTGACATAGAGATTATAAAAGCGGAGAAGAGAGGTTCACTTCATACTATTACAGCCAGAGGAAACAGAGAAGAAATTATAGCTAAGATCGAGAGAAAGAATCCCGTATTCTCTGAGGTTCTTCCTTTATCGCTGGAAGAAATATTCATAAGTGAGACGGAGGTGGCAGGTTATGATATCAAGAAACTCATTTTCTAATTTGCAAAAAGAAGATTTTAAGAGAAGATTGTGGTCGGTAGCATTATCTTTACTTGTATTCTTTCTCCTTGGACCGGTATTACTGGCTTTAACCATAGAGGGAGTCTCTGATAGATTAAATGAACAGGTAACCAGGAATTATATTTTGCAATCCATGGCTCCCGGATATGCATTACATTTCTTTATAACTATAATTGGAGCGCTTATCTGTGCATATAGCGGATTTTTCTATCTTCATTCTAAAAAGAAGGTGGATTTTTACCACAGTATGCCGGTGAAAAGAGAGAAGTATTTTTCTGTACAATATGTGGATGGGATTTTATTATATCTAATCCCATATGTGTTTAATATGTTATTATGTTATATCGTATTGTTTGCAAGAAGTTATATGGGGATGGATGTCCTTATTAACAGTCTGCAGGCACTTGGAATTAATCTGCTTTATTTTATATTAATATATACTATTACAATTATAGCGGTAATGCTTACTGGTAATGGAGTAGTAAGTATACTCGGTACTTGTGTTTTCTTGGCTTATGGTCCGCTGTTAATGTTGGTTAGAAGCATGTATTATAGTAGCTTTTATGATACTTTTCTAGATAACAACCTGACAGACAGAAATATACTGGTGTTCTTATCTCCTATTGGCAAATATATTGAAAGGACAACACAGCTTCACAGAGCAATTCAGCTTTACAGAGGAGAGGTAGAAGATTTTAGACGAAGTATATTCTTTACAGTGGTTGTAATATTGCTTTTAATTGCGTTGGCTCTATTTCTTTACAAGAAACGACCTTCTGAAGCAGCTGGAAAGGCCATGGCCTTTGAACTTGCCAAACCGATAATAAAATTCCTCATGCTGGTACCGGTTACCCTGATAGGCGGTCTGATTTTCATGCAGGTCTCCAGTATGAATTCTGATGGCTGGCTGATATTTGGTCTGATACTTATATTTATCGTTTTTGGTGCCATTGTAGAAATTATCTATCAGTTTGACCTAAAGAAGGCCTTTGCGCATAAAAAAGGACTTGTTGCAGCGGCTGGTACAGTTATTCTGATTGTATGTATGTTCCGATTTGATGTATTTCATTATGATACCTATATACCAGGCAAAGATAAGATTGATTCAATGAGCATATGGATATCTGGACTTGACAGTGACAATGGATATGTGCAAATTAATCAAGATGGGTCAACATATGATTATTACTATAATAATTTTGAGTATCAGCAAAAATATATGAAACTAAAGTCCTTTGATGCAGCTTATGAGATTGCAAAACTTGGTATTCAAGGTGTGGATAAAGAAATAACAGCTGATATAAAAGGAACTTACAGTGCTCAGGTAGCCTACCAACTAAAAAATGGAAAAACTGTTACTCGTAATTATCAGTTAATTCAGGATAATAATTTTTCAAACCTTTCAAAGCTCTATGCAAATGAAGAGTTTAAAACGGGCTATTATCCTATATATCAATGGAAGAGCAATTTTATATCTCAAGTTTCTGCCTATACATCACTGGAGGATAAGAGCCTGACTCTTACAAAGGAGGAAACAGCTAATTTACTAGATATCTTTAAAAATGAGCTGACTTCACTCACTATTGAAGATATTCAAACCAGTAAACCAATAGCAAATCTTAGATTTAAAATGGTAGAAGATCGTGAATTTGATTATTTTATATTCCCTAGTTTTACCAAGACACTTAAATTTCTTGAAGATCATGGCTTTCAGGTGGACGGAGAAATTAAGGCTGAGCAGGTTAAGAATGTAACTGTATATGACAGAACCATGGGATCTGATCCCAATATGGCTGTTTATGAGAAAGAACAATATTATAGCAACGAAGAAAACATTTATGTTTATAAAGAGAAAGCGGAAATACAGGAAATCCTGGATAACGCAATTCCTTCAAGGTATTTAAATAACTACAGGATTTTCTTTAATCCGGAATATGATCTGGAGGTTAATATTGTATTAAGTATTGATGAGTACGGAAATGAAACCAATGTTAACAGTTATTTTTCAAAAGATAATATACCGGACTTTATATTAAAAGACACCAATTATAATCCTGATGCAGGAAGCAATTAACATAAAATTTCCTTGATGTGTTTTAATTTATAAAATATGGTATAATACTAGAGTGGGGAGCTTCTCCACTCTGGTTTTATATTAACGCATCTTTTTGTACACGTTTAAGGGAAAGGAACAGGTGATTTAATATGACGAAAACGAAAACTTCAATCATTTTTATACTGCTGTGCATGGTAGTGTTATTATCAGCCTGCAGAGGAAAAGAGGACGAGAATAATAGTACGGCTCAGGAAGGTAATATTACTGAGACAATAACACCTACAGCTATCGAAGAAGAAGTATCTGTGACTCCAGAGGTTACAGAAGCAGCACCGACAACAGAAGCTTCAATAAGTGATTATTTTCCTTTCCGGGAAAACAAACAGTATTTCTATGAAGGAGAAGGGAATGAATACGCTTCTTTCTGGAATTATCCAGACTATCAGGATAAGGATAGCGGTAGACTACAGCTGCGTACAGACAACGGGGGAACAGAAGTAGTTCAAGTAATGGAAATTAACAGTGGTACTCTCTCCATCATCACCTCGAAAGAAGAAAGTTATTACAGAGATAATCTGCTGCAATACAACAGTGACAAAGAGCCTGAGGTACTGTTAAAAGAACCGCTTACAAAAGGTACAGAATGGACTTTGTCCGACGGGAGAAAACGTTATATCTCAGAAACCGGTAAGAAGATCAGTACTCCTTATGGTGATTACGACACAATTGAAGTTACTACAGAAGAATCCGAAGGTTCTACCAAAGAATATTATGCAAAGGGCATTGGATTGTTAAAAAGAGTATATACAAGTGCTGATAGCAGTATGACAGTGACATCGGTACTTAAAGAAATAAAAGAGACACCATTAGTTCAGAAAATCACAGTATATTATCCGGATATCGACAAAGAGCAGATAGAGGAATCCAAGTCCATAAGCTATCAGACAAATGATATAACCAGACTTAAGATGCAGGAGCTGTTCAGGGCAAAGTATAATGATAACATGGGCTTAATTAGTGAAAATACGAAAATAAACACCCTGTATAAGGGAGATGATGGCGTTGTATACGTTGATTTTTCTGGGGAATTCGTTACGGAAATGAATGCAGGTGTTGCATTTGAATCTTATATACTGCGGTCAGTTGCAGATACTCTTGGAAGATATTATGACGCAGATGAAGTATATCTGACTGTGAATCAGAAGCCTTATGAATCCGGACATGTGCTGATGGAAGTGGGAGAGACCTTAAAGGTTGCTCGGTAAACAGAAGAATTGTGTGAAGGATTGGATAACATAATTTGCACCTTGTTTGTAGCAGTGCCGCATTTGCAAGCGAATGAGGCATGCAATGGGAACAGTACGTTCAACTAGTCTTAAAGTAAGAGATTATTCTAATGTATAGAAAGAGGTATATAATGTCTAAAACAGTACTGATAACGGGAGCTTCTAAGGGAATAGGAAGGGAACTGACAATTCTGTTTGCCAGAGAAGGTTATGACCTGGTGCTTGTAGCAAGAAGTAAAGAACTGCTTGTAGACTTGGGAAAGAAACTAACGAAAAAGTATATGACCAATATAACGGTACTGGAAAAGGATCTAACCGTAAAAGATGCACCGGTTGAAATATATAACGAAATAAAGGATAGAAAAATAGATATCCTGGTTAATAATGCAGGCTTTGGGGATTACATGGAGTTCCTCCATTCTGACTGGGACAAACAAGCGGCTATGATACAGCTGAATGTTACTGCTCTGATGCATATGACCAAATTGTTACTGCCAGATATGCATAGGAGAAAAGAAGGGAGAATCCTAAACCTTGCATCCACCGCATCGTTTCTGCCGGGACCAAATATGTCTGTTTACTATGCTTCTAAGGCAGCTGTATTGTCCTTTTCTCAGGCTTTATCAAAAGAATTAGAGTCAAGCGGGATAACTGTAACGGCACTTTGTCCGGGACCCACTGCAACGAATTTTGAGGATGCAGCCGGACTTATGAACTCCAGACTCTTTCACTCTCTTAAAGTAGCAGGAGCAAGAGAGGTGGCAGCATATGCTTATAAGGCATTGATGAAGGGAAAACCTGTTGCTGTTCAAGGAATTGGTAATAAACTTCTGGTTTTAGGCATTAAAGTCTCACCCAGAGGACTTGCGCTGAATATGATTAATCAGATTCAGTCAAAGCTCAGAAGCGGTAAACCGGCAAAAGAGCAGATTTCGTAAGTACTAGTTAAAAGAAAAAATATTTAATTTATAGAGGTATCAGCAGGACATAAGTTCTGGGATACCTCTTTTCACATCGGACTGCCGGTTAAGCGATTTATCGGAATGGAAATTTAAGAACCTTGGTCATATTGAGGCCACAAAGATGGAATATAATATCAATATATTAATAGAAAACGTCACCCAAAGAAAAGGAGAGCCTAATGTTTCTGGCGTGGAAAGAATTAAAACACAATAAGGTGCGATATGCACTTATCATGGTATTGCTGACATTGATGATATTCCTGGTATTGTTTCTATCCGGTCTGGCAAAGGGATTATCAGCAGCTACAAGTTCAGCTATAGATAATGCTTCTGCTGATTATTATATAATGGAGGATTCAGCCGATAATCTGATTCCCAGATCATCGTTAACGGAAGAAGAATTTAATAAGATAAAGGAAGTTATCAGTAATGCTACACCGATTAATATAAACCGTTCAGCAGCCACAAGAAATGATGATACAACAAAACTTGATATTACCTATATGGGTATTGATACAGAGGACTTTTTGATGCCGAAGGTTATTGAGGGCAGTGGAATAACAGGAGAAGGCCAGATTGTGCTGAATAATTCCTTTATGGAAGAAGGCTTTCAATTAGGGGATCGGCTAAAGGATGCCCAAACAGGCTATGAAATGGAGGTTGTTGGTTTTACCAAGAATCAGATGTACGGTCATTCTTCCATTGGCGTTATCTCATTAAATACTTATGAAGAGATACAAAAACTATATACCGGCAGAGATACCATACCCTATCAGGCTGCTGCCATTAAGCTTAACGGTTCAGATAAAAAGTATACCGAATTTAAGAACTACGTAGAAAATGACCTGAAAGAGACAATCCTATTACCAAAAAGTGAAGTCATAAGCCATATCCCCGGACATTCGCAGGAGCAGTCTACCATATTAATGATGCTTGTATTCCTGTTATTAATATCCTCCTTTATTGTTGGTGTATTCTTCTATGTTACTACCATGCAGAAGATTCCTCAATTCGGAGTGTTAAAGGCTGTAGGTGCAAAGATGAGTACTCTTGTCTGGTCGTTGACAGCACAGGTATTATTATTAGCCGGTATCAGTATGATAGTTGGAAACATTCTTACCTTTGCAATAGCCAGCGTACTTCCACCAACTATGCCTTTTGTATTGGCACCGGTAAATGCAGCGCTTGTATCGGTTCTATTTATACTAATATCCCTGCTCACCAGCCTGTTTTCTATGGCAAAAGTTGCAAGGGTAGATGCACTTACTGCAATAGGAGGGAATGAATAATGGGAAATAATGCTTTGGAATTAAATAATATAACGAAGAGTTATCATGATGGTGAAGAAGAAAATATCGTATTAAATAACGTTTCCCTTTCCATTGAATATGGTGAATTTGCTGCTATCGTAGGACCTTCCGGTTCAGGTAAGAGCACACTGTTATCTATAGCGGGAGCTTTGTTAAGTCCAACCTCAGGTGAGGTAAGAATCGGTAAGACTTTATTATCTGATAAGAATAAAAAGCATTGGGACAAGGTAAGAAGAGAACAGATCGGATTTGTATTTCAATCCCATCAGTTGCTTCCTTACTTAAAAGTAATGGATCAGTTAAAATTAATTACCTGGCTTTCTTCTCGTAAAGATAAAAAAGAGCAGGAGGAACATGCTGCTAAGTTATTGGAGGATTTTGGACTGAACAACAGAGTTTCCTATTATCCTGACAAGCTTTCAGGAGGTGAAAAACAAAGAGTTGCCATTGCAAGGGCGCTTATGAATCACCCAGACGTACTGTTGGCTGATGAACCTACCGCCAGTCTTGATAAAGACAGAGGCAGACAGGTAGTAGAAATGATAAGGAAAGAAACAAAAAAATATAAAAAAGCAGCTCTGATGGTAACCCACGATGAAAGAATACTGGATCTTGTGGATTCTGTGTATCGAATTGAGAATGGTATTATTACAAAGGAGAAGTAACAAATATAAAACCCCGGGTAACCGGGGTTTTAGTAAATGGCCAGATAATTAGCAGTCCTCACCGATAGGATTCTCAATTAATGTTGCCACTCTGAATTTATGCCTGTGACCATCCTCTACAGTTGTAACGGATTCAAGGAAATGAACATGTCTTCCTCCACCAACACATATAGCGCCTGATGTTCTTCCGCAGAATTCATGATAATGGTCTTCGTAAAAATCTGTTCTAAATGCAACCTCATGAAAATGATCGCCAGCACCGTAAGGGATTGCTTCACCGGATACTGTTGCAAATCTGTGATTATGTGGTTCTTCGCGGGGTTCTGCTATCTCAACACTTCCCTGGATTTCATGAACGTGTCTCTGTCTTCTGTAATCATCATTATTATTATAACTCACAAGTAATACCCCCTGAATAAGATTTAGAATTTCTCAATTCTTATATATAAATATGATGTAGTGCTTGTCTGTGTTACAAAAACAGACACTATACGACATGTTGAAATTTGTTTTATTACGTATCTGATTTGATTATGTTTATCATATTTGTGTAAGGTTAACTTGACAATCTATAATAGAAATGATAAACTTATTGATGTAAGGTTAACATTACATTTCTTTGGATTGAAAATTAAAATTTATTCCGTCTGCAGATAATGCATAAGTAAAAGGAACATATATATGAAGAACAGAATAAAACAGTTAAGAGAAATATTTGGGATGACACAAGAGCAGCTTGGTGAATTGGTAGGTGCTTCAAGACAGGCGATAAATGCCATAGAAACAGAAAAAAACGAACCTTCTATCTGGCTCGCTTATGATATTGCAAAGGTATTTCAAGAGCCAATTGAAAATGTATTTTTGTTTGATGAAAGTGAGCGTAAATCAAGAGCGGATATAAGCAGGGGGCATGCATATGGCAGTAAGGGAAATTAGAAAATTTGAAGATGACATACTACGTAAAGTCAGTAAACCAGTGATAGAAGTAAATGACCGTATTAGAGAGATACTAAATGATATGGCAGAAACCATGTATCATACTCCTAACGGAGGGGGATTGGCGGCCTGTCAGATCGGTATCTTGAGAAGGCTGGTGGTTGCCGATATGGGTGAAGGTCTATTAAAGCTGATTAATCCGGTAATTACAGAGAAAAAAGGAGAGCAGCTTGTGATAGAAGGCTGCTTAAGCTTCCCGGGGATATGGGGCAAGCTCAGGAGACCGGAGATAGTAATAGTACACGCTTTAGATGAGTACGGAGAAGAAATTGAAATCCAGGCTAGAGGTGAACTGGCTAAATGCCTGTGTCATGAACTGGATCATTTGGACGGCATTATTTTTCAGGATAAAGTAATAGAATATGTCACCTTACAAGATATGAAGTAAACATTAAAGAGGGAATATGTCCGATGGGAGTATCCTTCTTTTTTTATGTAATAGGTGATTGAGTCATGAGAATTATGACATTCTGCCAGGGTAATATCATATTTTCACGGTAATATGACATCTTGTCCTATTACATAAAAAGCCATGCCGGGTGGGATGCTCATGACCCGCTTAAGAAAGATTGCCGCTACCGTGACAGCTCGTCGGGGGCTGTGCCTGGCAAGTCAGACTCTAACTTCTGTATTCTGGACAATTATAAACAAATATTCGCACTCCTGACAATACCGATTTCCACAGCCTTGCAATATAATGGTAAGTAATAAAATCAGGAGGTATGGTTTTTATGAGGTATGGCTATTTTGATAATGTTAACAGGGAGTATGTTATTGAGCGTGTGGATTTGCCCACATCCTGGACAAATTACTTAGGGGTAAAGGATTTGTGCGCGGTGGTAAATCACACAGCAGGCGGATATATGTTCTACAAGACACCGGAATATCACAGAATTACACGCTTTCGTGCCAACAGTATTCCAGTGGACAGACCGGGACATTATGTATATCTCAGAGATGATAAAACCGGAGATTATTTCAGTATCTCCTGGCAGCCGGTGGGTAAATCCTTAGAAGAAGCTTCTTACACCTGCCGCCATGGCTTGTCTTATACAAAATACCAGTGTGAGTTCAAAGGAATCAAAGCAGAACAAAAACTGTTCATCCCTTTAGAAGACAGTGTAGAATTGTGGGATGTAACCATAGAAAATACCGGAACAGAAGCACGGGAATTAAGTGTATTTTCCTATCTGGAATTCTCTTATCACCACATTGATATGGACAACCGGAATTATCAGATGAGTAATTATGCGGCTGGTTCCTCTTATGAAGATGGAATCATAGAACATGATCTGTTTTATGAAGAGTACGGATATCAGTATTTTACAGGAAACTTTGAACCTGATGGATTTGACTGCTTAAGAGATAAGTTCATCGGAATATACCGTACAGAAACGAATCCACTGGCAGTAGAAAATGGCAGATGTCAGGGAAGCTTTGAAAAGGGCGGAAATCATTGCGGGTCCTTACATAAGAAAGTTATCTTACAACCAGGAGAATCCAAAAGACTGATATTTATGTTAGGAGAAGGTGACAGAGAAGCGGGAAGGGTAATGAGAATGAAATACTCGGACCTGGCAGAAGTTGATAAAGCTTTTCAAGAACTTGCTGCTTTCTGGGAAACGAAACGGGAGAAACTCCAAATTGAAACACCGAATGAGGGTATGAATACACTGATAAATATCTGGAACCTGTATCAGGCAGAAATCAATGTAATGTTCTCAAGATTTGCCTCCTTTATAGAAGTAGGCGGAAGAACCGGATTAGGTTACAGAGATACAGCCCAGGATGCTATGACTGTTCCTCATTCAAACCCCGCCAAATGCCGTCAAAGGCTCGTAGAACTTCTAAGAGGTCTGGTATCAACAGGCTATGGACTGCATCTGTTCCAACCGGAATGGTTTGACCCGGATACAGAAGCTAAGCCTTTTAAATCGCCCACAGTAGTACCGACACCGGATAAGAACAGTATCGTGCATGGTATAAAAGATGCCTGCTCCGATGATGCCCTTTGGCTTGTTAGTTCTATAGTTGAATATGTCAAGGAAACAGGTGAGTATGCTTTCTTTTCAGAAGAGTTAAGTTATGCTGACGGTGGAAGCGGAACCGTTTATGAGCATATGACCCGGATACTTGATTTCTCCCATGAGCAGATAGGGGCTTCCGGAATCTGCAAAGGATTAAGAGCTGACTGGAACGATTGCCTGAATTTAGGCGGCGGAGAAAGTGCAATGGTGTCATTTCTACATTACTGGGCTTTGGGAAATTTTCTGGAGGCAGCAGTTTATCTGGGGAATACGAAAGATGTACAGAAATACTCTGAGATGAGAGAGCAGGTTAAGAAGGCCTGTGATGAAGTATTATGGGATAAAGACTGGTATATCAGAGGAATAACAAGCAAAGGAAGAAAGATTGGTACCGCAGAGGATAAAGAAGGAAAAATCCATCTGGAATCCAATGCCTGGGCGGTGTTATCCGGAGCAGCCGATGAGGAAAAAGGAAGAAGAGCCATGGATTCTGTGGATAAATACCTGTATACACCTTATGGCATAATGCTTAATGGCCCCTCCTATACGGTTCCCGATGAAGATATCGGCTTTATCACCAGAGTGTATCCTGGTGTAAAAGAGAACGGTGCAATCTTTTCTCATCCCAATCCCTGGGCCTGGGCAGCAGAGTGCCGCCTTGGAAGAGGTGACAGAGCAATGAAATTCTATGATGCCTTATCTCCCTATAATCAGAACGATAAGATAGAAACCAGAGAAGCAGAACCCTATTCTTACTGTCAGTTTATCATGGGTAAGGAGCATACGGCATTTGGAAGAGCAAGACATCCCTTTATGACAGGTACCGGAGGCTGGGCTTATTTCTCTGCAACCAGATATATGCTGGGAATCAGACCGGGATTTCATGGGTTAGTAGTTGATCCTTGTATTCCGGCAGATTGGAAGGAATTTAAGCTAACCAGAGAATGGAGAGGAGCTGTTTATCACATTACTGTTAAGAACCCCGAAGGAGTTATGAAGGGAGTAAAGGAATTACAGGTTAATGATGAGACCATAAAGCGTCCAGAAGAAGACAAGGAGATTACAAAGCCTGGTACAGTTGAGGCACCGTTACAGACCGCCCTATATTTTGAGCAGCAAAGCAATACGGAGATGGAAATACCCCTTCAGGAAAAGGGCAGCATTAACTATGTAACGGTAGTGATGGGATAGAAATGTAGTGCCGCTGTAAGCGGTGGAATGCGAGGAGAAAATGATAAAGTTTGGTACAGGGGGCTGGAGGGCTGTTATTGGTGAAGATTTTACAAAAGCAAATATACAGATTCTAGCCCATGCAATGGCAGATAAAATGAAAGCAGAAGGAGTAGCTTCAGAAGGTATAGTATTAGGCTATGACAGGAGATTTCTTTCAAAAGAAGCAATGAAATGGGCAGCAGAAGTCTTAACCGGAGAAGGAATTAAAACCATTCTCATAAATAGATCCTCACCGACGCCTTTAATTATGTACTATTGTATGAAGCATGGATATCACTATGGAATGATGGTTACAGCCAGTCACAATCCGGCTATCTATAACGGCATTAAGGTCTTTACCTATGGAGGCAGGGATGCAGATGAGGTACAGACGGCTGATATTGAAAAATACATAGAGAGTATTGAAACGGCTGATGGAAACAATCTTAAAGCTTTGGAATATGATAGTGCTTTATCACAGGGAATGGCAGTGGAAATAAATCCCTTAAATGAATATCTGGATAATATTATTAATACAGTGAATATGGAGGCCATCAGAGAGCGAGGCTTACGAGTGGTGCTTGACCCTATGTACGGTGTTAGCGAGACCTCTTTAAAAACGATATTGCTTACAGCCAGATGTGATGTAAGTACCATTCATGAGAGACATGATACACTCTTTGGAGGAAAGCTGCCTTCTCCTACTGCCATGACTTTAAGAAGCCTGCAAAATACAGTACTGGATAAAGGGGCAGATATCGGAATTGCAACAGATGGGGATGCAGACAGAATCGGTGTTATTGATGATACCGGGAAATTCCTGCACCCAAATGATATTCTGGTATTGCTGTATTATTACCTTGTTAAGTACAAAGGCTGGAGGGGCTCGGCAGTCAGAAACCTTGCAACTACTCATATGTTAGACCGTGTAGCAGAGAGTTTTGGAGAACAGTGTTACGAAGTACCTGTAGGTTTTAAATTTATCTCAGCCAAAATGAATGAAACCAGTGCTATCATAGGTGGTGAGTCCTCCGGAGGACTTACTGTAGCCGGTCATATTAACGGAAAAGACGGAATCTATGCGGCAGCGTTGCTGGTGGAAATGATCTGTGTAACAGGGAAGAAACTTTCAGATATTGCAAAAGAAATTGAAGAAGAATACGGGATATACTATCTGGAAGAGAAGGATTATAAATTCAGTCAGGAGAGAAAAGAGGAAATTTATCATACTCTTATGGTAGAGAAAAGCTTACCTCATCTACCCTTTGATGTAGAGAAGGTATCTTACCTGGACGGTTGTAAGGTGTATTTTACAAATGGTGGGTGGATTATCATAAGGTTTTCCGGCACTGAACCCTTGCTGCGTATATTCTGTGAAATGCCAAAAGCAGGGCAGGCAAGATTAGTGTGTGAAGTGGTGGAAGAATATCTGAGTCTTTCATAGACTCTATGAGTTGAATTACGTTTTCCTGTCCAAGTGAAAATGCTATGGCGTTTATCACTTGGATAGGCAGAAAGGTAATTCAACTTTATTTATCTGCTTTAGCCGGTTTTCTGTCTAGCAGCAGATTATAGGTAAATCCGCATACTACGAAAAGACTTCCGATAAGTTTATACACTGAAAATTCCTTTGCTACCAGCCAGTCGATGAGAATACCCAAAGCAAGCTGTCCTAAGAACACTAATAGGGTAAGATAGAAGGCGGGAACTCTGGGAGTAGTGTAGTTAGAAACCATAATTATTACAACTCCCAATATACCACCAAGATAAGCCCAGATAGGAACATGAATGGTCGGAGCAGTTATAGAGATCCCTTTTTCCACGAACAGAAAGATTAGAATAGAGAAAAAGATTCCTACAACATAATTAATAACGGTTGCCTGAACAGTGCCGATCTGTTCTGCCAGCTTGGCATTTAAGATTCTTCCCAGTACAACAGAAACACCTGCCAGTACAGATATTATTAGATAGATTATGAACATAATATTTTCCTCCTCATTTACTGTAATGCCATAATAAAAATACCGATACCAATAATCCCAAGACCGATGAGCTTCTTGGGATTTACTTTTACAACCTTCATACCCAGGAAACCGAAATGATCCGTTAATAGGGAGAAGATGGTCTGACCCAGTAACCCTAAAGCAAGGGGGAGTGAAACACCAAGCTTCATATAGCTTATGTTAGTAAGCATTACAGTTCCTATACCCACAAGACCTGCACTGTAAAGATACAAAGGAAGACCTTTCTTCAGTTTCATTTTGGAACGGGTTAGAAAGGATACTAATATAATAGCGACGAGTCCTACCAGATGGATAAGAATGGTAGACATGGTATTGCCATACCCTTCTGACAAGCTGCCGTTAAAGTATATCATGATGGAAGTCAGAGCCCCCACAATAAGTGAAATAATATAATTCATAAATCCTCCTTGTAACATACGATTTCGCTTCCTGATAAATGTACCATATATCAATTGTAATATACTATGACATATGTCATAATAACTTAATTATATAAAATATATCAGAAATTACAATTATAATAGTACTTATAATTAGCACTTTTATATTTGTATTATAATTAGCACTTTCGAAAGGAGTACACATGGTAAGGATAAATGATGAAGAACGACTTCATGAATATATCATGCAATATGACATAAAAAGTATATTTACAGCAGATATGACAAGGCATATGGAATTACTATTCTTTAAGAAAAATGAATATATGGCAAAGGAGGGGGAGGATATACCCTATCTTCTGTTCCTGACGGAGGGAAAAGCAAAGGTGTTTACTTCACTTAGTAACGGGAAATCTCTGCTCCTTTGTTTCTATCAGGGGTTTAAGGTATTGGGTGATCTGGAAGCAGTGGATTCTGTCAAAGCAGTGACAAATGTTCAAGCGATTGCAGACACATACTGTGTTGGGATACCTTACCGTTTTGTCAGAAGGTATCTGCTGGAGGATGCCAAATTCTTACGATATATCTGTACCTCTCTGGGAGGGAAGTTAAACCGCTGTTCAAACAACAGCTCCATTAATCTTTTATATCCACTTGAAAACCGGCTGGCAAGTTATATCTATACTGCAGGTGAGAGAGTACAGAAATCAGACAGTAAGGAAAGAGATAAAACCAGCAGAAAAAATAACGGGAGGGGTAGCAGTACTATTGAATATAACAGCAGTAATAAGCGGAATGCCGACAGAAAAGATGTACTTTGCTTTCATGAAAATCTTACAGAAATTGCAGAACTACTGGGCACCAGTTACAGACATCTGCTGCGTACCCTTTCAGAATTATGCGATAAAGATATCCTAAGAAAAGAAGGCAGCTCCTATATTGTCACTAATGAGAAGACATTAATGGAGCTGTCCGCCGATTTATACAAGTAAAGCACCCATTACCTCACCCAGCGGCAGAGAAAGCAGCAAATCTGCTTTGGAATCCAGAGGTGTTGCGGATTTATTGATCAAGATAAGTTTATTACCTGTGTAATAATCTATAAAACTAGCAGCAGGATATACACTTAGGGAAGTACCGCCGATAATAAGCATCTCCGCTTCAGAAATTGCCTTTATAGCAGCCTGTATATTCTGGTCTTTTAGTGGTTCCTCATACAGAACGACTTCAGGTTTAATAATGCCATCACAAGAGCAGCGGGGAAGGGGAGCTTTTTTAAGGACATCATCTAAAGTGTAGAAGGTACCGCAGCTGGTGCAATGATTCTTATGGATACTGCCGTGAAGTTCTATTACATTCTTACTGCCGGCTGCTTGATGTAGACCATCGATGTTCTGGGTAATCACAGCCTTTAACTTACCGGCAGCCTCTAATTCAGCCAGTTTTTTATGAGTTACATTAGGAGCAGCATTCTGATATATCATCTTATCGTAATAAAAGCGATAGAATTCCTCAGTTTTCTTCTGGAAAAAGCTACGGCTTAAGATCTGCTCCGGAGGGTACGCATATTTTAAGTGATAGAGACCGTCAACACTGCGAAAGTCCGGAATACCGCTCTCGGTAGAA
>JAQSXJ010000165.1 GCA_029256725.1 Anaerocolumna sp. | reverse complement strand
ACTACAGCAGATACTGTTCTACAGAGAATTAGGTGTGAGCTTGGATAGTATAAAGGAGATTGTTTCAGCGCCTTCCTTTGATGGAGCTAATGCTCTTATAGAACATCGTGAGAGGCTCCTCGAGAAAAGAGAACAATTGGATATGCTGATAGCTAATGTAGACAAAACAATAGCGTTAACAGAAGGGAGAATTAAAATGAGTAATAAAGAAAAGTTTGAAGGTTTTAAGCAAAAGATGGTTGATGACAATGAAAAGAAATATGGCAAAGAAATTAGAGAAAAATATGGCAAGGAAACTGTTGAGAAGTCAAATGCGAAGGTAAAGAATATGACTCAAGAGCAATATGATGAGGTTACAGCTTTAACAGCCCTAGTGACTGAAACCTTAGCTCAAGCCTTTGCAACAGGTGATCCAGCTGGTGAATTAGCTCAAAAAGCAGCTGATATGCATAAGAAATGGCTAACATACTACTGGAATGAATACAGCAAAGAGGCTCATGCAGGGCTTGCGCAAATGTATGTTGATGATCCAAGATTTACAGCATACTATGATGAGAAGCAACCAGGTACAGCGGAATTCCTTAGAGATGCCATTCTAATCTACACAGGCATGAATAAGTAGGACTTAGCATGATCCCCCTTAGGTGTTTTACACTTTTGGGGGATTTTTGTGTAATTAGATATGTTGCATTAGTTGTTATTCTTGCTTTGATATTATCTTATAGAATTGAAAATCCTGTCATTCTGAGCGCAGTGAAGAATCTTTGATTGGTACTACATTTTTAATATCATTAATATATCCTTTACCTAAGGAACGAATTTTCTGTCCTTTAGCTTCAGCAGCATCAGAAGTCTTGCTTTGCGGGCTGTAGCTTTGGAGAAGGACAAAGCAAACTTCTTCGGAAGCATTCCTCTGGAGCGGTTGAAGCCTTACTCCAGAAAGTTATTCCTCATGTAAAGAGTTGTGTGCTATTAACTAGTTTCGAGCATTGTTATGAAAGCTCTCCGTTGTCATACTGAAGGAAGAATGACTGAAGGATCTTACCTACTATGACATCACGAAATATTAATTTGGTATAATATGTCTGTAACGTTTTTGTCCCCAGATAGGTGCGGTGGCAATCATAGAGCTAAGTAGTAATAAAACGCCAATAAGTAAGGTTTATCTAAAGAAACTAATAAGACAAGATAGTGCAGGAATATGGACAGTGGTACGATATGATAGAAGCTGAAAATGATTAGATATAGAAAAGAAAAAAGCCTACTTCCATGGAAGTAGGGCTTTCTTCTTTGTAATTTTAAACAGCAAACTATAGCACATACTATAGTTTAAATTTGTTAATATCTTCAATCATTTCTTTGGTCATTTGAGCATAGGATTGTGCAGATGCAGCCACTTCTTCAGATGCTGCATTCATTTCTTGTGATGTTGCGGATATCTCTTCAGCGGATGCCGAAACTTCTTCTGCTATAGCGGATATGACTTCGATTTTTTCCATAATAATATTTTTTTCTTTATCAATATTTGTTGCTGAGTTATTAACCAACTCAATTTTAGGTACAATATCTTGCACTGCATGGATGATTTTATTAAAAGACTTTATAGAGCTATCGATGACTTCAATTTGCATTGTTATTTCTTGATTCATTCTATCGGAATCAGATATTATTTCTTTGGTGTTTCCTGAAATCATCCCAATTAAACCGTTGATATTGCCAGAGGATGCTTTACTTTGTTCTGCGAGCTTTCTAATCTCTTGTGCGACAACAGCAAAGCCTTTACCGAATTCACCAGCTCTTGCTGCCTCTATAGCAGCGTTCAAAGCTAAAAGGTTTGTCTGGTCTGCAATACCATCTATTACGGCTGTTATTTCATTGATTCTATTTATATCTGCACCAAGCCTCAATATGACTTTAGAGAAATTATTAAATGACCTACTTACTGTTTCTACTGATTGAATAAGGTTCTGCATTTTATCATTACTCTCTAAGGCCATACTATTAATTCCTTTTGAAGAGGTATTGATCTCTCCTATGGCATCTCTCATCTCATTAAGCGTATTGCCAAATTCATTCAATATACTGCTAATATTTGATAAGTCTTCGGCCTCGCTGCCTGTTGCTGTGGCAACTTCGTCAATAGTGGTCGCCACATTCTGGGCTGAATTAGCCATTTCTTCGGATATGGCTGATAGATTCTCGGATTGATTTTCAATATTATAAGAAGTGGTTTGAATTTTATGCAGCATACTCTTGACTGAGATCTGCATTAGATTTAGTGATTTTGCAAGGCTTCCGACTTCATCTTTTCTTTTCATAAATTCAGAAGGTACATCTGTTGTCAAATCGCCTTTTGAGATACTTTCTAAATGACTAATGGTCAGTTTTAAAGGTTTTATGATTCCCTGTGTAAAAAGAACCATAATAATGGATGATACAATGGCAATCATTATGGTAATCATTAAGACTGTAAACATTAAAGCGTTAATTTGTTTATTTATAACACTTTGTTCAATTCCCATAAAGAACATGCCGACAATGGCTCCGCTGCTGTCTTTTAAAGGTATGTATTTAACCTTATATGGTTTTTCGAGTATTTGAACATCACCAATGAATTCATTTCCGTTTTTTAATACTGTTTCAATAACTTCGTTGGACGCTTTTGTTCCGATGGCTCTCTTTCCATCATTTAAGACTGTCGTAGCAATTCTTGTGTCATTTAGGAATATAGTTACCTCACTATTTGCTTTGCTCTTTACTTCATCAACGAATTCCTCGTCACCGTTAAAAAGCTTAGCACCTTTGTATAGTTGTTCTCCATCAATTCTCCAGTCACCATCGTACTTATTTTCTAGGTAACTGATTGTTAGCTGCTCGTTTGAATCCAGCATGCTTTTGTTGCTGTGTTCTGCCATCATTTTGACTTGTACGTAAGTCCCAGTAAGGATACTCACACTTAGAAACAAAATAATTAAAAATACCAATAAGATTAGTTTACCCTTTAACTTCATGATGCCACCCCCCATTATTAACATGTATATACACATATTATATTTCGATATATTCTCTCATTGTTCGACAAAATCCTGTCTAACATGAGGAGATTACATAAAATATTTTTATGTATTTTGCGAAGGATTATATTGTTTGTCTAGAAATAAATGATGTATCTTATTGTCATAATGAGGTAAAATTAGGATATACCGTATAAAAAAATATAAATTAGGAGTTATGCTATAAAAAGAGAAGAAGAAGGCGAAAGGTTCTATAAAGATAATCTTAAACGTGTAACATCAAAAGAGACTAGAGCTGTAATGGAATCTTTGGCAGAGATGGAAAAAGAACATGCTGAGCTTTTACAGGGGCGCTATACAGCTTTGAAGGAAAAGGGCGAATGGTTGCCTCTGACTGAGGATATAAAAGGTGGAAGCATTTTTCAACAAAGATTTGAAGCAGAGAAGACTACAAAAGCTGATTTAGAGTCGGATTTAAGTGATATAACGATTCTTAGAATGGCTTACTTAATAGAAAATGATTTAGCTGAATTCTATAAAAAGGCAGCATCAGATGTTGAAAATCCAGAGGGAAAGAGATTATTCCTAACGCTTTCAAATTGGGAAATTGAACATAAAAATGCCCTATATAAATTGTATCAAGATCATTTCCATGATAATTGGTTTGATGCAGGATTTTCTCCATTTTAATTAAATAAGACATACCTCTTAAAGATTGGTATATTTTGCTTGGAACAAAAACATTATGTTATGTATCTAATCAGTATGACCAAAATGAAGGAGGTAACAATAATGATAAAAAATAAAGCAGCTAAGGCAATCATTATAAGCACATGCTTAATGATTAGTTCTATGGCTGGTGTATATGCTGACACAGGTAATGTTGAGGTAAAGCCAGCAATAATCCAAGAGGTATATGACGACTCCAAAATGATGGAAACTCAAATTCTGATGACGAAGAATGATGATGCACTTTCAAAAAAACAATTGGAGATAGACCGGTATGTATTTGCAGATCATATAGAAGAAATTAAGAAGATGGGTATCATAGTAACAAGTACTGGTGTAGTAGGAGATGTAGTAGAAATAGGCATTACACCCTATGACGAAAAGAGTGCAGATTATCTTTATGGAATATTTGGCGAAGAAATGGTAAGCGTTGTAACAGGTGAACAGGCTGTAGCTTTGGATCTTGTTACAATAACAGCAGATAATCCTGCAGAGTCAGATGTAGCTGTTCAATCAGGAATAGCTGTTCAAAAAACATCATTCTTTGAAACAATTTTTAATAATATTGTTGAATGGTTTAAGAATATATTCTAAAATAAGGTTTGTAAAGTAATAAACTTAAAGAACGACAGGTTGCATAACCGTCGTTCTTTAAGTTTAGATAATACAAATAAAGAAAATAGAACGAGTAGGTGAAATTCAATGAATTATACAGGAAGTAATATTTACATAAGACAATTGGATGCATCTGATGCAACGGCCTTGCTGGAACTTCAAATAAATAATAAAGAATTTTTCCGAACATATGCACCGACGCGGATTGAGGGATTTTATACGATTGAAGGTCAAACCAAAGCTATAGAAGCCAATATTGCGAAAAGTGAAAGTGGTTCAAGTTATTCTTTTGGAATTTTCTTGAATGAAACAGATCAACTGATAGGGAATGTTGCACTGACAGAGATTCTAAGAGGCTCTTTGCAAAGCTGCTATATAGGGTACTCTATGGATCAGCAGCAAAATGGCAAAGGCTACATGACTGAA
>JAQSXJ010000077.1 GCA_029256725.1 Anaerocolumna sp. | reverse complement strand
AACCTGGGAATTCAGACCACTCTCAGAAGTTGGACTGTGTATCCTTTTTTTTGCAGCTGAAGGAAGGAGCGGAGAAGATCTCTTTGATTCTGCCCTTGCAGGACGAACTGGTGAGTATTCCCAATACCACAGCGGAGATATGAATGCTTTTCACATATCCTATTACCGAAGAAAAGAACAGGAGGAAAGAGTCTTTCATACCTGTAATTTAAGAAAAAGCCATGGTTTTCATCTGGTAGCCCAAGGAGCAGACCCGTTGCCTTCAGCCGGTGATGCAGTGGATTTCTATCGTTTATCCGTGACTAAATTTAAGAATGAAATTCAGTTTATGATGAATGACTTATGTATTTTTATCTTTAAGGATGATGGTATTACCTATGGCTTGCCCTTAACCAAAGGGAAAATAGGATTCCGTCAACTTGCGCCTCTTGTGGCAGAATACAGGAATTTAAAGGTTTATGAATTGCTGACGTAGACAGATTACTGTTTTATAAGGGGGATTGCTTAAACAGATTCAGTGCTAACAGGATCCAAGATAATAGAAAATAGAAAATAGAATTATAAGAAAGCAAAGCTAATAGAAGGCAACGCCGATAGAAAAGATAAAATAGCTAAAGAGAACAAAGCTAAAAGAAGCAAGGTTAAAAGAAAGCAAAGCTAAAGAGAGCAAAGCTAAAAGAAGAAAAATTAAAAGAAAACAAAGCTAAAGGAAACAAAGCTAAAGGAAACAAAGCTAAAAGAAACAAAGTTAAAAGAAAGCAAAGCTAAAGGAAACAAAGTTATAAGAAACAAAGTTAAAAGAAAGCAAAACTAAAAAGAGCAAAGCTAATAGAAAGCAGAACTAAAAGCAAAGTTAATAAAAGCAAAGTTGGAATAGGCTACAGCTCCTTGTGCTCATCTAAAAAATGTATAGAGAAGAAAAGGAAAAGAAATATGAATATCAAGAAAATATTAGATTCTCTTACCTATGAAAAACAGATGTTTGTTAAGCTGCTTGTACTGGTGACCATACCGTTAATTATACTGGGGATAGTATCCTGCAATATTTATATCCGGTCAGAAACGGTGAAAAGACGCTTAACCCTGACCTCTTACAGTGATGAGATATCCAGAGAATACGAGAATATCCTTTCTTCCCTCAAAGAGTATTACGTAGATGCAGCAAATGGCGACACCTTCCGTTGGTTAGCCGGACAGAAGGAAATACCATATTCCCAGTTCAGCAATCTGAAACAGGCGCAACGAATCCTGGAAGGCAATTATTTTATGGAGAAATATATCAGTAATTATGAATATATCAACGTTCTCTCCGGATGGGTGTTAAATGATTATGGCATGTTTCCTTATGAAGAGGCGTGGAACCGGCAGGAAGTAGATGAATTCCTGATGGAACAGGAACAGGCGCAATTATCGGTATACTGGTTAAACAGAGAGGATGCCAGTCCCCCCGTTGCAGGAAATTACCGGCCAAGTGCTGCGGTTGATCTGTCAGGGTTGTTTCTGGTAGTGAAGAAAGAGAATGGAATTAATGGTATTGCCTGGACAGCTTTGATTCAGGTTAACGAGGCAGTACTCAGAGAATTAGCGGAAGGGTACAATAAACTGGGATATGATGTTACTATCCTCGCCAATGATAAAGTATTGTTAGATACCAATGCCGAGATGACGGAGAATTATTTGAAGCAGGGAATAGAGGAATCAGGTATCTATCGTTTAGTTGGCGGTGATAAGTATAAAATCAATGTGAGGAAGGAAAGCACCAGTGGTTTGACTTTTGTGGTGGGATATGACACCTCCAGAGTGAAGAAAGATGCCACTGTATTCGTACTGGCTTCCTTTGCTGTACTGGCAGCTTTTATACTGCTCCTTACAAGTATCCGCCTGGCAGCAATTGCTTTTTCCAAACCTCTTTTGCTGCTGCAGAAATTTGTGGATGACCAGAATTATACAGCTTATAGAATGCTTGCCATTACCTGTAAAAGAGAAGATGGGAAGCTTAGAGATAACTATAATGAGCTCTTTAATGGACTTTCAGAAGAGCTGAGGGAACAGATATTTATCCTGCCGGTATATTATGAGGACAAACTTATCTTTCTTACCGGAGCGGAAAAGGATACAGAGATGGATGGTAAGACAGCTGCTTTTTACAAGGAAATCAAGGATTACATAACCCTGCATTTCGGACTTGTTACAGCTTCGGGGATAAGCAGGACTTTCCATAGGCTACAGCATATCCAGCGGGCTTATGGAGAATGCGTGAAAGCTTTATATAATAAAGCCAATACAGAAGATATGGAGAACTCATCTCTGGTGCTCTTTGAGGATTATCTGGTAAGCAATTCAGTGGGAAACGTGTATGATATCATTATGGAAAATGAGCTGATACAGGCTATCAGCAGCTGTAATGAAGAGGAAGCGGGACGCCTTCTGGAACTGACTATTGAGCGTATGGAACTAAAGAGCGTGGTTGGAATTGAACGTAACTTTTATCTGACCAGACTGCTGACGGCAATGTTAAATGTACCGGTCTCAGCAGGTGTTATTCTGTCAGATATCTTTGACAGTGAGCAGTATAATATCTTAAACCGTATTACACAGATTTATGGAAAGAAAGAAGCCGTAAAATCAATCTGTCAGGAAATCATTCACCCTATTATCTGTAAAATGAATGAGAAACGGCAGGAGGGTGAGGAATCTGAAATCCTAAAACAGGTAATGAAGCTTATGAAGGACAGCAAAGGCAGTATAAACCTAAATGAATGTGCTGATCAGTTATGCTACCATCCCAACTATCTGAGTAAAGCCTTAAAACGGGAAAAAGGAATCACCTTTACTGATATGGTAAACGATGAGAAGCTGAAACAGGCAAAATACATGCTGCTGACGACGGAATTTTCCATTGCCGAGATATCAGAGAAGCTGCAATATAATAATGCACAAAATTTTATCAGGTTCTTTAAAAATCATGTAGGATTTACCCCGGCAGCATTTCGTAAAGAGCATCGTTAGTATGGGAAGAAGATGATAATCAGAAAAGAAAAACCTCTGTAAGCCGCCTATTATCAGCTGATTACGGAGGTTTTTTATTTGAGAAACAGGTTAGAAAATGATTATTTACAATAGCTTACAGCGGAGTATACAATGTGCATGCAAAGAGGGATACAAAAGACTGAAAAACAGGCAGAATCAACAAAATTTTCTGTACTGGAGGATAACCGGATGAAACCCTCAAATATCATAAAGGAGAATCGGAAACAGAATGGAAAAGATTCAAAGCAAACCGAAAGCACGAACTGGAACCTTAAGACATGCGCTGGTTTCTCATAAGTGGCTTTATCTGATGATTATACCGGGTGTGCTCTATATGCTCATTTTTAATTATCTGCCGATGGGAGGTCTTGTAATGGCCTTTCAGGATTTCAGCCCTTACAACGGAGACACCATGCTGGGAGCCTTCACCCACAGTCCATTTGTGGGATTGGATATCTTTCAGAAGTTATTTACAGGACCTGATTTTTTAAGGCTTTTGAAAAACACCTTATCTATATCCTTAGCAAGCCTGGTTTTTTATTTCCCGGCACCTATCATATTGGCACTATTATTTAATGAGATTCGAAGTGTATTCTTTAAGCGTGTGTCCCAGACTATGGTATACATACCCCACTTCATATCCATGGTTATCGTAGCAGCTCTGACAGCTCAGCTGTTCAGCACAACGGATGGTCTGGTTTATCACGTATTTGAACTTATTTTCGGAAGAAAGAATGCACCGGATATTATGTCTAACCCCAACTTGTTTGTTACCATGCTTATAGGTCAGAACATGTGGAAGGAGACAGGGTATGGCACCATTATCTTTCTGGCAGCCCTGTCCGGTGTAGATATTCAGCTCTATGAAGCGGCAGAGGTAGATGGTGCCGGCAGATGGAAAAGAATGTGGCATATAACCCTGCCAGCTATTCGTTCAACCATAGTAATTATGCTGATTTTAAGAGTGGGTGCTATTCTAAACACAGGTTATGAGCAGATTTTCCTCATGCAGAACTCTATGAACCGTATTGTTTCTGACGTATTTGATACATATATCTACACAAAAGGTGTAGTAAACGGAGATTATTCACTGGCAACGGCAGCAGGCATGTTTAAATCCGTAGTCAGCATGATAATGGTAATGGGTGCAAACCGGCTGGCGAAAGTCTTCGGTGAGTCCGGATTTTATTAGAAGGAGTAAGTAAGAATGACTAAAAGCAAGATAAAATCGACGAAAATAAAAAGAAGTCCGGGTGACCAGTTCGTACAAGTGCTGATTTACCTTTTTGTTGGGGGATTTGCTCTGGTTACCTTGCTGCCCTTTGTCTATGTGGTAGCTGGTTCCTTTGCTACGGAACGGGAACTAACGGAACGGGCATTTTTTCTGATTCCCCAGACCATATCCTTTAATGCCTACCAATATATCTTAAGGACCGGAGATACTTTCAGGGGACTTAAGAATTCTATTCTTGTTACAGGTATAGGTACCCTGATTAATATGGCAGTTTCCTGTACCCTGGCTTATCCCTTATCAAGACAGTATTTTAAAGGCAGAACTTTCTTTACCAATATGGTCATAATAACCATGTTATTTGGCGGTGGAATGGTGCCCTCCTATATGCTGGTGTCCAATGTCCTGCATTTAAAGGATACCTTCTGGGCATTATGGCTTCCGGCAGCGGTGAACCCCTTTAATATGATCATCATTAAGAATTATTTTCAGGGGATACCCACAGAACTGGAGGAAGCCTCCAGAATTGACGGCTGCAACGACGGTCAGATATTTATAAAAATCATCCTGCCGCTGTCCAAGCCGGTACTTGCAAGCGTATCTCTGTTTTATGCGGTTACTCATTGGAATTCCTATTTTAATGCCATGATGTATATTTCGGACAGAAATAAAGAAGTCATACAGATTGTACTTCGCAGAATCATTTTCCTGACTTCTGCCGTGGCAACGGAAAGCGGACTGGATTGGGGTGCTTTTGGCATGCCGCCGGAGAAAGCCGTTAAGATGGCAACTACAGTAGTTGCAACAGTTCCTATGTTGTTGGTTTATCCCTTTATACAGAAATATTTTACCCAGGGAGTTATGGTGGGATCTGTAAAGGGTTAACTATAAATTTTTATGAAAAAAAGGAGAAGTGTATATGACTGGACAGTCAAAGAAATGGAAAAAGGTTCTGGCAGCAGCTTTAGCCGGAACTATGGTTTTATCACTGGCTGCATGTGGGGGCAAGAACAGCAGTACTACAGGAAGCAGTAATGGTTCCGGTGAGAAAGCTGCAGAAGCAGGGAAAGCGACTATTACCTTTATGTTACCCTCTTTTTATGGAACGGATCTGAAAAATGAGAGTTCTGACCAGGTTATTGCAAAGTATGAGGAATACACAAATACTCATGTGGATTGGCAATGGGAATCAAACGATACTTACGGTGAGAAAATTGGTCTTACATTGATGGATAAGAATAATATGCCTATGGTACTGACAGCCAGCGGTAATCTTACAGCTAATGTAGTGGATGCCGCTAAGAAAGGAGCTTTCTGGGATCTTGCTCCTTACCTGGAGGATTCAGCCAGTTATCCCAATCTGTCACAGGCTAATAAAAATGTACTGAAGGCTCTTACAGTAGACGGTAAGGTCATCGGTATCTACCGTGCCAGAGAAATCGGCCGTTACGGATTCTCTTACCGTACAGACTGGGCAGAAGCTGTAGGTATTACCGAAGCTCCAAAAACCCTTGAAGATGTATATAACATGCTGTATAAATTTACCTATGATGATCCTGACGGTAATGGAAAAGACGATACCTACGGAATGGAAATGACCAAATATACGGGACCTATTGACATCATTCAGACTTGGTTCGGTGTAGGAAATGAATGGGTAGAACAGGACGGAAAACTGGTGCCGGTTCACCAGACAGCTGAATATAAGGAAGCGTTAGCCTGGATAAAGAAAATCTATGATGATGGTCTTGTGCGTAAGGATTGGGCAACCGTTGACTCCGGTACCTGGAGTGAAGGTTGTAAGAAAGGTGAAGCTGGTGTATTCATTGATGTTATGGACAGCGGAAAGAGAATCTGGGAATATTTCAAGGAAAACGATGTGAAGTCTGTTACGAATCCGTCCGAAACCGCTACCATGACTCTTGTTGGACCAATCAATAATAAGACCCTTGCTACCAGCGGCTTTAATGGCTATTTCCTTATTACCAAATCCGGTGCGAAAACAGAAGAAGATGTTAAGAACTGCCTGCATTTCCTGGATAAAATGAACGATAATGACATGCTTGTATTAGCAGATTATGGTCTGGAAGGTGTTACTTATGATCTGAATACAGACGGAAATGTAGTGCAAAGAGGTAAACTGGAACCTCAATATACTCCATCAGCAGGTTTAAATCAGTGTCTGTCCTATATCCCTAATGCCTCCAGCACCTCACCGACTTTGGTGAAAACAGATCCTATTCTTGCCCAGGAAGCAGCTTATGCCGCCAATAAACAGGTAGCAATCTTTAATCCTGCACTTGGTTATCTGGCGAACTCTGAAGTAAATGCAGAAGTGGGTTCAGATATCGAACAGATCATCGAAGATGCAAGAACCCAATATATTTGCGGTCAGATCGATGAAGCAGGTCTTGATGCCGCAGCAAAACAATGGCTGGATCGTGGCGGTGATAGATTGGTTACTGAACTCAACGAACTGTATCAGAAGGATACAACGAAATAAACAGAGACGGAAGGGGCTTCACAGGTTTAAACCGAAGGAAGCCTTTTCTTTCTTGCAGTTAATGATAGGAATTAGAAAACAGAGGCTTTTTCGGTGCAATCAGAGAAGCGGCAGTATTAAGTTAAAGTGAAAGAAAATACATTATGGAAAGGTTGCCACATTTAGCTTCTTTCACTCTTTATTTATCGTGGCAGTATGGCAGGTTCCTCTGTCATATCAGATAGGTAGTTATATGATATTACATCAATTGGGAAACAGAACAAAATCCGGCTATACCACATGGGGCTGTATGTGGGAAAAGGGTGAGTGTACCAGAGAGACTGGTTATTATATAAAAAATAAAGAAGGAAGAGAACTTCCTCTGCAGTCACGGATAACGGCTTACTGGCCGGACGGTTCTGTGAAATGGACCTCCCACACGGCAGAGGCCGCTCTTTTGGAAGACGAAATAGAAGTACTTACGAAAAGCAGCAGGAAATTACAAGACTCAGAGCCAGGAGAAAAGCTTAGGGTCGATAGGGATAAAGAAGGACTAAAACTTTTAGCAGGAGATTTGGAGATAGATATAACCCGGGATGGAACAAGCTTATTCAAACGGGTCTCTTACAAAGGAAAAGTATATCTGACAGACGCCAGATCCGTATTGCTTTTAGAGGAGCCGGCTGTATGGGAAAGAAATAACATAAAGATAGAGAAGGAATACACTCCGAAGATTAAGGAAATTGAAGTGGAAGAGGAAGGAGAACTCAGAGTCATCATAAAATATACCGGACACCATGAGTTTTCTGGCGGAGAGAAGAAGATTCCCTTTATCCTGCGTATGCTGGTCGGGCTTAACAGCAGTCAGCTTGACTTTGTACATACCTTTTTATACGACGGTGACGAAGACAGAGATTTCTTAAAAGGCCTTGGTATCCGTTTTTCTTCACCGGTTACAGGAAAGATATATAACCGCCATGTGAAATTCCTGGGAGATCATGGCGTATTCCATGAAAGTCTGGCACAGCTGCTTTCCTGGAGACCCAGAGTGCCCCAGGAGGTTTATGCGGCACAGGCAAGAGGCGAGGTATTGGAGCCGCTAGGTGAAGAGAAGGAGATTATTGAGACGTTAATTAAGGATATGCCTTTTTGGAGTGAGTATGATATCTGCCAGGACAGCCCAAGTCATTATTCGATTCAGAAGAAGATCAAAGATAACAACTGCTGTTATCTGGACTGCCTTCAGGGAAAACGTACAGAAGGCGGAGCTGCTTTCGGTTCTGAGCATGGTTCTCTGTTGTTCTCCCTGCGTGATTTCTGGGAGAAGTATCCTTCCGGTTATACCTTCAAGAATCTGGACGGAGACCAGGCAGAGGCAACTGTATGGCTGTGGTCCCCGAAAGCCGGTGCCATGGATTTTCGCCATTATGCCAACAGAGGCTATAATCAGGTTTATTATGAGGGATATGATTATAAAGGTGCAACCCCTTATGGAATTGCCTGCACCAGTGAATTTTCACTGCGGCTTTCTGAGAAAATGATACCTTCGGATGAGGAGCTCAGGGAATTTACAGAAGGGGTAAAATATCCGGTACGGTATGTGGGAACACCTGAGTATTATCATAAATTAAAGGCCTTTGGCTACTGGTCACTGCCAGAACGCAGAAATGAGACGGAAAACTGGCTGGAGGAGCAGTTAGACCGCGCCGTTGACTTCTATCTCGGTGAAGTGGAGCAGAGAAACTGGTATGGTATGTTTAACTATGGCGATTTCATGCATACCTATGACAAAGAGCGCCATCAGTGGCGGTATGATATGGGAGGGTATGCCTGGGATAATACAGAGCTGGTACCGACCCTATGGCTGTGGTACGCTTTTATGAGAACAGGCAGAGCGGATGTGTTTCACCTGGCAGAAAAGCTGTTAAGACATACCTCCGAGGTTGATGTGTATCACATGGGCAGATACAAAGGGCTGGGGTCAAGACATAATGTCAGACACTGGGGCTGTCCCTGTAAGGAAGCCCGGATTGCCATGGCAGCTCATCACAGGTTCTATTATTATCTTACAGGAGACAGAAGGCTGGAGGATATCTTTCTGGAGCTTAAGGATAATGAAATGACCTTTCTGGAAAAGGACCCTCTTGGGGATTTCTATGAGAAAGAGGAAATGGTCTATCCCAGTCATGCCAGAAGCGGACCTGACTGGTCATCTCTTTGTGCAAACTGGATGACCCAGTGGGAGAGGTTTCAGGATACGAAATACAGGGATAAGATAATTGTCGGAATAGAGGATATCAAAAAAGCTCCCCTGAAACTGATCTCCGGTCCGGATTTCGAATTCGATCCCTTAACGGTTCATTTGAGATATATCGGAGAAAGAGCCGCAGGAGGCACGCACCTCCAGATTTGTATGGGTTCTCCTCAGGTATGGATGGAGCTGTCAGACCTCCTGGAAGATGAGGAATGGAAGCAGATGATGGCAGCTTACGGAAGGTTTTATTATCTTCCAAGAGAAGAACAGCTGAAGGAATCAGAGGGTATCATAGGGGAGCGGGAATTCAGTCTGCCCTTTATGGCAGCTGCAATGGGAGCTTACGGTGCCTGGTATCTGAAAGATGAAGTTCTTGCAGAGCGTACCTGGCGTCATCTCCTTCATTCATTAGTAAGCGAGGGAAATCATGAGGGTTTTCAGACTGTAATTGCAGCAGGGAAAGGAAATAAGAAAGAGTTGGTGGAAATACCCTGGATTTCAACGAACTTTGTTGCACAGTGGTGCTTGAATATTATTGTGGTGCTGGAATTTATCAGAGAGAAACTTCCAAAGGATTTAGAGGCGGTGGATATACTGGTTGAGGAAATGGTGAAGGATGGTTTCCGCAAGGCTTAGTGTGAACTGTTTGAAAGTTATATGGTATTGTTATATGATAAAATTGTATTAAGATAAAAATTGTAAATAAGATCGAGCGTTAAAGAGAAGTTTTTCACAGGGGGACGGCTAATTGCAGAAAACTGAAAGAACTCATGCTTCGATTCCAAGGCATAAGAAGTCCTAATTCTCTGAATATTTTGTGCTTGGCATATTATAAAACAGATAACTCGCTACGCTCAGACAATCTGTTTTATAATATAGCACAAAATATCCAGAGAAAAGGACTTCTAATGCCTTTCCATAGGCGCATTCGTCCTTTCAGTTTTCTGCAATTAGCCTGAAATCTTATGAGAACAAGGTTTTGGACGTTTAATTTCTTATATTTATATATATGGTTGGTAATCAATAGTAGTTATTTTGAAATTTGGTTACTGGTCTTTTACTATTAGGCAAGGGTAAACGTGATGGTAATCTATAATAATTGTCTAGTTATCTCTACTTTGAAAGATTTAAGTAGGATAGATAGAAAGTTTACAGCAAAAAAGTGAGTGTGGGTTAGAAAATATATAAAAGTGCATATCGTTACGGGAAAGAGAGAGTGGCTAAAATGGTTTGGGAACAATCGCTGCATGGTATCTGGGATTTCTGCCTTGGAGATGATAGAGAAACAGAGCAGTCTTATATTTATGGAGAATTACGGGATAAGATTAATATACCCGGTATCTTGCAGGCACAGGGATATGGAGATGAGATTACTGAAACTACTCCATGGGTATCAGGTCTTCATGATAAGCTCTGGTATCAGCGGGAGGAGTATAAAACAGAGGGAGATGAAATAAATGTTCCTTTTTTAAGTCAGCCTCCCAGGCATTATCTTGGAAAGGCTTGGTATGAGAAAAGGTTTCAAGTGCCGGATGACCTTGTGAATTGTATTTTTTATTTTGTGATGGAATGTGTAAAGTGGAAAACACAGGTATGGTTAGATTCAGAATTCATAGGGTCAGAAACGGCTCTGTGTACGCCTCATTCTTATTGCCTTGGGATTTTAAAGGGGGGAGAACATCGCATCAGAGTGTGTGTCGATAATGGGTTTCAGGCTCCTTACAGACCGGACGGGCATATGGTATCGGATGCTTTAGGTGCAACCTGGAACGGAATGACTGGCAGGGTATCTGTTTATGCAGTACCAAGTGTACATATGGATAATATAAAGATATCTACGGAGCCGGATACCAGAAAGGTTGTGACAGCAGTTACCCTTAGGAATTATACAGGGATGGAACAGGAGGGGCAGCTTCAGATTAGTGGAGAAGTGGTGGATTTTACAATAAAGGAGCAAGTCAAGACTGTTATAGTTGAAACGGTATACCCTGGGGAAAGTGGTGTCTGGGATGAATTTTCACCTAATCTGCACCGGTTAAAGGTGATTCTTCAATGTCTTAACCGACAGGAAGTGAAGGAAATAACCTTTGGGTTTCGCAAGATCGAGGTAAAGGACGGACTTTTTCTATTAAATAACCGACCTGCTTTTTTCAGAGGCACCCATTCTGGCGGAGATTTTCCTTTAACCGGTTACCCGCCTTGTGAGGTTTCATACTGGCGAAAGTTAATGGATACCTGTAAGAATTGGGGGCTTAATTTTATACGGTTTCACTCCTTTTGCCCGCCGGAGTCTGCCTTTGTTGCTGCTGATGAAGTGGGGATGTATCTTCAGGTAGAGTGCGGTATGTGGAATAAATTCCATGAAACCTGCGAGATGAATGAAATCTTGTGGGAGGAAACCAGGCGAATACTGGATACTTTCGGAAACCATCCCTCTTTTGTGATGCTTTCGCCAAGCAATGAACCGGGGGGAGACTGGTATAAACCCCTCACCTCCTGGGTAAGCAAATGCAGAGAGAAAGATAACAGACGCCTTTATACCACCCAGTCCGGCTGGCCTTATCCGTTGGAACCGGCTGCCATTGAAGGTACAGATTATGTTTATTTTCACCGCTCCGGATATGGTCTGCAGCCCGGTGGCACAATCCGTAACAGCCAGGGGTGGCACGGCAAAGACTACCGTTTGTCTCTGGAAGGCATAAAGTATCCTGTAATCTCTCATGAATTGGGACAATGGTGTTCCTATCCGGACTTTACGGTTATGGATAAATTTACGGGATATCTTAAACCTGGAAATTACAGAGCTCTGAAAGATAATGCTGAAAGGAAGGGAGTTTTGAAGCAGAATAGTGAATTTGCCTGCTTATCCGGTAAGCTTAAAGTACAGCTTTATAAAGAAGAGCTTGAAGCCACTCTTCGAACACCTCATATCTATGGATTTGAACTACTGGATCTCCACGACTACCTGGGACAGGGAACCGCCTGTGTAGGGCTTTTAGATCCCTTCTGGGAGGAGAAAGGCTTTGTAACACCGGAGGAATTCAGAAATTTCTGTCGGGAAACTGTTCCCCTTATACGTCTGTCCAAAAAAGTTTATACCACAGAAGAAGTACTGGAGTGTCCAGTGGAAATCTGTCATTTTGGGAAAGAAGAGATTAAAAATGCCAGTGTTTATTGGAGTATTATAAATAAGAAAAAAGAAACGGTGATAAGTGGAGAATTTTCGTTCATAGATCTGCCTGTTAAGAAAAATATTGAAGTAGGAACACTGAGAGTCAATCTTAAGGAACTTTCGGCACCAGAAGTCTATGAAATTAGAGTTGGAATAAGGGAAACGGATCTGTATAATAGTTGGAATATTTGGATTTATGAGGGATTAGAGGAACATTCTAACGAAGTTACTTCTGGAAATGCTGCTAATTATCTATCGGAAAGTCGACAAGAAAATAAGAGGGAAGAAATTTCTGAAATAGAGGTATTGTATACTCATTCTTTAGCGCAGGCTCTTGAGGCTCTAGGTCACGGAAAGAGAGTAATCTTGTCACCTTTGCCGGAACATCACAGACTGGATTCTCCCAGTCTTTCCTTAAGACCTTCATTCTGGAATTCCCAGATGGGACCGACTTACAGCAGGGGTATGGGGTTGGTAATCAAAGAGGAGCATCCGGCACTGGCTCATTTTCCGACCAGGGCTTATCAGGAATGGCAGTGGGAGGAGGTTCTTAACGGTGCATACGGACTTAACCTTAAAGAGTTTCCTGCTGAGTTGATACCGATTGTCCAACCTATTGATGATTATAATCGCAATTATCGGCTGGGAATGATATTAGAATGCAGGGTGTTAGAGGGTGTGCTGCTGATAGTAACTGCTGATTTAAATACAGATCTAGAGCACCGGCCGGCAGCCAGGTTACTGAAGAAATCCCTCTTAAGCTATGCTGCGTCAAGCGATTTTGCACCGCAGACCGAAGTAAGCAAAGAGGTGATTACAAATGCCTTCTTTCCAAGAAGAATAATGATTGACTGTCAGGTTAAGGCGAAGTTATTAAAGGTAGATAAGCAGGGAAGCAAATCAGAAAGAATGGAATTATCCATGCCAAGTAACAGCTCGGACTATTCATCTCTTCTAGATGGAGATCCCAATACCTTTTATACCGGAGAGCAGTTTAATTATCCCTTTACGCTGGAATTGGAATCAGCCCGGGATATCACTGTAAAAGGGCTTTTATATATGCCAAGGCAAAATGAAAGAGAACATAAAGGTGATATTAAGGGATGTCTGGTTCAGGCTTATGATAATGGGGTTTGGAAAACTGTTTTTGAAGGAGAGCTTCCATCATCCTATGAGCCGAAAGAAATAATTTTTAGAGAGAATATAACCGTTAGAAAGCTTCGATTTACAGCGCTCTATGGGTTTTCAGAAAAAAATCTTTCTTACTATAAGGATACACCGGAAGGTTGGATGTCCTGTGCAGAAGATTATAAAGATACAACTGCTGCAATTGCTGAACTTTTATTTATTCCAGCTGAGGATATGATAAGTTATACCTATAATTTAAGGGGAGAGAATCCTAACGGAGGTAAATACCCAATTAAAACTGTTATAGAGAAAAGTGCCACTAGAGAAATTGATTATTAGGGACGGCAGTGTTTATAGAATATATGAATCTATATGTAATACCTAAGGCTATCACCCCTTTAGAACAGGGGTGATAAAACTCTTAATACAGAATTAAATAGACTGGTAAAGAACCCTTCCTTGCAATCAGAGAGCTGTACTTCTCTGCTTTTATCTATGGTTTCCAGAGCATCTTTTTTCAAGTCTAAAATACAACGGTTTCGATACAGAAAAGTTCCGCATTCAAAATGCAGATACAGACTGCGATAATCCATATTAATAGTTCCGACAACAGCCATTTCATCATCACAGACATAACTTTTTGCATGCAGAAATCCAGGAGTATATTCATAGATACGAACACCTGCTTTGATTAATGGTTCGTAGTAGGAACGAGTTAATCGGTATACTAATTTCTTATCAGGAATGCCAGGAGTAACGATTCTCACATCGATTCCTCGTTTGGCTGCCATTGTTAATGCATATTTCATCTCATCGTCGATGATAAGATATGGAGTGAAGATATAAACATATTTTTTAGCTTGGGATAAGAGTTCAATATAAACATTTTCACTTGTAGTTTCACCATCAAAGGGACTATCGGAAAAGGGTTGTACATAATCGTTGCTGTCAGTTTCTGACACAGATAAGGCAGAAGTAGCAGCAGTAGCAATTCGATAATCCTCAAAGGAATCTTTGGTTTTATTAAACGCATTCCACATCTCAAGAAACATAAAAGTAAAACCTTGTACAGCATCACCCTGTAATTTTAAGCCTGTATCTTTCCAGTGACCGAGTCGGTTCTTTTTATTGATATATTCATCGGCTATATTAATACCGCCATTAAAGGCGGTATTTCCGTCGATTACCAGAATCTTTCTATGGTCTCGATTGTTCATGACCAAGGAGAGGATAGGCCGGAATCTGTTAAAAGCAATGCATTTTATACCTCGCTGCTGCATCTGCTTTACGAAATTGGCAGGCAATAGAAACAGTGAGCCGAAATCATCGTAGATTAATCTTACATCCACACCCTTAGCAGCTTTTTCTGTGAGAATATCAAGAATTCCTTCCCACATTAATCCGTTCTCTATAATAAAATATTCTAAGTAGATATATTTCTCTGCCTTTTTAAGCTCTGTCAGCATATCCTGGTACATTAATTCACCTAATGGATAGTAGACAACAGAAGTGTTGGTATATAATATATTTCTGTTTTTTTCTTGCAGATACCTGCAGGTACTCATAACGCGGCTGTTATCCTGTCCAATTCTATCAAGGAGTGAAGGTTCTGGTATTAAAATATCATCAACTCTGGACTGTTCTTTTAACAGTAGTGATTGCATGTACTTAGAGGTACCCTTATTGCCGAAGAATAAGTAGAATAACCCACCAAATAAAGGCAATGACATGATCAGTACAATCCAGCCGATTTTGTAAGCGGCATTTTCATCCTTTCGAATAATAAAGAGAATAATTAAAATGCTCAACATTGTAAAACCTGTACTTATCCATGCGGAATTATTGGTTAGTCTGATAAGGAACAAAACAAACCAGGTTAACTGTACCAGCAAGAGCAGAGAAGTAATCAGTATCCTGTTGCTGAATAATTTTAAAGGTTTCATAATAGTATCCTCATATTATAATCTAAATTTTATAACCTTACAGATATCAGGTAATAATTAGTATTATCACTTATTGTATAGAGTAAAGGAAGGAATAGCAATACCAAAATAGAGTAAACTTGCTATATACAAAGGCATTCGATATAATATAAGTAAGATATAGGGTTAACCAAAGAGAAAGGTCTCAATTATTCTAGTATAAGATAAAGATAAGGAGTGTGATGATATGACAGCAAATGAAATACTTACTATACTTAGTGAAATCGGTAATGATAAACGGAAACAAATGTGTATCAAGAATGGAGCCAGCGAGAATACTTACGGTGTTTTACTGGGAGAACTTCGTAAATTAGTCAAGCAGATAGGAAAGAATCATGAACTGGCGGTAGAACTTTGGCTGACCGGTAACACAGAAGCCAGGTGGCTTGCATGTATGATTATGGATGTTCAGAAACTGAGCCTTAAGGAAGTGCGGGAAATGACGGAAGAGCTTACTTATACTGATCTGATAGATAAATTTATCGGAGAAGTTATCTGTTATCATAAAGATGCAGAAATCCTTGAAAGGGAATGGACAGTTTCTGATAAGGACAACCTTGGAAGGGCTGGTTGGAATCTTGTTGTCTACAGAGTATCGGAAGGCAAAGAATCGGAGGAAGCGCTTAATAAGATACTTACAACAGTGGAAGCGGAACTTCAAACTGCGTCCCCTGGAAAGCAGTGGGCAATGAATCACGCCATGTGTGAAATCGGTATATGTTACCCTGATTATACAGAACGATGTATGTCTATGGGAGAAAGATTAGGCGTATATCGGGATTTGAAAGTTCCCAAAGGCTGTACTTCCGCTTTTGCTCCTAATTGGATAACAGCAGTTGTAAATAAGAAAAGAAAATGAAGCAATTAAAGGAGGGTAAAACCATGAGAGACTATAAGAAGAACATAAAATTAATATTTGTAACCTGGTTTAGTATTTTAATGCTGACTGCCTGTGACTCTGATAGTCCCAAAGAACCCTCTAATAAGCTGACAGAGAAAATAGTCACAGAGGTTGATAAGACCGCTGACGAATCAGAGGATCTTCCGGTAACCATGACACCAGAAGCATCACCTACTGAGGCAATCTCTGCAGCTGTTATTCCTACGGAAATACCCCCAGAGCCTATTGTAGATGCAGAAGGGATGACCATACTTGAAAGATTTAAGGTTCCAAAGGAATTTACGAGAGTGGTACCAGAAGAGGGCTCCTTCGGTCACTATCTCCAGAATCTTCCCCTTAAACCTGATGGTACAAAGGTTAAATATTATGACGGAAGAGAAAAACTCAGAGATGTTTATTTAGCCGTAGCAGATTTCAGTTTAGGAGATAGAGACTTGCAGCAATGCGCCGATGGGGTTATACGCTTGAGAGCCGAATATTTATATGAACAAGAGCAGTTTGAGAAAATCCATTTTAATTTTGTAAGTGGCTTCACGGCTGAATTTTCGAAATGGGCGGACGGAAAAGGAATATCGGTTAAGGGAAATACTGTATCCTGGTATCCTAACAGCAAAAATAACAGTACCTACGAGAGTTTTCAGAAATACCTGGATGTGGTTTATGCCTATGCCTCTACATTATCCTTGGATAAGGAGCTGACTGCTAAGTCATTTGAGGATTTAGACGTTGGTAATGTGTTGATACAAGGTGGTGCTCCGGGGCATTGCGTCATTGTCGTGGATATGGCAGTAAATGAAAATACCGGTGAGAAGATATTCATGCTTGCGCAAAGTTATATGCCTGCCCAGGATATTCAGATCTTAAAAGGAGATAAGGAAGACTCTCCCTGGTTTTCTGCAGACGTAGAAGACAGCCTGAGTACTCCTGAATGGACGTTTAGTACCACTGATTTAAAAACCTGGTAAGGTATTTCAAAAGGTTGGTCAATATATGATTTCCCTATAACATATAGATTGCTTATGCTCATGTATTAGGAATCTATATGAAACACACCAATTTCCTTGTAGTGCTCTATCTTATAATCAATTGTTCCAAGACTGCAGGTCAACAGGTTGATATGCTCAATGAGATCAGCTCGATGTTTTTCCAGAATA
Organism: Anaerocolumna sp.; assembly: GCA_029256725.1. Taxonomy (GTDB): domain Bacteria; phylum Bacillota; class Clostridia; order Lachnospirales; family Lachnospiraceae; genus Anaerocolumna. The sequence continues at coordinate 385 of JAQSXJ010000077.1, read as the reverse complement.
TCTTTTCGTTCTTCGCAGGCAGCTGTACCATTTAGACAGAGATTCATAAACTCCTTAATTGTCTCAATGGACATACCGCTGTTTCTAAGGCAGCAGATTAATTCAAGCCAGCATATGTCCGTCTCAGTGTATACACGAACACCGGAACTTGAACGCTTTAACTGTGGGATGAGCCCTTTTTTATCATAAAATCTAAGTGCAGATGGTGTAAGATGAGTGCGTTCAGCAGCCTGCTTGATTGAATATTCCATTGTTGTCCTCCAATGTGCAATTTATTTAACCTAAACGTTAAGTGAAAAGGTAAATTCATGTTTTTTATTAAACCTTGATTTTGCAGGACTAAAATCACGTTTTACCAGTTTACGAGTTACTAAAATAGGGCTAT
>JAQSXJ010000076.1 GCA_029256725.1 Anaerocolumna sp. | reverse complement strand
TCGACATGGGATAGCACTTCAACAGCCAGTGTATTGTCATTTACATTACCGGAAGATAGCTGAAAATAAACCGGGTTGCCCAAGCCATCCACAATGGCATGCACTTTGGTTGTATTTCCACCGCGGCTTTTGCCAATGTGTTGATTGAATTCGTGATTTACTGCCCCTTTTTAGCTCCTGTGCTATGCTGGTGAGCTTTCACAGAAGTGGAATCAATGCTCAGATTTTCATAATCTGCTTCTTCGTTTAGGGTTTGAAACATCTTTAATAATGTTCCGTCATCACGCCATTTACAAAAGCGGCTGTATACCGTTTTCCACGAGCCAAAACGCTCTGGCAGGTCACGCCAGGCGGAGCCCCTGTCTTAGCTACTGGGAATAAATCTTTTATTTGTATCCATTGTTCATCTGACATTTCGTAACGTTTTTGTGCCATAATAGTAATCTCCAAGTTTTTTTAATTCTAGCAAAAATTTGGATTTTATGCAATTTTTAGTTTTCAGACACACCCTAGATGGCAGTGTGTGTTTGAAAACTGCTTGTACCTGACTGGACGTACCACTTCATGGAATACATTTACGAGATGCAGCAAGGCACAATTGGGGGAGCGTAGTGGTGTTACGTTCCCCCAATTGCAACTTAGAATACCGAAAATGAGGCGTTCAGAAGGGTGAATGAGTGTTCATACACGTCCTAGTCATTAATAATAGTAATATACATACTCTTCCTTCGGTGCAGTAGCTTTCTCAACCTCTATATCGGTGAGATAAGGTACCTTCATGCCGTTATATTCATATTCCCCAATGGTACCGGTAACCGTCAGCCATTCATTTTCCTTAAAGCCTCCGGTCAGGTCACTTTCGCTGATGACACCATATCCGGTTAAGTCTACCGCACAGCAGGTCATAATATATCTGCCAGCCAGAAACTGATTTTCCTTAAGTCCTTCCAGAGGAAATACCTGTGCAGTGAACTGATATCGTTTTCCTTTAAAGTCGTCCAGATAATCATATAGGTCATAATACCAGGCAGCGTATTCTTCTTCACTTATAAGTATTGCACCATTTTCAGCCTTAACCGCATATTTTTGAGATTTATCTTCTAAAACCGCAGGCTCGACAATTTCTGTATTACCAAAACTATCCGAACTTTCTTCTGTGTCATTGATATCCCCTTGAGTCACTTCCGTATCTGAACTAAAATCTTCATCTTCTGAAAGCTCCTGCTCGGCATTTGTATTATTAATATTGCTATCTCTTCCAATACTGCTCTGAGCTATTGCAATATTGCCGTTTCCGCCCTGAATCACCGGAAAGAGCAATGCTAACACTATGGGAATTGCATATAACCCATACTCTGAAATAGAGGAATTATGACGCCCCCTCTTTCTCTCCGTTAAAAGACTGATAGCAAAAACCAACAGCACTACTACTGATAACCACAATCCCGGCAAATATCTGGGATGCACATAATAATATATCTTACCTGAAATCAGTTCATAAAGGAGCAATGCAGCAAGTGCCAAAAGAATCACTATCTTGCAGATATTATCAATGTTTTTATTGCCTTTCATTCTACCTCCTAACTGTGCAAAGCTGCACCTTCAAATTCTAATAATACATCAAGTGTTTCTTACAGGATAATATTAATCAATGAATACGCCAGAAAGCCTACTACAGCCATTAACAGACACAGCTGTACTATGAATTTCTTTGTCAGAGCTTCTGACAGAATAATGATATTTTTAAAATCCAGCATCGGCCCTAAGGTCATAAAGGACAACACTGCCGGAAGGGTGAACTGTCCGTAAAAACTTCTTCCGATAAAAGCATTTGTAGTTGAACAGGTGGACATAAAAGCGGCAGCTATGAACATAATTCCAAATTGTATCAGCATATTTCCGCTGATCAGTGATTTGATCACCTGGGGCACAAAGGTAAGGCTGACAGAAGATACCAAGGCACCTATAATTACGTACTGAAATACACGAAAGAATTCAATCTGTGCTCCCTTAAGCACTACAGAGGCTTTTCTTAACCCCCTGTTGTTACTGTCATAAACCATATCAATACCCATACCGGAAAGACTGCTATCAGCCTTAACAACATCACTGTTCTTAATATCAAGGAGTTTTAAGATAATGCCTATAGCCAACGCAATAAATACACCGGCAAGAATTCTTATCAGTATTATGAGCTTATTCTCCGGAAAAGCATACATAACAGATAATAAAACTACTGGATTAACCGCTGCAGAAGCCAGCCAAAAAGTTATTACCTGAGGCAGAGGTGTCCCTTTCTTAAGCAGACCTGTTATAAAGGGTGCCAGTCCGCAGTCGCAGACAGGAAAACAAAAACCTGCCAATGCTGCTATACCAAAAGATTTTACAGTATTGCCGGATATCTGTCTGATAATCCAGCTGGTTGGAATAACCAACTGTAAAAAAGAGGACAGAAAAGCCCCCAACAAGATAAAAGGAATCGCCTGAATTAAAATACTTAAAAAGGATAGAGAAACCTTTTGTAAATTAACATAAACCACGGAGAGGGAAGCTGTAGGCAGAAAACACAGAATACCAAGAACCACCATAAGTATCAGCATTCCGGGTGTTACGGTCTTCTTATAATTCTCAAAAGGCGTAAAGATTCTCAGCAAGCGGGAATCCTCATGAATGCTGTTAAGAAAGACTGTACCGGTGCCTTTATTGACTCTCTTCACATTATTTTGGATGTTCTTTCTCTCTTCCTTATTCAAGGAATCATGGCGATTAATCACGACATAATCGCTGTTCTTCATATGAGGCTGCAATAGTCCTGCCATATTGTGATAATAGCTGTTGAATTTATCTGCTTCACTAATAAAAAGCACATTTCTGAGCTTTAATCCACCTTTTAATTTGATATCCAAAAGTGTCTGTATATTCCAGGTTCCGTTATACTCTATGATTATGTAATCCAGATCCTTCTTACTGGTAAGCTCAAGCAGATAATCACCTGTTAACATGGAAGGTTCTTCGATAACTGTCAGGCTGATATTATTCTCTTTTAAGAATTTCTCATCATATTCAACTTCACCTTCTTCACAAACCAATAACCCAATATTCTCATATTCTTCAAAGGTGTTACCGGTAATCAATTCATTAATGAAGGTGGTCTTACCGCTTTCTAAAAAACCGGAAACCACATCAATATCAATTGCCATAAACTTAAAATCCTCTTTTCCAATATCCCCTTAGTCGGATATTCTAATAGGCATCTCCCGGGATGATTCTCTTAATTTCTCACACCAAATAAACGGCTTAGTTTCTCTTTGTCCAATTTACTGCCAATAACATTGAATCTTCCTATATAATCGGGGGTACTGTCATTAATGGTAACTTCACCTGGGACATAATCGAATTGCACCCACTTCTCACCCTCTGTCTCAACAATCCCCTTGGCACGTACAATCTCCATATCCAGTCTGTCAAGGCTATTTAAAATCTCTAAGATCTTATTCTTCTTAAAGATTTGAGAAGTCTCGTGACCCCAGACAGAAAATACATCCTCTGCCTTGTGACCGGACATACTAATTCCGGCATTGGCACCAGTGATTCCGGGAGAACTTAACCTGCTGGCGATTCGAGACTTCTGAGTTTCTCTGTCTAAGATAGGGTTTCTGCCCTCTTCTGCAAGCATTAAAATTGCCTTACCCTCAAGCCGTTCCCAGTCTGTAGTAATAATACCAGCCTCTTTATTAACCTTTCTGATTTCAGCTGTAATAGCATCAATTTTATCTCTGTCAGCCTGTACTGTTCTGCTAAAAATAATTGTTCCTGCACTGGTAAGCTGATCCTTGTAGAATTCCGAAAAGTTCTTTAAATACATTTTAAATTTCGTCACATCAATAACCGTCAGGCACATATTAAGCACAGCTTTGCCATCCTTAAGAAACGGCGAACACCCTTTGATAACGTCTGATAGCTTACTGACACCGGAAGGTTCAATAAGTATCCTATCAGGTTTATACCAGGTCAGTACTTCCTTAAGCCCTCCGGTAAAATCACCGGCAATACTGCAACAAATACAACCGGCGTTTAACTCTGTAATCTGAAGGTCATAATCTCTCATGATCCTTCCATCAATACCAACAGCCCCAAACTCATTCTCAATCAAAGCAATCTTCTCCCCTGTTAAGGCTTCATCCAACAGCTTCTTAATCAAGGTAGTCTTACCTGCTCCTAAAAACCCTGAAATAATATCAATTTTAACCGGCATACAAACTCCTTTACTTGAATTTAATCAACCTACATCATTTTTTATTTTTCTATGATGCCTCACTTTTAATATGTATAAAAATCTTCCATCCATATACAAATATATAGAATTAGCTACTATTTTTTTCTTTATAAAGTTAACTACATATATAAAACCGCAAATATAGATACAAAGCGTAAACGCAAATGCAAAACATTCGCTTTAACTATACAATCATTATATTCCCTTGTCAATAAAATAAGGACAATCAACCGCTCAAAATAATGAAAATAACATACATATCAAGATTAACGAGCTATAAATAATGGGCAATCAAATGCAACAAACAGATGAATTGGGCTTCTGTTTAGTAGTTTTGTCTTGAGAGGTTCCTTATTCCACTTAAGCCGCAGAAACTGTAACTAGGTTAAACAGTACCACTGTCTGAGCTCAAAACCACACCACTCCCACAAAAGTCACAGCGAGTTTGGTACTGTTTAACCTTCCAGGCACAGTTACTGCGGCTTTAGTGGAATAAGGGTTCTCGAAAACAAAACGTATAAACAGAAGCCCAATTCATCGTCCGCCGCCACATCCCCATCTCCCCACCACTATTCCCCCACATTTCCTGATAATGCTTGACATTTTCAACGCAGTAAACTATGATTTTACTAAAAGTACGAACTTTACAAGCCCATCATAAATTTTTTACCTTTATATTTTCATAAATGCAAAATTACAGCATTATAAACCTTATAAAGTGGAAAACTAACTTGCGCTTACATAGTAATAATATTACAAATTTATATAAAGATAAAAGGAGAGGTGCATTGTGAACAACAATATACTAAAATCCGCCGATTTAAAGCAGACAAAGAAAAGAAACCTTATCCTTTCTGTGCTGGAATCTGCGCAAACTGCCCTGACTGTAGAGGAAATTGCAGAATTAGCCTCAAAGGATCTGAAGATAAATATCTCCACCATCTACAGGGCTCTGAATACTTTAGCCGAAAAAGATATTGTAATTAAGACTCTGTATCAGGATGGTAAAACCTATTTTGAGATTAATAACCATACCCACAGACATTCCCTTATCTGTACGAAATGCAACAAAAAGGTTAACATCGATATCTGCCCCCTTGAGCCTATTGAAAATAACCTTGCAGCCAAAACCGGTTACACCATAACCGGGCACAATCTTGAAATATACGGAATATGTCCTGATTGCCAGGAGAAGCCTGTACTTGAGAATCTATAATGGTTGACAGCATATCACATCAAAATTAAATCATACATCTTTATATAAGACTGTAACAAACTTTTTTTGTAACTGCTTAATTGTGTATTTACAAGAAGGCTACGGTACAGTCTTAATTTTTGTCTTCTAATATATTTCGTATATAGGTAGTAACCAATTTACGAAAATATATTATACGCAGAATTACAAAGTTTTTTATCAAAAATCCAAAAAGTAAAAGCAATTCCTGATAAGTTATACTAACAGGAGCAATCTATGATATTTCTTTTGTAACCTACTCCTCTTTCCTGAATACTATAAAAGGACTTGAAAAAAATAGCCAAAGGGGGATCTATTTATGTCTGCTTTTATAGTTACGATGTTAAATATTCTGCATATAGCACTTCTTAATATTATTCTAAGCTTTGATAATATCAGTGTTATTGCTTTTGTCTCTGAGAAATTAAACAGTGATAACCGGAAGAAGGCTTACTTATCCGGTTTTACGTTATCTTTGCTGTTCTCCATCCTCTTCACCTCTCTGATAAGTGTCATAATGGAGGCCAAGTGGCTGCCCATACAGCCTCTGGGAGGTTTTCTGCTAATGAAAATTACCTATGATATGCTAAAACCTGAGAAAGAATGCATAGGTAAAGAGGATGGTGAGTATACACTTAATCAGAATTTAAAACTTTCCAGAGCTATTCTGAAAATTACTTTTATAAGTCTTTCATTAAGTTTTGATAACATACTTGCCATAGCAGGTGCTGCTGACGGAAATATACGTATTATTTCATTGGGTTTACTGCTTAGTCTGCCCATACTATTGCTAAGCTGCAGACTATTTATGAATCTGATGAAACGACACGTGATAGTCTTGTACCTTTGCGGTGCTGTCTTAATTCATACTTCTCTGGAGATGATTTTCTCTTATCCTCTGCTCCTTAATCTGATTCCTAATCTATTAACTAATATCCTATCAATGCTGGCATCACTAACTATTGTAATTTATGGTTTTTATAAATGGAAAAAAATGAAAGAAGCCGGTATTAAACATCCGGCATAAATCTGTTTCATAAGCGAGATACTAATAAAGTACCTAAGTAAATCAAGTTTGGATAATTGCCCGAAGTTTGCAGACTGCGAGAAAGGCACGGTAATTACTATGGAATTAAACTATACAGACGGACCTGAAATTCCTTTAGGCCTTGGAATGGCTCTGGCACAGAATCTGAATGCTATGAATTATTTTGCTTCACTTGATAATACAGGCAAACAACAGGTTATTGACGGAACCCACAGTGTCCGTTCCAAATCAGAAATGAAACAGTATGTATCTAATCTTTCAGAAGGTAATAGCTTTCGTTAATTCAAACAGTTGAAACATGTGGTAAATTGGGATATACTTTATTAAGTTATCCCAATTTATTTTTATAATACATATAACACTTTAATTTTATTATCATTCATAGTATTGTAAGTATTATCATTAGGGTGTATTTGAAAACTGATTAAAATTATTGGAATAGACAAGCAGCTGTTTATTCAGAAATGAGGGTTTTATGGTTGAATTAACCAATGATTATCCAAAAGATAAGAAAGAATTATATGAGCTTGTTAATGCACAGTTAAGAGCTCTGCTTGATAATGAACCTGATGTAATAGCCGGTCTTGCCAATGCTTCCGCACTATTAATGACTGCCTTAACAGACATTAACTGGTCGGGCTTCTACCTGATGAAAAGAGGCGAACTACTTCTTGGTCCTTTTCAGGGAAAGACAGCCTGTGTACATATAGCAATCGGCAGAGGCGTATGCGGAACTGCAGTTCTAAAGGATGAAATTCAGCTGGTTTACGATGTCCATGAATTTCCCGGACATATTGCCTGTGACAGTGCTTCCCGTTCAGAGATTGTAATACCCATTCATTATAAAGGCAGTATCGTAGGTGTACTTGATATTGACAGTCCTTCTGTGGCACGCTTTGATGAACAGGATAAGGAGGGTCTTACAGTCTTTGTAAACACACTGGAAACCCTCCTGGATTGGAAAAATAATTAATTGTTATAGGGCGTGTTTAAAACTCATTGCAGTTTCAGACACGCCCTATAATGTGTTTGATAAATGCTTATGCTGTGCTGAGTGTTCCCACTTTGGAGGAAAATATTTGGGAGAAACAGCAAATCATAATTTTGGGGTTTCGAGGTGCTACAATTTCAAAATCACAACGCAGTATACTAAATGGCAGATCAGTCAGACGGTCAAAATGATTAAATGAACACTCTCCAGTTTGTTAATTAAGTTTAGCAACTTCACCCTGTTTTTTGTAAATAGATCCTGCTGGAACAAAACCTCGTACCATAGACAAAGGATATACATGAGACCCCTTACCGATTACCGTACCTGGGTTTAGTACACTGTTGCAGCCAATCTCAACATTGTCACCAAGCATTGCTCCCATTTTCTTTAGTCCTGTCTCAAGCTTTTCTCCCTGATTGTTGATGGTAACCAGTGTCTTATTAGATTTTACATTAGAGGTGATTGCACCTGCACCCATATGCGCTTTATAACCCAGAACGGAATCTCCCACATAATTGTAATGAGGAACCTGTACTTTATTGAACAGGATTACATTCTTAAGTTCAGTAGAATTACCAACCACTGCACCTTCACCTACAATTGCATTTCCTCTGATATAAGCACCATGCCTGATTTCAGCTTCTTTCCCAATGATAGCCGGTCCTCCGATATAGGCAGTAGGAGCTACTTTAGCAGAATTTGCAATCCACACATCTTCTCCTATTTTCTTATATTCTTCACTGTCAAGCTGTTCTCCCAGCTTCTTAATAAAACTGCCGATTACAGACAGTACTTCCCAGGGATATGTAATACCTGCAAAGATATCTGCTGCAATTGTCTGCGTTAAATCATAATTCTTTTCAATGGTAAGCTCTTCCCACATATTAATACCATTCCTTTCTCATAGCCTGCGAACTTAGTCCTACAGGCACAACTTAAATTACCTGTATATCAAAGACTTGCCTGCGATCTCTTTTTATTTCTTACTTTTATAATAAACCGATACCTCATCAAAGTATTGTTTCAGTCCATACTGATTAGATAAGCCTTTTACACCATTGGTCATACGACCTACAAATCCCTCTAATTTACCCATATACTCTTCTTCGGAGATTTCTCCTCCGGAGACCATGGTAAGTCCCTTCTCCCAGCTGGCAGTAAGCTCTGCATTCAGGAGGGATTTAATAGACGTATTTACAACATCATAAATCATTTCACCTAAAAGACTGGGGGTTATGATCTGGGTCTTTTTATTTAATGCCAGATAATCAATCTTAACCAGCTTATTAAGGATTTCCGCTCTGGTTGCACTGGTCCCGATTCCGCTGCCTTTAATCTGGGCCCTTAATTCTTCATCTTCGATTAACTGACCTGCATTTTCCATTGCCAGAATCATAGAACCGGAATTATATCTTTTGGGCGGTGCGGTTTCCCCTTCTCTGATGGTCATGGCTTTTACCGGCAGAAGCATGCCTTTCTTAAGGCTCTTTACAGCCTCCATAAAATCAGCTCCATAATCCGTATCTTCACTATCTTCTTTCTCATTCTTTCCTTGATTTGCATCGGCCTGCTGCTCTTTTCTCTTGTCAAAGGAGTTGGTCGCAACTTTCAGATACCCTTCCTCTAATAAGACCTTAAAGCTTGAGAAGAAGCTTTCCTGCTTCTGTTTGGTAATAAGGCTTATTTTCTGATAAACCGCAGGCGGAAAAAAGATACTTAAGAATCTTCTGGCAATTATCTCATAGACCTTACCGGCAGTAGGGTTTAAAGAATTCAACGCCTGAAAGCCCTGGCCTGTGGGTATGATGGCATAATGGTCTGTAATCTGTTTATCATTTACATACCTGGTCTTAGCAATGTTCTTAAAGCTTCCTTTTTCAAGGATCTCAGCTGCATAATCCCTTACCATAGCATAATTTCTCAGACCGCCGATATTCTTATGAATTTCCTTTGCAACTGCCGTAGACAGAACTCTTGCATCGGTTCTTGGGTATGTCACCAGTTTCTTTTCATACAGTTCCTGGGTAATCTTAAGGGTTTCATCGGGACTTATCTTAAACATCCTGGCACAATCATTCTGAAGTTCTGCCAGATTAAAGAGTAAAGGAGCATTCTTATTCTCCTTCTTTTTCTCAATGGAAGTTATTTCAGCGTTTATAGTTTCTTCTTCTGTAATGGTATCTGTAAATATCGTCTTATTATTCTCCTGACGTTCCTCTAAGGCAGGAGTTCTATCAAGCAGTTCTTCTAGCAGTTTAACGGCACTTTCTTTTTCTCTGAAACCGTTCTCTTTATATAATAAGGAGGAGTTAAAATATTTAGAACCCTCTACTGCACGAAATTCCCCATCAAAGGTCTTACCGGAGGTTTCAAGCGTATTCAAAACCCTGTAAAAAGGCGTCTTTACAAACTCCCTGATCTCTCTTTCCCTTCTAACGACCATTCCAAGTACACAGGTCATAACCCGGCCGACAGAAATTGCGGCACGTTTTTCCCCTTGCAGATAATTAGACACACTCTGCCCGTATTTCAGTGTAAGGACTCTGGAGAAATTAATACCCATCAAATAATCCTCTTTGGCTCTTAAATAGGCGGAGGCAGACAGGTTATTATAAGCACTAAGAGGCTTTGCTTCTCTGATTCCTCTTAAAATTTCATCCTCTGTCTGGGAATCAATCCATACTCTTCGTTTCTCTTTATTAACCGGAACTTCTGCCAGCTGGTCTACCAATCGGTATATGTATTCTCCTTCACGTCCGGAGTCGGTACAGACATAGATACAGTCAACGTCCTGACGGTTTAAAAGCCCCTTTACTACCGCAAACTGTTTTGCCACAGCCGGTATGACCTCATAGCGGTAATCTTTCGGCATAAAGGGCAGTGTCTCCAGACTCCAGCGTTTCAGGGAAGCATCATAGCTTTCGGGATAACTCATGGTAACCAGATGACCCACGCACCAGGTTACCAGGGATTTATCCGATTCCATATAGCCGTCTCTCTTCTTAAAGTCTTCTTTCAGGGCTTTGGCGAATTCCTGGGCTACACTGGGTTTCTCTGAAATATATAAATTCTTAGACATATTGCTCCAACTTTCTTTCGGGATCAGTAACTGCCGGTATATTTATGAAATACGGCAATTGGTTTTGGAAATGAAATTCCGTCCCTTTATCATAACATATTTGCAACTTGATGGAAAGGAAAAGTGGGGGGAGTGGGACTTATTGTAAGGTATTTGGTCTTTGGCAGTGGACGATGAGTTTGCCTTCCCTTTAGCCCTTTTCTTGTTCAGAGCACCAAATTCCACTAAAATAGCAGCAACTGTTCCTGGCAGGTAAAATAATACCAAACTCGTTGGAAGGTTATCGTTATGTACAGTTGTGAGCTCAGACAGTGGTATTATTTTACCTAGGAATAGTTGCTGCTATTTAAGTGTCATTAGGTGCTCTTCAATAGAAAATTGCTAAAGGGAAGGCAAACTCATCTGGGTATGGGTAAAGAGGTAATTTTGCTTTTTTTCATTAAATATACCAATGAAAATATATTAATGAAAATATATTATATCAAAATATAGTAATCAAAATATAGTAATAAAAATATAGTAATAAAAATATAGCAATAAAATTTTATTTAATTTATTTATTTGTATTCTTACTTCAATACCAGCACTTAGTGCTATAGCGTATAGAGTCAGAGTACATAAGATTTTAACGTATAAAAATCTTACTTCAATAAGCAGGCCATTTACACAAAATAGAAAGACCTCATGCGCCTATGGAAAGGTATTAGAAGTCCTTTTCTCTGAAAATTTTGTGCTATACTATAAAACAGATTGTTTGAGTACACCATAGTGTACTCATGCGTAGCGAGTTATCTGTTTTATAGTATGTCAAGCACAAAATATTCAGAGAATTAGGACTTCTTATACCTTGGAATTGAAGCATGAGTCTTTCTATTTTGTGTAAATGGCCGTCCGATTGTATTATCCTATCTTTTGCCCCTATATAATAAGGGACTGACAATATTTCCATTGCTGCAGTCCCTTATTATACACTGCCATTTCGGCAGCTATTAGCTGATTTTCTTTCTTCCGTATTCCAGAAGTTTCAGGGAATCCTGCCACCTTCCGGCACTGGAGGAATGCATTACTACTGATAATACCTTTGCGTCACCTTCTCCGGCGGCTGATATCAGACATCGTCCGGCTATGCTGGTGGTACCAGTCTTTAGCCCAATGACGTGGGAATCATACCACATGCTATCTTTATTGATGAGGGCATTGGTATTCCATAAGGACAGGGTTCTTCCGCTTTGCATGGTTATCGTTGAGGTTCTTTCTTTTGTTATCTTCATGATCGTCTTACTTTTTAAGGCCTGCAGTCCGATTAGTGCCATGTCATAGGCGGTTGAATACTGTCCGATAGCATCATATCCGTCCGGTGATATGAAACAGGAATTGTATGCTCCAAGTTTCACTGCTTTCGCATTCATAAGTTCTGTGAATTTCTTGATAGCTTTCATTTCGCCTGCCGTTTTATCTTTTAGTGCTTTCCTTCCTACGTATACTGCTATGGCATAAGCAGCATCATTTCCGGAAGGTATCAGCATGGCTTCCAACAGATTGTAGACCTTTAATTTGTCACCGGATCTTAATCCTGCTCTGGAAGAATCATAGGGTATCATGCTGACTTCTTTTCCTACCTTAACCATTTCACTTTGCTTACACCATTCCAGAGCTACCAGCGCTGTAAGAACCTTTGCCGTACTGGCAGGAAAGATTGGGGTTGTTGCATTCTTATGATATAGGATAGCTCCGCTATTCGCATCAATTAATACCGCTGCTTCAGCATCTATTGCTATATCTGGATTTCTGATAGCCAGCGCTTCCTGTACCTCACTACTGCACTCCAATTCCGGTATATATGACATGTAATCTACGGAATTGCTGTCATATATTAACGGAAGTCCGTCCTCTGCTTTTGCATATGCTGCTTGTACTCCGAAATAGCTGTTGCTAATAAATGGTATGGCATTACTGAGATTATGAACCATAAGAGTAAGGCATACTAAAGTTATAATAATGTTTGTTGTTTTTTTCATCACAAACTCCCACTGCAAACCGCGTCTGTTTTAAGTTGCGGCATTGCCATAATTCAGGATGTGAATTTGATTTTTGATAACTCACATTTTCCTGTTAGTGTTTTTTGCTTTTGTTCCTATAAGTTGAAATTGTTTTATCCTGTCCAGGTGTATAAACACATTGGAAAAGTTAAATTACTTCTTTCAGCTCATATCGTAATTGCTGCATGTAACAAACAACTATATCAATGCATTGTTTAAGCTTGATTTTATTGATGAAATAAGTGTCAAACAATACACTACTCTTAATATTCTCCAAATGCGGTAAAATTATTAATATTCTTACTATGTACTTTTCACCTGACTTTCGTTATAATGAATCTATTAATTACTTTTAAGGAGAAATATATGGCCAGCTATCATATATTCAGCGATTCTTCCTGCGATACTCCCATAGAACTGCTGAATCTGCATCATATAACATTAATACCATTTTATGTGACTTTTGATTTAGAACATTACTATAAAGAAAATGTGGAAATCAGCAATGAAGAATTCTACCAAAGGCTGTCCCGTGATAAAATCTTTCCTAAAACCTCTCTTCCTTCTGTTATGGATTACTGCCATGCTTTTGAAAAAGAAATTTTAAATGGGAATGATATACTTTGTCTTTGCCTGACTCAAAAGTTCAGCGGCTCTTATCAGTCTGCCGTTAATGCCAGAGAGCTTACACTTGAGAAATATCCGGATTCTAATATTCAAATTGTAGATTCAATACAGGCTACCGGCGGTCAGGGTATCCTCTTAATGCAGACAGCTTATCTGAAAGAAGCGGGCTATTCTCTAGCCGATACCGTAAAACGTCTGGAAGAGATTAAATCTACAGCAAGGATTATGTTTACAGTTGATACACTTGAATATCTTGCAAAGGGTGGACGAATTGGAAAAGCCGCTTCCCTGGCAGGCACTATGTTAAATATTAAACCAATGATTCAATTAAGAGATGCAGAGTACTTTAGCGAGAACAATGCGCGGTATGAGGATTACGATTTCTGCCTGGCTAATGCCACAACTGCAGAAGATACCAAAACTGTACAATCACAGCTGGAGAATCTTATAGGCAGAAAGATTACATACCCAATGTTTCAGATAGGTGTTACAATTGGAACCTATACCGGTCCCGGAGCCGTGGGCGTCTGTTTTGTAAGGAAATTTGACAGATAGATGAAAACAATTATATAGATTATAATTTTTAGCCGTAATCTTACTACTCAATATAAACATTAATAGTTCTAAAGGATACCCCAAAATGTTAGATAATACGCTAACGTCTTGGGGTATTTTACTCATACTTGGCACATAGACTCAAGCTATGTTCCTTATAAACTCAATACCTGGCAGTAATAACCCAAAAACCTGAATCCATGTGATATCAGCACTCCATATAAAAGTTTAAGAATAGCTCACTTTGAGAATGTTCATCCTTAACCTGGATAAGGCAAGAACCATCAAGTATATCGGATAACACAATGTTATAATATGGTCATGGAGGAGAGCTAATGACACATAAAGAAATTCAAACCGCCTTAGATTATATAGAAGCAAACATATACGAGAAACTGACTTTAGATGAGGTTTCGCAAATAATTGGATTTTCAAAATATTATTTTCACAGGTGCTTTCAAAAAGAAGTTGGACTTTCTTTATATGATTATATCAGGAGGCGAAGGTTGGCTTGTGCTGCAAGCTTGCTCTTAAATACAAATATATCTGTGCTTGATATTGCTTTAACCTTCCAATTTGAATCACAAGAATCATTTACAAGAGCATTTAAAAGTATCTATAATTTACCACCAGGAAAATATCGAACAGCAATTAAGAACTTAATGAAAGGAATATTAGAAATGAAAACACAAAATGACATTAAAGATTGGATTGTAACAGGAACAGCTCCTGATAAATATTATATCGGTCTGGATACTACTATTTACCATCTGGGTACCAAATCTGCAACAATTCGGTCCATTACTAACGAATTTACAAACGATGAATATGGTACCATCATGCAGCAAATTAATGCTGCAAATTATTTAGGCAAGAGAATGCGATTTTCCGGATTTGTTAGAACTTTAGACGTGGAAGGCTGGTGTGCTTTATGGTTTCGAATAGACAATGCGTTATCAACCACACTGAAACTTGATAATATGCAAAACCGACCCATTACAGGAACAACAGAATGGAATCATTATACTTGTGTACTAGATGTACCAGAAAATAGTGCAATTCTTAATATTGGAATGCTGTTGCAGGGAAAAGGACAAGCCTGGGTTGATAATGTTAGTTTTGAAGAAGTTGATTACAATGTTCCAGTCACTGAATTTACCATTGAAACAACGTTCCCAGATCATCTGTTAAATCCATCATTTGAGGAAATATAAACTAAAGAATTTTTTTGTCAATCAAAAATAAGAACAGCTCTGGCTGTTTCTTTCAGACTGCGAACAAAAAACAAGTAATTATATTTTGAACTACTATATATCAAGTTAATAAATATACCGGTATTTATTTATTATCTGCTATCTGCTATAATTGAAAAACCAAGAATATGCTAGATATAGAAAAGAACACGGGAAACCTTCATACCACTAGCAATGCAATGCCACCATGCAGTTTGTGATGGTTTTCATGTTGGCAAATTTGTAGACGCCCTGCGTTATATGGCAGCAATCAGGAAGAATGGTTATAAAATACTTATTACCACATGATTTCAGGCTAATTGAACAAACCAGAAAGAACGAATGCGCCTATGGAAAGGTATTAGAAGTCCTTTTCTCTGAAAATTTTGTGCTATATGATAAAACAGATTGTCTGAGCGTAGCGAGTTATCTGTTTTATCATATGTCAAGCACAAAATATTCAGAGAATTAGGACTTCTTATACCTTGGAATCTGCGCATGAGTTTTTTCTGGTTTGTTCAATTTGCCGTCCCCATTGCGAAAAACTGTCCTTCTAACTCTCAAATCACATAATAGGTTAAATCAAGCTAATTCTCTTAAATATACATACTGCCTTATAATTCAAATTCTATCTATACAACGGATATTTGTCCGTCAGCGTCTTTACAAGTTCCATTGCCTGGGCTTTATTCTTGTCCACATCTGCAATCAACAAGCTGATGGCTTCCGCAATAACCTCCATATCTGCCGCTATCATACCTCTTGTAGTAACAGCCGGTGTTCCAAGACGAATACCGCTGGTTACAAAAGGTGAAGCAGGATCATTAGGTATCGTATTCTTATTACAGGTAATATTAGCTGCATCTAAGAGCTTCTCAGCTTCCTTACCGGTAACACCCTTATTCTGAAGGTCCACTAACATCAGATGGTTGTCCGTTCCACCGGATACAATAGTAAACCCTCTGTCTGTCAGGCCTTTTGAGAGAGCTTGCGCATTCTCTATAATATTTGCTGCATATGATTTAAAGGCAGGGTCAAGAGCTTCTTTAAAGCAAACTGCTTTCGCTGCAATTACGTGCATTAAAGGGCCTCCCTGAATTCCTGGAAATACTGCTTTGTTAAGTTTATTTTCCTCTGCAAATTCAATACTTGAGAGAATCATACCGCCTCTGGGACCTCTTAAAGTCTTATGAGTGGTAGTGGTTGTTACATGTGCATAAGGAATGGGGGATTCATGAAGTCCTGCTGCTACCAGACCTGCAATATGAGCCATATCCACCATCAGGAGTGCTCCTGCTGCATCTGCAATTTCTCTGAAACGCTTGAAATCTATCTTTCTGGCATAAGCACTGGCACCAGCCACGATTAATTTAGGCTTTACGGAAAGTGCAATTTTCTCCAGCTCTTCATAATCTATGAAGCCCTCATCATTTACACCATAAGGAACGATATTAAAGTAGCTGCCGGACATATTCACCGGGCTGCCATGAGTTAAATGTCCGCCATGGGCAAGGTTCATACCCATTATGGTATCACCGGGTTTTACAAGGGCAAAAAATACTGCCATATTAGCCTGCGCGCCGGAATGAGGCTGAACATTGGCATAAGTACAGCCAAATAACTGCTTTGCACGTTCTATCGCAAGATTCTCAGCAATATCAACAAATTCACAGCCGCCGTAATATCTCTTACCGGGATAACCTTCTGCATATTTATTCGTAAGAGGACTTCCCATTGCTGCCATTACCGCTTTGCTAACAAAATTTTCAGACGCTATCAGTTCAATATGATCTTCCTGTCTTCCGATTTCCTTGGTTATAGCCTCCGCAAGCTCAGGATCATAGCCCAAAACTTCTTCAAATGAATACATCTCACTACCTCCGTTGGTATTTTTACAGTATTATAACACAGTAATACTGTTATTAAAAGTGATAATTCGACCTTATTTCAATAAGCTGTACTTATTAAACCGAATATTTATTCAATAATTTTCTCCCTGCGTCAGGAGATTCCTGAAAGTATTATTCCTGTTATTTAAGCTTTAATACCCAACAGAATAAGCCTTATGGCTTCTTTCAGCAATTCTTCGCAGTAACCGTGTTCCTCCAGATAATGTTCTCTTCTGGGTATTATTCTCTGGGCGATGCCAAGGGCTGTATTAAGCAGTACATCAACCTTGAATTCAATATCTTCTGCTGCTTTTATACTTCCATCCTTCATTCCTTCTAAATAATACTGATACATGACAGTATCTTTATTTTTGTTGAATTGTATATATTCATCAGCTTCTTCAGAAGCCGGATAATCATCGGTAAAGTACTGATCGAATTCATCCAGGAACCGAACCTTGTCCCTGTTCTCTATTAGTTTAGAAGAAAAGAGCAGCATAGTCTCTTCCAGCTTTTCATAACCGTTGTCCAGACTTTTCAGTCTCTCACTCTCTTTCTCTGTAAGTCCCCACAAACCTGTCAGAATGTCTTTCGCTATATAAAATGCTATGATTTCTTTCCCTGTGAAATGTCTGTAGAGGGTACTTCTGCCAATACCAGCCCTCACAGCAATATCTTTCATTTCAGTGGCTCGTAAGCCTATGGTCAGGAACAGTTCCCTGGAAACCTCCAATATTTTTTCATCTGCTTTATCCAATATTCTTGGCATTGTGTTCTCCGTCCTTTGACTATTTATTAGTCCTTTCTTTTATGCACTTCATTATAGGTGTGCGAAATGTAATTGTCAATAACCTCGCCTTAAAGGGGTACGGTAGACCAACACTAGCAAAATGGCGGCAGTTGTACCAGGTACAACTGCCGCCATTTGAGTGTCATTAAGAACCCTTCAATGGGAAATTGCTGTTTAGTTCTTCATTCCTGTCATAGTAATACCTTCCACAAAATACTTCTGCCCTATCAGATAAAATATCACACCGGGCGCAAAAGAGAGACAGGTAGCACTCATAGTCAGGGACCAGTCCTGTTTCAACTGTCCTTTAAAATTCGTAAGTCCCAGTGCTATTGTATATTTTTCGGAGGAATTGATATAGATCATTTGCTGCAACAGGTCATTCCAAAGACTTATAAAGATAAATAAGGCAACTACTATCATAGCTGATTTAATAGCAGGAATTATGATGCTGAACAGAATGCGAAAACGTCCTGCCCCGTCTATGGTTGCTGCTTCATCCAGTTCTTTGGGTATCGTCATGATAAACTGACGTATCAGAAATATATTAAAGGCACCGCCACCGCAAAGATAAGGAAGAATTAAAGGCAGATAACTGTCTCTTAAGCCAAAGCCTCTGGTCCACATGATGTATACCTCCAGAAAATAATTCGGTTTAGCCCCTCTCCTCTCAAGAAAGCTTCTTGCCTGTTCCAGATATTTTCTCTCTCCCGTTACTTCAAAGAGTTTGTATAACCCTATTTCAACTTCCTGGTGACCGGGATAGCCTTTCGCGTTTTTTGCTTCTGAAAATTCGTCGCAGATTAAATCGGCAAAGCGTTTCATAATCTGTACGAAGCTGTCTTTTCCCGTTGCTTTGTAATAAGCTACGGCAGCTTCCATTAAATGTCCTGCACAATACAGTTCATGCCCCTCCTCCATATTGGTAAACCGCAGATCTAAGCCCTTAATAATAAAATATGTATTGATGTAGCCATCCTCTCTCTGGGCTGCCGCTATCAACTCTATCATAGCATCTGCTGTATTCTCCAGTTCTTTATCAGGATGCACTGCCAGGGAATAAGCTACCGCCTCCAGCCATTTAGCCAGATCAGAATCCTGAAATACAGCTCCATAAAAGGTTCCTTCCTCCCACTCAGCTGCAATCTTAAAGTTCTTAATACAATGGCTGGTCTCTACCTCTTCTAAGTTGTCGTTTAGAATATCCCACTGATAAGGTATAAGAACTTTATGAACCAAACTAATATACCTATCCCAAAAACTATCCCGAATTCCAATATCCTTTAAAGGCACTAATTTTAATTTATCCATATTATTTCAATATCCTCATCATCCTGATTTAATGTGTTCTTACGTTGATTGATATCCTAAAGCTCCTTGCTACGATTATAAAATCGTACTTTCTAATGAAAAGCAGGATTTGCTTAAAATGTTTTCATAACTGATATAACTGAATATTTAATACAAATTAACAGCTCAGTTACCCCTTAAGGGAAATCCATCGCATTCATACAACACCGCCTTTACTAAACCATTGTTTTTCCTTAACTCATAATATCGACCATTCAGTTAATCGTTTCACTTTTTTAATTTTATTATAGCATGGGTATATCACAATTGTAAATAATATTATCTCTCTCTTATAATATTTGTATTATTTAGCCATATTTACGTTACAAAAGCATACATTTTGAACAATAAAACTTTAATTATAGATCTATAATTAATATGTTAATCGTTTTACTATCTTTGTCCATTTAGTGTTTTTCTCATCTATTTATCAGCAATTTATTAACAGTTTAACGTACACTCTTACTTGACTTCTTCTTTGATAAATGCTATATTCAAAGTATATCGGGACACGTGTCCCGGTATCGTTTCAAACATATATCAGATAAAGGAGAATATCTTATGGATGTTGAAAAACTATTATCAGAATTAACACTTGAGGAAAAAGCATCTTTGTGTTCCGGAGCAGATTTCTGGCATACAAAATCTATTGAACGTTTACAGATTCCTGCTGTTATGGTTACAGACGGACCTCATGGTCTTAGAAAACAAGCAGAGGAGTCCGATCATTTGGGACTTGCAAATAGTGTAAAAGCAATCTGTTTTCCTACCGCCTCTGCCCTTGCCTGCTCTTTCGATACAGAACTGGCTAAGGCTATCGGTGAAGCCTTAGGCGATGAATGCCAGGCTGAATCCGTATCAACTTTACTCGGACCCGGAGTCAATATGAAGCGCTCTCCTCTTTGCGGCCGTAATTTCGAATATTATTCTGAAGATCCATACCTTACCGGTAAAATAGCTGCTGCTTTTGTAACCGGGGTTCAAAGCAAAGGCATCGGAACCAGTGTGAAACATTTTGCTGTAAACAATCAGGAATATCGCAGAATGAGCATAAATGCCAAAGCAGATGAAAGAACTTTAAGAGAGATCTATCTGGCTGCTTTTGAGACCATTGTAAAAGAAGCCAAACCCACAACATTGATGTGTTCTTATAACCGTATCAACGGAACCTATGCCTGTGAAAATGATTGGCTGCTGAACAAAGTCTTGCGAGAAGAATGGGGTTTTGACGGTCTGGTGATGACCGACTGGGGAGCTATGAACGACAGGGTTAAAGCATTAAAGGCAGGGCTTGATCTGGAAATGCCAAGCAGTAATGGAATCAGAGATCAAGAAATCGTAGAAGCTGTTAGATCGGGTAAATTATCAGAAGAAATATTGAATACCTCTGTAAGAAGAGTCCTTAAACTTATAAAACATTACTATGATAACAAAAAAGAGAATACCAGCTACGACAAAAAGACTCACCATGCTCTTGCCAGAAAAGCCGCCGGCGAAAGTGCTGTTTTGTTAAAGAATGAATCCATTCTGCCCTTAAAACCAGAGACGAAAGCTGCTTTTATTGGTAAATTCGCTCAGATACCCCGTTATCAGGGTGGCGGTTCCAGTCACATTAATAGCTATCAGGTGACCAGTGCACTGGAGGCGGTTAAAGAAATTAGTCAGATAACCTATGCGCAAGGTTATGATACCAAAGAAGATAAAATAGATGAAACACTCTTACAGGAAGCGATAGAAGCGGCGAAAGAAGCCGAAGTTGCTGTAATTTTTGCAGGGCTTCCCGATTCCTTTGAAAGTGAAGGGTATGACCGGGTACATATGGAATTACCTGATTGCCAGAATTATTTAATTCAAGAGATCTCAAAAGTACAAAAAAATCTTGTGGTTGTCCTGCATAACGGTTCCCCTGTCAGAATGCCCTGGTTATCAGACGTCAAAGGCTTGATTTCACTCTATCTGGGAGGTCAGGCGGTAGGAGGTGCAGCAATCGACCTGCTTTATGGATTCGTTAATCCAAGTGGTAAACTGGCAGAGAGTTATCCCCTGTCCTTAAAGCACAATCCTTCTTATCTTAATTTCCCCGGTACTGAGAAGGAGGTGGTATATAATGAAGGAGTATTCATTGGCTACCGTTATTACGATACCAAAGACCTTGAGGTCTTATATCCTTTTGGTTATGGCCTAAGTTATACTACCTTTGAATACAGTGACTTAAGAATCACTCCCGATTCAAACCTTTCAGATACTGATTCTATTATAGTTACTCTTAAGGTAAAAAATACAGGTAAAGTTTTTGGTAAAGAAACCGTACAACTCTATATACAAGATAAGGCTGCATCTGTGAAACGTCCTGATAAGGAGCTGAAAGGATTTGTAAAAACAGCACTGGCTCCCGGCGAAGAAAAGGAAGTAACCTTTACCCTTGACAGCCGTTCTTTTGCTTATTACAGTGAAGCACTGGGAGATTGGTATGTTGAGACCGGAGATTTCACTATCATGGTAGGAAAATCCTCACGGGATATTCTCCTTTATAAAGATATCTTCCTGACCGGCACAAAGAAACTTCCCTTTATTGCCGACGAAACCACTACCCTTTCAGATATTCAGAAATATGTTCCTGATGGGCAGGAAATTATAGCTCGCTACAGCGGGCGCCTAATGCCTGCACTTGAAGGCAGCGCTGAAGAATCCCTTGGCGAAGGCACAGCTGAAATGCTGCGTCAGATGATTGAAGGAACGCCACTTCATTGCACACTATCCTTTGGTGGAAATATAACTACTGAGGGGATTCAGGCACTCCTCAAGGAATTGAATCAATAATGTATTTGATTTTCTGATATAGTGCTAGAATAAAACCGTAACAATAAAACTAAAAAAGACTCGCTGCCGGATCCTGATATTCTCCTTCTTGTGTTAAACAGTTTTATACTGTCTGCCACAAGGAGAGCATATCACATTCTGATAGCGGGTCTTTACTTTCTTTTTTGAAAAATATACTCCAGGAGCTGTGTTGAAAAATCTACATCTTAAGTTGTATATATTACATTGTGTGTCTGAAGAAATCCTATGAAATTCCTCCTCATTGCATTTAATAGACGCATAGCAGATATAGCATGGAGTAGTCGTACTAAATTCTGCATTCTGCATTTTCTGCACACAAAATCAGCACCAGATTATTTAAGCAATGTTTTGCAGGAGAATTAAAAGAGTTTCTTCTCCCTTTACACTTATTGTGTGTCAACCCTTTAATTCTTGCTCTTGAATTTTTGCTCTTGGATTTTTAATCTTGAATTCTTGCTTCTAAATTTTTGATTTTGAATTCCTGCTCCTGAATTCCTCAAATCTCCTCCAACTTATATATACTTCTCCAGCCATCTAAGTATATCTTCCGTAACTTCCTCTCTGTTACTTTCGTTCAGCAGCTCATGTCTGGCTTCTTTATAAATCTTTAAGGTAATGTCCTTCACTCCTGCCCTTTTATAAATCTTACTTAGGTTCGTAACCCCTTTACCGCACTTTCCAACAGGATCCCTGTCTCCGGCAATAAGAAGCAAAGGAAGCTCAGAAGGCATTTTCTTTCGATTCTGCCTCTTTTCTATATCCTTAAGACCTTTTAAGAAGTCATAATAAAAACCGCAGGGAAATACTGCACCGCAAAAAGGATCTGCCACATACTTATCCACTTCTGCCTCATCCCTGCTTAACCAGTCAAACTCCGTCCGATTAGGGCTGAACAATTTATTAAAATTACCAAACATAAGGCTATTCATCCGCTCACTTTTTTCTCTTCTTCCCCTTTTCTTTGCTTCCAGAGAGGCTATCAGCATTCCGGCATTTAACACCGGTCCCTGATTACCGTTTGAACCTGATAATATCAGACCTTTTAATTCTTTTCCATACTGCATGGAGTATTTTTGTGCCGCAAAGGAACCCATACTGTGTCCGAATAAGAATAATGGCAAAGAAGGATGATGCTTACGAATTATTACACTTAGTTGATGCAGGTCATATACCAACCATTTAAAACCGTCTTTTTCCGCAAGGTGTCCAAGCTCCTCTACACTTCCCGCGGTTTTCCCATGCCCTCTGTGGTCATGAATATACACCTTATACCCATGTTCCGCCAGAATATTGGCAAAACGCTCATATCGCTCAGCAGTTTCTGCCATTCCATGAGCTATCTGTACAATTCCTTTTATCTCTGCAGAAGCCTCCGGACTAACACGATATCCATGGATGCGTATCCCATCCATCGCCTGAAAAGAAAATTCTTCCCGTTTCATAGAACTCCCATCTGTGTGCTTACGCCCACGAATAAATCAGGCAGGTGAGCAAATTTTTCATTTTACCCGCTTTCGTTAATATCAAATCTTCCATTTGATATTCCTAATTGGTAGTTGATAAAACCTTCTTTTGTTTTTCAACCTAACTCAACCTCAATCCTGAAAATATTTAATCTTTCACTGACTATTCGTAATCTTATCTTTATTGTTACCTATTGTTAACTTTCTGTCAATATAAACTAAAAAAGTGAGCCTATAATTATGAAATAAATTGCCTAAAAAGGTTTACACTATAAACAGATGATTCCGCAGATCATAAATACCGGAAGCTGTATTAAAAGATTGGAGGTGAACAGATATGAAATATCTTCATTCAAATTTATGGAGAGAAATCAATTGCGGCGATGATACCAGACGACTTAATGCTTTAACAAGCTGGAATGAAAATATAAAGCTATATCAGTCCGAATATCTGAAAGCCAATAGTCATCTGACAAAGGCTTTTATAAAATCCTATGAGAGTAATTTCGGTTTTCATCATTACCTTATTAACGATGTTTTGTTATCAGACGGAAGTAAATATATTAAATATAACCGTTCCGATATCAAGAGCATCAATCAGTGTCAGATAATGCTCTTTGATCTGATAGATACCTGGCAGCTTACTTATAAAGGATTAAGTTATATGAATTTTAACTGTAGCGGTACTGCGGTTAATTCACTTAATAACTCCAGGCAGATCGAATACAGCGAGCTGATGGTTTATCAGGACGATATACTTTCTCATGAAATCCTATTAACCGGAGGTTATATCCTTTTGCTTCATTTCACCTGGGTCTCCGTCAAGAAAATTCACCAGCCACAAATCACTGATTCCTGATAGTACCAGGCTGTTAAGATTAACCCAATTGGTTGTGTAATCCAGTATAATAGAATCAGAGGTTGCTACACACTCTTTTGTCTTTAATATTTTATCAACCTCATTTATCACAAAGACCTGTGTACCAAAGCTGAACTTTTCTAACTCCTCTTGTATCAATACCTTTAATCTACCGGAATTAGAAACAGGTGCATCCAGGTAAAAGATAACCTCCTTTACTCCCTCCCCTTCAAAGAATTCTCCCAAAAGTCTAAGGGCTGTAATCGTCTTATCAATAGGATGGTAGGTGCCTCTAAGCCCCGCCAGGTCTCTGATGGTTCCATCAAGACACCGAAACACAGGAGAACCGGACAGTATTACTTCCAGGGTTATTAAGATATTAAATCCATCAATATGCAGTATCCTATCTCTTAAATCGGTTATTTCCCTGGATTTTCGTGAGTTTACGGCATCTTCTGCAGCCGCCCAGCGAAGCAGTGCCATACGCTGTCTCTCTGATAGCATATAATGATTTCCTACAAATACAGAAGCACCTGAAACCGGGTATCCCTGATTCATCAGGTAACAGATGTCCTTGCCTGCACTGGCTAACTTGTTAAATGCCTCAGCACCAAATTCCTTTTCATCACTGTCTTTATATCCACGTCTGGTTTGTCTTGTCATAAGCTCACTTGATTAGCTCCTCTATCTTATTGTCAATACCTCATTCTCCATATCATCTCTGATTAATTCATCGAGTCTTATCTCAAAAATATCTGCTATCTTAATCAGATAATACAGATGAGGCAATACTTTCCCGCTTACCCACTTCCCTACAAGTTCTGCCGGTACTTCCATAAGCATTGCTAACTGGCTTAGTGTAAGATTCTTTTGTTTTAGTAAATAACTAATATTATCTCCGATCGTCAGTTCCATTGTAATCCTCCCTCGGTTACCAGGGTGTGTTCATAAACTTATTGCACCATTCTGACTGCCCCACTTTGCGGTACTATATTACATTTTCCAGTACATAGCGTCACTACATAACCGAAACAGCGCCTTCCCTCCCATAAAGCGAAACGCCAAACCCCGGTGCAGAAAGCTTATAAGCATACTCTAAGTATCAGATATAAAATCTTAACAGTATCACATAATGAAATTATACCTCATATTTTATGCATAGCCTATTGTTTTTTGTCAATTATTTGTAATAATTTTCTATTCTTATTGGGTTTTTTTCGAAGAAATTCTACGAGTATAGGATTAAGCTAACAAAATATATCAAAAACTTTGTCTGATTTGCCTGAAACATTTTTTTATATAAGATTCCTCGTTTTGTAGCAAAAGGAAGAACAGGTACATATCTGCTCTTCCTTTTGTTGTACTATTGCTTCATTTTTTAATATTAGCATTTTAGAGTTTTCGTATCTACTATAACTTTGTCTTATAAGGCATTTCCTTACGTCTATAATAACTTCATTCGCCTTATGAGCCATCTTATGTTTACTTATTTTCTGGAACCGCCAAA
Organism: Anaerocolumna sp.; assembly: GCA_029256725.1. Lineage (GTDB taxonomy): Bacteria > Bacillota > Clostridia > Lachnospirales > Lachnospiraceae > Anaerocolumna. Next base: position 15,669 of record JAQSXJ010000076.1, on the reverse strand, counting down.
ACCTCCCTGGCCTCCCATACCCTGCTGTCCGTTACTGGTAACAACAGAAGAAAGTGTGATATCTGCCGTCTGATCGCCGCTGGTTAAAGTATAGGTTGCATCTTTGGTTAATTCCGGAAGACTGATAACAATTGACTGATAGTCTTTTGCGGGAGTGAAGGAGGCAACCACTTTACCGTTTGAATCTTTTAAGGTTACTTCTGTTCCTGCTGTACTGACACTTGTTAAGTTATAAAGGATAGAATACTGAGTTGAGGTATCAGAAAATCCCTGCGCCATTCCTGAACTTCCGGCAACATATACATTACCTCCGCTTATATCTGCGGTACCGTTATAATCCAGTGCGCCATCACCATTACCGGTAGGACCATAAACATATAATGTACCGCCGGTTATATATAAGTTTCCGTTGCTGTCAATTCCATCACCGGCTGCATCCACTGTAATAGTACCGCCGTTGATTAAGATGTAGCAATTGGTATCGACTTGATCCATACCACCTCCACCACCGAAATTACCGCCACCGCCACCAAAGTTACCTGGATTCTGAGGTCTTTCCTGTCCGTCGTTTCCCTGTCCATTAGCATTCTGGGTATTGTCTGTCGTTCCAGAGGTATCCGTTGTATTGTTTTGAGGTCCTCCGCCTGCAGGTGCATTTCCGGCATTTGCAGTATCTCCGGAGGCCGTACTTCCATTCTCATCTGTTGATCCTGGACCAGGGAAGGAACCATTCTCCGGAGGAGTCATATTTTCACCGCCCTGGGGAAAGCCATTCTCAGTTCCTTCTGTTTCACTGGTATCATTAGAACCGCTTGCTGCGTTCATTCCATCATCAGAGGCTGTAATATTAATTACACCGTCATCTATAATGATTACTGTTCCTTCAATACCTTCCTGGCATTTAATAACTGTTATGGTACCGCCAGCAATATATACATAACCTTTTGTCGTATCATCTGCATTCTTAGACTGAATACCATTTCCAGTATCTGAACTTAAGGTAAAAGTACCAGCTTTAATTTTTACTGCATCTTTACCATTAATAGCATCTTTTACTGCGGTAATATTATAAATACCACCGGTTACTACAACATCATCCTTAGACACAACACCATGTTTATAGCTGGCTCTAAGATTAAGGGTTCCGCTGCCGTTAAAGGTTAGATCTGCTTTACTAAAGATTACACCGTCTATTGTATTATCATCTGTCTGTACATATTCTGTACCGTCTGTCAGGGTATTAACGGTGCCTTCCTCCAGTGTAATAAATACCTTGTCCCCACTCTTGATATAAATAGCTGCAGAAGTGGAGTTGTGAATGGTTACACCGTCTAATACAAGCTGTACCTTTTCAGTATCAGCAGCCTCCACAACAATCTGACCCTCAGTTAAAGTTCCGGTGATTACATAGGTGCCTTCACTGTTTATCGTAATGGTATTATCCTTTACTTCAGCACCGGAACCGGATACTGTAGAAGCATTATCTTTTAAAGTAATGTTTATAGCGGTGCTCTCTTCATAACCAACTTCTAAGTCTCTGGCAGTAAATTCCTTGTCCACTTCTATCTGCGAGGCAGTTTCAATTCCCGTCTGAATAGCAGTAGTAGTTGAGGATGAAGTTTCTGCCTCTTGTGTCGTTGTCGTTGAACTTTCATCTGTTTTACTCGTATTAGAACTGCTGCATCCGGTTATTACCATTGCTGATATAGTCGCTGCTACAATTATATATTTTAGTCTTTTCATAGTAACTCCTTCCTGAATCCTCCATCTTTAATTGGATATTCACTGTTATAATTCTTCTGTTCCAAAGGATGCCTTTTTACAGGAAATTTCTAAGTTACCGTTTCGGCAGCGAAGTTCATCAATAAATGCTTTTTCCTGAGCCGGATTTTTTAATCCGATACGATAACTTAATTTATAAAGGCTTCCCATATTTGCTGTTTTTACCATAACCAGCTCAGATCTGTTTGTATATTTTTCAAATAGATCATCAAATACTCCGGAATAATCCAGTCCTTCGGGTATGGTAATGTTTAAATCCTTATCCTGCTGCTTTGTCTCACCAAAACCGGTAAAGTTATATAAGCAGATGACAATTACGATTATCAGGACAAAGAGCCCTGCTGCTGTAAGATAACCGGTTCCGGTAGCCAGACCGATTGCCATTGCCATAAAGATACTTGTAATTTCCTTAGCATGGCCCGGGATGGAGCGGAAACGAACCAGACTGAAAGCTCCCATAACCGCAACACCGGTACCTAAATTACCATTAACCAGCATAATTACCATCTGAACAATTGCGGGCATTAAAGCAATTGTCATTACAAATCCTTTGCTGCTGTTACTGAATTTGCTGTGAACCCAGGCAACAATTCCTCCCAGTATAATTGAACATGCTGTGCAAAGCAGAAAAGACTGTATTGTAAATGTTCCTGTTAAAACAGAATTAAGCATATTTTTTTCCTCCCATTCTTTCGTATACATTTCTATTTGTAAGCTGCTCATAACCTCTGCCGTATTTCGAAAAAGAGGTCGGATAAATCTCAAGTTCATCCAGTATATGAGACAACCAGAGGGGCATTGTTCCGGGTATTTTGATTTCCATTAGCCGATAGCCTTCGGGCAGTAATGCGTTGCCATATTTGCCAGCCTCAAGAAACAATGTATCTTCTCTCCAGAGAATGTTTGTGTCAAAGGTAACCCGTAATTCAGAGTTCTCTACTCCATACATGGCAACTCTGTCATAGGCAATATACATAGCAGGAGCAATATCACTGTAAAACTGTAAGAACCAGTCTATTTCCCTGATGATCTGGGAGTCTTCTGTTGCAGGTTTCTTATCATATAAATAATTCTCAGCTTTATTAAGTTCAAGCTTTTCACGTCTTTTATAAACTACGCCTTTATATTTTTTCTTTAATTCTATAAATACTGTATCTCCTTCCTGTGGAGTACCATAACTTCTAAGCCTAAGCTTTTCTTTATAAACTGGTTTCTCCATGGAGGTTCTTACCAACTGATATGAAGGGGTGTCAAAGTAAATATTACAGATTGTTGTGTTACCATATGCATCTACACATAGTTTATCTTGAAGCCTTGCTCTCAGCTGTTTGTATTCCATCTCACTCAGTAAGTATTTCTTCTCGTAACGTTTAAAGGTTCCCTGAAACTGACTCATAAAAATCCCTCCTGCCTTTTGTTCTGTTTCTTGTTTTGTTCTAACTGATAAACTTATTGTAACCTGCCAACTTAAAATGAACTTTAAATTAGACTTTAATTTTACTTTAAATTTACAGAAGTAAGAGGATAATTTTACATAATCTTATTGAGGGTTTAAAGGTTTCGTATGCAACATCTCTTTTCTCTGACTATAAAAAGAGCGAAATCAATTATCTCTTTCTCTGATAATGATTCCGCTCTTTTTATTATTCAATATCTGCTACCTGATAAACCAATATAAATATTACTTGCTTTCTTATCCTGTATCTCTGGATCTGGAGGAATCCGCACGGTAGAAACGGTCGAAAAGCTTATTAAGATTTTCTTTTGTCAATGCATCTGCTGACATATCCGTTGTGTTAAATACCTCCAGCTTTACTCCTTTCTTATAGGGGGTAAGGCTTACCTTGATTCTTCCACCTGCTGCTGAATACTTTAAGGCATTATCAACAAGGTTTGATACTAACTGCTGGATGCTATTCTCTTCACCGTATAGCTTTAGTCCCTCTTCCACCTCTAACAGGAAAGCCTTATTCTGGGTTTCGGCCACTGCCTTAAAGGAACCGGCGGTTTCTTTGACAGTTCTGCTGATATCAAATTCCGCAAAACCGGTTTTCATGGTTCCTTCATCCATTCTAGATAACATCAGAAGATTCTTTACCAATTTATCAAGCCTTGTAACCTGATTTCTAATGCTTATAATCCATTCGCTCTCTCCCCCGGTAAGTTCCAGCACATCTGCATTGGCAGAGATAATGGCAAGGGGCGTCTTTATTTCATGCCCTGCGTCGGTTATGAACTGCTTCTGCTTCTCCATGCTTTCAATAATCGGAGTCAACGCTTTTCTGGAAAAGATTGAAACCAATATAAACATAAGAAGTAAGGTGCCAAGGGCAACAGCTATGGAAATAAAGAGAAAAAAGCTCATTGTCTGCAGGGAATTGCTGCAATCCATAAAGATAACCAAGTATCCGCTGTCCTGCGCTACCACTACATATTTATAAGATTCCTTAAAGCCGCTCTTTTTGCCGTTTTGAAAGGCTTCCTCTGCATATTCTCTTGCATCACTTGAAGAAATTGCTCTAATATGACTGGTATCAATCTGGTTGGCTATTCCTTCTGCGCTGAGTCTTACAGTAAAATATCTCGTTTCAAATGGTGTCTCTTCGCTTAACCGGAAGCCGAAATCGAAATTCTCACCGGGCGGTTTTCCTTTATCAAATTTAGGAAATGTACCCTGATTTTCCGATAAGATCTTCAAAGCTCCATCTATCTTATGATTCATCTGATAGATATTTACAGCATTGATGGTACCGATCAGTAAGAGAATAACTAAAAATAAGGAAACCATAGTAATCGTAATAAATTTCTTTTGCAGCTCCCTAATCATTCTCTGCCTCCTCACAGACTTCCAATTGATATCCTACTCCCCGTACTGCTTTTATTTTAACATTCGCTTCAAGGGAATCCAGCTTCTTTCGAAGATAGGAAATATATACCCACACAACATTAATCTCTGCCTGGGCATCATATCCCCAGATACGCTCCATAAACTGCTCTGTGGAAATCAGCCGCTTCGGATTTACCATAAGCATTTCCATCATTTGATACTCCTTATTGCCTAATCTTAAAGAAGCTTTATCATTTGTCAATTCATAGTTTTCTTTATTCAGGGACACATTGCCTACACCAATGATGTTAGGGGTGAATTCAGATTTTCTTCTGCCCATTGCACGGATTCTTGCCAGTAATTCTCCCATAGCAAAAGGTTTGCTCAAATAATCATCTGCTCCTAAATCAAGTCCCGTGATCCGGTCTTCGATTTCAGCCTTTGCCGTAAGCATTAGTATAGGCGTATGAATGCCCTTATCCCTGAGCTTTTTTAATACTTCAAGGCCACTTAACTTCGGCATCATGATGTCTAATATTATAATATCGTAATTCTCTGATAATCCGTAATCCAAAGCATCCGCTCCATCATATACAGGATCTACTGAATAATTATTGTGTTTAAGTATGGCAACCAGTGCGTTGGACAGTTCCTTTTCATCTTCCGCTAATAGTATTCTCATATTTTCTCCCATTGCATATCGCTTACATACCTGCGATATTGCCACAAATAAAAAGAGTGAAAGAATCTTAATGTGGCAGCCTTTCGATATTATATTTCCTTCCACTCTTATCCCTATTTCATACCGCCGGCAGACCTGAGGTACTGCCACAAATAATTCAGATTGAAAGAATCAATTGTGGCACCTTTGTATCGCCATATTTTCTTTTAATCTATGTTTTAACAAATATAGTCCGCATTATTATCCTGCTCCACTACCGCTCTACTACCATTATATTTTTTCAAACTAAGTTCTAGCAGCTATGGTTGTTTACCGGTATCACAGGAGAAGTGCAAACATTTTTCATTCTATTGTCTCAGCCAGCTTTTCCATTAAACTGGTACTCAATTTTTAACTTATCATTTGTCTTTCGTTACTACAGATTCATAGCATTTACCTTTATCATATCTAGAATGGTCTGAAAATTTAAGTCAGTTGACGCCATCTCATCAGCACAACACTTTAACTCTGCCGTTATCATATCCGGGCAGGTTATGTCCTTTTTGTACTTCATTTGGTGTTCCAGACTTGCCCAGCAATCCATTGCAATGGTCCTTATCTGAAGCTCACAATATACCTTTTGAATATGGTCTTCTAAATGAAGGGGAACCATAAGGATTAAATGGTAGCTTCGATATCCATTGGGCTTGGGATTTCTGATATAATCCTTCTCCTCAATCACTTCAAAGTCTTCCTGATTCTTAAGCATATCAACAATCCAGTAGATATCGTCGAGAAAGGTACATATGATACGAATACCTGCTGCATCAAATATTTGAGTAAGCGCATTATTTACAGTAACCGATAGTTCCTTTCGCTCTAACTTCTCTTTCATGCTTTCTGCTGATTTTATTCTTGCCTTACAGTGCTCAATAGGATCATTTAAGCCTTTTGTAAGTTTATATTTTCTGATAATCTCCAGTCTTGAAAGAACTTCTATAATAGCTCCTTCCAAAAATACGTAAGATTCCTGATAGAATTCCTGCTCCGGTGTTAGTGTATCACATTGAATATTGTATTTATACTGCTGCATGGTATCCCTCCGTTCAATATGAATGTCTTTTGCTATGGAAAGTATACCTTCTTAACCTTAAAACTACTTAAAGCCTCATTGGGATAGTTTTATTTTATCACTTTTGCAGCCTTTCAACCAGTATTATAGCCGCATTTTAGGAATATTTTGGCTGATATTTTAGTTAAATAGCACACAGATTTTAGTTATCGCCAGATGCTGTTTCAAATAGTATTTCTAGATGCTGTTTCAATTAATATTTCTAGATGCTGTTTGAAGATGGTATGAATGAAACAAACTCTAAGTGTTCTCCTGTCTGTTTATCTTCATACTAATAAATATTCTATTAATATAATAATTTTACAATTGACAAAATCCAATACCAAGGATATACTGAGTGTATCTAAACCGTTGATTAAGAGTAGTAAGCAGGATATTCTGTTTAAAGAGAGCCGCAGGTGGTGGAATTGCGGCAGCAAGGATTTTGCTGAATGGACTTAAGAGGGCAGGAAGAAAGGCTATGGCTGAGTAATGCCTGACGAGATCTTCACTCGTTACCAAGGAAGCATATATAGGCTGTATATGGAATAAGAGGATGCTTTCGTGCATCAAAATGGGTGGTACCGCAGAAGTTTTAGACTTTTGTCCCAGTATATTTATACTGTGACAGAGGTCTTTTTTTATTGTTATAAATGAAGACAGCGTACACCTGGCAAAGCCAAAATAATTATTTTATCTCGAAAGGAGCAAATATTATGGCAAAAATACCACACAGAATTTATCTTACCGAGGAGCAAATGCCTACCAGCTGGTATAATCTTCGCGCTGACATGAAAGAACTGCCGGAACCCATGTTAAATCCTGCTACGAATCAACCTGCTACTGTGGAGGATCTATATCCGGTTTTCTGCGAAAAACTGGCGAAGCAGGAAATGGATAACACCACTCGCTATATTGATATCCCTGAAGAAATCCAGGAGTTTTATAAGATGTACCGGCCTTCTCCTTTAATCCGGGCATACAATTTGGAGAAATACCTGGGAACTCCTGCTAAGATATATTATAAGTTTGAAGGAAATAATACTTCCGGAAGCCATAAATTAAATTCAGCAGTTGCACAGGCTTATTATGCCAAAGAACAGGGGCTGACCAGCCTGACTACGGAAACCGGTGCCGGACAATGGGGTACCGCTTTATCAGAAGCCTGCGCCTACTACAACATTCCGCTGACAGTATACATGGTAAAGTGCTCTTATGAACAGAAACCCTTCAGACGAGCAATCATTGAAACTTTTGATGGAAAGATATACCCAAGCCCCAGTGATACCACCAATGCAGGTCGTGCTATTCTGGCTGTTGATCCTGACACCACAGGCAGCCTTGGCTGCGCCATCTCAGAGGCTGTGGAAAAAGCGGTTACTACTCCCGGCTGTCGATATGTCCTAGGTTCCGTGCTAAATCAGGTATTGCTCCATCAATCTATAATTGGTTTGGAATCCAAGAAAGCAATGGAACTAATCGATGAATATCCTGATATTGTAATTGGCTGTGCCGGTGGCGGCTCCAATCTTGGCGGTCTTATTGCACCATTCATGCAGGATAAATTGACCGGGAAAGCCAATCCCAGAATAATTGCTGTAGAACCTGCTTCCTGTCCTTCCTTAACCAGGGGAAAATATGCCTACGACTTCTGTGATACAGGTAAAATCACACCACTTGCTAAGATGTATACTCTGGGTAGCGGTTTTGTTCCTTCTGCCAACCATGCAGGTGGCTTAAGATATCACGGCATGTCTCCTATATTATCCAAATTGTATCATGACGGTTATATGGAAGCAGTTTCTGTAGAGCAGACTAAGGTATTTGAAGCGGCTACTCTCTTCGCCAAGCAGGAGACTATCCTGCCAGCACCGGAATCTTCTCATGCAATTCTAGGTGCAATAAATGAAGCGCTAAAATGCAAGGAGACTGGAGAAGCTAAGACGATATTGTTCGGACTTACCGGAACAGGATATTTTGATATGACAGCTTATAATGCTTATATGAGTGGTAAGATGACAGATTATATACCGACAGACGAGGATCTGGCTATTGGTTTTAATGGATTGCCAAAGATTCCTGGGATACAGTGAATGTAGCATGGTGGAACCATTTTAATTTTATGTGATAGTTTATCATAGTTATGTAATAGGCGGTAGCTGATTTCTCAGCTACCGACCACCACTACCATGTTACAGTTAGATTTGGGTTATCCTAAGGCATAAAAGGATTGCATTTAAAATGAATTTCAATTCCATACTTTTGGGTTCAATTTAGTAAACTACCGTTGATTATGTTTATTGGGTCTACATTTTATACATCTCATGTTTTGGTTCTATTTTATGGGTTACAGTGCTATCGCAGATCCAATAAAATTTCAATACATCTCATGTTTTGGTTTTATGAATCTTAGAATTCAACACATAGCAATATTAAACTATTTCAATACATCTCATGTTTTGGTTTTATGTAAGATTCAACTTACCATTAGCAAACGTTTGACCATTTCAATACATCTCATGTTTTGGTTTTATCCACATATTTACTATAAATATTATATTAAGGTTACTCTAAATTTACAGTAAAATCAATATATTTATAATATTTTACCAGGCAAACCACTTTTTCAGTATATTTTGATAAACCCTTTTATTTAGCACCTTTGCAGGATTTTTAGATTTATCACCTGGTAAACAACCTGCTTTGTTCTTTTACATGGTACATCTAGTTTCTGAGATATTTTTTTCATTGATTTTATTGAGGTTACTTAGCTACGTCATATTTATCTAATTAAACTCACAAACAACCCGTTATAATATATATTATCTAACTCTAATACATAAAAGGAGTGATGCCCACATAAAACAGCACCACTCCCATTTTTCTTATCTTACAGATTACTATACCCCATCAGACGTTCATCCACAGCCATAGCAACTTCTCTGCCTTCTCTGATTGCCCATACTACCAGACTCTGCCCTCTGTGCATATCACCGGTTACAAATATTTTCTCCTGACTGGTTTGATATTTGCCTTCGTCTGTAGCAACATTGGTTCTTGCATTTAACTCAACACCAAAGGCTTTTGCCACATATTCTTCTGTTCCGAGGAAACCTGCTGCAATAAATACATAATCTGCATTTACTTCATATTCACTGCCCGGAACCTCTTCCATCTGAAACCTCTTTGTTTCAGCATTGAATTTGCTGCAAAGCTTCACAATCTTAACTTTGATCAGATTGCCGTCTTTATCTGCTATAAATTCTTTCACCGTTGACTCATAAACTCTCGGATCGTTGCCATATACTGCAATGGCTTCCTCCTGGCCGTAGTCGGTCTTTAATACCTTGGGCCATTCGGGCCATGGATTGTCTTCCCTTCTGGTTTCCGGAGGTTTAGGCATCATTTCAATCTGTAGAACAGATTTAGCTCCCTGTCTTACACTGGTACCAACACAGTCGTTACCGGTATCACCGCCGCCGATTACGATTACGTTCTTACCCTTGGTATTGATGCAGGCACCGTCTTCGAAATTAGAATCCAATAAGCTCTTAGTAACACCCTTTAAGAAATCCACTGCAAAATGGATTCCCTTAGCTTCCCTTCCGGGAGCTTTGATATCTCTGGGCTTTGAGGCACCGCATGCTAAGATGATGCTGTCATATTCTTTCTTTAATTCAGATACCTTGATATCTTTACCTACATTAGCGCCTGTGATATAGGTTACACCTTCTTCTTTCATCAGGTTTACTTTACGATCAATAACGTGTTTCTCCAGTTTCATATTTGGGATGCCATACATCAGCAGCCCACCTATACGATCGGAACGTTCAAATACTGTTACCTGGTGACCGCGTTTATTCAGTTGGTCTGCCGCTGCAAGACCGGAAGGCCCGGAGCCGATAACGGCAACTTTCTTACCGGTTCTAACCTTGGGGGGCTGTGCAGTGATAAAACCTGCTTTATAACCATTCTCTATAATACTTAACTCATTTTCCTTAATTGCTACCGGAGTGGTGGCCACATTACAGGTGCAGGCCGGCTCACAGGGAGCCGGACATACACGACCGGTAAATTCAGGGAAATTATTTGTCTTAAACAAGCGGTTTAACGCCTGATTCATATTTCCATTGTATAACAGATCATTCCATTCCGGTACAAGGTTATTTAAAGGACAACCGGAGGTCATTCCATTTAGGATAACTCCCGACTGGCAGAAAGGTACGCCGCAATCCATACATCTTGCTCCCTGTATCCTTTGCTCCTCCTTTGGCAGAGGAATGTGGAATTCGTCAAAGTTCTTGATACGTTCTTCGGGCGCAAGTCCTTTACTCAGCTTTCTGTCATATTCCATAAATCCTGTTGGTTTACCCATTGCTTCCTACCTCCTTAGTCTTCATGCCCCAACGAGCCGCAAGTTTACGCCGAGGATTTCGCAGGCCCCTAAATAAATTATGTTCATTCATAATTTATACTGTCCTGGTGTTGGCAAAGAATGCCTCTATTTGTGCCTGTTCGCTGCTTAAGCCCTTTTCTTCCATCTGTACAATGGTCATAAGCATACGACTGTAATCATAAGGAATAATCTTCTTAAATTTAGGCAGATAATCCATGAAATTCTCTAAGATATCCTTGCCCTTTAAGGATCCGGTTCTCTCCACATGTTCCGTAATCATACTCTTTAATTCCAGAACATCATACTTCTCTGTTACAGCTTCCATGGATACCATTTCCTTGTTAAGCTTCTTATATAAATTGCTGCCTTCGTCCAGTACGTAAGCAATACCGCCGCTCATACCTGCTGCAAAGTTCTTACCGGTAGTACCAAGTACTACAACTCTTCCGCCAGTCATATATTCACAGCCGTGGTCGCCTACACCTTCGACAACAGCGCTGGCTCCGGAATTACGTACACAGAAACGTTCTCCCGCAACACCGTTTATAAATACCTTACCACTCGTAGCACCGTAAAGAGCAACATTACCGATAATGATGTTCTTATCTGCTTCGAATTTCGTTCCTTTTGGAGGATATACTACCAGCTTTCCGCCAGAGAGTCCTTTTCCGAAATAATCATTACTATCACCGGATAACGCAAGGGTAAGTCCCTTCGGAATGAATGCACCGAAACTCTGTCCGCCGCTTCCCTGGCATTTAATAACGTAAGTATCCTCTTCCAGAGTAGTGCCGTGTGCTTTGGTGATTTCTGAACCTAAGATGGTTCCGAAAGTACGATCGATATTGGATACTTCCACCTCAACCGTCTTAGATTGTCCGGCAGCTATAGCACTCTTAAGTTTCTTTAAGAGAATCCTCTCATCAATGGTCTTTTCCAGTTCAAAATTATATACCTTGCTGGGATCGAAATGACCTTTTTCATTGTCTCCTGCAAAGGGATTATTAAGGATCTTAGATAGGTCAATTCTTGCTGCTCTTCCAGTCATTGCGTTTTCTTTTTCTTTTAACAGCTCGCTTCTTCCTACCAGTTCCTCAAGTTTACGCACACCAAGTCTTGCCATATATTCTCTTACTTCTTCTGCAATAAAGCGCATGAAGTTGATTACATATTCAGGCTTACCCTTAAAGTTCTTACGCAGTTCAGGATTCTGGGTAGCAACACCTACTGGGCAGGTATCAAGATTACATACACGCATCATGACACAGCCTAAGGTTACCAGGGGAGCAGTTGCAAAACCGAATTCCTCCGCACCAAGTAGTGCTGCAATAACAACGTCTCTTCCTGACATAAGCTTACCGTCAGTCTCTACCATTACTCTGGAACGAAGTCCATTCATTATTAGTGTCTGATGGGTCTCTGCAAGACCTAACTCCCAGGGAAGGCCGGCATTGTGTATGGAATTTCTGGGTGCAGCACCTGTACCGCCGTCAAAGCCTGAGATCAGGATAACCTGTGCACCTGCTTTGGCAACACCTGCTGCAACGGTTCCAACTCCTGCTTCTGAAACCAGTTTGACAGAGATTCTTGCATCTTTATTGGAGTTCTTAAGGTCATAAATCAACTGTGCCAAATCCTCAATGGAATAGATATCATGATGAGGAGGCGGAGAAATTAAACCTACACCAGGAGTTGAATGTCTTGTTTTCGCAACCCAGGGATATACTTTTTCAGCCGGCAGCTGACCGCCTTCACCGGGTTTTGCTCCCTGTGCCATCTTTATCTGGATTTCCTTTGCACTTACCAGGTACTGGCTGGTTACACCAAATCGTCCGGAGGCTACCTGTTTGATGGCAGAACATTTATTCAGTCCGTCCTTTGAAACCTTCAGACGTTCTAAGCTCTCACCGCCTTCACCGCTGTTGGATTTACCAGACAACATATTCATAGCGATAGCCAAGGTCTCGTGTGCTTCCTGTGAAATAGAACCATAGGACATAGCACCGGTCTTAAAGCGTTTCACAATGGAGTCAACACTCTCTACTTCTTCTATGGGAATGCCTGCTTCCGGGAATTTAAAATCCAAAAGACCTCTTAAGTTGATGCCTTCCTCTTCCTTCTCAATAAGCTTCGTGTATTCCTTAAAGGATTCATAGTCACCATTTCTGGTTGCCTTCTGAAGCAGATGTATGGTCTGAGGATTATACAGATGTTCTTCTTTACCGCTTCTTAATTTATGATTACCGCTGTTATCAAGGGTCAGATCCGCATTAAGTCCAAGGGGATCGAAAGCTTTGGTATGAAGCTCATCTACCTGTTTCTCAATATCCTTTATGGAAATTCCTTCAATACGGCTTACCGTATCAGTAAAATACCTGTCAATTACATTCTTGCAGATTCCGATTGCTTCAAATATCTTGGAACCCTGATAGGACTGAATTGTTGAAATACCCATTTTGGAGGCTATCTTTACAATTCCTTTTAAGATTGCCTTATTGTAATCATTTACCGCTGCATAGTAATCTTTATCCAGCATATTGTTGGAAATAAGCTGTTTGATGGATTCCTGAGCCAGATAAGGATTAACCGCACAGGCTCCATAGCCTAAAAGAGTTGCATAATGATGTACTTCTCTGGGTTCAGCACTTTCTAATATCATAGCAACTGCTGTTCTCTTCTTGGTTCTTACCAGATGCTGCTGCATAGCAGATACCGCTAACAGTGAAGGAATCGCTACATGGTTCTCATCCACACCTCTGTCGGATAGGATCAGTATATTAGCTCCTTCCTTATATGCACGGTCAGCTTCTACGAATATATGATCAATCGCTCTCTCTAAAGAGGTATTCTTATAATAAATAATCGGAATGGTTTCCACCTTAAAGCCCGGTATCTTCATGGACTTGATCTTTAGAAGATCGGTGCTTGTAAGGATGGGGTTGTGAATCTTAAGTACTTTACAGTTTTCTGCACATTCCTCCAGAAGATTTCCGTCTTCTCCAATATATACATCTGTAGAAGTTACGATTTCTTCTCTGATAGCATCAATAGGAGGATTTGTTACCTGAGCAAAGAGCTGTCTGAAATAACTGAACAAAGGAGGATTGCTCTTTGACAGGATGGGCAGGGGACTGTCTGCACCCATAGCCGCTACCGGCTCTGCACCGGTTCTTGCCATAGGAAGGATTGTAGTCCTGTAATCTTCATAGGTATAGCCAAAGGCCTTCTGAAGCCTTGCTCTTTCCTCATCGTCATACTCCCATACTTTCTTGTTGGGAATGTGAAGATCTTTTAGCTTCACCAGATTGCTGTCCAGCCATTCACCGTAAGGACTTCCGCCAGCATAGCTGTTCTTAAGATCTTCGTCATCAATTACACAGCCCTTTACCGTATCTACTAAGAGCATCTTACCAGGACGAAGTCTTTCCTTCTTCACGATTTTTTCAGGTGCGATATCCAGTACACCTACCTCTGAGGATAAAACCAGATGGTCATCATCAGTGATATAATAACGGGAGGGTCTTAAACCGTTACGGTCAAGTACAGCGCCCATAATATCTCCGTCGCTGAACAGGATGGAGGCCGGTCCGTCCCAGGGTTCCATCATAGTAGCATAATACTGATAGAAATCCTTCTTCTCCTGGCTCATATTCTGATCGTTGGTCCAGGGTTCCGGAATGGTTATCATAACTGCAAGAGGCAGATCCATTCCACTCATAATAAGAAATTCAAGTGCATTATCAAGCATGGCGGAATCTGAACCTTCTGCATTGATTACCGGAAGTATCTTATGCAGTTCCTTGTTCAGGTACTTGGACTGCATGGTCTCTTCCCTTGCAAGCATTTTATCTACATTACCTCTGATGGTATTGATCTCTCCATTGTGTACGATAAGCCTGTTGGGATGGGCTCTCTGCCAGCTTGGATTTGTATTGGTACTAAAACGTGAATGAACAATGGCAATAGCAGATTCATAAGCTTTATCCTGAAGATCTATAAAAAACATACGAAGCTGGTTAACCAGGAACATTCCTTTATATACAATGGTACGGCTGGATAAGGATACAACATAGGTATTGTCATTACTCTGCTCAAATACCCTTCTTGCAATGTAGAGTCTGCGGTCAAAGTCTAAGCCCTTCTTAACTCCTGATGGTCTCTTAACGAATCCCTGCATGATACATGGCATACATTCAACAGCTTGTGTTCCAAGAATTTCAGGATCGATGGGAACTTTTCTCCATCCTAAGAACTCCATTCCTTCTTTTTCCACAATAATCTCAAACATCTTCTTTGCCTGATTTCTGGAAAGCTCATCCTGTGGAAAGAAGAACATACCGATTCCGTAATTTCGTTCTCCTCCTAAGCTGATGTTAAGAGCTTCCGCTTCTTTTAGGAAGAATTTATGGGATATCTGAAGCAGGATACCTACACCATCACCGGTCTTTCCTTCCGCATCCTTACCGGCACGGTGTTCCAGATTCTCAACAATCTTCAATGCATTGGCTACTGTTTCATGAGTCTTAACGCCCTTGATATTAACAACTGCACCAATACCGCAATTATCATGTTCAAATCTGGGATCATATAAGCCCTCACATGTACGTTTTGTTTCCTCTACGCCATATCTATCCATTCGCACGCCTCTTTTCTAATAAATTAATTACAACCGGTAATATTAATAAATAAAGAAGTAATAGATTTATCAATTTTTACCAGCTGCCCGAATAATCTAATAATTGGATTACTCAGCGCTGTGAAGTAAATGCATTTCCTTATGTCTTATCATTGATTTTTCACAAAATTTATAATGATAAGCATTTTACGGAATAAATATTCATGGTATAATAATATTCCGATATTTAAACATAAAAAAAGACATTCTCAAAGGC
>JAQSXJ010000075.1 GCA_029256725.1 Anaerocolumna sp. | reverse complement strand
AGTATAGGAAAGTCCATAACCAAAGGGATATAAGGCCTCCTGCTTCATATATCTATAGGTTCGGTTATTCATTGCATAATCCGTAAATTCCGGAAGTTCCTCCGAGGTTTTGTAGAAGGTTATGGGAAGTTTTCCTTCCGGTGAATACTCACCAAAAATTGCTTCTGCAATTGCTTTCCCTCCCCTGGCTCCTGGATACCAGGCCTGAAGAACCGCCGCAGCATGTTCATCTGCCCAGCTTATAGCCAGTGCGCTTCCACTGAGTAAGACAAGAATTACCGGTTTACCGCTATTGTAGATGGTTTCAAGAATTTCCTGTTGTAACCCGGGAAGATTCAAATCAGGCTTATCACCACTGGCAAACTGATTTCCGGTATCTCCTTCTTCTCCTTCCAGTTCCGCATCCAGTCCAAGGCAGGCAATCACCATATCACTTTCCCTGCATACTCCCTTAACCTCGGCAAGTCTGTCATTGGCATTGCTAAGCTTACTCTTTCTGTCCTCATACAGATGGCAGCCTTCTGAATAGAATACTCTTACCTCTTCTTTCAGATAATCCTGTAAACCTTCTAATACTGTAATATACCTGGATGCTGTCCCCTCGTAATTGCCTACCAGGGCTTTACGGCTGTTTGCATTTGGTCCGATAACACCGATAGTTTTGATTTCAGACTTCTTAAGGGGAAGTATATGATTCTCATTCTTAAGCAGTACCAGGCATTCCTTTGCTGCTTTCTCATTGAGCCTCTTCATTTCAAAGGAATCTACCTGTTTATAAGAAATATCCCTATAAGGCATCTTATCCTTATCTTCGAATAATCCAAGTTTAATTCTGGTAGTGAACAGTCTGGTAACAGCCTGATCAATCTCTTCCTCACTTATAAGTCCTTTTTCCACTGCCTGTAATAAATGGACAAACATATTACCGCAATTTAAATCACAGCCCTGTCTTACTGCCAGCGCTACAGATTCTACCGGCCCTGCGGTGACTTTATGATTTTCATGGAAATCCTTGATTGCCCAGCAGTCAGAGACCACATGACCTTCAAAACCCCATTCCTCTCTTAATACTTTCTTTAACAGGAATTCGCTGCCGCAGCAGGGTTCTCCGTTGGTTCGGTTATAAGCCCCCATAACTGCTTCCACTCCTGCTTCTTTCACACAGGCTTTAAAGGCAGGCAGATATGTCTCGTTCAGATCCTTCACAGATACGGTAGCATCAAACTCATGCCTAAGAGACTCAGGACCGGAATGTACCGCAAAGTGTTTGGCACAGGCAGCAGTCTTTAGGAAATTTTCATCCTGTCCCTGAAGTCCGTTTATAAATCGGATGCCAAGCCTTGAGGTAAGATAGGGGTCTTCTCCAAAAGTTTCATGACCTCTTCCCCATCTGGGGTCGCGGAATATATTAACATTGGGTGACCAGAAGGTCAGTCCTTTATAGATATCCGTATCCTGAAATTCCTGCTGCATGACAAACTTACCTCTGGCTTCTGTAGATACGGCATCCGCCACCTCTTCAATCAACTCTTCATCAAAGGTCGCTGCAAGGCCGATTGCCTGGGGAAAAACCGTAGCTACTCCCGCTCTTGCAACACCGTGGAGCCCTTCATTCCACCAGTTGTAAGCCTTTATATTAAGCCGTTCAATGGCAGGCGCTGAATGAAGCATTTGAAATACCTTCTCCTCCAATGTCATCCTGCTAACAAGTTCTTTTGCTCTTTTTCTATATTCTTCTGTTTTTTCTCTGTTCTTACTTACTTTCATACTTCCTCCGTTTCCGCACATGATGCAAGGGTGTGTCTGGAACAATTGTGCTGCTATGAATGCCTGGTACAGCACAAACAATCATCAGATACATCTTAAGTTATAATCTGCACTTATGATTTCTTTGGTGCAGGGATACCCTATGGTATAGTACAATTATAATTATCTATATACTTTCCCGCCTATTATATATTGCGAAATACCAAGCAATTATTGCGTAATTTAGGTTTGAACTTATTTTTTTGCTATAGCCTCTACAAATAGATGCGTTATATGATTATTTAAACGTGAATGTTTATATGATTTTTTTAAATGTGAATGTTTATATGATTATTTAAATGTGAATGTTTTAGTTGACTTATTCTTTAAACTAAAGGTAAGAAAAGCCGCAGAAACACAATGATTTCCGCGGCTTTAGTAAGTTATATCCTAGGCCTCTCGCTCTCGAAGGCTCTGCATTTGCAGCTGTGCTGTGACCAGCTTGTAATAAATCCCTTGTCTTTTCATTAATTCATTATGACTGCCTATTTCAGCTATATGGTGTCCGTCTATCACTATCAATCTGTCCGCTCTTCTAAGTGTTGACAGACGATGCGCTATTGCTAAGGTCGTTCTTCCTGCTGACAATCTTTCCAAGGCTTTCTGAATCAGATATTCACTTTCCGTATCAAGACTGGAGGTCGCTTCATCAAGTATCAATATACCCGGATTGTTTAGTATTGCTCTTGCAATTGCAATCCTCTGCCGTTCTCCACCGGATAAATTATATCCATGTTCTCCTACATAGGTATTGTATCCGTCCGGCGTCTTGCAGATAAAATCATGTGCATTGGCAGCTTTTGCCGCCTGTATGATTTCCTCAGTTGATGCATCCGGCTTGGCAAACTTTATATTGTTAAGGATGGAACCTGAGAAGAGAAATGTCTCCTGCAGAACCACACCAAGCTGGGAATGATAATGCTCCAGATTTAATTCTTTAATGTTACGGCCGTCTATGAGTATATCCCCTTCATCTGCTTCATAAAGATGCATTATGAGGTTTATCATTGTGGACTTACCGGTACCGGAGGCTCCTACCAGACCGATATATTCACCCTTCTTTATATGAAAATTTATGTCTTTAAGTATCGGCTCATAGGATTTATAGCCAAAACTGACATTCTTAAATTCTATCTCACCGGAGATATTATGCTCTACAGCATCTGCTTTATTAAGTATCATAGGTTCTTCATCCAGAACATCGTAGATTCGTTCAAGACTTGTTACCATTTCTGTAATCATTCTTGGTAAATGGGTCATCCAGCCTAAGGGTCCGTACAGTATCCAGGCATAGGCATTAAACTGCATCAGGGTTCCCACTGTCATGTTACCCTCTAAAACCTTAATTCCTCCAAAGTACAGTACAAAATAAATTCCCATGCTCATAATAAATGTCAGTACCGGATAAAGACTTGCCCAAAACACTTCATTTCTGCTCTGAACTGCTGCATATTCCTCCGTCAGATGGTTGAATTTCTCGGATTCTTCCTTTTCCTTTCCGAAAGACTTGACCACACGGATACCGGATATTACATCTTGAAGGGAGCTGTTAAGTTTATCACTCTTCACCCATTGAAGATGGAATCTTCTGTGTATATTCTTTCGAAAAGCAGCTGACACAAAACAGACCAAAGGCAGAAAGATAACGGAAACAAAGGTCATCTTAACATCCAGTGCCAGCATGATTCCAATCGCTCCCGTCATTGTTATAAGACAGGAAAACATATGCCCGAAGCACTCCTGCATAAAGCGCTGTATCTTTCTGGTATCCTGGGCTACACGGTTCATTAACTCTCCGGGTCTTTTATCCAGAATAAAGGAAAGTGATAACTCCTGTATTTTTTCATACATTCTTGCCCGGATATCCATACTGATTCTGGCACCCAGATATACAAACCACCAGTTCTTTATAACCTGAACGAATATCTGTATTACTGTAAAGAAAAGCATTATTAAAAAGAAAGAAAGGATATCTTTGGAGGTTCCGTTTTTGGTAACCAATATATTGTCAATAAAAGGTTTCTGAAATTGAGGTATGTATAAACTTAAAGCAGAAGATATGATTGCAACCAATGCCATGAAAACTAACTGGAGTTTATAATTCTTAATCAGTCCCCAGAACTTGCCTGCCGTAACCTGCTTTCCGTCACAATTAGGGCATACTCTGGTACCGGGTAAAGCTCTCCCGCACTTTAGACAGGTTTTCTCTCTTTCATTACTCTTAACTTCCTTATCATTATTCTCTAATAACCGCTCTATTCCTTTAGCCACCAGGGATATTCTGATCATATGGTGCATGGTAAAGCGGGCCAGATATTTCTCGTGTCCCTGTACATACTCCTTTATTACCAGCAGTCCGTTATTTACCATAGGCTCACATTTGATATTCTCAAGAGCTGAAAGTTTGATCTGGTAGGATATCTTGGTACCCTTTGTTATAAAAAGCCTCAGGTTAGTTACAATGATATACCCATCCTCTATCAGTCTTGCATCCTCTCCAATGTCGTAAGGCACACAATATTTTATTTCTTCGCCGGTGTCCAATTGCAAGATATCCTTCACCTTACCGGCTAATCGAAATTTTAATTCCATTTGATTTACCTCATTTCTATAAAAACAGATCCAGCTTCTTTAATTCCTTCACAGTCAGTTTTCCTGTGTCCGGTATTTCGAAACGATTACCATCAAGATCCGTTATTATCAATCTGGTATCACTCAGATGAACTACTGATCCCCCTCCCATATGTATGGTAAAACGGCACTGTCCCTGATTGGTAACAACATCAAAATAAGCAAATCCGTATTCATCCTTGATATTGTTTATCTTCTCTATCAGTGGTGTAAAATAGCGCAGACGCAACTGGCTTTCCAGCAACTCTCTGGTTTTTGCAGAAACATCCTTGGTCAAATCCTTTATGATTCCGATTTCCTTCGCCTTTTCATCTGGTTCTCTGATTGAAATGTAACTGGTGTTATGTGTCAGGGGGAAAGTATAATATACCTGTATTCTATGATAGAACTCTTCCCCCATCCTTAAAGATACGAAGCCTCCCTCTGTAGGTGCAAACTCTGCATTATCCTCGGTGATAAAGCACAGCTTCATCATAGCTTCCGCTTCTTTCTCCATCATTTCCAGATCAAATTCCTCTGAATTTTCGTTACTCTTATTCTCATCCTGTTCCTTCACAAGAATTACCTCCTGCCTCTTAATCTGCCTGAATCTTCTACAATTCCTTCAAAGCCAGAGCTTTGGTCTGCAGTTCCTTTAATTTATAATATGTACCCTTTTTCTCCACAAGTTCTGTATGCGTTCCTTCTTCCGTTACCTCTCCGTTATCAATAACCACCAGATGGTCTGCATCCCTTAAGGTTGACAGTCTATGTGCAATGGAAATAGTGGTCCTTCCCAATACAAGATACTGAATGGAAGCCTGGATGGCTTTCTCTGTTTCCGTATCTACAGAGGCAGTTGCCTCATCCAGTATAAGAATCTTGGGATTGGTCAGTATTGCTCTGGCTATAGATATTCTCTGCCTCTCCCCTCCTGAGAGCTCTCTTCCTGAGGAACCGATAATGGTATCATATCCATCCGGCATCCTGCAGATAAAGTCATGAGCGCTTGCTAAGACGGCAGCATTTACAATATCTTCTATGGAAGCGGAGGCATTTCCGTATGCAATATTTTCAGCTACACTCCCCATAAAGATATAAGTTTCCTGTGATACCATAGCTACATTCTGTCTGAGATCCTTAAATGCTATATCCTTTATATTAATGCCATCCAGGTTGATCTCCCCTTCATTGGGATCATATAGTCTGGAGATAAGATTGACCAGTGTGGATTTGCCAGCACCGGATCTTCCAACAATTCCAAGCATCTTACCGGATTCAATTTTAAGATTAATGTTCTTAAGGACTGGCTTATTAGGTTCATAACCAAAGGTCACATTTTTAAGTTCGATGTCTCCCTTCGTATTATTGAGAGTTACAGCGTCTGCCTTTTCGGTAATATCAGGCACGGCATCAATAATCTCAAACATACGCTGGGCACTGTTCATACTATCCGTAAACCACCTGAAAGCATAAGACATAAAGTCCAGTGGTCCGTTTAGCTGCTGCACATAACCTGCAAAGGTTACCAATAGACCAAAATGCATATCCGGTTCCTTGATCAACAAATAGGAACCAAGTCCCCACACCAGCAGGGACGCTATATTTTCAAAAGTACAATATAGAGCAAAGAACTTATTATCAAAACCCACCAAAGACAGTTCCGCATTGCGAACCTTACCGTTACTCTTCTCAAACCTGGTAATTTCACTTTGCTGCTGCCCAAAGGCTTTAACCACCCTGGCACCGGTAAGATTATCATTCAGACAGGCATTCATGCTTCTTTCCGCCCGGTGCCTTTTCCCATAGAACTGCCAAAGCCTTGGAAGCAGGCGAAAACTAATGGTAAAGATAACAGGAACAAAGATCAAAGCAGTTATCGCCAGTTTCCAATTCAGAAAGAACATAACAACAGCTGTGGCAATTAACGTCAAAATATTTACAAACAGATAGGGTAATCCGTCAATATAAAATCCTGTTACCCTTTCCGCATCACTAAGCACCCTTGTCATAAGACTTCCGGTCTGCCTGCTGTTATAGAAACTGACCGACAGTTTTCCCATTGAATCAAACACCTGGGTCTTCATACCCTTTACTACCTGAGGTACAATTTTTGCTGTAAGGACACCTTGTAGGATACCCACCGCCTGTAAGGTTATCTTAGTCAGCAGCATCACCAGGGCTACCAGTATTAGTGCAGTTGTATACTTCATTGCCGGGTGTCCAAGAAGCTGAAGAAAGGAACTGTCTCTTGCCAGCACCTTATCGTATAGAATTGTTCCGCTTAAATAGGGCCAGACCAGATTCAATCCGGCGGTTATGATATAACAGAAAATCATAAATATCATTGGAAGTATATAAGGCTTGAAATATGCAAATGAGCGGATAAAAACCGAATGCTTATCCATACAGCCGGGACATATTTTCCTCTCACTGTCAGGATACATCCTGCCGCATTTCGTACAGTACTCTTCTTTCTCCTCCTGCTTTTTATCCTCTTCAGAAATCTCACCTTTTTCCTTGAACACAGAAAAAAGCTTAACAAAATGCAGTACCTCAGCCATTCTTAAATTGGTAAAGGCTGCAATTTTAAGCTCTCCGATCATTTCATTTTTGTTTCGCCCTAAGGTTTCTTCTGTAGTTTCTTCTGTAGTTTCTTTTGTAGTTTCTTCTGGAGTTTCTTTTGTAGTTTCTTTTGTAGTTTCTTTTGTAGTTTCTTTTGAATTACTTAAGGCAGTCCCAGAAGCTTCCTCTTTCTGCTCCTTCTGCTTTCCGGTACAGAGCATTCCTCCGCTGACATTTCGAAGAACCTGAAGACTTTCAACCTTCTCAATCGGTATCCTCTCCAGCTTATATTTATCCTCACTGCTAAATAACCTGGCACTTTTCGTACCGGAGCCTTTGAAATGGAAGATATCCTTTTCTGTCCGCTCTGTAAGAATACAGACTAGCTCTGACTTCGTAAGTATTACAAAACCCCTGGCAAATTCCCCTGTTAAAGTCATGTCTGTCTGGGTATATGCAAGGATTTCTTCCTCAATTGAGTTTTCCTTCAGGCACTCCAGGATATTCCTCCGGAATTCTTTTATCCTCTCCACGCTATCACCTCTTTGCTTTCATCAGAAAAGCCCTGACACATTGTATCTATTATACAAATAATATAGAACACTGGCTAATTTGATGATTCATTTTACACAATCAAAATCCCGTTTTTAGGGTCTAGACTATATTAATCCATATCTTTTATACTGGCAATGGCTTATAATGTGATAAAATTGACATATTGTTATATTTTCCCTCTTAATTTTCTTATTGTTCTAATTGTTTCTCATGTAATGACTTTTCCAGACCCCTCTGCGCAAAAGCCTGATATCAGCGGTTTTTCGAACTTATGTTTTGTTTTCATGAAAATTCTAATAAAAATCATTCAACTATTAGTTTAATGTGATTGCAAAAACTTGACATATCCTTACATAACACACTAATGCAACAGTCCTATTTTCACTGGTAAACCTGTCAGTGAATTGACTTTTTATTGGAGTTCTACTATTATATTATCAAAGTATAGTGGTATCGAATTATGACTCTACAGGTGAAGGAGGCAGTAAATTACACAATGCATTTTGATACAGGTTTTTATGGATTTGTTCATTTCGGTAATATAGGAACTGAATCCTTGTGCATTCAGGACTTAGGACTGGAAAAGCGGCAGAACGAGAATTATTACTTTAATAACAAGAACAGAGATTATCCCGGTTATCTATTTCAATATACCTTAGAAGGCTGCGGTATATATGAGACAAGGGATAGCCAGTACCGACTTACAAAGGGCAAAGCTTTTCTTCTCTCCTTTCCTGATGAAGGCAGTTATTATCTTCCTCCCTCAAAAACCAGTGAGGATAACTGGACTTATTTCTTTATACACTTTTATGGTCCTGCTGCTGAACCCTTTTTCAGACGGATCAGAGATATATCGGGGCCGGTTATGTCACTGGATTTGGAAAGCGCTGCTGTTCGCCTGTTCTTTGAAATATTTCATTCTCTGCAATTTGGGAGGAAGCCTGAACCTTACGAAGATAGTGAGTGGCTCTACCGTTTTCTTGCTACATTACTTCGAAATATTGAATTACCCTCCGGCAGAAGTGCCAACTCTCATGTATCTGCTGCGATGGATTGGCTGCAGACACAGTATGCAAAGCCTCTGAGCCTGGAGGAAATGAGCCGGGAAATCGGTGTATCCTTATCCCATTTAAGCAGACAGTTCCACAAGGAGAAAGGAATTACCTTAATTCAATACCTTACGGGAATCCGTCTTGAACATGCCATGCAGCTCCTTGTAAACACTGAGCTTCCAATTAGTAGGGTTGCAGAAGAATGTGGTTTCTCAAATGGAAATTATTTTACCAAGGTATACAAAAAATTATTTCATATTACACCGGAAGAATACAGACGTCAGCACCGGGTATTTACAGGCGTTAACCAGATACCAGGGATAGCTAAAATATGAAATAATCATTATTTTTACTGAATCAATTATAATTCTATGATTCTTTAATATAATGTAACAATAAAATTCATTGGGGATCTTGTGTATATACATGTAGTACAACCGTCAGAAACAATAGATTCCATTGCTGCCCTTTACGGCGTAACGATAGCCAGCTTAATAAGAAGCAACGGCCTGGTAAATCCATTCTCACTGGTGCCAGGGCAAACCATAGTGATTGCTAATCCTTCTATGGTTCATTCTGTTGCAGAAGGTGAAACCTTATTAAGCATTGCTGCTGCCTATAATATTACTCCTCTGCAGCTGCTTAGAAATAATCCCTTTCTCTCAGACAGTGATACCCTGTATGCGGGAGAAACTCTTATAATCAGTTATGAAGTGGGACGTGAAGTTACAACTAATGGATTTGCCTATCAATATATTAATCTTGATACCTTGAGGAAAACCCTGCCTTTCCTGACTTATCTGTCCATCTATAATTATGTGGCAACAGCAGAAGGCGATATCAGCAGTTATTATGATGATTCGGAAATTATATCACTTGCAAAAGAATATGGTACCATTCCCCTGATGCTGTTGACTACCTTGACTACCCAGGGTACTCCTAATCCCCAGATTGCCTCTCAAATACTGAACAGTGAAGAATATCAGACTACCTTTTTTGCTGCCATGATAAGAATACTGAAAGAAAAAGGACTATACGGCGTTAATATTTTCTATAGTTATATGACTGCTGCCAATAAGGAATCCTATGATAGGTTTACTGAAAAATTATATGGAATATTAAAACAAGAGGGCTATCTGCTGTTAATCACTATAAACCCAGTCATTGAAAACAGTGGACTTTACCAGGAAGATATTGATTATACGTATATCAGCCAGTACAGTGATTCCATTGCCTTTTTAAGGCTTATCTGGGGAACGAATAAAGGACCACCGATACCAGTCATCTCCATAAATGCACTTCAGCAGTTTGTAGCACATGTTCTCACTACTATTCCTAACAGTGAGCTTGTTTTGGGTCTGCCGGTAATCGGCTACAGCTGGGAACTTCCCTACCAGGAGGGAGAGACAGAGGCAAATTCATTAACTATCAATGCTGCTTTGACCATTGCCAGTGATGCCGGTGCAACTATACAGTTTGATGACGTATCACAAACACCCTATTATTTCTACGATGAATACCGTGTTACGGAATCACTGCAGCATATTGTTAGATTTATTGATGCAAGAACAACGAACGGTATTATGAATTTGATTGCAGGATATGGGTTAATAGGAATTGGTATCTGGAATGTTATGATTTTTTATGATCAGCTGTGGCTTATCATTAATTCCCAATACCAGATTATCAAACTTATGAAAGACACCCTGCAAGATTTATAAGCAGTTTGCCAGTAATATTGGCATTTCCACCACTATAAAAAGACCCATATAGAAAGAATTGCTTATTCTTTCTATATGGGTCTTCTTACTATTAAACTGTTCAATAGTTTATATATTAGTTGTATATGCTTATATTTAGTAAGCCTTCTCTTTCTAGTATAAGAAGATTTGTATTTCTATAAGAAGACTGTATTTCTATAAGAAAACTTGTATTTCTTTTTACACCTGACAGTTGATTAGAAACTTATTCCTTTAAACTTTTTTCTTTTCTCATTACTCCTTAGGCGTTTTTATATACCTTATAAAGCTTAGCTCCGTGGGGTGCCACTGTACTCTCAAAGCTGCTTCCTTCATTCGCAATACGCTCCTGGCTCCAAAGTTCCTCCAGCCTTATTCCCTGTAAGGAAAATTGGGGCAGATCTTCTGTGGTTACCTTAATACTTTTTGCCTCGTCACCGAGATTAAAAAGTGCCAGGTACCAAGCTTCTTCCGTAGTATCTTGTGAATACCACACAGCCTGTTCTTTGTCTCTTAGAATCTGTCTGGCTCCGGTTGAATTGGATAACAGCCCCAATACTTTTTCATTGGTAAGAAGGCTCATAGTCCAATCATCCAGTTTTGTTAGTTCTGCTCCTAACATCAGGGGTGAACGGAAAATACACCAGAGAGTCATCATGGTTATTTGTTCGTCTTTTGTAAAACCGGTATATCTTTCTCCTCCGAAGCCTTTTCCCACATAACCAAGTGGCAACATATCACAATCCGGATAGCAGCCTTCCATTACATGGCTTTGCCATAATTCACAACGCTCGAACATATTGGCAAGGAGGGGCCAGTTATCCCAGAAATCATCGGTAATACGCCACATATTAACATATTTTTCATAATACCAGGCCTGGTCGATTATGGCCGGTCCGGGGGATAAGCTTAATACCATAGGTCTGTTGCAATGTTCTATTGCATTATGAAGCATTTCAATTTCTTTTTTGGCAGAAGGCATATCATAGCGGGCGATATCATCACATTTTATGAAGTCAACTCCCCACTCAGCATAGAGTTCAAACAGGGAGTTATAATATTCCTGTCCACCTTCCCGGTTTGTAACCACTCCATACATATCCGGGTTCCAGAAACAGATAGAGGATGGATCAGCTATTTCATTGGCGGTAAGCTCTGTACCAAGAATCTTAGCGTGGTTATGGGCTGCTTCTCTTGGAATTCCTCTCATTATATGAATACCGAATTTTAAACCAAGGCTATGGATATAATCTGCTAAAGGTTTAAAGCCCTGTCCGTCTCTGGAGGAGGGAAACCTGTCGGGGCAGGGCAGCAATCTGGAGTACTCGTCCATCTCCACTTTCCAAAAAGGGATATACTGATGGCGGTCTCTCTGAGAACCTGCGTCATACGCATACCACTCGATGTCTACTACAATATATTCCCAGCCATATTTCTTCAGGTTCGCTGCCATATAATCCGCATTGGCTTTTATTTGCTCTTCGTTCACTGTTGTATCGTAATAATCATAACTGTTCCACCCCATAGGCGGAGTTACAGCAAATTTATTCTTGTTCATTTTATGCCTCCAATAGAAAATATTTGATATAATATTTTAACATTTTTATTTATAAATTATTATAAAACAAGAGAACAACAGCGACAAGAGTGTTTATCTGATATGCACAGGTAATTATTTGATGCATAATATTCGATAGCAATTTTATTAAATATGTTAATGACTCTAGGTTTAAAGAAAACTGAATGCTGTTATTAATGTAAGAGCAGCTATTAATTATTTAAGGTTTGTGTGTCAGAAACATAATCAAAGAATTAAATATAATATATAGTGCACAGTCAGCCTTTTCATGTTATAATTTATTTACAATTAATTACATTTATGGAGGTATTATCTATGTTAAAGAAAATTGGTATAATCCTGCTTGCGATTGTACTGACCGCCATGACTCCAATATCCAGTGTTTCTGCCGCAGAAAGCATAAGCGTTCAGTCCTTTAACGGAAATACGGCAGTTAAATCAAACACCATTAGCCCAAATTTCAGGCTGGTCAACACAGGGACAACCCCTTTGCTGCTTTCAACGGTTAAACTAAAGTACTATTTTACAAATGACGGAATCCAGTCAAACAACTTTTCATGTGACTACTCTACCATAGGTGCACAAAATGTGACCGGTACCTTTGGAGCCTTGAGTGATGATAACGCCGACAGATATCTGGAAGTGGGTTTTAAAAGCGGTGCAGGAACTCTTGACCCAGGTACAGGTATAGAGGTAAAGACAAGAATCTGGAAATCTGACTGGACTGACTTTATACAGACCGATGATTATTCTTTTCATACCGCTGCCGCCTATACCGATTCCAGGTCAATAACAGGTTATATCGGAGGTGAATTGGTTTGGGGCCTTGAACCCAGCGGAACAGTTTCACCCACTCCTACCATAACCCTTACGCCTTCACCTACTATTTCCCCCTCGCCTACAGTTTCCCCGACTCCTACCGTCAGCCCGACCCTTACCCCTACAGTGACTCCCACACCAACTGTCACTGCCACACCTACTGTAACACCTTCCCCTGACTCCAATGTACTTTTTATTGGACGTTTTGACACAAGTGACCCGGCAGGACCAAAATTTTCCTGGAGTACCACTACCATAAAAGCTGCTTTTTCTGGAACAGGCATCCAGGTAAACCTTAAATCCACCGGTGATAATTGGTTTGAGGTGATAATCGATGGTAAAGTCAAGACCCCCATCAACGTCACCGCCAAAAGCTTCTCACCTATTACGCTGGCTTCCGGCCTGACAAGCGGCATTCATACCGTTGATCTGGTAAAGAGGACAGAAGCCTGGGTAGGTGATGTGCAATTTCTTGGATTTACCGTTACGGATGGCAGTCTGCTGGCTGCTCCTACTCCCTCTTTACGGCGCATAGAATTTATTGGTGATTCCATTACCTGCGGTTATGGTAATGAAGGCACCAGTCAATATGAGTCCTTTACTACAAAGAATGAAAATGCTTACCAGGCATACGGCGCAATAACTGCCCGTCTTCTGGAGGCTGATCCTGTTACTGTCAGCTGGTCAGGTAAGGGTGTGATCCGTAATTACGGAGGAGATACTACAGATTTAATGCCTTCTCTATACTCCAGGATACTGGCTTATGATTCTGCCCTCCAATGGAACCCCAGCCAGTGGGTGCCTCAGGTAGTTGTCATAAATCTCTGTACGAATGACTATAGCATCGGAAACCCGGACAAAACTGCTTTTACAGCAGCGTATTCAAATCTAGTGGCAAAAGTCCGGACCCAGTATCCGGATGCCCATATATACTGCGCCATGGGCCCTATGTTAAGTGGTGACAGTCAGTCAAGTGCCCGCGATTATATAAGTGGTGTGGTGAAGCAGAAGAACACCGCCGGGGACTCTAAGGTTCATTATATCGAGTTTCCCGTTCAGGAATGGGCTAATGGCTACGGAGAAGATTGGCATCCCAGTCTGGTAACCCACCAGCTGATGGCCGACCAGCTGGCAGCCAGGATACGAATGGATCTGGGCTGGTAATACCTACAGGAAAATCTTCTGTAACCCAAAAGAAACTCTATTGCTTTCCGGCCTTGCACATTGTGTAGAAGCCTGGAAAACCATAGAGTTTCTTTTTATTGAACTGCTCTTGCCAATACGGCACTAAGCTTATTTTTTATATGATTATTTCTATTACTTTTAGCCTCTACTCCGCTTTAGTGCTTAAAATATACCTGATGTAATCCTTTGCACTTTGCTCGATCTCTTCGCTGCTGATTTGAAAAGACGCACGGAAAACAGAAAAGTACGATAGTGCAATTGCTCCGATGTGAGCGGTGGTGGCTTTAAAGGGTATAATAATTTCATCTACCGAAAATCCAACGGAGCCAGAAGGGGCATAATTTTCTTCCTTATCCCCTATTGACATTGCAAGGCCAAATTTTTTCCCAATCAGCTTATTTCCATTTTTGCCATATGCCCACCCGTAGGTGAACACATCATCCATCCATTTTTTCAGCAAAGGAGGATAACTGTACCAATACACCGGAAATTGAATAATTATATGATCCGAACTTTCTAACAGCTGCTGCTCTTTTTCAACCTCAATGTTCCAGTCCGGATATTCTTTATAAAGCTCATGAATAATAAACTCCTCCGGATATTTATCCAATTCCTGTTTCCATCTTCTGTTTATTGTTGAATTATTTATGTCAGGGTGTGCTAAGATTATAAGAGTTCTCATTGTATTCATTGTTCCTTTCCATTTCAATGCTAATATGTAGATTTCATAAAATTTATCTGTAAGCTGTGGCCATTCGCTTTACCTTAATTATTGTTTAAATTATATCCAATGTAAATACCCACAATAAAGTCAGTAAATACTTACCTGAAAGTATGTATTTCAATCTCCCGAACTGATATACTATAATAAATTGGAGGTAAGTGTATGAAACAATATAATTTAGGCATTGAAGCAACTCTTGAAATCCTCGGCGGGAAATGGAAGGCTTTGATTGTTTGTCAGCTTATGCTTGGTCCTAAAAGAACCAGTGAGCTGGAACGCCTTATTCCCGATATCTCTCAAAAAGTACTCATTCAACAGCTTCGGGAGCTGGAAAGGGATGGGATTGTGGGTAGGACGAATTATCATCAAATGCCACCCAGGGTGGAATACCATGTGACGGAATATGGAAAAACAGCAAACAGGATGATTGATGTGATGTGTTCCTGGGGAAGAGAGAATATAAGAATAAGAAAAAGCCGTGGAGAAGACATTTCTCTATTGGAAACTAGTAATTAACCCTCCGCACCAATATTCATGACCAGAAAATAACTCTTGTCAGAAAATTGCTGCTGGAGGGCTATTGTATTTTGGAAAATACCTATCGGTAAATAATTCAAATTACCATAATCTACACTGAACATGATTGCTTTTCCCTATAACTGAGCTCCCTTTATAAGCTCTCCCCTGAAACCTCTGTCAGTATTTCTGGTAATCTTCTTCAGTTCAAAATAACATATTCCATTGTCTGACAGGATAATCTGTATTTCTGCTGTCTGCTCCTGCACCGTAATTGCTTTTGTTGTTATGTAAGGCCGGCTGCATTCACGTAGGAGTTCCAGCTGTTCTTTCGATGGATTGGCTGGATTTCCAAGATTGATCCAGTCTTTTAAAGGGTTACAGGTATTTTCATCCACCAGCTTTGTCACCAGCAGATATTCACCGTTTTCCACCTCAAAACGGAGGCTTAAGGTAAGTTCCTCCCCAGTGCTCTCCTCTACGGGATTCCAGCAGATTCCTCTGAGATTTCCCTCCCTATCCCTGGTTACCACATACTGTTTTCCTCTTACAACTGCCTGACCCTGAAGCTTTTGAAAGAATAAAAACGTATAATACGTAGGTTTTAGTATCATACCGTTTGCCAGCAGACCAAAACAACCGGAGAAAGGTGTATAGGCAACCCCTGTTTCCTCACTCTATCAAAACACCTGATGCTTTCATGTCTCTAATTATTCTTTTACGCCTCCGATGGTAAGCCCCGTCACAAAATATCTTTGCAGGAAAGGATACAGGGCAACAATGGGCAGACAGGTAAGAATAGTAGCTGCTGCACGTACGGAAGTGGTGGTAACCTGGGTACTGGTTCCCGCTACTCTGGAAGTATTGGCATCTCCACTTAACTGACTGACGGAGGAGAGCAGC
>JAQSXJ010000074.1 GCA_029256725.1 Anaerocolumna sp. | reverse complement strand
AGCGGTAAAATAAAAGAAGACCGACTTGATGATTCCGTAATCCGAATTCTTATCTGGAAACTGAAACTTGGTATTCTAAAGTAAAAAAAGTTATTAATTTAAGTAATGAAAGATTTCAATCAGGTATATATAATTCACAAACCACAAACTAGCATTTGAGTTTTATATGTTTTTACGTTCTGTATTTGAGTTTTATATGATTTTACTTTCTGTACAGTGCTGTAAAAAGTATAATATTTGCATTTTGCATGGTTACTTTTTACACTTAACATTCCTCGCCCCCATCATCTTACATCTATATCACTATAGCATATTAGTTGGTTTTAGTTATCTTCCAATAAAACAGCACATACCTTTTTTCTGTATGTGCTGTTTTTATATGCTGAATATATATGGTAAAACAATCAAATGTAAAAACTACATAACCTAGAAACAAAACTTTTTTGCTGTACTAAACGGTATTACACTTATTCAGTGAACTTGCACTGCCCTTCTCATTTGTCAATTTACATTGCATTCTCTTCTATTTTTCGTTAAAATAATAGGTATCAAATGATTATGAGGTGATAGGATGCAGATTAAAGAATCCGCCGAAGACTATTTAGAAACTATTCTGAGATTACAAGAACAAACCGGACATGTCCGTTCCATAGATATTGCCAATAATTTAGGCTATACAAAGGCAAGTGTCAGCATTGCCATGAAGAAACTGCGTGAAAATGGCTATATACACGTAGATGAGAACGGAGCTATCACTCTGGAAAAAGCCGGTCAGGAAATTGCTTCAAAAATTTATGACCGTCATCAGACTCTTACCAATCTGTTAATCGCAGCTGGCGTGAGCAAAGAAACAGCTGCAGAAGATGCCTGCAGAATTGAACATGTTATCAGTAACGAAAGTTATCAGTGTATCAAGAATTATTTTAACAGTAAATTAGTATAAACTTGATATACGGCAGCGTTATAAAATAAGGTTCCGTGGAGAAACACCGCAGTACGGTAGTTTATCTCGGAACCTTTTTTATTTTTTGTTCTTATTCAACTTCTGGATTCCTCGAAATAATCACACTCATCACAGCACTTGCGTATTTTATTGCTATAAGATTACTACTACTGCACTTTCTTCTTAATCGGGAACAATAAATCTAACTGCATTTTTTCATTGTTAAAATCCGGATCCTGAGCATTATGAAAGAAATTCAGCTGCTCCTCTAACGCCCAATCCATTTCTGCATCCGGCAGGTCACATCTTTTCTCTCCCCAGGCAGGTTTATAATCGGGATTATTGTGAAATACCCAATCTGCCAACAGTCCCCAGTGGTCGAATTCATCCATATGGATGGCATGTGCTGCATACATTCCACCATAAAACTGCTTCTTTACAAGTGGTTCCGGTACTTCCATATCCTCAGGAATTGAGACCCACATTTCGTAACCAACAGAGGGTGTACCAAATGCTGTATCTTGTGGCGGCATAGGGTTATTAAAGCCAAAATGCCTTGCATCCGGTTTAAGCTTTAATAAACCGCTTTCTCTGACAAACTTATCAAGTATTTCTCCTGAATGCATTTCACTGTCTTTTCCCGTATACTGACTGGCTGCTACTGTTAAGGGCGGTATATACACGATTCTTATATCCTTCAATGCGTTCAATTCTTTACTGGCTTTGTTTAAGTCTTTCACTGTCTTATTGTCTTCCATAGACTTATCCTCCTTGAAATTGATTTTGGTCACAGTCAGTGCCTCCACCACTTTCAAAACTTCAGCATCTCCCAACAAATCAAGCTTTTTCTTTTCAGTTATTGTACTTCCAAGCTTTTCGATAAATACAGCTAATATCTTCTTTATGGTAGATAAAGCAGCTATTTCGTTATTTATCTCGTTCAGATTCTCTTGGAAGACATCAATTGCCAACACCGCATCCTCATTCTTTAATATTTCCGTTATCTGCTTTAAAGGAATACGAAGTTTTCGCAGTATGATTATCTGCTGCAAACGGCTCATAGAAGCCTCATCATAGGTACGGTAAGCGTATTCCTCTTTCTTAATGCTTGGCAGTAATCCGATCTGTTCGTAATATCTGAGAGTTCTGGTTGATACATTTAATGCTTTTGACACTTGACTGATTGTAAGAAGTTCCATTGCTATCTCCTTTGTAAACCTATGCGCATCGGTTTGATATAAGTATATCTGTTGACGTGGCGTCAAAGTAAAGAGTTAATTTCATAAATTTGTAGTTCTTTAATCTTTAAGGTCTTTAATCTCATCCTTTAATCTCTTTAATCTCATAATATTAATGTCTATGATTCAAGTGCCAGAAGCCTTGTTTCCATATGATTTCAGGCAAAAGACACAAACCAGAACGAACGAAGCGAAGCATGAGTTTTCTGGTTTCTATAATTTGCTGTCCCCTTTGTGAAAAACTAACTTTGGCCCTTTAATCCTATCTATATTAACTAAAAAGCAAAAAGTATATTTCCTTATAGGTTCCAATGGAAGAAAAGCCTGAAGAAAGTTTCAATTCTATTCTCCGGCCAATTTAACAATATTTTCTCCGGTAAGACGGTAGGTTCTCCATTCGTCCATATGCTTCGCTCCAAGGCTTTCATAAAAAGCAATGGAAGGTGCATTCCAGTTAAGGCAGGACCACTCAAGTCTTGGACATTCTCTTTTTCTGGCCTCTTTTGCTACTGCACAAAGGAGTGACTTGCCATAACCTGTTCCTCTGAATTCCGGTTTCACATAGATATCCTCCAGATAGATACCTGCTTTTCCTGTAAAGGTTGAGAAGTTATAGAAATAGAGGGCATAGCCAATGGGCCTTCCTTCGTATTCCGCGATTAATACATTCGCTGCCTTCTGTACAAATATGGATTCCTTTAGGATATCCTCTGTAGCAGTGACCAGATGTTCCATTTTCTCATAAACTGCCAGCTCTTTGATAAGATCCAAAATAATCTTGGTATCCTTTTCCGTTGCTTCTCTGATGGTAAATTGTGTATCGCTCATTGGTATCCTCTCACTTTCTTATAGGATTTCTCTTTCGGTTCTTGTTACTTCACCCTCGGTGTTGCTATCCACAAAATCCAAAACGTTATTTAGAATGCTGTCCGCCATTTTACTTTCTAAAGCCACGCAGACAATTCCAAACACTGCTGTCTGATGGGTATCCTGTTCCTCTACCTCCGCAACCGAAACATTAAATTTATTTCTAATCTTCTGGCACAGGCTCTTAACCACCATCCGTTTTTCCTTTAATGAATGCACCCAAGGGAGATACAGCCATATCTGCAGGGTTCCTATTATCATAGTATTAGTATTTACGCCTCAGTCTTTCCCACAGATGCAGCATATACGGTATATTCACTATCTTCTTCTAAGTCAACTGCTGCCAGTCCAAGGAGGCTGTCTGTAAGCTGCTGGTCATATGCTCCGATAGCACATACACCGCAGCCGATGGCTTCCCCTGCCAGATAGAGATTCTGACAGATATGTCCTACATCGATCAGTGCATATTTCTGCGCATTAACAGTATATCTCCATTCACTGCGATAAGGCACAACTGTCCATACAAAGCTTACAGGGGCTCCTGCTGCAAAGCTCTGTCCGTAATATGCCTTTGATACTTTACTTACCTGTTCTTCATCTTCTCTGATAAGCTCCAGTTCATGGGTTAATGGAAGATAATGATATAACCCCTGCTTCAAACCTTCTACCCTGTTAACAAAGAGATAGGTCTCAAAGGGATGTCTGGCTCCCGCAGAGGGAACAGTACGAAGCGTTGCCTTTCGCTTGTTTCCGATTACATTCTTAACGCCCTGAGTTGCCCATAAGAGAAAGGACAGCTCTTTAAAGGTAATGCTTTCTTCGATATATTTTCTTCTGCTGGTTCTGTCATTTAGAATGTTCAAATAATCCTTCTTAACAATAATATCTTCAAAATCTGAGGAAAGCTCTATAACTGTTTCAGCAGATTTCTCATTTGACAGTAATGGCTGAGGTAAGCCTTTCTTTTCGTCACTTTCGATTTCATAATCGGATGACTTCATGATTTCCCTTCCCTGAATAATTTTTTGTTTGTAGATATTCTCCATGTACATTCTCCTTCTTGTTGTGTATCTTATTCCAATTCTTTAACCATAATTAACTATTTGAAATTCCTTAAGCTATTCTGGTAATTATCTCAAATCTTGGGTAAGTCTGAAAACAGCAATATATCTTCAGACACCCTCTATGGATTCAGCACAAGTCTACTTCTTAAGGTTATCCAAAAAGAAGCGACATAAACTTTCTGTTCCATTTGGTGTTGTTGCCCAGGATGTTACCAGACGTATAGCACTGTGCTCTTTATCAATTCTCTTCTGCACGGAAAATACGAATTCCTCTTCTAATTTTTCTAAAAAGCTGTCCGGTAAGATAGGAAACAGCTGATTACTTACAGGAGGTGTCAGAAATTCCACTCCCAAGGATAGAAGCGTTTCCCTGATCTTTTCTGCCATTGCATTCGCGTGGTATCCAAGCTCAAAAAACAGATTTTCCTGAAATAGAGCTTCGAATTGTATACCAGCTACAAAGCCTTTTGCCATGAGCGCACCTCTTTGTTTGATAAGAAAGCGGAAATCCCGTTTCAGTTCTTCCTTAACAATTACCAGTGCCTCACCAAGCAAGGCACCGTTTTTGGTACCTCCGATATAAAAGGAATCCGTAAGCTCAACTATATCTGAAAGCTCCAGATCGTTTACCTGAGAGGTAAGTGCAGAAGCAAGTCTTGCTCCGTCCAAAAAGAGCAGCAGTCCTTCTCTGTTACAGATCTGGCGGATCTTGTAGAGCTCTTCTTTGGTATATACAGTTCCAAGCTCAGTGGAATCTGATATATATACCATCCCAGGTCTCACCATATGTTCGTCTGTATGGTAATCAACAGCTGCCTTAATTGCCTCTGGTGTAACCTTACCATTATTATTCGGTACTGTTATTACTTTATGCCCGGTAGCTTCAATTGCGCCTGTTTCATGAACATTTATATGACCGGTATCAGCTGCAATAACAGCTTCAAAAGGACGTAAAAAGGAGGATACGACCAGCAGATTAGTCTGAGTCCCTCCGGGAATAAAATGAATATCCACTTCCGGTTGGTTCTGACTGTTTGCCGGTCTATCCTGCCCTTTCGTTAAATGCTTCTTTATATATTCTTTCGCTTTTAATGTATGTGTATCTTCTCCGTAGCCTGCATTCTGTTCCAGATTGCTCTCTATTAACAGCTCCAATACCTTAGGATGGGCTCCTTCGCTGTAATCATTCATAAAACTGTACATTCTGTCTGCCTCCGTGCTATATTAGTTATCTTTATAAATTCCGTCTAATACTTTATTATAGCCTCAGAAACCCCTAATTGCAAGCTACTTAGCAGGCAAAGATAATCAACATCATGATTATGATAAAGAGCATATTTAATTTTCGTTCCATATACTTTTTTATATTCATAGGCCTCCTCCTTAAATTTATCAATTTTCTCTATCTCCTTGTTAAATATTGTTTTATATCTTTTCTATTCTTCAACAAAGACTAAGCCTGCTGCCTTAAAACTTAGCTGCTGTTCTTTTCCATCGAGTTCTATGGTAACCGGCCCCTCATACGCACCATATTTTCGAACCGTTACACTACTTCCGATATGGACACCCAGCCCTTGTAAATAATCCATCAATTCATTTTCTTCCGTCACTCTTCTTATATAAGAGGTCTCTCCTACTTCCATTTCCGTAAGACTCTTTAGCAAAATGGTCTTAACATTTCCATCTGCCTTTGGGATTGCATTTCCGTGAGGGCAGTAAGTAGGATTCCCAAGATATTCATCCAGTCGGTCAATCAATCTTTTGGGGGCTACGTGCTCTAATTTCTCTGCGTCCTCATGAGCTTCGCTCCAGGTATAGCCAAGCTGCTCAATTAAGAATACCTCCCATAACCTGTGCCCTCTTAGAAGGGTAATTGCATTTCTGATACCCTCTGCTGTTAATTTAGAGCCTTTGTAGGGTTCATATATAATTAATCCTTCTTTGCTAAGTCGTATAAGCATCTCCGTAACCGAAGCGGGTGCTATATTCAATATTTCTGCTATCTGTTTGTTGCCTACCTGCTGTTCTCCGCCCCCTAATTTATATATTTCTTTAATATAATCTTCCTTGTTACGGGTCATGTCGCTTCACTCCTTTTAGGTGTACCTAATTTAATTTTATTATAACCCAAATTTTATATTTGACAAGCTTTTTTTGCAAAGAAAAATGATATTGCCATATTTTTTCTGACAATATCATTTTCTTAGTATAAGTTATCTATGTAATTGTTATTTGTTTCATTGATTTTCAGAATAATAATACTTCATCAAAGCACTGGCTAACCAATGATCCCAAGATGCTCTAAGAGTATCTTGACCCCAAGACAGACCAGAATAGCTCCACCTGCCATTTCTGCTTTCGATCTTAATTTTCCGCCAAATATATTGCCGATTATAACACCTGCTACTGCAATCAGGAAGGTTATAACACCTATAAAGGAGGTCGCAACAAAGATATTAACTTTCAAAAATGCAAAGGTAATTCCTACTGCCAGAGCATCAATGCTGGTTGCCACTGCGAGTATCAACATTCCTTTAACCGCGAGAGTATTATCCGATTCATTACAATCACAGCCCTCTTCCTCTTCCTCTTTTAATGAACCTTTCATCATATTAATGCCTATAATACCCAATAGGATAAAGGCTACCCAATGGTCAATGGCATTTATCTTATTACTGAACTGTTTGCCAAGAAAATAACCGATCATAGGCATTCCTGCCTGAAAGATTCCAAAGTATAAACCTACTATAATAGGATGTTTTGCTGTAATTTTCTTAATGGACAATCCCTTACAGACAGCTACAGCAAAAGCGTCCATTGCCAAACCGATTGCTAATATAAGTAATTCTAACAGATTCATGCATATTCTCTCCTTCTTACTGATGCTTAACCTTTTTCGTCGCCAATTTCCTCCATATTTCGCATAAAAAAGACTTACCCGCAACTATAACGCTACAGGTAAGTCTCGTTATTTAAAATAAAACCAGATAACCCATCGGTTACCAGTATGTTGGCTTTATTGCCCATAATCGGCTAACTACTCCCTTACTACAATAGATAAATCATAACTGATTGCAGGGGGATTGTCAATTATTTTTTGGGTGCAATGGATGAAGAGAAGGTTGTGGCTGTGGACGATGATTTCGGCTTCTGTTTATGCATTTTCTTGTTCAGGGTTTCCTATTCCACTAAAATTGCGGCAGTTGCTCCCTAGCAGGTCAGGATTATACCAAACTCGCTGAAATGTTATCACAGTCGTCTTGCTGTGGGCTCAAACAGTGGTATAATCTGACCTGGTCGCAACTGCCGCAATTTAAGTGTCATTGGGAAACCCTTCAATAGAAAATTCCTAAACAGAAACCGAAATCATCTGGTTCTATTGCATTGATTTTTCTCTTAGATTTGCTAATAGAAATAATCAAACGTTTACATAAAAAACTACGTATACCCTCACTATATATGAAGGGTATAGAGATTTATATGTTTTCTGTATATCTTATAATGATATTTTACAAGCGTTAGTTGTAATGATTATCAGCTTTAGTAATATCAATTCTATCTTAATGATTAGACTGTAGCTACTATATATTCTGAATCTTTGAAGTGTTTTTCAAAGATTACTCTGCTGCAATTGGTAGTTATATAGATTCCATCTTCTGCATAATTAAGACTGATTACGGAGGTGTTTTCTTTTAAGTAGGCTACCCACTTGCTGTCACTGTAGTTTATTCGAAGATCGATGGTTACATTTTCTTTAAAGAGCCGCTCTGCTATTACTCCAATCAGCCTTTTTAAATCTTCTTCTGATTTTGCTGACAAGAAGATACTGTTATCTTCTTTACAGGTATTTCTTATAGTACTGTATTCTTCTTCGGTCAGTTTATCTACCTTGTTATATACATAGAGTACGGGTATGTTTCCGGCTCCCAACTCTTCCAGGGTCTTTCTAGTTACCTCGGCTTCTCTTATATACTCTTTATCTGATACATCTATGACCTGCACCAATAAATCAGCCATTAATACTTCTTCCAAGGTTGATCGAAAGGCCTTGATCAGGTGATGAGGCAGTCTGCTGATAAAGCCTACGGTATCTGTTAAGAGAAAGCTTTTGTTGTCCTCTGTCAGTACCTTTCTTACTGAGGTCTCCAGAGTGGCAAAGAGCATATCTTTCTCTAATACCAGCTTTTCTTCTGCGCTTCCCATCAGCTTTAGTACTCCGTTCATTACGGTTGACTTACCTGCATTGGTATAACCTACCAGGGCTGCCAGCGGAACTTCATTCTTCTCTCGCTTTTGTCTCTGGTTCTGTCTTCTTCCTACCAGTTCCTCCAGCTCTCTTTCCAGTCTTGCTATTCTCTCTTCTATCTTTCTTCTGTCCAGTTCCAGTTTTGTCTCTCCGGTTCCTTTATTGTGAAGTCCTGAGCCGCCTCCCTGGCGGTTCATATTAATTCCCATTCCGGAAAGCCTTGGCAACAGATATTTAAGTCTTGCTGCTTCTACCTGAAGTTGTGCTTCTCTGGTTTTTGCCCTTCTTGCAAAGATATCTATAATTAGTATTGCACGGTCCACTACTCTGCAGCCTAAGAATCTCTCCAGGTTCCTTGATTGAGAGGGTGACAGCTCATCATTAAAGACAACTAAGTCCGCCTCTTGTTCTTCAAAGAGTTCTTTTAATTCTTCTGCTTTTCCTTTCCCGAAATAGATATCAGTATGAATTTTATCCAGATTCTGAGTTACTTCTCCCACCACTTCCATGTCGCAGGCAAAAGTAAGCTCTTTTAATTCCTCCATGGACGCCTGGAAGTTGTCATCATTTTGTAATTTTCCTCCGGCTAGGAGGACTTTTTCTTTATTCATCATACAATTTTTTCCTTTCCAAGTCTCTGCCTGATGTTTAATTAAGAGTAAGAAAAAATATGCACGAAAAAAAGAAGGTTCTTCTCCTTCTTTTTCTTTCTATTACACTATTCAAACCGATGTGTATTACAAAAAGGCAGACTTATCCCGTTTCACTCTCTGACAGGCAGAGCTTTAAGCACTATGAAATTAGCGGCAAAAAGATAATAAACGAAATTTAATAATCCACATTCTTGCAGTACCTCCTTTAATCAACTATGGCTATTATAACAAATGCTTTTGTTAAATACAAGAAATTTTTCTTATTATATATGTACTTATAGTATTTACATTGAAATTGCTATATATGTATTTATTGTGAATTTCACTTAACTGTAGGTATGTTATGATTCCTGTCCCCGTATATATATATAATGAACCTGTCTTATTTTCAGAACGATTTAGATGATATTTAGCCAATCAGAATTTCTGTTGTGCCAAATAATCGTTAATTCCGTTCTTACAGGCAGACTATTTATGTTGCCTCGGTAGACTATTTTCCGAAGGGCGAATTGGGAGGAGCTATGAATTCCTGTGAACTTGTTACCTTAGTAACAGCTATAGCCTGTACTATTTCACAAATGTACTCTTCTGATGAGCTGGCAGTTATTTCGTCTGTTTTCAGTCAGCTTGGTGATACAATTGCAACTATTCAAGCTCAGCAGGACCTTTGTGAATCAAAGAAATCCGCTGCCCTTGAAGATTCTCAAGAAGAGGCTTCCTCTGATTCAGATAATGACTCTGATTCAAATAGTAACTCTGATTCAGATAATAACTCAGAGCCAGATAATTGTTCTAATTCAGATAATTGTTCTGATTCAGATGAAAGCTCTAAGACAGATAATTGCTCTAATTCAGATAAAGGCTCAAAGACAGATCATTGCTCTAATTCAGTTGAAGGCCCTGAGACAGATTGCTCTAATTCAGTTGAAGGCCCTGAGACAGATTGCTCTAATTCAGTTGAAGGCTCTGAGACAGATTGCTCTAATTCAGATGAAGGCTCTGATTCAGATAATTGTTCTAATTCAGATAGTGGCTCTGATTCAGATAATTGTTCTAATACAGATAGTGGCTCTGATTCAGATAATTGTTCTAATTCAGATAGTGGCTCTGAGACAGATAATTGCAGTTCTGACACCAATTCTTCTTCAGATAATACTTCCGGTAGTTCATCCTCTGCCGAGTAGAATAACAAGTATAACTCATCTCCTGCAAATTATGAATATACAAGAAATCCTCATTTTCCTGCAGCTTGCAAGTCCTTAGATAAATGCTGTACCCTTTATGGTTATGACTTTATCATAACATTCTCTTGTATCTTTAAAGATTACATGGCTTACATTAATAACCGTGATATCCTTAAGATTTAAGATTGTCTTCTCGATTTCCCTTGCTCTCTCCATATCAAGAGATGCAAAAGCTTCATCCATTAACAATATTCTTGCTTTACTAAGAAGAGCTCTGGCAATTACGATACGGCTTCTCTCTCCGCCGGATATATTCTTGCCATTATCATAGATTACTGTATCCAATCCTTCCGGAAGACCTTCTACGAATTCCTTTAATCCTGCATCCTGGATTGCTTTGTTGATTTCGCTATCTCCCAGTTCTTTATAGAGGGTTATGTTATTCCGAATGGTATCTTCAAATAAGAAGACCTGCTGTTCAATATTTGCTATAAGACCGAAATAATCTTCTTTTTTAACATCCATCAGATTATGGCCGTCGATAAGGATTTTCCCTTGTGTAGGGTTTACATATTTACGGAATAGTCGAAGCATAGTTGATTTACCGCCTCCGCTGGGGCCAACAACAAGATATTTACCATTCTTTCTAAAATCCAGATTAATATCCCTTAAAATCTGTCTCTCATCATCCTCGTAATGAAAACCTACTTCTTCAAAACGAATTTCTTCTTTAAACTCTTCCAAAGCTACAGTTTCCTCATAGGTCTCCTGATTCTTAAGCGAATCCTCTATCTTGTCAATAAGATCTCCAGAGGTAAAAAGCTTTGGTAAGCTTTCAGCCAGTTCAAATATAGGAAAGGTCATACGGTTTATACCTTCCATAATTACTATCATTCCACCAGCACTGACCTTACCGGTAACTGCCATATAGCCAATTCCACATAGAATCCCATAGAAACTGCTGCTCATCACAAAATTCTGAGAAGCATTTACAAAAGACATCATCCTTTCTATCAGAAAGCCTTTATTCTGTATCTCATCGCTCTTATGGTAGTAATCTGCCGTAACCTTATCCTGTAGATTATAGTTCTTAACAATGTGAAAAGCCGAGAGTACCTCTTTTATATAAGAAGTATAACCATCAAAGAGATCACTTCTTTCTTTGTAATTCTTCTTTAAAGGTTTAGCTGTAATGGCTGATATTAAAAGATTGATTAAAATGATAGCCACTGCCAGCAGAATCATTCTTAAATCTACCGTTGAAAGCAGCCACATACC
The DNA here is from genome assembly GCA_029256725.1 of Anaerocolumna sp. Taxonomy (GTDB): domain Bacteria; phylum Bacillota; class Clostridia; order Lachnospirales; family Lachnospiraceae; genus Anaerocolumna. The sequence goes on along the minus strand of JAQSXJ010000074.1, from coordinate 7,347 downwards.
TGCCAGAAAGTTCATCAATGCTCTTCCGACTGTATAAATACCTGTTAACAGATTAGTCTCTAAGGTATTAAAGTCATTGGTCATTGAAGATAAGTATTTTCCGTTGTTCTCTTTCTGAAATTCCCTGATATTCTTTGCAAATACCCTTGTTATATAATAACTCTTTATATTGAGATTACTCTTTTTCTTATAGAAATTACTAGTCATTGCTTCTAAGACACCTAATGGTACCAATAACAATGCCCCTGCCAGCAGATAAGGTGTCTCTTTCTTAAGAGAAGCAAGATCCCCTGCCAGTGCAAAATCCAGCATTCCAAGCATCTTTCTTGTAACCACTGTATCCAGACCTACTAACAGTAAAGTAACAAGCAAGGAGCCTAACAGGTATGGAAGTGCGCGAAATAATTTCTTTAACATACAACCACCTCGTTAAAATATTCCTGCGCCAGAAACTGGTGAACTCTTCCGTTCTTAATCTCCAGCACATAATCATAAGTTTCGGTAACTCCTTCGTAATAGCGATGGCTGATGGCAATAACCGTATTATCAAGGGATAAGAATACCTTTTCGATCTCTCTTCCCAGTTCTTCATTGAGGCTTGAAGTACCTTCATCAACAAAAAGAATCTGAGCATCCTTTGCAATTGCCCGTGCTATTGAGATTCGCTGTCGCTGTCCGCCGGATAGATTCTTTCCGTTCTCCAGTAACATCTCATCAAGTCCGGCTTTCTTATCTGAACAGATTCCCTCCAAACCACAGACCTTAACTGCAAAGTTAACCTTCTCCTCAGATACCTCCTGATACAGGGTAATATTGTTTCTGATAGTATCTTCAAAGAGAAAGACATCCTGATACACGAATGCCACTTTTTCATGAAAGGATTTTTCATTTAAGTCATGATATTTCGTATCATCTGCCAGGATATCACCGTCATAGTCCTCGGTAGTCTTGGCAAGGAGATTTATCAGTGTGGATTTCCCGGCACCACTTGCTCCTTTAATCAGATATTTCTTCCCCTTCTCTATGACAAAGCTTGCATCCTTTAGAATTTCTTTGTTTCCATAGCGGAAAGTCACATGCTTTAGCGAAATGCTTTCCTGTAAGTTAAACTCCACGTTTCCTTTATCTTCTTCCAGTGTTTCCGCAGTTCTGTCTGCAATCTTATGATATATTGTCATAGAGGCTTTCATCTGATTTCTCATCGGGAAAGCATTGATCAGAAAGTTACTGCTGGAGGAACACAGCTGAAACAATAACCCTCCCATGCTTAAGGTTAATCCATTGATAAAGCTATTCGCCATATATATCATAACTGCTACAGTCGAAGCAAAGGAAATAATACGGATAACATATTTTTGCATATCGGTAAAGACAGCGGCTGCATACTTCTTACGCTCCATTCTGCTGACTGCCTCCATACTCTTATCCCGGAATTTATCTTCTATGTGGTTTAACTTAAGTATTTCCATACCATTAAAGGTATTTGCCATATCTGTGGTAAACTGTTCGTTGCTCTCTGATAATTCCTGTTCCAAAACAGTGGACTTCTTTATAAAGAATCCTGCCAATGCAGTTAATAATACTGCCTGGGCTGCCATGGCTATGGCCAGCTTGTAATCAAGAAATACCAGGATCAGTATGGAAAATAGGAACATTCCCATATTAATAAGGTAATTTAGCAGACTTACAAAAAATTTATTTTCAAAAGTATTGATGTCATTTATCAAATTTGATATGTATACTTCCTTTGACTTGGCAGAAAATTTCTTAAAGGGCATATTGATGATCTTATCAAAAGCCTGTTTTCTGACATCCAGTATGGTATCTCTCATATAACGGATACGTAATAACCTTGATATTAGGAAATTCAACGGCGTATACAGAATAAACAGTGCTGTAATTATGATTACAGTCCAGTAATTCCTGGCATCACCTTTCTCAATGGCATGGAGTATCAGTACAAAGATACCCATCTGGGCGAAGTGGTCTATGATAAACATAAACGTGGCAAATAAATATTGAATAAATTTCCCCTTGCGTCGCAGCAGTAGTTCTTTCATCTCTCCTCTTTTCCAAAGCAGTTAACAATTTACAGGCTAGAATAGCTGTAAATTGTTACTGCTCACTATATCTGATTCTAATCTTATGTTACTCTGTCCTATGTTACTTTGATCGATGTTACTTTGGTTGATTTTACTTTTGGGTTGATTTTACTATGGTTGATTTTTCTCTGAATGCTTTTTACTAGGTCTGTTCTGTATAATTATGGTACGCGTGCCGCCTCTACTCTTTAGATGAATATGTTCGCAAGTATGCCCATCTTTTTTACAGTCCTTTAACTGCAGCGGTTCAAATGAGTAATGCGAGATACCATCTTTTTCGCAATAACACCAAGGCAACGAGTTATTGCGTTTTATAAAAAAGGTGCGAGTTTTACAAACTCTTTCATGTTTCCATTCTTCATAAATTGGTCGGCTAGTTTCTTTGCTGCTTTATTGCTAAGAAAAGGATAGAGTCCTGTGCACTCACCAATCTTGCCATCTTCAAAGGCCTTCTCAACCAGCATATCAAGGCTTTCATCAGAAAGGAAAGGAGCCAGTGGACTAATCTGTGACAAATCTCCTACATTAACAATCTTTTTAACCAGTACCTCCAGGGATTCTTTCTCTAAGAAAGGTGCCAATGCAGTAACTCCTTTTATATTCTCCACAACATCAATTCGGTTGATCCATTCCATTAGAAACTCTTCACTTACAAAGGGGGCTATCTTTACCAGGTCTTCTAATGAAATACGGTCAGAATTCTCATCCAGAACTGTTTCAACCAGACTCTCCGTCTGACTTGGTTTAAGAGCAGGTGCTGCGGAGGCAAGTTCTTCTACAGATACCTTCTGTTCCTTTACATATTCCGTCGCATCTCCCTCCAGTACTTTCTTAAAGAGTTCACTTTCTTTCCTGTTACCTAATAATTCATCAATGCTGCAACCTAATATGGAAACCAACTCAGGAAGCTTTGAGATATCCGGCATGGAATTGCCTCTTTCCCAATTGCTTACTGCTTGATAACTTACACCCAGGTTATCCGCCAGTTCCATCTGTGTCATATTTTTCTCTTTTCGAGATGCTGCTATTTTCTTTCCTACTTCAATTGTACTAAACATAATCTACCTCCTAATTTATTTGCGTTGCCGGCTACAAAATTCATTATAATCAAATCATTGCTAAAGTGAATAAACCAATAATTGAGTACAAGCTTTCAGCACTAAAGGAATGCTTTAGAACGCAAAAACATACAGGGGTCTCTGCTAATATCCAGGCTTTTAACGTTAATAAAAGCTTAAATATGAATCAGTTTCACCTGTATGAAGGCTACATACTCTGATAAAAATATTTTAAAACGATTGTCTCTTCTTGTCAATTATTAACAGAATAGTCTGGTATCTAATATAACTCAAGCATTGCTTTATATATCTCATTGCTTTATATCATTATTTATGCTAGAAATAATCCGGTATACTATCAATATCTGTCTGTATAATCTGATCCCAGACTGTTTCAGAACAAGACGCCATGCAATGACATCCCGGCTTTTTCTGAAGCCTATCCGGTAATACCCTAAAATGCAGTCTTTCGTAAAAAGCAGGTTCTATTTCGGAATAAAGGAATATAACACAGTCCTCTTTGTGCAGCTTACCGATACAGGAATTGATCAGAATAGTTGCATAGCCATTACCGGCATGGTTTTTATCTGTATATACAGAACCAATTCCATAGGTCTCACAATTAAACTTCTGACCAAGTCTCAGTAAAATAAGAGAACTTGCCACAGCACCGTTCTCCTCTAATACATACCTGGTTCCATGGCTGTCTTCCTTTGTATTATCATTATAATACTGTTCAAAGGTTCTTCCCTTGTTCCATAATTTATAGCCTGCTTCCAGCAGGGCTTTAACTTCCTTTGGTTTTGCTTCACGAATCAACATATAGCCGAACTTCCTCTTCTTGTGTTTCACACATAAATGTAAATGAATGTTATTGCGTTAAATATGCAAATAATAAGTATATAGGCAACTACATCTTACTACTGTATATCCTATATAAAAATATTTATTATATTACGATATTTATCAAATTGGCTGTTATTCTTACTGCTGTGTATCTATATTAGGATTATATACTTCACTACAATAGTAAACTTCATAGTTGTTTCTGTTATTGCCATATATCCGTTTACTAAAACATGTACTCAGAGCTTCTATCCAATGAATAGGGCTTTATTACTAATACCTCTATGCATTATATCAGAAGAAAGAATAATTGTAATCATAAATTTAATATTATATTCATTGATTTTAATTTATCAAACTGATAAACTGATGGAAGAATTAGCAGAAAATGCTCCGAAAACCAGTAATTCCTAGTATTTCGGACTTTTGTTAAGATACAATTAATATCAAATTTACAGTGATATTTAGAAAAGAGGTTATTTATGGACAAACTGACGTTTACAATGGAAAATTATCTGGAAGCCATTTATGAACTATCCTCTGACAAGGAAGGTGCCCGTGTATCAGATATTGCGAAAAGACTTGGCGTTTCCAAAGCCAGTACGAACAGTGCCATTGTTTCGCTGGCTGATAAAGGGCTTATAAATTATGAAAAATACAAAGAAATCTTCCTGACAGATAAAGGACTTGAATTAGCTAAATCCACTTCGGACAAGCACCGAATTATCAAGAAATTCTTTGTGGACATACTAAAAATAGATGGGGAAATTGCAGATAACGATGCTTGTGCCATTGAACATGTAATCAGCAGGGATTCTGTAGTAGCCATGGAAAAATACATGAAAGGGCATAAAGATAAAGATGGAAAGAATTCAAATTCATGAGAATAAGATTCATATGGTTCTTGAAATAACAGATGAAGGACAAATTAAACTGCTTCACTTCTCCGCGCTCCCCTTTAATGAAAGCGACATTAAATCAAGAAATCTGGAGGGTTCCTTTCATCTGATGGAGATTAATCTCTCCGGTATTAACAGGCCGCTGGAGCGCCACGGTAACAAATACATTATAACCGCTCCCGGTTATCGTATGAAATACCAAGCTCATAATGATTATCGTAATACCCTGGGACGTAAGCTTGAGATTACCGTAATAGATGAAGAAACAGAAGTTACCGTTACAAGTCATATTCAATTCTATGACGGAATATCTGTCATCCGTTCCTACAGTGAAGTAATTAATGGGGGTAAAGAAAGCCAGACCCTTGAATATATCTCTTCCTTCTATTATAACGGAATCGATAAGGAAGGAATCTTAAAAAGAGACGATAAGTTATCTTTAAAAATTCCTCATAATGCCTGGCAGAGAGAAATGTTTTGGCAGTCCTACACACTATCAGAACTTGGTTTGCCACAAGCACAGCCGGATGTGGAACAGCGCTCCTCTAAAGCTATCAATATTACAAATACCGGCAACTGGTCTACAAAAGAATACCTTCCTATGGGATATTTAGAAAACGAGGAAACCGGCAGCAGCCTCTTCTGGCAGATTGAACACAACGGTTCCTGGCATTGGGAAATTTCCGATTACAATGCCCACCTCTATCTTGCCTTAAGTGGCCCTACTGAAATTCAATCCCACTGGTCCAAAGAGCTTGCACCTGGTGATACCTTTATTTCAGTGCCTGTATCTGTGGGTGTTGATGCCGGCAATTTTGATACTGCTATGGGTGAACTGACCAAATACCGTCGAATTATAAGACGTCCCAATAAAGATAATGAATCCCTTGCAATTATCTTCAATGATTATATGAACTGCCTCTGGGCAGACCCTACTACCGAAAAGGAACTCCCCTTAATTGATGCCGCTGCAGAAGCAGGCTGTGAATATTTCTGTATTGATGCAGGCTGGTATTCAGCTGGTTTCTGGTGGGATAATGTAGGTGAATGGAAGGAATCCAGAGAACGTTTCCCCGGAGGTCTTAAGGAAGTTACGGATTATATCAGAAGCAAAGGCCTTATCCCCGGTGTATGGCTGGAGTTAGAAGTAATGGGAATCAACTGCCCCAAGGCAGACAAAGTACCGGATGACTGGTTCTTTATGCGTCATGGCAAAAAGGTATATGACCGTTCCCGTTATCAGCTGGATTTCCGTAATCCAGAAGTAAGAGCCCATGCGGATGAGGTAATTGACAGGCTTATCAAAGATTATGGTGTGGGATACATCAAAATGGATTATAATATAGAACCCGGAATTGGTACAGAGCTTCATGCAGACAGCTTCGGAGACGGCCTCTTAGGCCATGAAAGAGCCTATCTTGCCTGGTTGGATGCTATCTTTCAGAAATATCCTGACCTTATTATAGAGAACTGCTCCAGCGGCGGTCTTCGTATAGATTATGCCATGCTGTCAAGACACTCCATCCAGTCAACCAGTGATCAGGATGATTATAAGCGTTACGCCACCATTGCAGCCAACTCTCCTTCCGGTCTAACTCCCGAACAGTCAGCTATCTGGTCCTATCCAATGACTGCCGGTGACAAGGAAGAGGTAGTCTTTAACATGGTTAATGCAATGCTGCTTCGTATCCATCAGAGTGGTCACCTTGTACACCTAACAGAGGAGAGAAAAGTTCTGGTGAAAGAAGCCTTGGATTATTATAAAACAATCCGCGGTGATATCAGAGCAGCACTTCCCTTCTGGCCTTTAGGTTTATCAGCCTTTTCTGATACCTGGGTTAGTTTAGGACTTCAGGCTGAGAAGAAGCTTTATGTAGCAGTATGGAGAAGAAACAGCGAAACTGATACTTGTGTTCTTCCTCTTCCTGGTTTAAGCAGTACAGTAGCAGAGGTTAAGTGCGCTTACCCCTCTTATGAAGAATGCGATTATCTTTATAACAAGGATAATAACAGCCTGTCAGTAAGACTTCCTAAGACCTTTACAGCGAGACTGTTTGAAATTACGCTTCAGTAAATCGACTTAAGACTGCAGGTATTCAATATTCAGTTTTTAGCCAAATTAAGTCATTTTTGAATGATGTATTATATAGTATTTATTTGATATCTTTATTTATTGATAACGAATTTAATTGATTATGATATTTAACGATGAATGTTATCTATTGATGAATGATATTTATTGATGAATGATATTCATTGATAATGATATTTTGATAATGATGTTTGATAATGATATTTTGATAATGATATTTGATAAGCTATATAAAAAGAAGCAAGTCACACTGAACTGACCCCCATAAATTAGACCTAAAAATCTAACGTATGGGAGGTCAGTTTTTTTATGGCAAAATATAGTTTTGAATTTAAGAAAAAGATTGTTCA
>JAQSXJ010000073.1 GCA_029256725.1 Anaerocolumna sp. | reverse complement strand
TATGGCAAGGCTTTCTTCTTTAATGGGACTTCCATTAACTTTTGTACTTACACATGACAGTATTGGTGTTGGAGAAGACGGACCTACACATGAGCCTATCGAGCAGCTTGCTATGCTCCGTGCTATGCCTAACTTTACTGTATTCAGACCTGCAGATGCAACAGAGACAATAGCTGGATGGTATTATGCAGTTACAACTAAGAAGACTCCTACTGCCCTTGTTTTGACACGTCAGAACCTGCCTCAGTATGAAGGTTCCAGTAAAGAAGCTCTAAAAGGTGCTTATATCATTGCTCCTTCTGAGAAAGAAATACCGGATGCTATTATTATGGCAAGTGGTTCTGAAGTTGAAATCAGTATTAATGCCAAGGAAGAGTTGAAGAAAGAAGGAATTGATGTAAGAGTTGTAAGCGTTCCTTCGATTGATCTTTTCGAAGAGCAAAGCAAGGAATATAAGGAAAGCATACTTCCAAAGAATGTTAGAGCCAGAGTAGCAGTTGAAGCAGCTATCGATTTTGGATGGGGTAAATATGTTGGCCTTGACGGTACTACAGTTACAATGAAAGGCTTTGGTGCATCTGCGCCTGCAGGACTGTTATTCAAAAAATTTGGTTTTACAACTGAAAATGTAGTTGCAGCTGTTAAATCTGTTTTATAATTTTAATAAGTTTAGTGCTTAAAATGCAGATATTAATATATAACTGAACTGACATTGAATTTGTATTAAGGTCAAGGTCAATATTAGAAATAGGACTTAGCCTAGATTGAATTGATATTGACTTTAAAAAAAGAAAAATAATTAATTGCTACAAAATTGTAAAAGAGAACAGGTATTTATATATAATTAAAGGCATCCATGAGAAGTTATTTGTGGGTGCCTTTAATTTTAGTGTAAGTTCTAATCACTTGCTCCCTTTCAATGGTTTATAACCTTTGATGGCTAGTTACAATAATTACTTGTAATAGCCTTAATGACATGTAACCTTTTAAATAACTTATAACCTTTTAAATGACTTATAACTTTTCAATGGCAAGTCACAATTAATTAATTGTAATAGCTTAGTTGTTTGCTATCTTTTAAGAGCCTCTAACCTTTTGTTGGCAGTCACATTTAATTATTTGCAATAGCTTAATTACTTGTTATCTTTTAAAGAGACACTAACCCCTTTGACCACAAGTCACATTTAAAATATTTGAATTTAGTTTAATAGCGTGAATCCTATTAACGACTTCTAACCCTTTGATGGCTAGTCATAACTAATTACTTGTAATAGCTTAATGACATGTAAACCTTTTAAATGGATTATAATTCTTTGATGACACCCCACATTTAATTATATTTGAGTTAGTTTAATAACGTGTATTCTATAAATTGATTATACCTTTGATGGCTTGACACAGTTAATTACTTGTAATTGCTTAATAGCATGTATCCCTTAAATTGTTTGTAGCATTTAATGGTCTGTAGCTGTTAAGTTACTTATACACTTTTTATTGCCAAAACTTTTTAATTGTTCATTGCCTTTTTTATTGATTGTTAATTTAATCGTATCAAACCTAGCAATTCTAATAGAATTTTAATATTAAGTTATTGCAAATAGCTATTTTAACAGATAGAATGGGTTTAGATGGAATATTATACAGGAGGGTAGTATATGCCTAAAATATTGATAGTTGAAGATGAAAGTAAAATAGCCCGCTTTGTTGAGCTTGAGTTAAAATATGAAGGTTATGAGGTAGAAATTGCTGCTGATGGAAGGACTGGCCTTGAGAAGGCTCTTCAAAAGGATGTTAGTCTGGTTCTGCTGGATATTATGCTTCCCGGTATTAGCGGTATTGAAGTATGCAGAAGAATTCGTATGGAATCAGATGTGCCGGTTATAATGCTTACTGCCAAAGATGATGTTACTGATAAGGTAGCAGGACTTGATATAGGTGCTGATGACTATATGACAAAGCCTTTTGCTATTGAGGAACTCCTGGCTAGAATAAGAGTAGCATTAAATCGTCATACAAAGCAGGTCCAGCCCAAACAGGATCTACTTATAATTGGTAAACTGAAACTTAATTTATCTGGGCATAGTGCTTTTTACGGTGATGATGAACTGGTTCTAACGAAGAAGGAATATGAATTATTAGAATATCTTATCAGGAATAAGAATATCGCTATTACCAGAGAACAGCTTTTGAATAATGTATGGGACTATGAATATCTAGGGGATACAAACGTAGTAGATGTGTATATCCGGTACCTGAGACAGAAAATAGATGATAAGTATAGCATTCGTCTTATTAACACGGTGAGAGGGGTAGGTTACATTATTAAAGATGAAGGTTAATTTAAAAGAATCCTTAAGACAGTTTCTTATAAGGATTGTGCTTCCTTTTCGTAAGAGGAGAGAAGTATGGCTGGGTAATTTTCGTTTCTCTATTGCTTTTCGTATTTCTCTTCATTATTTGAAGCTCCTTATTATAAACGGTGTACTGTTTTTATGTTTCTTCTCCCTTCTGTTTTTGTGGAGTGAGAAACTTCAGATGCACGATAGGGCAGAGGTAATATTAGGTGAAGCAGTAGAAGAAGGTTTTCCTGAGGAAAATGCCAGCAATAATGACAGTACGTTTGATCTTCTTGGGATTCATTATAAAGCAATTGATACTAATAGTGGAGTTATTCTCTTTAACAATTTAGATAAGGATCTTTCAGGAGAGAAAAAACTTTTTGATTCTATATACATCAGTGGAGTTTTTGATGAAAGCGACCTGGCCGTTATAGTAGAAGAGCATAAGGAGGTAGTTGTTAACGGAGCTTCTGTTGATATCCTATTTCAGTATGATCTTGCAGCCAGTTTAAAGGAATTAAATATACTCTTACTCTGTGTTGGTTTACTGTATTTATTTCTGGTATATGTGATAACCCATTATGGCAGAAAGAGTGACAGGACTTTATTAGAGCCTATATTTGAGATGTCAGAGACTGCAAATCGTCTTACGGTTAATAATCTTGGCAGCAGGCGGCTTAATGTGGAAGGCACAAAAAATGAGTTAAAGGATCTGGCAGCAGTAATAAATAATATGCTGGATCGTTTGGAGATTTCCTATGAAAGCCAGAAGCAATTTGTATCTGATGCCTCACATGAGCTTCGTACGCCTATCGCTGTTATACAGGGCTATGCCAACCTGTTAAACAGATGGGGAACAAGTAATGAAGAAGTTATGCTGGAATCGATAGATGCCATTAATAACGAAGCCAAAGCAATGCAGGATCTTGTAGAGAAGTTACTTTTTCTTTCAAGACATGATAAGAAAACCCTTAAGTTAGATAAACAGAGATTCAATATGTGCGATGTCGTGGAAGAAATGGTTAAGGAGACAAAGCTTGTAGTAAAAGACCGTGTTATTGAAGCATCAATTCTACAGGATGTAGAGGTATATGGTGATAAACAGGCTCTGAAGCAGGCTATTCGCATATTTATTGACAATGCAGTTAAATATTCCGAAGAAGATGATACGATAACCATAACCTGCCAGGATGATGACGGAGATTGTGTAATCACTGTAAGTGATACCGGGATGGGTATGACCAGAAAAGATGTTGAGAATATATTTGAACGGTTCTATCGTTCTGATCAGGTTAGAGGTGCTAAAATAGGCGGACATGGTCTGGGATTATCTATCGCAAAACTGATTGTTCTTGGTCATACCGGTAAGATAAAAGTACGATCACAGCTTACAAAAGGGACAACCTTTACGATAACGCTGCCTAGAAGGTTTTGATCTATAAGTTCATAAAACATTTAAAACTACGCTAGTTTAAAATTAAATAAAAGCTGTCGGCAGGTTCTGGTGTGCTACAATCAAGTGGGACCAAAGTGATATGCTGCATCTATATAGGTAAGTATATCATTCATGCGTGTTGTCAGCTTTTAATTTTTAGGATTTTATAAAGTAGTGGGGGAGGGATTCATTTGAATTCCTCCCCCACTACTGTATTTAGAGGCATTTTAATATGCTGGTCTATAATGCATTGGTTTATAATGCATTAGTGATGACCGTTTTACCACAGTATTTACGGAATAGCTCATCTTTGCTGCCAAAATCTACAACTTGTCCCCGTTCTAATATTAACAGCTTATTTACCAGTTGTTCCAGTTCCTCATAGCAGTGTGAAACTACGCACAGAGTTGTTGGTTTATTGCTGTACCATTCCACTAGCTTGGTCATGAGCTTCTGCCTTGTTTCGAAATCCAGGCCGGAGGTTACCTCATCGAAAAATACTAGAGGTGAATCTTGAATCAGTACAAGTATGATGGTATGCCTTTGTTTTTGACCTCCTGAGAGCGCGGCGTATTTCTTAGTCAAACACTCTTCAAAATCAAAGAAGGTATCAGATCTTTCAAGAGCTTGTTCTTCTTTATTCTGGTATACAGAACTGCTTCTATTATGTGCTTTACCGCCATGGTGTTAGCATAATTATTGTATTGCATATGAACGGCCATTTCTTCCGGTTGAAGCTCCGTCGTAATATTTCCCTGGTAATTTGTTAAACCGAGAATGGTTTTTACAAAGGTTGATTTTCCTGCGCCGTTTGAGCCAATAATACCGATACGGTCGCCGGCTTTAAAACTGATAGGATTATTTATTGATAAAGCTACTTGATTACCGTAACTAACTTTTACCTGATTGACTGTCACCATGATGTTTCTGATATCCTTTCGTCAGTTGCTTTCTCTTGATGGCTAAATTATAACAAAAACATTGAATTTGAAATGAAGATTCCATGTAGGTGTAATGCACATATAAAATAGAAGAGAATTCTATTACTATAAACAGGTGCATACCTGGAGCAGGCAGCGTTTAAGAGGGAATTCATAGTGGTGCAAAGAGTTGTGAGGCACACCTTAATAAGAAAACAGGAAGCAACACGTATAGGCTGCTTCCTGTTCTAAATCCCTAAGATTTATATTCAACGTTATTTTGAATTGAAGAAAAGCTGCATCGTAGGAGATGATCAATCCGAAATTCGTTGCTTTAATAGTTATTAAATGTTCTTAAACTGGGCCATATATAATTCGTAATATGCACCCTTCTTTTCCAGAAGTTCTTTAGGGCTTCCTTCTTCAACAATGCCTCCATTGTCGATGTAAAAGATTCTGTCAGCTTTCTGAATCGTTGATAGACGATGTGCAATAACGAAAGAAGTACGTCCCTTTAGAAGAACCTCGATACCCTGCTGTACCAGTAATTCTGTATGAGTATCAATGCTTGAGGTTGCCTCATCTAGAATAAGTATCTTCGGCATGGATACCATAGTTCTGGCAAAGGCTAAGAGCTGCTTTTGTCCGGCAGACAGCCCGGCGCCTCTTTCCTTTAATTCCGTATCATAGCCTTTCTCCATTTTGATTATGAAGTCATGGGCATTAACTGCTTTAGCAGCAGCGATGATCTCTTCATCGGTTGCATCTAATTTACCGTATTTCAAATTATCCTTTATAGTACCGGAGAACAGGAAATTATCTTGTGTCATAATACCCATCTGCATACGCAGGCTTTCAATGGATACGTTGCGGATGTTGTTACCGTCAATATAGATAGTGCCGTCTTGTATATCATAAAAACGGCTGAGTAGGTTTACTACGGTAGTTTTACCGGCACCGGTAGGGCCAACCAAAGCAATGGTCTCACCAGGCTTGATCAGAAAACTTACATCGTTTAAGACCTGAGTATCTTTGTCATAAGCAAAAGTTACATGATCAAAATGTACTTCTCCTTTGATATGAGGAAGTTCTGTGGAATCAGTTTCATCATTGATATCAGGAGCGGTGTCCATAATCTCAAAGATACGCTCAGCACCGGATATATTGGTTACCAGCTGATTGTAAAAGTTGCTCAGGTTCATAATAGGTCTCCAGAACATGGAGATATAGGAGCTAAAGGCAATCAGTGTTCCAATGGGAGTAACATTATCACCTGTCATCTTTATACCAAAGAAGAAAAGAGAAACAGTTCCAATACCCCAGCAGAAGTCTATAATAGGACCAAAAGCATCACTTAATAGGATTGCTTTTATAAAGGAGCCTCTGTGCTCATTCAGCATGCTGTCAAAGGCATCAGAGGTTTCCTTTTCTGCTGTAAAACTCTGAATAATACGCATACCGGATAAATCTTCATGGATAAAAGCATTCAGGTTGGAATTCTTCTTACGATATGTCTGCCATCTTACATGGGAGTATACCTGAATAAGCCACATACCTATAATGAGTAAGGGAAGGCTTATTAAAGCAGCAAAGGCTAGCTTATAATCTTTAACCATCATAATTATAACAACAGCTACTATGGTAATAAAGTCTGGGATAAGAGTGGTAACACTGTTGGTGAGTACGTCCTTTAGGGAGTTTACATCACCGATAACACGTGCCAGTATCTTTCCGGTAGGCCGGCTGTCAAAGAAGCTAAAGCTTAATTTCTGGATATGAGTGTAGAGCTCCTGTCGTATGCTAAGCAAGACGGTGTTACTTATCTTTGCCATTATGAACATACGAAGCTTTACTAACAGGATATAAGTAATGTTTAAGGCGGCTGCAGCTATACCAAGCTTTATAAGGCCGTTAACATCTTTACCTGCTATGTTAACATTGATTGCGTGCTCTATTATAAGTGGGTTTAAAAGACTGATGGTCACAGTACCACCCATAATTAACAGCACGGCAAGAATTTCTCTCTTATAGGTTAATAGATAACGAAAGAGCCTTAAGAGAGTATTTATTTTACCGGGGCCGACCAGATTCTCATCAACCCTGACAGCATTAACTGACATAAATCCTCCATTTCTGCGCTTTTAGGCGCATACGAGTTTAAGGTTAATCTATTCCATAAATATCAAATTAATATAATTGATTAATATATAATAAACTATATTTGATCATTTATCGGCACAGATCTTTTACACCCCTCCGCTCTGGATAAAAGAGCTAAGAGGTGTCTTATAAATTAATTTATATGGCAAAGGATGCCTCTTTTTCAGTTTCCTTTATAGGATTATCCGCTAAATATTCTCCATACTGTGCCATGAAGGTCTGATAGTATAAGCCCTTCTTCTCAAGGAGAGAGTCATGGGTTCCTCTTTCTGCAACAGCACCATCCTCTAAGAAAATAATTTCATCAGCATTTCTAACAGCTGAAATTCTGTGGGCAATAACGATTTTGGTAGTATGCTCCAGCTCATTTAAATTCTTCTGTATCAGATGTTCTGTTTCCATATCCAGGGCTGAGGTAGAATCGTCCATAATGAGAATCGGAGTTTTCTTTGAAAGAGCTCTGGCAATACTGATTCTCTGTTTCTGACCGCCGGAAAGTCCAACACCTCTTTCACCCACTACGGTATCATATTGTTCATCCATCTTCTCAATGAAATCGGAAGCCTGTGCCTGCATGGTGGCATGAATAACTTCCTGATCTGTTAACAGGGGACGAAGACCCATCTTTACATTTTCACTTACAGTATCAGAGAATAAGAATACATCCTGCATAACCAGTGCCATATTCTTTCTTAAATCATAAAGGGAGAGATCCTTCACATTAATGCCATCCAGCTTGATATTTCCTTCTGTTGTTTCATAAAAGCGCTGCAGCAGATTGATAACAGATGTTTTGCCGGAGCCTGTGGCACCCATGATACCAAGGGTTTTACCTGGTTCTAAGTGAAAACTTACATTTTTAAGTACGGTTGTATCATTTACGTTAAAGGTTACATTCTCAAATTCGACATCACCGTCAGCTTTATCAAGGGGAACAGAATCCTCTTTGTTGATAACAGTAGGTTTTTCAATCATTATTTTGTTGATTCGCTTAGTAGAGGCAGCTGCAGAAGCCATGTCGTTAAAGAGCCAGCCCAGTAATTCCATAGGCCATACAATATTATTGGCATATTCTGCAAAGGCACCAAGTGTACCAAGAGTAATGTCTTCCTGTATTACGAGAAAACCACCGGCTACTATAATGATAACCGGAAGAAGTCTGGTTATGAACTGAAAAAAGGGATTATATTTGATAAGTACTTTGGACTGTCTCATGTTAAGTTCATAGTAGCGTTTGTTGTGAGACAGGAATTTGCCTATTTCAAACTTTTCTCTTGCAAAAGCTTTAACAGTTCTTACACCTGCCAGGTTTTCCTGGGCTACCAGATTTAACTTAGCATTTTCTTCGCTGATTTCCTCATAGACATTATCCAGTTTCTTTTCCATCCTGATTGCTATAAAGGCAACAATAGGCATTGCAATCAATGGAATTATAGTAAGCTTTGGGCTTAGGGTATACATGCTGTAGAGTACCAGTGAAGTGTGGATGATAACCTCCACTACCAGCATTCCGATAAAACCAACACCTGACCAGACTTTATCTACGTCATCTTTTAGACGGGACATAAGTTCTCCGGTATTGTTCTTATCAAAGTAATCCAGGGACAGGCTCTGGACATGGCGGAACAGATTTCTTCTGATATCCGCACCAATCTTTGAACTGACTGAGTCAAAGAGAACCTCTTTGAAGTAGCCGAACAGGGCTCTGCCCACACCAATCATAAAGATTGTTATTAAAAGTCTGGTAAGTAGTTCCAACTTACCGGCAACTATAACATCGTCTATAATAAGCTTTAATATTCGTGGTGATAACATATCCAGGGCGATGCTTATAGTCATACAGATAATGGCAATGGCGTAAATATACCAGTATCGTTTGATATAATTTGATAGTTTCATAAATCCTCCTCCCTATTTTTGGGCAAAAAATAGCCGTGGTCTATTACCACGGCATTAAAAATTCTTTATTATATTACATGTGTACAGTCTATTATAGGGACTGCACTATATAAAAGAATTATGCGTTGAGGTAATAAAAGTTAAATTATTAGTATAATTGGCTGCAGCATTAAAATTACGATTAAACATATTATTTACCTCACTTTCTTTTATAGTCTTTTCACATTATATCACACTACTAATATTTGTCAACAAGAAAATGAATGAATTTAATATATATTTAAAAAAATATTGAATTTTTAAAGGACAAATTAATTTTATTATTAAAAGGATACCAGATATATAAACGCTTAGAATGAGGCAAGCATAGCTTATCCTATAATATGATAAAGTATAATCTGATAGATTGAATAGGATAGGGGGATATTAATATTTGATATAGATATCTTTTGCAATAAAATTCTTAGTAAAGACAGGGGCTAATATGCTGAACTAAGCGGTCCGTAGAATTTAAGCTTATATAATTTTGTTATGAAAGAGAAGTTGTATGAAAAAATGAATAAAAAATACAATTTATAATGAAAAATTTTGTCACAATGATTGTTGACAGTTAGGTCCAAGGAGAGTATGATTCCATTGTGGATTTGAAATGTCTATAATGGACATGAAATATCAATGAAGGAGATGAGAGAATGAAATTAACCAGAGGAATCGAGCAAGCCGTTTGTATCATAGCATTACTAGCAACCCAGGAACACTCCATACCCGTAGCATCGGAGGAGATCCATAAACGACTGAAAGGTTCCCTGACTTATACGAAGAAAATCATACGAAAACTGGTAGTAGCAAAACTGGTAAATTCAGTATCCGGTAATAATGGGGGATTTACACTGGCAAAAAACACGGATGACATAAACCTGCTGGAAATAGTAGAGGCATTGGAAGGAACAATAATGACCTATCCGGATTCCGGACTTATAGACCAAGTATTTGAAGATATACAGGTCATTGCCAATCAGGGTACGGTAGTTATGCGAAATGCTTTTGCAGAAGCAGATATGTTATACAGGGAAGCACTTAGAACAAAAACAGTAAGCCAGCTACTTCAGGAGACCTTGGGCAGCAAGGAAATCCAGCCCATCAACTGGAATAAGGCAGAACAGTGGAGTGACTTCGATTTATGGATCAGAAAGGTGATGGATAAATATATATGGAAATGATAAAGTCAGAATGGAAAAAGATTAAAGCAAACAGACTGCTGCTAATATCTTTTGTCGTAATATGTTGTATACCTTTGTTGTATGCTTCTTTTTTCTTAAGATCAATGTGGGATCCCTATGGTAAGGCTGCGAACCTTCCAATTGCAGTTGTAAATGAAGATCAGTCAGTGGAGTTTGAAGGTCAGACTTTATCCGTTGGAGAGAATGTAGTGGATGAGTTAAAAGAAGATGAGAGTCTTGAATGGCATTTTGTAAATTCTAAAGAAGCTTTACAGGGATTAAAAGATAAGAAGTACTATATGATAGTAACTTTCCCGGAGAATTTTTCTGCCAATGCAGCGACGGTTCTCTCTGATGATCCAACACAGATGGTTATTAATTATGAAACCAATGCCGGTGTGAATTACTTAGGTAAAGTAGTAAGTGTTCAGGCAATCAAAGAATTACAGACTAAGGTTTCAGAGAAAGTAACAAAGGCTTATGTATCTGCTATATTTGATAAAGTTGAAGACATGGGCGGTAAGATCACAGAAGCAGCAGATGCTTCCTCACAGATTAAAGAGGGTTCTGATAAACTGAAAGAAGGTAATGAGACCATTTACAGCAACCTTGATAAATTGTCCAAAGCCAGCTTAACCTTCAGTGATGGTGTGGATACCTTAAGTCTTGGCTTAAGTACTTATCTGGACGGTGTTCTCTCAGCAAATAAGGGAGCAGCTACACTAAAGGA
This sequence comes from Anaerocolumna sp., assembly GCA_029256725.1. Taxonomy (GTDB): domain Bacteria; phylum Bacillota; class Clostridia; order Lachnospirales; family Lachnospiraceae; genus Anaerocolumna. Next base: position 14,617 of record JAQSXJ010000073.1, on the reverse strand, counting down.
TGGCTTGGCACAATACCAGGCAGGTGTTAAGACTTACACGAATGGCGTTAAGAAAGCAGCTAAGGGAGCAGATACCTTAAATACAAATTCGCAAGACTTAAAGAATGGTGCAAAATTAGTTTCAGACGGTGTTACTGAGTTAAACACAAAGCTTGGAACCACCATAGGTTCTTTAAGCTCCAATGCAGAAGGTGTGAAACAGCTCGCTGACGGTATGACAGCAGTTAACACTGCAGTTTCAACACTTAATACTGGAGCAAAATCCTTGGCAGCAGGGATACCCACTAAAGAGCAGGTAAGCGGTGTCTCAAAGTATCTTGATTACGGCACTTTCAGTCAGTTGCCCAAGGAGCAGCAGGCAATAATCCTACAGGGTGCCGCAAAACTTCTGGCAGGTTATGAAACGGTAGGTACAGCAGCAAATCAGATATCCGGTGGTTTAAGCCAGCTTGCAGACAAAACCCCTGCATTGGTAGAGGGTACCTCTAAGTTAAATACAGCCTTTGGTTCTATTTCTTCACAGGCACCTGCTTTGACTGAGGGGCTTAGTAAGTTAGCAACAGGCGCTAAAAGCCTGGAAACCGGTGTGACTTCTTATACCGCCGGAGTGGTTCAGTTAACAAAAGGATTAGATCAGTTAGATACGAAAGCAGCAGATTTAAACAGCGGCATTGACAAAATTGCCGGCGGTAGCAATGAATTAACAGCAGGTCTTAGTAAGCTTGCAGAAAATAATAATAAATTATCCACCGGTATGGATAAAATAGCAAAAGGTGCAGAAGATATCCACGACGGCGCAGCTAGGTTAGCAGATGGTTCCAAACAGTTAGGAGATGGTCTGACAGACCTTTCAGGCGGTGCAGGAAAACTGTCTGATGGTTTACAGGATGGTGCAGATACCATTGACTCCTTTGCAGTATCTGATGATTCTATCGATATGATAGCAGCACCAAGTACTTCAGAAGAGACCTTATACAGTGATGTTCCCAACTATGGTCATGCACTTGCTCCTTATGTATTATCCCTTTCCTTATATGTAGGATGTATGCTCTTTAACTTCATCTATCCTATCAGAAAAGTTGCCATGAAAGGTAAGCCTGTTGTACAATGGTGGCTTGCGAAATTATCCGTAGGTATTGTTGCTGCAACTGCAATGGCAGTAATCGATGCAGGCTTTATGCATGTACTGGGGGTAACCACAGTAGAGACCGGAAATTACTATATAACAGCCATAATAACAGCTAATGCCTATATGCTCTTAATCATGCTGTTATCTGTAGCTTTTGATAATCCAGGACGTTTTGTAGCTATGATACTTTTGGTACTTCAGCTTGCCGGTGCCGGCGGAACCTTCCCTATGCAGTTAACGGATAAGTTCTTCCAGGCAATACACCCGGTACTTCCTATGACATATTCCATTTATGCATTCCGTCAGTCTATCAGCGGCGGCTTAGGTGAAGGAACATTGGTTACCAGCTTATTTGTCTTATTGATTATTGCATTGGTATCAGCGCTTCTCTTACTGGTATCCATGACAGTGTTAAAAAAGATTAGCAAAGATGGTGTATCACAGTTAGATGATAACCAGAAACTTATGGATACAGATTACTCCTATGTAAATTCCAGCCTGTAATTACGTATCAAAGATAAGAAAGCTTCATGACTTTTAAGTGATTTTTAGAAGACATGGAGCTTTACTTCTGCTTAAACTGCTATTGCTTTGGAGCTCATATTATCCCGTTATAATGCATATTTCCTATAAAAATCATTCAGATTGTTAGAAAAACATATAAAAATGATAAAGTTTTTATTAATTTTCACTATATTCAAAAATTGTTCATATTTCTATGCTATAATGTAAAATGATTGGTGAAGCGGAGTTGCAGTAAGATACAACTAATCGGAAAATATTCTAAACATGGGATAACAACGCGGGATTGACTTTTCCTTGTTTAAGGAGGACGGAAATGGATTTACCTATTTTTTATAGTGAAGAAGACGAGTGGAAAAAAGTAATGCTCATGTATGACTCTGCTTTGAAAGAAATCAATACAAAGCTTGAAATACTGAATAATGAATTTAAACTGAATCATCAATACAATCCCATAGAGCACATAACTTCCAGAATGAAATCTCCACAAAGTATTGCGAAAAAGCTAAGGCATAATAACAGGGAATTAACAGTAGAGAATATCGTTAAATATATAAATGATGTCGCAGGCATACGTATTATTTGTTCTTTTACTTCTGACATCTACCGTATTGCTGATCTTATTGCAGCACAAAGTGATGTTAATGTCTTAAAGGTTAAGGATTATATGATGTGTCCTAAGCCTAATGGATATACAAGTTACCATATGATAATATCAGTACCAATCTATCTCTCTGAGACCATGGTCAATGTAAAAGCAGAGATACAGATTCGTACCATTGCCATGGACTTCTGGGCCAGCCTGGAACATAAGATATATTATAAGTTTGAAGGTAATGCACCTGAGAGGATTAGCAAAGAATTAAAGGAATGTGCAGAAATCGTATCCTTTCTGGATCACAAGATGCTGTCACTGAATGAAGAGATCAGGTTGTACAATCCGGATAGTGAAATGGATCACTACAGGGAAGTTGTATCTGAATCCTTTCAGAATATGATCAGAGAATCCTATGGAACAGTCATAGACGAGGATGATATCCTTCAGGAGGATAATCAAGGCTCCCTTAAGGATAGTGCAGAATATGAAGAGAAACATGAAATGTATGAAGAATTGTTTGAAGAAGTTGAAGTAGAAAATACTACTGTAACTGCGGATGCTTCGACGGACAATGGAAAAGACGAGGTTAAAGAGAAGAGCAAGTTTTTTCGATTCTTCAAACACAATGTTATAAGCGAAGAAATGGATAAAATGTAATATTGGTTATAAAAAAACGGTCTGAGGAAATTCCTCAGGCCGTTTCAATATATTTCGTATTAACTTTAATTATCTTTTTCCGATTTCGCTATCTGTCTCGGTTAATTTGCTGTTCTCTTTGATATAGTCAACAATATCATCAACCTCTGTAAAAGCAAGTGCTACATAGCTGTCAGCAGCTCCGTAGTAAATAGCGATCTTTCCTGATTCAGGATCATGGATCGTTGCACAAGGGAAGCATACATTAGGAACGAAACCTCTCTCCTCATACCACTCCTCAGGAGTTAAGATGAATTTGCTGCAACGATATTTAACAATGGAAGGATTGTCGATATCAAGGATTGCACCACCGATGCTGTATACAAAGCCATTGCAGGTACTGCTTACACCGTGATAGAACATTAACCAGCCTTCAGAGGTCTCGATAGGGGTTGCACCGCCACCGATCTTAACGCTCTCCCACCAGCTCTTACCTTTTTCCATTACGTGTCTGTGCTTGCCCCAGTATACCATATCAGGACTTTCGCTGATGAAGATATCACCGAAAGGAGTATGACCACTGTCGCTTGGACGGCTGAGCATTACGAAGTTACCGTTAATTTTACGAGGGAATAATACTGCATTACGGTTGTAAGGAATGAAGGGATTCTCAAGTCTTACGAATTTCTTGAAATCAGTTGTCTTTGCCATACCAATAGCAGCACCGTAAAAATCCTGGCACCAGATGATATAATAAGTATCCTCAACCTTAACAAGACGGGGATCATATGCATATAAAGGCATAAAAGGCTCTCCGTTCTCATCTTCAAAAGGAATCTTATTCGGCTCGATATCCCAGTGGATAGCGTCTTTACTTCTTCCCATGTAAATGTAAGGAATTCCATCTGTCTGCTCACCACGGAACACTCCGATGAACTCATCACCATAAGGCATAACAGCACTGTTGAAGATTCTTGCAACGCCTTCTACAGGGTTTCTTCCGATAATAGGGTTCTCATTATATCTCCATACAGGTGCTCCGCTGAGTTTCTCAGGTCTTTCCTGCCAGGGAATGTTTTTAACTGCGGGACTTATCATTTTAATTTTACTCATAATCTCAATAGCTTCCGTAATGGAAGCCCCTTTCTAGTATTTTCTCGTAAAGCCCAAAGATTCTATAGTTAGTTCTACCCAAGATTAAGGATTCTTAAACTTGTTGAAGCAATTCCGTAACAGGTTTTTATACTTCTGCTGTTACCAGAGAGCAGCAACTTATTTTTTACGAAAAGGACTTTCAGTCAGGTAATAAAATTCATCCTCTTCGCTTAATGTACCCAGAGTCTTACGGTAGAGTAATATCTGAATAAATATGACCGCCTCCAGAACAAAGATAAAAAATGTACTGGTCGGTATTAATATAAACATTATAATATCAGAGAAAAAATATAACAGGCAAACTACCCCCACAAAGAGCAGTATAAAGTAAGGGAGCTTGATAAATATAATACAGGTTATTTCTATCAGATCGATTTTAGTTCCAATAAATGTGCGGTAACCCGCTATATAAAGCATAAATACCAGCAAAATGGACGCCATAGCAAGGCATAGCACAGAGTATATCATTTTATCAGCTCCCGCCCACAGGTAAATACCTGCGAGGTTGAGAAGCATGATCAAATGAACGGGAATATATTTCATTAAATGGAGGGAATGTTTTAAATTCACAAAATAGGTTTTAACAATGCTGTCAGTAATGTTTATCTCTTTGTATATTACGTCCTTCCCAATCAGAAAGACTGCGCCCAGTGCAGGCAGAAGTAAAAAGCCTAAGGACAAAAGAACCGTTAGGAAGAACAAGATACTGGTAAAAAACACGATATGGACAGCGGACAAGATCTTGTAGAACAAAGATTCTCTTGTCATGACTTAATGGCACCTGCTAATCCGTAGAAGATGTATTTCTGCAGGAAGATATATACAAGACCAATAGGTATGATTCCTAAAAGAATTGCCGCTGCTACAATCTCAAAAGGAGTTGACATACTTCCGAAGAATTTATAAAGGGCCACAGTAAAGGTCTGTACGTCTTTTCTTAAGTAAAGGTTAGGAATATAGAAATCATTATAATAACCGATTCCGTTTAATATCAATAAAGTAGTGCAAGCAGGCTTTAAAAGAGGAAGAATGATCTTTCTGTAAATTGTAAAGTAGCCGGCACCGTCTAATAAAGCAGATTCGTCAAGTTCCTTGGAGATGGAATCTAACAAGTTAAACATGATATAGATACCGATAATACCTACACCGGAGTATAAAAGGATTACACTGGCCATTTTATTCACCAGGTGCATACGGTAAATAATCTGGAAAACAACGGTCTGTGTTGTAACAACCGGTATAAACATAGTTAAAGTAAATAAAGTCATGATGATCTTTCTGCCTCTGAATTTAAAACGATGAAGCACATAAGATACCATGGTAGTAAACATAATCTGCAGAGACAGGGAGATACCAAGTATAATAGCAGTGTTGAACAAAGCCTTACCAAGTTTACCTACACGAATGGCATAAGTGAAATTATATCCGTTCAGCCAGTTCTTAGGAGGAGTCAGTACACCTGTAGCAGAATATTCTGCACCTGTTTTAAAGGCCATGAATATAAGAGGAATTATAGGGACAATTACAAAAATACATGCTGCAAAGAGGAATACATAGCGCAGTATCTTGTATGCTTTACTTTCTTTTATCATCTTGCACTTTCTCCTTTCTTGTTAAAGATACTCTGTAAACCAACAGCTAAAACAACAATTACAAATACCATTATGGATAATGCAGCAGCAAAACCAACACGGTTCTCCATAAATGCACTCTGCTGAATCTGAATAACAGGTGTTACAGTTCCATTAGAACCGTTCATCATGATATAAGGTATTTCAAATACCTGAATGGAACCGGAAACACTTAATAATATGTTAATAAACAGTACGTTACGGATGGAAGGAATAGATATGTAGAGAATCTCCTGCCACTTCGTACAGCCGTCCACGGCAGCAGCTTCAAATAAATCCGTAGAGATCGTCTGAAGAGCACCAAAGAACATAATAAAATTCATACCATAATAACGCCAGATACCGATAGAGGCGATGGAAGGATTCACTAGATTCAGGTTCTGCAGCCATTGCTGTTTTAATGCACCAAGACCGATGGATTCAAGAATCAGGTTAAGAGTTCCGGAGTTATTAAAGAATATGATAAAAATTGTAGAAACGATAACACCGTTTAATAAATAAGGAATAATAAGGATTCCTTTAAACAGGTTTAAACCTTTGAACTTGCCGTTTACAAAGATTGCAAGGAAAAATGCAAATACCAGCTGTGGTATGGCAACAATCATATACCAGAGGCAATTCTTGAAAACCATGATATACTGTGGATCAGTCAGCAATCTTTCGTAGTTCTTAAGTCCAATCCATCTGGGAGTCCCAACACCTTTGTAGCTGGTAAAACTCAGATAAACATTGGTTAAGATAGGAATATAGGAGAATACCAGTAACTGAATGACCGGTATCACTAAAAATGCAAAAATAATGATTTTGCTGCTTTTTGTTTGTTTCATATCAACCTCTTTCACTGCAGGCCTGAATGGGGAAGTCCAGACCGCTAATGTTACATTTGCGATTGTTGTCTTTGTGAAACCGCTAAAGAGCCCTCACGGGTCGTAGGGCAACGGCCTGTGACTGGCTCTTACATCGCGGTACTTTAGTAGCTTTTAATTAGTCTACCCACTCAAGTCCGAGTTCGTCTTTGTATTCTTTGTAAGCTTTGTTCTGTACATCTACCTGCTTGTTGTAAGCTGTCCAATCATCAGGTTTTGTTGTATCAAGAGCATCGAATAAAAGGCCAACATATTTGTAATCTGCATATAAACCAGCTTCTGTTAAAACATCCTGATTAGCAAGAGTGTTTGCATCAGTAGCAGGGGAGAGAAGAACTTTACAGTCTCCGCTTTCAACCATTTTGTCGATGATGGAGTACAGTTCAGGAACAACAGGAGTTACACCTTTTTTGTTAGCGATATATCCGCTGTCTGCGATAAACTGTGCATCTTCAGAAACATACTCGATGAAAGCTCTAGCTGCTTCTTTGTTCTTGGAGAATTTGCTGATTGCCCAGTTGTCAGCGGGAGCTGCAAGGACATATCTTCCTGCACCGAAATCAGGAGCGGGAGCAAATTTGATGATAGAAGGATCTTTTCCTTCAGGAACACGACCCTGGATCTGAGGAACAACCCATGAACCGAAAAGCATCATACCAGCTTTGCCATAAGCAACGCTGTCCATAGCTACGCCGAAATCGGTATAAACTTCAGGCTCAAAGTATCCTTTTGCTTTCCACTCTGTGTACATTTTGATTGTTTTACCAAAAGGAGCAGTCTCACTGAAAGGATTCTCAGTCTTTAAGGTCTCAGCAAATACGTTAGCATTACCAGCAACATAGGATGCGAAATCCTGTACAGTAGCAAGAGGCCAGTTCTCAATTCTGTGTAAGGAGATAGGTGTTACACCGTTTGCTTTGATTGCTTCGCACATTTTGTTGAACTCATCAAGAGTTGCAGGAATTTCATCATATCCAGCTGCTTTGATAACTTCTTCATTATATACAACAGCCTGGTTGTATGCTCTGCCGGGCATAACACTGTAGATAGTAGTGCCGTCATTAGGCATTGCCAGTGCATAGTCGCCATATAATTCTTTACCTTCTTCTACTGTGAAGTAAGGCTCTGAATACTGTGACCACTCTTCAAGACTCCAGTTAGGAGCTGTAAAGATATCAACGGATTCATCCTGTACCTGAAAAAGAGGTCTTAATTCATCTTCATTAGAGATAACGTTAAGATCAACATTGATACCAGTTTCTGCTGTAAATTTCTCAGCTAACTGTTTTAAGTAAGCAGTAGACTCATCGCGATATGTATTACCGTCTTTATCTTTCTTCTCTTCACCTAAAACTCGGTTTCCACCATGTGTATATACACTAATGGTAGTTCCTTTTAATGATGATAAATCAGTACCTTCAGATCCTGTGCCTTCAGAAGAGGGTGCTCCTTCTGTTGCTGTAGGCTCATTGGCTTTGTTTGTGTTGTTTGTGTTGTTGTTTGAGGAGCATCCAACCATGGAAACTACCATTACGGATGCAAGAACAACTGCCAAAACTTTTTTTAGTTTCATAAAATTCCTCCTTAAATATTTGTTTTAAGTAAACATTAGACTAAAATCTTAGTAACAAAATTAAGTTTTTAATCTTGAATTTAATTGTATATTTACTTTCTTATTTAGTCATCTACTAATCTTGCAAAATTAAGTCGAATCTTGCGAAAATTATGCAAAATATACTTTTTGGATATATAAATTTAGAATAATTGTGCACTTATGCTAAATGTAAAAACAGTACATGAATACAACTACCTAATAAATTGCATAAGTTAATTGAATTAATCTTACTTTAACTGAATTATCTAAAGTTATTAGTATAAATAAATTAACTAAACAGGTTATAAAATCATATTGCTATAAACTATTTTATACCTTATTATTATAGGAGGACAAGCTTTAGTACTTATTTTGTGCATAAATACCTAGATAAAAGGTGTTATGGCAAAAATATCAGATTACCTTTTCCATGAAAGGAGAGTGAAGAGAATATGGATTTTGGACAAAGATTTAATAACGCAATTTCATCCTATGCCTATTACGGCAAGGCTCTGGCTGATAAATATGTGCCTGGTACTGTTAACACGCCTCAGCCTATTAAGGATAATCTTCCATTTGCGGAAGCCTTCCTTGACATTAAAGCCAAGGATTCTTATTCACTTGATATAAACTATCTGGACGCCTATTGTCTTATCTATACCCATAGCGGATTAGGACAGCTTTCTGTAAAAGCCGGTGCCTATGAGCTTACAGAAGGAACACTCTGTTTTATTAACTGTCGTATGAAGTATCAGATAAAGGTTCCAAAATCCTGGCACCATACAGCTTTCTATATACAGGGAAGTCTTCTTCCTTTTCTCTATGAAGCAGGGGGCTGGGATAATGAGCTCCTTCATAAGGTTCCGGAGGGTTCTTTAATACCCCATGGAATTATGGAACTTTACGATCAGCTGTCAAAGGAGTATGACAATTATATGCTCCAGGCTAAGCTGATCCTGGATATTTTATTAGGTATGGCTGCAGAAAAAGAGAAAATGGGGGAAGGGGATAAACTTCTGCCAGAATATATCAGAAAAATTAAAGTTAGTTTTGAAGAGGATTGTAAGGCCAGGTATACCCTTGATAATCTCTCTGCTAAGTATCAGATAAGTAAATATCAGATATGCAGAGATTTTGCGGCTGCTTATGGCTGTTCACCCATGCAGTATTTGAATGACATTCGTATTAAAGTGGCCAAGGAAGCTTTAATAAGTACGGATAAGCGGGTAAATGAAATCGGCAGGATGGTGGGCTTTGACAATACCAATAATTTTATTCGGATCTTTAGAAAAAAAACAGGAGCAACTCCTCTTAACTACCGTAAAAGAGCTGCTCCATAATAATTAGTACGCTACACTGTCTTTGTGTACTATATTGCCTTCAACAATGGAAATTCCAAAATTTCTGGAAGGATTATTTATTTTTTCAATTAAATTGTTGATACTTCTTAATGCCATTTCCCTGACATTGACATCATAGGTCGTTATGCCAATATTGCATAAGCCCGGATACAGATAATTATCAAAGCCAACCACCGAGATATCCTTTGGTACTTCATATCCCTTTTTTTGAAGGGCTTTGATAAGGGAACAGGCGGTAAGGTCGCTGTTACATACGAAAGCGGTAGGCATTTTAGCAGGAAACACAAAAGGGAAACCTACTACATCGCCGGTTTTCCAGTCTCTGTCATCTAAAAGTCTGTCCTCTGTAATGGAAAGTCCGTGTTCTAACATGGATTTATAATAGCCTAAATAGCGATCTGTTATACTGCTTGTATATAGAAGCGTTCCCACATAGGCGATATCCTGATGGCCTCTGTTAAACAACAGATTGGTAAGGACATAGGTTCCGTAAAAACCGTTGGAGACAACAGCGTCACAGTCCAGATCCTTATCATAGAAGTCAAGGCATATCAAAGGAATATTCAATCCGTCTTTCAGCTTTAATAAATACTTGCTTTTTGGCTGGCCCATGAGGATAATACCATCCACCTTCTTTTCACGAATAAGAAGCGGGATTTCCGGATTCTCTTCTGCTTCAGGGCTGATAACCTCCAACATGGTAAAGCATTGGTTAGCAGCAGCATTTGCTGTTACCTCTTGGTATAATTGCCAGTAAAAAGAGACATATTTGCCAAAATAACGCCCAGGCACAACTATACCGATATTATAACTTCTGCCCTCTTTAAGGCCTTTGGAAGAAGTGGTTTGCTGATATCCCATTTCTTTTGCAAGGAGCTTTATTTTCTCCCGCATTTCCTCACTGACACCTTTTTTATCTGACAGTGCCTTTGATACGGTGACAATGCTTACGCCTAAGGAGTTGGCTATATCTCTCTTAATCAACTTTTTAACTTAATTTACTTTGTTTTTACTCTTTAGTATTTTAATGTACAGAAATTTGTTTGTCAACTTTAAATACTGAGAAGGCTACGGTAAACCTATGAAGGAATTAATTGTAAATAACAAGAGGAGCAGCCTTTGTTCCGGTAGCCATTTATTCGGGAAGCTTAAATTTTGACAGCAGTCCTGCCAGCCCTGTGGAAGCTTCTTCACCGGAGGAATATTCAAAGGGTGCCGCTTCAATATTTTCAGAAATCTCTGCTTTTTCCTCTACGGCTTTTATACTAAGGCTGATCTTACCATCCTTTACTTCAATAATCTTTACTGTAACTTCTTGTCCTTCTTTTAAAACTTCTCCGGGGGTTTTAAGGCGCTTATTAGCAATTTGTGAAATATGAACCAGACCAGACAGACCATTTCCTAAATTAACAAAGGCACCGTAAGGAGCTAGTTTTTCCACAGTTCCTTTGGTTACAAGACCGATAGGTAAATGAGAGATTTTACTTAATTTTTCTTCTTTAACCTGTTCTTTTTCTACTTCTTTTGCAGAAAGCACTAATTTCTTCTTATCTTCTTCCACAGTGATTACCTGTACATCTACTTCTTTATTGACCCAGGAGCCTAGATCCTCCACGTAGGTTAGGGAAAGCTGAGAAGCAGGTATAAAGCCGCGAATTCCTAACAGATAAGTTGTAACGCCTCCGTTTACTTCCTGGGCGATCTTAACTTTTCGTATGGTTTTATTTTCTAAGTACTCTTTTAAAGCAGTCCAGGACAGGACATTATCAGCTTCTTTTTTGGATAAAAGAATGTTACCTTTTCCATCATCTTCTCTGATAACGACAGCTGAGAATTCTTCCCCAATTGTCACATCACCTTTAATAGAGAATCTGGGATTGTTGCTGAGCTCTTCTAATGGGATAATGCCTTCAGCATAATAACCTAAATCAAGCGTAACTTCTGTTTCAGAGATACCGATTACAGTACCTTTTACCAGTTCGCCTTCTTCAATTTTATGAAGTGATTTGCTAATCTGCTCTTCAAATTCCTCCATGGACGGAATTGCCTCTTGGGGTGCAGTTTCCGGCGCAGTAACAATCTCTTCTGCTTTAACTTCTAATTCATCGCTCATTTTGGTGCTCCTCTCTTAGTTGTAATTCGTTATATAATAGTATAGCCTATTAAAGGAATCTAAGCAAGACATGTTGTATGCTTCTGCATGGCAAACCCATGAAGGATAACATTTAAAATGTCTGATGAGAGTGGTTATATTTATCCGTTTTCCGTTCAAGGTTTTAAATTCCACTAAAATATTCTTATGAAATCTTCAACGGAAAATTCCTAAAGGTAAGCCAATCTCATCTGCTATTTATAAGTAATTCCTTTATGTGTTTGACGTGTATTCTTTAAGTGCAGGGAACGAGATATGGTGTTTACATATGGCATTTGCGGGAAGTATTAAGATATGATAAAATAGGAAAAGAAACAGAGAGTGTAAGTTCTCTCAGTAGTGTAGGAAAAGAGGTATATATGGAAGATAAGAATAAATTTCAGGAAATGTTAAAGGATGTTTTGGAGGTTGCAAGAGTTCAGGGGAATGAGCTTGGAATGAATGAGATCAAAGAGCTCTTTGGTGGTACGGGGCTTAATGAAAGTCAGTATGAGCATATTTTCGCTTATCTTGCAGCAAATCATATAAAGGTTAAGGGATATGTAAATACAAAGGCTTTTGATGAGTACAAAGAAGCAGTACAGGAAAGTGAAAAAGCTGAAGAAAGCTCCTTAGAACAGGAAGAGGAGATTTCTAAAGAGGACGAAGCCCAGAAGACAGAAGCTGCTGCGAAGCAGACAGGAGAGGATTCCCAGTATTTAAAGATGTATCTTGAGGATATTTCAGCAGTAAAAAAAGCTGATGAAGCAGAGTACGAAGCCTTGCTGTTAGCCATAGGAGCGAAAAAGGAAGAGGTTAAGGAGAGGTTTATTGAAGCAAACCTTCATAAGGTTGTGGAACTAGCGAAACTTTATCAGAACAGGGGGGTTACCCTTGAGGACCTGATACAGGAGGGAAATATTGGGCTTTTATGCGGGGTGGAAGCGCTATACAGTGAGACTGTCCTGGAGAGTGAGATTAGTTTCTTAGAGAGCTATATCAAGAATGCTCTGGAGCAAGCAATCTATGAAAACACTGAGAGCAGCAGTTTCGAGCAGGACATAATTGATAAGATCAGTTATGTTAAGAGTGCCTCAGAGGACCTAATGGAAGAACTCGGAAGAGAAGGCAATCTGCATGAGTTGGCAAGATATGTAAAGATGTCTGAAGAGGAATTAATTGACATTATTAATATGTCCGTAGATGGTGTAAAATTAAGCATAGAACACGAAGATAAGAAGCCCAGATAAGGGGAGGAGCTAATTGAAGGAAACAAAGACACTGAATTTAAATAAATGGTATTTGGCCTTCCGTAAGAAAAGGATGTTCTTAATTTTATTAGCCCCGATATCCTTTATCTTACTTTGGATATCACAAAACAGCTCTTATTTTGCGGAGATGATATTTGCACGTAAAATTTACAGAGGTATAGCTTATTCTGTCAGTTTTTTATCAGGTAAAATTCCCTTCTCCATAATGGAAATAGTAATTAAACTTTTTCTGCCGATAGTTCTTGCCGGTTTAGTGTACCTTATTATTCAGCTTATAAAAAGAAAACAAAAAGGAAAAACAGCAACATATATATTACTGCTTTCCTTGATTAACATAGGGTGTATTGCCAGTGTAATCTTTTTTCTATATGTAGTTATGGCTGGTATTAATTACAACAGGTATTCTTTTGCGCAAATCAGCGGCTATACCTTAGAGAATTCTTCCGTCCAAGAACTTTATGAGTTGGATCAGAGCCTTGCAGTAAGAGCTGCCGAGGTTCGAAAGCTCATAACCGAAGAGGGGGGAGCTTTCACCCAGGATGGCGTTATTGTTATTGATAAGAGTAACTGGAAGGAGCTGGTTAATGCAGCTGCTGCAGCCTATGAGAAGATTGGCGCAGAATACCCTCAGTTAGAAGGAAATTATAAATCTGTAAAAGCAGTATCCTCTTCCAAAGTTATGTCTGCTATGGAGATAACCGGCATATTCTGGCCCTTTTCAATGGAGGCAAACGTAAACATTGATGTACCGGATTATACTATTCCTGCCACAATGCTTCATGAGTTGGCACACCTTAGAGGCTTTATGAGAGAAGATGAGGCTAATTTTATTTCTTATCTTGTGTGCAGCAATTCTGATGACAATGTCTTAAAATACAGCGGATTGATGCTAGCCCTTTCTTATGTAGGGAACCAGCTCTATAACCAGTCCACAGAGTATTATGAGAAAGCAAGAGCTTTATATACCGAGGAGATGAATGCTGATTTACGTGAAAACTATTATTACTGGGTACAATTTGAGGATACAGTAATTAGTACAGCATCTAATACCATAAATGATAATTATTTAAAGGCCAATAACCAGAGTGACGGAGTGAAGAGTTACGGAAGAATGGTAGACCTTTTACTGGCGGAATACAAAGCAGGAAAATAATAAACGTAACACTAAATCAAAGGAGGTGTCTTTCTAGTATATAAGAAGGCACGTCCTTTTTTTCCGGTCTGCTCGATGACTTCCATTTGCTTTAGTACCTTAAGGGCAGAGCTTAAAGCAATGCTGCCATACCCTGCCGCCTTTGAAAATTCTTTTGCCACAAAGGTTTCATTAAGATTATCAGGAAATAGCTGCTGATAATCAGAAGGGGAGTTTATAAATATTTCGTTAGCAAGGCCTACAGGAATTCTGTCTGCCTTGCCGGCGTGGTTTTTTCTGTCTTTACCCCAACCGTCCAGGAATTTGTACTCTTCAAGGTCAATAAAGATAAGGTGGAGCTTAAGCCCAGGATCATTAAGGTAATCTTTGATCTTATATAACTCAGGAAGGATAAGAGAGGCTTTTCCAATCTTAGGAGATTTTCTTCCGGGGCTGACTTCGCCGGATTCTTTATCTACCCATCGAAGCCATTTAATATGAGGAATGGGGTATACGATCGTAACGGGAGATTCCTTTAAGAACACAGGAAGCTTCTTTCTAAGCCGGTCAAAATTCTGTGTCTGTATCTCT
>JAQSXJ010000072.1 GCA_029256725.1 Anaerocolumna sp. | reverse complement strand
GCTCTTTTGATTATTCCGGAAGACAAAAAAGAAGCCCATGATAATATCAAAGAGCTTCTTTACGAAATATCCGAAGAATATTTTAATGATAGGTCTCTAAGCGAAGCTTCTATTTATGCGAAGCTCCTTGAGATCTTTGTACGAATCGGAAGAAGTTATTCCCCTAATCTGAAATGCTTTAACAGCAGGCTTAGTAAACAGCGGGAATATACCGAACGTTTTCTCTATATTTGCGTTCACCAATGTATCTTATTACAAGTATCTGAATAAAAAGCGCATCGAAGCGGCTGAAAAATTATTGGCTGATAATGAATTGACGATTACCGAAGTATCCCTGCGGTGCGGTTTTTCTAGTCTTTCTGCATTTATCCGCATGTTCAGGCTGGTAAAGGACTGCACTCCCACGGAGTTTAAAACCATGTATACCTCCTAAAAAGGTGCAGGGTACTTACCTGAGCTCTGCCGAGCTCCCCGAGCGAGACAGAGCATGCAGTGCTAGTAAGCGTGCAGTGCTGGCAGCATGCCACGGGTCTTTGCGCTAATATAACTTATAACTTATTTTATCATAAATTCCGAACACTTGCCATGTGTCCATAAATTTTACTGATATTTACCTTCTATATCATACGCAATACATTTATTGTTTTTTCTTTGTATTATAGTCGCTCTCAATCTTTCGGCTTACCAAAACAAAAGACAGCGGAATGCCTTTATTGTCCAGCTCGTGAAAAGATTCAGATATATCATAATCAAATTCCTTCAGTTTGGTTATATTCATTCCATTATGTATTATCCCATTAAATATATCCGACAGAGTGTGTGAATAGCTGTAGAAAGTCTTGGACTCATAAGCTTTGCCGCACATATATCCCATACCGTTATTTTCAATCCAGGGCTCTTCTTTAAAATATGAGTTAACAATTTTTTCAGGCATACTTTCGTTGAAGTTCTCTTCTCCAGATACACCAAACATACTTGTTATCGGATGCATCTCATTGATAAATAATATTCCCTGGGGTTTCAGACAGGCAGATACTTTTTCAAAAAACGGCTTTAAATCACGAAACCATGCCAAAGCCCCTATGGTTATGAAAATATAATCAAAGCTGTTATTATAGCTTTCATTAATATTTCGTATATCTGTTGCGATAAAATTACAGTTTAAGTCTAATTCCTCTGCTTTCTTCTTAGCAAAGGCAATCATATTTTCTGCAATATCAAAACCTGTACCACTTGAGGCTCCCAGCTTCATAAGCCCCATCAATTCTCTTCCGTTATTACAGCAGAACTGTGCAATTGTCTTATCCTTAAAGTCATATTGGGTAAGTTCCTCTGCCAGCACTCCTTCTATAAATGGAAAGTTCTCCTTTGCCAAACGGGAATTAATATCATCTCCCCAGCCTTCCTTGTGATTATTAAATGCCTCTTCCCAGGCCTCTTTATTATTTATAGTATAATCCATTATATATTCCTCCCTGTTTAACAATAGTATTGCCTATGGCTTATGTTACCACACTTTAGTCCAACTGTTTAGTTGCAGGAATTCTTTAAATCAATTAATACACAAGAAATAAACCAATTTATTTCTTAGGAGGATTATAACAAGGCATGAGAAAGGGCTGCCAATCGACAGCCCTAAAATATTATTTAACAGTTACTTTAATTCTTTGTGTATGTTTTCCGTAGGTTATAACCACGTAATCCGTACCCTTTGATACAGCTTTTGCTCTGCCTGTGGTCTTGTTGATTTCTACTACGGATTTCTTTGTAGTTGAATATGTTATGCTGTTTGGCGCATAACCATAACCTTTTACAGCAAAGGTAAATATTTCACCTTTCTTCATGGAATTAGTTTTCAACACTACATCAATATACGCCTGTTTTACAGTTACTTTTTTGGTAAAGGTCTTTGTTATGCCTCCAATGGTCGCTGTAATTGTTATGGTAGCGGCTCCGGTACCTTTAGCAGTTATTTTGCCTTTGGAATCTATTGAGGCTGCTTTTATATTACTTGACTTATAGCTTATAGTCTTGGCAACTGCTCCGTTAGCAACTGCTGCTTCTACCGCATCCGGTATTTCCAGCTTAATCGTTGCAGTACCTCCGGTATTTCCGCCAATATATAGCGTTGCTGCTGATACTGTTGCCTTTAGCTCCTTCAATTCACTCTCTAAGGAAATCTTATCCTCCAGAACAATTACATAGTCAGAGGCATGGGTAAACTGAAAAGAGGTGTTTCCTTTTGCATCAACTTTGTTTATGGATTGAAGTTTAAGAGTCTTAGTTAGCGGATCGTAATAGTACAGACTTGCAAATTTACCGGCATTGCCCTCATCCAACCGAACCTTCAGCGCTGCCCGGAAACCAAATTCACCGTTATGAGCAAGCTGTAAGGGTACATACGGATTCTCACCAGCCATTTCCTGAATAAGTGAACCCGGTATTGTATCTGTGTTCAGAAGGATTTTAAGGTTTACGGATGCAAGGTTCTTACCCGTAATATCCTTTCCGTTAATAATCCAGCTAAAGCCGTCATATTGCAGTTCAATATTTAAATCTTTACCCTTAATAGCTGACAGGGCTTCTTTTGGAAGAACAGAATCACTTCCTATCTGAATTACAATATTTTCTTTCTGTCCTTCCTCTGCTGCCTGAATCAGGTATTCAGCAATATCCTCCCAGCCTTTTATGTTATCTGCACCTTCAATTCCGGGGGCTGTTGTAGGACTAGGTGTTTCTGTAGGATTTACTGTAGCTGTTGGGGTCGGTTCTGCTGAAGGTGTTACGGTTGCTGTCGGGGTTACTGTAACAGTGGGTGATATGGTTGGTGCTACAGTAGCTGTGGGTGTTGGGCTAAGTGTTGGTGATACAGTTGGTGTTGGTTCTGCCGTAACGGTTGGAATTACTGTCGGTGTTACTGTTACCGTTGGTGCTACAGTCACCGTCGGCGTTGCTGTCACTGTTGGCGTTGCTGTCACTGTTGGTGTCACCGTTACCGTTGGTGTAGTACCTGCTTCTGATACCTGTCTGATGATAATTGCATTTAACCTGGAGGTATTTCCAGTAGCAAAATACATGGATAGCTGCCCATCTGTCACAGTTACATTGCTTACTCTGCCAATATTATAAGTATTTGCTGCATTGCTTACCGTAAATACAGAGGTAGCGTTTTCTACGGTTACCTTCACACTGCTCTTATTAACAGAACCGGAGGAAAAGTCAATATTATAGGTACCATTAGGAACGTCAGCCAGGAAAGTCTGACCATCCGGAAGTACAAAATCCGTATAAACTTTGGCAGGAAGTATTCCCTTTTGTGTAAATACCTCTGTACGTCCTTCAATTACTGCTGCTCCATTGCTAAAACCATAACCTCTGGCTGCAGAATAGACAATTCCCAGCTGCTCTGCAGTCTTAGCAGCACCTTTTGCATTTACAGTAACTCCGGTCCATCCGCTTTCAACATTACCGGTACTGATACCAAAGTCAAATCTCCATAATGCCTTATAGTCTGCATATACAGTTATAGCAACTGTTCCTGAGTAGTCTGTAATAGTTCCGGTAACTGTGAAATTGCCCACGGTCTTAAGTGATTCCACTGCAGCCTCTGTATTCCAGATAACAGGTACACTTACCTTATCACCTGATTTATAAGTTGCATTTACTGCCGTCGGAAGAAGGGCTTTTAATTCAGCTTCCGTACTATTAAGTACAGCTTCAATACTATGGATTTCATCAAGGCTTACAATGTAATCCTCTTTGACCTCTACCTTCATCTTTACCGTTCTGATACCAAACTTTCCGTCAGAAGTCTTTAACTCTGCGGTAGTTCCCGCTGCCTGATAAATACCTGTATGTGATTTATCAACTCCTGTAGTATCCCAGGTAACTGCTGCCTCCTCTGCCGTACCGTTTAAGAAGCGGAAGGTGACCTTTGCGGGAAGACCGATTGAGGTTTCATTTTTTACAATATAGTGAGTATAATAAGGCTCCGTCTCACTGATCTTTGTATATCCTGCAAATTCATATCCTGTAATAGTATTTGGTACAACTGTTACAGTTTTTTCAATAGTAAGTGTATAACCGTTTACGGTTGCAATTACCTGATAGGTTCCCGGCTCTTTTAGGTTAAGCGCTGTAACATCCCAGGTAATTCAAAGTCTACTATCGTTGTCAAATCCACTGCTGTCTTAACCTCTAATGGTAACGACAGATAAGAAGCCTTTCCTTTTATCACTGCTGCTACACAGTACTGATAAGCAGTATCTGAAGCGGCAGTCAGATCCTTATAGGTCAGAGTATCTTTACCCAGCGTACCAAGCAGTTCAAAAGCTCCCTGTTGTCCTGTTCTGCGTAGTATCTGGTATCCTTCTACTTCATAACCATAGATACTGTCAGAAGCAGCCGTGAAGCTAAATTCTACGGAATGTATTCCTGTTTCCTTTAAGCTCAGTTTTGCAGTCTGCACTCCTTCTGTCAATAAATAATCCAGATTGGCCGGCTGATTATAACCTACATTCTGCCAGGCTATACCCATACGGTAAGCATCATTTTCCATAAGGCAGGGAATAACATAATCCGTATAAATGGTTGAAGTATATATTCTGATCTTACTGTTATCCGCAGAGGTTCTGGCTATGATTTCTTCTCTCCAGTCACCCAGTATATCTGCTACCAGTCCCAGATTACCTTTCGTACCGTTGCTGGTATACACTTCTGTACTTTCAAAGAGTTTTTCCGATACGCTATCTGTATAATTCCATTTAGTAATATTGGTACTGATGGGTACATAAGCACTGTTGTTAAAGCTATGGTTCTGCAATTCACTTAATAAGTCTCCATCCCAGAAAAGGGAGAAATTCACGTCCGGGGTTCCATTGGATATCTTAATAGAATTCTCCAGTGTTGACAGAGAAGAATAAAGTCCGCCGTCAGTACCGTCCCAGGCAGGATTCGCCCACATTTCTGCACCTTCATAACGGGGATCCACATCCGCTGCTACACCACGTCCGGTATCTACGCCGGTAAAATAACCCCATAACACTTCACCGGTTTCCGCGTCATGTATTTCTACCTGGTATTTGGCATTGGAATGCTCATGCACAGAGAAGATCTCAAGACCTGGATTAGAAGGAATCCAGTCGGATACATGCATGGCATCTCCATGACCTAAACCGGTGGCATATTTTAAGCTTCCGTTATGGTCTACGATCAGGGCACCGTATACGATTTCATCTTTCCCGTCATTATCCAGGTCATTAACCGAGAGTCCGTGATTACCCTGTGCTTCTGTTTCACCATATATATTTACCGGATAATCATTGGTATCAAATTTCCATCTTATCTGAAGCTTATCTCCAATTCCGTCGTTATTGGTATCCACAAAATCATAAGCAGTCAGGCAGGATCTTGTATAATAGCCACGGCAGAATACAGCACTGGGCTTCTCTCCATCCAGATAAGCAACTGCTGATAAGAAACGGTCTACACGATTACCGTAAGCATCTCCCCAGGCAGAAACATCACCTCTTACAGGTACATAGTCAGTAGTATCAATAATCCTTCCGGTTTCACCATCAAAGATTGTCAGATATTCCGGCCCGCTTAGAATATAACCGGAGGTATTTCTATAATCGTTGGAACTGCTGATAGTAGAGGTAGGAAGTGCTGCAGCATTTACAGCTCCTACATAACCGGTTTCTGTAAGGACATTATTTACATTCTGGTAGGAGGTGCTGCCGTCCGCAGTTTTACAGATTAACTCTGCACTGCCGTCACCGTCAAAATCCCATACCTGATACTGGGTATAGTGGGCACCGGATCGGATATTAACCCCCAGATCAATTCTCCACATCAGAACTGCTTCTCCTGTAGCGGGATTGATATCATAGGCATCCAGTATGGTAGTACCGGTATAACCGGCTCCGGAATTATCCTTGGCATTGGAAGGATACCATTTTACAATA
Source organism: Anaerocolumna sp. (assembly GCA_029256725.1). GTDB lineage: Bacteria > Bacillota > Clostridia > Lachnospirales > Lachnospiraceae > Anaerocolumna. Next base: position 24,625 of record JAQSXJ010000072.1, on the reverse strand, counting down.
AGTTCATAGGCACCGTCTTTATCCAAATCTCCTACGGACATATCATTGGCTGTATAGGTGCAGATTGTTCCGTCGGGCATTATCTGGTCATCTGGTTTAACAAGCTGCATTTCTATAAAATAATTATCCCAGACTGCTGTTGCTGCAGCTTCTATGCCAATTGTTCCGTCGGAACTTCCTACTACCTTATAAACATCACCGGAAGTACCTGACTTATCCACGCAATTTGTCACAGTCAGACCAGCAATTAATATGCTATTATTCTTATAGACCGTAAAGGTAGTATTCTCTGGATCACTCTCTAAGAATCTCCAGCTTAAATAAACGCCTGAGGTAAGTTCATTCCCTTCTATATCCTTTGTGGTTACGTTGATTTCACCACCCTTATCCCCTGACAGATCTACTGCCACAAGTCCTCTGTCAGTGAGTACTTCTGCTTTCTGTCTGATAAGTGAATCTGTAATAGGCGTCTGCAATGCATCTGATTTCTCCCCGACACCGCCTTTTCCTACTGCTTCCACTTTGTAGTAATAATTAATATTAGTGTCCAGGTCACTGTCAGTATCCGTATAGGAAGGTGTGCTTGCTTCTCCTGCTTTCTTAAAACCGGCAAAACCTTTGGCTCCTTCTGCTTTGGCAGAACGGTAGATGTTATAGGAAATTGCACCATTTACTGCCTCCCAGGAAATTACGATATTCGCTTCTGCTGCTGAAACACAGGTCAGATTAACCGGTTTTGCCGGAGGTGGTGAATTAGGATCTGTCATTTCAATGGTTATAACAGAACTGGCTGCTGATTCTGTTCCGTCAGCTGTTACAGCCGTTACATAATACTGTCTGGTCTCACCGATGTTAGCAACCATTGCCCTTGCATCCAGAGATTCCCTGTCTGCTGCTGCAATTGCTTTCACAATAGCAAAGTTTAAGTCAGTGGAAGATTTCTGATACACATTATAGGATACAGCTTCGCTTACTTCACCAAAGCTTATGAGGAAGGTAGCCTTCTGCTCTGTAAATTCAAGTTCTGAATAGGACACATTCGCCGGTGCTAATAATAAAGGTGTAATTTCCATACCGTTTATATAAGCATTGGTACCGCCTACTCCCAGATTCAACATACCATCCGTAACCCTAACCACAGCACTCAAGGTTCCGATTGACTGCCTTGCGGAAATGGTTCCGATTGAGGCCCCTTCTGCTGTGTAAGAGGCTTTTATGGTACTGGTTCCAGGCAGCAGATCACCTGCGTATATTTTAAGTTCGTAATCACCGTTAGGTAATTTTACAGCAAACTCACCTGCTCCCAGACAGAAATCATCTGTCATGGCATTGGAATCGGCATTGCCGTTATTTCCGCGGTACCGACCACCATTGGGTGCGGTAATCCAGCCATATCCCAGTGTCTCAGAATAGAGCTGGGTGCTTGTAACCTGATTCCAGCCTGCTAATACCGGGTCAGAGGCTGCATTGTCAAAATCATATTTATACTGTGCGGATTTGGTGGTCACGGCGAATTTCTCTGAGAACTCGCCTAACCCGAATTCATTAAAGGCTCTGACTGCATATACATAGGTTCTTCCGCCCACACAGTTCTTGTCTGTATATTTCACGGTAGAACTTGCAGAGTACTTTTGTGCAGTTGAAAAGTCCACATTGTCTATGGTCTCATTCTCAGAAAGTTCCTTTCGGTAGATATAGTACAGCTCTGCTCCCTCTGCTCTGTTCCAGTTAAAGCTTACACTGGTTGCCCCTACGGTAGTAACAGTTGTACCGGTAACTAACGATGGCAGGGTGGTTGGAACATTAAGTTCTACTGCACTTTTCAGCGCATCAAGCTGTGCATCGGTACTATAGCTTCCAATCAGCTTCGCCACACATTGGGCGAACTTATAAGCGCCATAATATTGAAGATGGGTGGAATCCGATACTCCACCGGCATAAGCACCTTCATAATCTCCTGCTGCCAGATGCAGGAATAAGGATTTACTGCCCTCTACGCCAATACTTTCGCACAAAGCCAGGGAAGCTCCCGTCAAGTCCAGTACCGGAACGCCCTGAGCTGCACCTAAGGTAACCATAGCCTGCCGATAGCTTTCGAAATCACTGTTAAAGGTTCCATCCGTCTTGGGACTGTACCTTGCTACGGGTGTTACCAGGACAGGAGTAGCTCCTCTCTGTCTTGTACCGTCTATGTAATACTGTAAAGCCTTCGGAAACTCTACCGGAGATACATAACGATTTGGTCTGGAAGTTGTGGCATCATTATGCCCCCACTGTACCAGTACATAATCACCGGGTTTTACGTCCTCCAGCAGATCGTCCAGTTTTCCTTCATCTATAAAGGACTTGGAGCTCCTGCCACCGATTGCTCTGTTTTCAATTACTACGTTTTCAGTTTCATAGGTCTGGGCCTGGCTGTAGTTACAGTCAGCTGCTTCATATTCTCCTACGAAGCTGCCGAAGAAATTGTGCAGTACCTGACCCCAGCCGGTCTGAGGATAATAGTATTCATCATAAGTCTGCACCGTTGAGTCTGAGGCAATAAATATAGTCGGTTTCGCTGCTGTTACATTGGTTGCCTGCCTGACTATGGATACTTTACTTACGTATACCTTACCGGGAACTGCCGAAGCTTCCTGTGTAGCACTGCTGGCTGCAAGGAATTTCAGATTCAGCTGGCCGTCTACCAGTACCGCTGTTATGGTGGTGGTTACTGCACCTCCGGGAGCTACCGTAATACCTGATGTTTTTGTAATATCCTCTGCCTCCAGATAAGCGGTATACGCTGTATCTGTTGGATTTACCAGGGTTATACCTACGTTGTAATCGGCATTCTCCAGATCCATACTGAATTCTGAAGTATTTTCATAGGTGTATACACCATAACCACTGCTTTCTGTTTCTGTCCATACCTTCCCCGATATTTCCAGTACATCTGCACTAATTGCTACTCCTGATACGGTATTTACATATCCGACTGCTTCTGTATATACCGGTACTCTTGGATTATATGCGCCACTAACCCAGCCGGCTGCTTCATTTGGATATGTCACATCCCGAAAACCAACTCCTGTATCAGGTGTATAAACCGTATCCTTTGTTATATCTGTGCCAAAGTTGTATTCTGCAATTAATTGTTCCTCCGCATAATTCGTATAGCCTGATGTGTCCCCATCGATTTCCTGTGCAGATACCGGCAAACTAAGACCGGCTGCATTGCCTACCGTCATGGTTACAGCCAATAGTACAGCAAGCACTCTGCGTTTTTGCTTTTTCATCCCTTTACCTCCAATCATAATTCTTACAGACAGGCAGCAGCTCAAAGCTTTTCTACCCTCCATAAAACAAACCCCAAAAAGTTCCTTTCTAAAATTTACAAATCTTATATTAAATCTGATATGTAATATTTTCCATTCACTTTTTATAAAATACTGTTCATTTTCAACTTTGAATAGTGCATATTTATATATTTTTAACTTTGAACCTTTTATTCTTTGTTTGTTTTTGTTATTTTTTTGACATTCCAACAAAATAATTATGCATTTTCGTTCATATTACACCCTAAAATTACAAACATACATTTTAAGTTGAAAAATGGATTTAATATACTTCACAGAATACTATTTACAAATCTGATTTTTGATTTTTACTTGTAATTTTTGAATAAGGTAACTATAATTAATTGAGTTACCTATAAGACACACCCTAATTTTTTGACTTCATCCCGTAATTTTGATTCGGATGAAATATACAAAGTTTTGCTTACAGTTATCAATTGAGTTTCCAGACTTATCAGGCTAATCGCCGGGCAGTCCAGATTAACAGATTATAACGAATGACAGAAATGAAAATGGAGGCTTACAAATGAAAAAGACAGACACCAAAGACATGATGTTGAAGGACAAGTTGCTGAAAGGGGTTAAGAATATTTTAATTGTAACAGTTGTTGCATTATTCATAACCGCCGGAATTGCACTGCAAATATCCTACGACACAGCTATAAAGGAGAAAAAGCAAGGCTTTGATGTTGAAATCAAAACAGCCGTTGATAATCTTATCAGTACCCTGTCAGTTAACTATGCCCGTTATGAGAACGGTGAAATAACAGAGGCAGAAGCTTTGGCAACAGCCGAACAGTTAGTCAGGGACAGTCGTTATAATAATGGCAATGGATACTTTTGGGCTGATATGGCAGACGGATTATGCGTCATCCATATGAATCCTGAGTACGAAGGTACAATGAGGTTTGATGCGGAAGATAAAAAAGGTATTTATTACATACAAAACCTTATAAAAGCAGGGGATAACGGCACCTCTTATACAGAATATTATTTCACCAAACCAGAAAAAGAAGGTATCTTTAAGAAAAGAGCTTACACTACAAAGTTTGAACCTTACGGTTGGTATATCAGTACCGGGAACTATTACGACGATATTAACCGCGAAGTCCTTAAGCTCAGAGGCCAGCAGGCTGTTTCCGATGCATTGTTGATCCTTATAAGTATCGCTTGTGTAATTGTCGGTACAAGAAAGACCAGCAAAGTTATTACAGGTATCATACAGCCTCTTACACTGGTGACCAAACGACTTCATCAATTATCAGAAGGTGATGTCCATTCAGCCGGAACCGAGAACATTACTACGAAAGATGAGACCGGAATCCTGGCTGCTGCTGAAAACAGCCTGATCACACAAATGTATTCCATTGTGGAAGACATCACCAGGAATCTTTCTAAGATTTCTTCCGGTGATTTAAGAATTCAAACTGCCGGGAATTATCAGGGGGATTTTGTACCTATAAAGAACTCAATCAATGATATTACTGCGTTTCTAAACGATGCCCTGCTCTCCATCAATCATGCCTCCAGCCAGGTAAAGAGCGGTTCCGTACAGGTTTCCGATATGTCAAAAACATTAGCAGAAGGAGCCAGTGACCAGGCAGGAGTGATCGAAGAACTGTCAGCTTCACTGGATGAAATCTCTACTCATGTAGAGAAAAATACTGCAAGTGTTGACAGAGCAGCCGAATACATAGAAAAGATTATTGATAAAGCAGAAGAAGGCAATAGCCGCATGCAGAACTTACTGACAGCTATGGAAAATATCGAACTTGTTTCCGGAAAAATAAGTTCCATTAACAAAGCTGTAGGGGCAATAGCCGCCAGAACCAATCTCCTCGCACTGAATGCTTCTATAGAATCTGCCCGTTTAGGTGCAGAAGGAAAAGGCTTTGCTGTTGTAGCAGAGGAAATGCGTCTGCTAGCTTCTCAGTCTGCAGATGCTGTTAACGAAACAGAAAAACTCATTAATACCTCCATTGCAGCAGTGGAAGAAGGCTCAAAGACTACACTGGATACCGCTTCTTCCTTAAATGATATCAACACCATGATTGACCGTTTTAAGGATATCATGAAAGAAATAGATGGTCAGAGCAGGAAACAGAACGGCGAGATAAGACAGATAACTCAAGGCATCAGTCAGATATCCGCTATTGTTCAGAACAATGTTGCCGCAGCGGAAGAATGCTCTGCCTTCAGTGAAGATCTAAATACACAGGCTGCTTTATTATTTGAAAACGTAGATAAATTTATTGTGGTAACCTAAAGTAAGAGTCTACATTAAAACATGAATCATAAACTATGGATTGAATATTCCGGAAAGAGGTAATTATGAAAACCTATGAAGCAATTGATGTAATCAGCAAGGCTATTATAGCAGATGGACTGTGTGAGGCAATTCTTGTAAAAGGCTCCATTGGACGTGGTGATGATGATGAGTTCTCCGACGTAGATATGTATGCGGTTGTAAAAGAGGAACACCTGGAGACCTTTCTAACTCATAGAATGGGATATCTGGAGAGTTATTTGCCTCTGTTATATGCCAGCCATGTGAATTTTGTTGCAGAGCAGATCGTAGCGATCTTTAACAATGGTATCCATTTCGACTTATATACTGTAACTGCAAACACCCTGCCTCATAGTGACAAAGCCAAAATTATTTATGATCCGGCGAATAAATTCAGTTCATATGAACCGGAATATCGTATTATTGCGGTGGAAGAACTGGTTTATTATTTTGACGAAGCTCTGTATTACTTTATAGAAGGAGATGCAGCCTACAGGCGCGGTAACTATCCCTGGGCACAGCATATTATGTCCAGCACTATCAGCTGTGGCGCTGTCTTACTCCGATATCTTTATGATAAGGATTATGCATATTTAGGGCTTAAGAAAATAAATGAAATCATTCCTGCCGAACAGTTTGAGTGGCTTTGTGGAGCTGCTTCCAGAATGGATAGAGAAAGCATTGATAAAATTATGGAATATCTAATCAAAATACTGGATTATATCGTTGATAACTATCCAGCTGAGATTTCAGAGAAGTTCAATCTCAAATTCTATTACTGGATAAAAGAAAATATAGGAATAACTCTCTTTCTTTAATATTAAAAGCTGCTATTCTAAAGCTTTACTTCTCATTAAAATGATGAAGTGATACTTTGGAATAGCAGCTTTTATTCTCTATACTTGTTCCAGGATACATTTCTTAGGGCAGGCAAACTGACAGGCTCCACAATCTACGCAGGCAGTAATATCTATGGTCCGCTTCCTCTTCTCTCCCTCCTTGATACATCCTACCAGACATACTCTCTGGCAGGTGCCGCATCCTACACATTCATTTTCATTAATTATTCTGGGTATATTGCCCTCCTTAAAACTGCTCTTTACAGTGTCTGTTTGCAGGATCCTACTGTAATTTCCAGTACTCTTGTAAGGAAAGAATATTTCTCCTTCATCTTGCCAAAGTCCTCTCCGTCTGTCAGGAATTTAGCTGTTCCTTCCAGTAAGAATCCGGTTCCCATATATTGATATCCCATTACTTCCTTGCTGCCAAGAGTTAACTTCACCTTGGGGTTACTCTTAATATTATCCTCTGTATGAAGCATAGCAGCTGCAGGAATAAGAATCCTATTGTCTTCTGTTATAACCAAATAGCTGTTCCAGGTATTTACTACATGTGCCTCATTATTAGCACAGGTTACAATGGATACTACTCCTTCATGATTTAATACTTCTAGAAATTTTTCTGAAAACATTTGTTTATCCTCCATTTGGTTTCTTGAAATGATATTAAATTATAGTTCCTTGAAATGATGTTAAATTATAGTTCCTTGAAATGATGTTAAATCACAGTTAGATGATGTTATTCGTGTGAATCCTTGTGGCATTGATATTACTGACGACTGTTGAACGGATTATAATATTATCATCGCTTTACATTCCAGATACATTTAATCGTCGATATCATTTATCTTTAATTATAGTATAATGATTCTGTTCATTTGTCAATCTAATGTTTTGTAATTTTATTTTATTCTTTTATTCTTTTATTTTGTATTTTACTTTTTTCTAAATCTATATGAGATGTTATTTAAACAGCTTCAAAAATAAACTCATATTTATGTACTATTCATTTTATATATAAGTGTCTCTTGAAGGAATGTTGTGATTAGGATATTATTATAGTATAAAGTGCGCGGAACGCACGGATTGGAGATAATATGAAATTTTCTGTTGGTGTAGAGTATGCAATGCATTGCTTATTATATATGGTTAATTCAGAAGTAGGAAAATCCGTCGGCATAAAAGATCTGGCAGCTTTTCAGGGAATCTCTGAAACCTATTTGTCAAAAGTCTTTACGAAATTAAGCAAAGGAGGCATTATCAAATCAATCCCAGGTGTTAACGGAGGTTATGCTTTAGCACGTCCTGCTGAGGAAATAACCTTCTGGCATGTGGTTGAGGCGGTTGAAGGAAATGAGTCCTTCTTTCAATGTGCCGAAATCAGGCAGAACAACCTTCTGCTAGATAAAGATAATCTGCCAGATACACACACGAAATGTCCCTGCTTAATTAAAGTAGTTATGCTGGAGGCTGAAAACGAAATGAAGAAGTATTTAAACACCAAGACCATTGCCTGGCTCTATAACGAAGTATACCACAAGATACTTCCCAAAGAATTTGAGACAGCTACCATAGAATGGTTCAATAATACTAAGAAATAATGAAGTGGGCAGCTCAAACCGTAGGACAGGCCAAATGCCAGACAAAATAAACTACTAGCATTTGGGATGTGTTCCAGCTTGAACTGCCCCTTAATTTATAATTCCATCAGTTCCTTCAACGCTGAAATATCATAAACCGGCCTTTGACAACTTCTGTTCTGACATAGATAATAAGCAATTCTGTCTTCTACCGGATAATCTTTAGTAAATGGAATCAAATCACCAAGCTGCTCTGTATTCTCTGTACTCTTTACTACAACGCTTAATCCAGGAAGATAATGGCGGTTTAATAACTCCTCTAAAGCTGCTGTATTTCCATCCTTTGTAACACATACCAGCTCTTTGCCAGGCTTTATGAAGTCCAGCATAGCAAAGAGTGTGAAACTGTGAGACAAGGGATGATCTATAACCCTTGAAAGATACTTTATCTGTAGGTCAGCTGAATTTATGAATTCCGTATCCCCTGTCAGATCCGCAAGCTTCTTTAATACAAATGCAGCTGCAGAATTACCGGAGGGTATAGCGTTATCATCTGTCGCTTTTGGTCGGTAGATCAGACTTTCACTATCTTTTGCACTTAAGTAAAATCCTCCTTCCTTTTCATCAAAGAAGAATGTAAGCATAGTCTTTGTATAATTGATTGCAAGCTTAAGATACTGAATATCAAAAGAAGCTTCATAGAGAGTTAACAATGCAAGACTATAAAAAGCATAATCCTCAAGATGTCCCTCCCCTTTACTGCTGCCGTCTCTGTAACGTACTTTTAAACGTCCATTCTGAGATAAATGTTTCTCAATAAATGCAACCCCATTTTCAGCCATTGAAAGATATTTCTCTTCTTTTAATACCCTATAGGCTTTGGCGCAGGCTGTTATCATAAGACCATTCCAGGAGGTGAGAATCTTATCATCCTTGTGAAAATTTGTCCTTCCTAAGCGGTACTTAAAAATCTGTGGGGTCAGCGCATCAATTCTTTCCTCCAGAATAGTCTCAATGCTGCCAAGCTCCAGTGCAGGGATTCTATTCGGAATATTCTTTCCTTCAAAATTCCCCTTTTCTGTTATATCAAAGTATTCATTAAAATACTTCCCATCTTCTTTGCCCAGTAACTGTACAGCTTCCTCCGGCAAAAAGGTATAATACTTCCCTTCCTCTCCCTCACTGTCTGCATCCTGGGCACAGAAGAAACCTCCTTGATTACTTCTAAGTTCCCGTTCTACATAAAGCAGAATTCTTTCCGCAATTTCACCATAATGTTTCTTTCCGGTCAGCAGCAGGCATTCCAGATAGGACAGGGTTAGCAGGGCATTGTCATACAGCATCTTTTCAAAATGAGGCACCAAAAAGACTGTGTCCGTAGAATATCTGGAGAAGCCATATCCTATATGATCAAATATCCCGCCCCTATACATAGCATCCAGTGTCTTTTCTACAATAGAGAGCACTTCTTTATCTTTGTAGTAATAGTAATACTTAAGCAGGAACATCAGATTGTGGGGGGTGGGGAATTTGGGCGCTCTGCCAAAGCCTCCATTAGTTTTATCAAAATACTTCTTAAAAGCAGCTGCACCGGAGTCTGTTAATTCTGCCAGACCAACTTCTGACTTTCTCTGCTCCTTTTGCTGCATAACCCCGATAATCTCATCACTGGATTTTAGCAGTTCTTCTCTTGAGTTGTCCCAGGCTTTTCTGACGGCTCTTAACAGGTCTGTAAACCCAGGCATATTATAATTAGAATGCTTTGGAAAATAAGTTCCGGCATAAAAAGGCTTCTGATCCGGCGCCATAAAGATACTTAGCGGCCATCCACCTTCCCCTGTCAGACTTACACAAGCTGCCATATATACATTATCAATGTCCGGCCGCTCTTCTCTGTCAACTTTAATTGCTACGAAATTTTTATTGAGGTATTCGGCTATTTCCTCATCTTCAAAGGACTCATGAGCCATTACATGGCACCAATGACAAGTACGAAAGTTAAACCAAGGTTAGCTGTACCCAATAGAGAGGAATATCGGTTTATTCTCTTCTTTTGCTTTCTGAAAAGCTTCTTCACTCCACGGATACCAATTCACAGGATTATACGCATGTTGTAACAGGTATGGTGACTTCTCATTAGCTAGTCTATTGGGTACTGTATTTGTTCGGTTCATTAAATCACCCCCTTAAAAATTTATTTGAGAATAGTATAACATCAATAACAGGAAATATACCGAAAAAATCATTAAATCACAGACAACAGTATTATAGAAGGTACAGGTAAAAGTATATGAAAACTAAGTCAAATTACGAGGTAAACCAGATAACCGCAACAATAGAGGAAGCTTACCAGAAAGCTTATCAGACACTAACCAGCAATCACAGAAACTTATCAGCAAAGGCCTTGTCTTATGAACAGAGTCTACTCTGTCGTTTAATAGAGATACTTGACGATTTAATACAACTTATAATCTTAAGAGGAGCAGGAAAGAACAAATAAGGGGCTTCAGTTTTAGACCAGCCATAACAGAAATTAACATGGGCTACTTTCGGAGAATAAAAGGAAATCTCATTAAATATTCATTTCAAACATTAAAAGTATATAAAGATATTAAACATTCTGTAAATTTACATATTCTTACTTTACGGATTATACCATATGGATTAAAATGTAAAAGTGTTAGCAGATGTGATGAGAGGGTAATAATAGGGGAGGAGGGTGTTATAATATTACATAGTTAATTAATGCACAGTCAATAATACCTATATATATTACATAAAACGTATATAATAATTAACAGACATGCATTATGCACTGGTTAATTTTTGCACAAGAGTTTAGGGAGGATTTAATATGATAAGATTTAAGAAACCAATTGCTTTTATAATGTCTTTAGTTATGATTTGTACAGTATTAGCGACATCTGCTACAACAGTATTTGCAAGTGATTTAAGTCGCGTGGAAGTGGCAACTGAAAATAAATTAACAGATGATAAAAATACAACACTATCTCCAACTTTACCTAGTATTAATGAAGATGATGTCATCATGCAACCGCAGGGCATTAAGAAAGACGCTGTTGTCTTTGCATTAAAATATGGCGGTAAGTTACTTGGCGAAATTATTGAAAACATAGGTGACAAAAAAGTTGGTCAATTGCTTAAAGATAATGCTTATGTAATCGGTGATTTTTTAGATTCCATAACAGATTCAATCGAAGCAAAATTAATCGATTTTATGATTTTTCAACTTGGGTTTCCGTCATCAGCAGCAAGAATAATAGCATGGACAATTACTACATTATTTTTATAAATAAACGATCGGATAAATAATAATATGGAAAATATAAATTTAGAATTATTACACTATCAAATTAAACTGCTAAATACTATGGTTGCAAGTACAGATAATTTTAATTCTCATTTTTTTAGCTTTGTAATAGACCACAATATAACAGAAACACAGACAAAATCTATTATGCAAGGATTGGTACTTTTAAAGGACAGAATGCGTTATGGAAAGATATCTGATGAATTTAAAACTTTGTATAGTGACAGTGAAGTTCTTAAAATGTTGGACAAGAATATGCCACCATCATTTTCAGAGTTTAAGCAACTTGTACATACTGTAATTGGTGAGGATATTAGTGCAGAGTATCTTTTAAAAAGTCTTATTATGCAGGGCATTAATATAGATATATGTCAAGCCTTGCTAGATAGTAAAGATAAATAAGAGTGGTAATGGAGCTTTCACTGGAAATACAAAAGTGTAGCGTAAAATTTTATAACAGAATATGGAAAGGTAAAGGACAGTGCTTCCAGGGGTAAGGGGTGCTGTCCTCTTTCTGTATATAACAGTAAATATCAGTTCGTAGCAGTGTTTACCCAAGATTGAATTTTATTGTATGTACGTGAAAATAGCAGGATTGCTGGTAACTGCTCCCTGCTTCCACCGTTGGCAGGGTCCCAGTTATTCCAGTTTCCAACAGTAACAACAGAAATACAAAGAACGAAGGTAACCTTTTCCAACACTGTGAGTAACTGTTAATTATAGAAAAGTAAATTTAGTTCACTTTTGTCACTGATACTACAAGAAAAAAGACTGCATACCTCCTACTAGATACAGTCTCTTTCCTTTTCACGCTCTTAGCTTTACAGTTGTAATGGGGAATAAAATAGTGGTGCAAGGGGTCACATAGGTTCGATCTGAACCTTTAAATTAAAAAATCTTTGAGGGGAGTATAAAATATAGAAGTGTTGATTTAGAAACTATGTAACCCCCTGCCACTTAAGAATAGCATCTTTTTACATAACAGTCAATAAATTATATTCCTAATAATTAACTTTTTAAATTTATAATTCCTTATACAGTACAATAAACTCCAGTAAAAAAAGGAAGCTAACAGTGGTTACTGAAAACTTCCTTTGCTTTATGACTGACTTTTCGTTAATTTAAACAGATTTTCGATTATATCTAATATAATTTTCTGTTCACTGACATTCAAGGTATTTAACCTGTTAATCAGAAGAGTTAACACAGTATCATTTTCACTGTTTGGCATAGGTAAATCATTAAATAGCTCTGCAAATGAGGTATCAAGAGCAACAATTATCTTTCCCAGCATTTCTACAGTAGGGCTTCTGTCTCCACGCTCTACAGCCCCTAAATGGGTGTTGGATATGTCTGCTCTATGTGCTAGTTCCTCTATACTAAGACCTTTACTATTTCTGATTATCCGTATTCTATCCCCAATAATTTTAGAAACATCATTCATTTTATGTAACTTCCTCCTGTACTCCTGCTATTAACGATACATTTTATTATATCTATCAGCAAGCGTGTTTAAGAAATATGAATTATCAAATATTCATTATAAGGAACGAAAAATAATAAAATTGACTGTAAGCGATCTGTTCTTTTTTCAGTATGACTTTAACTGAATACAGGGAAATTATTGAAATCAGATTATGCATAATATATAATAATAAGCAGTATTATTCACGGCTGTTTACAATTGAAACCTATTAATAAACTGGGAGGTTGTTTATCTTGAATGTTTGTGAAAATATTTCACCTCTGGTGAGAGGACTATTAGAAAATTATGGTTTTAATAAAGAAACTTTGGCAAACTCTCTCTCTGTAAGCGTTGAATGTATTAATGATTTAGCACAAGGAAAGATAAATAAACTTCCTGCTGATTTCACTGAAAGAGGAAGAATAATAGATAAGATTATATTTTTAGCTATTATACCCGAAGAAGCACCAGACTTGAAAGTTAAAGCATTTTTGGAGGTATTATTGACTTATCATAATCTATCAAAAGAAACTATTGCAAAAATGGCAGGAATCGAAATTTCAGATATAGATATTTTTCTAAGCAATGAATGTGAAAAGATGGGTGCAGAAATTAAGTATAAAATAGCGTCGGTCACAATGGCACTCCGTTTTTTCTTAAAGGATAATGAGCCTTAACATCTGGTATGCAATGGTAAAATGATTAATAGGGGAATTTGATGAAAAGGTTATTCAAAATATTTCTACCAGCAGGAATTATATTAATTCTCATTATTGCAGTTTTACTAACTGTCAATCCACTCAAAAAAGATATTTGGGATACTAATGCCGATAAGTTCGTAAAATCATTCAATATAATAAGTGGAAATGCTGTAATTGATGATTTATCACAGTGGAAACCTTTTGAATGGGATACTTTATACAGCTTTGCTCCATATACTTCCAAAGATAAAATATATGAAGTAATTGGATATAAGTGGGATAACATAAGTGAAACCGTAGATGAGAGCATGAATCAGATTGTATTTATGAAAGATGGAGAGGTTATCTGTTATCTGTACGGATATCCAGAAAATATAAAGATTAGCTTTGATTTTGGAAGCTATGAGGGAAGTTACTTAAAACTCACATCCGATCAGAAATTAACGTTTGATACCGTTCTATCGGATGGTATAAGATATTTTTACTATGTACAGGAGTCAAAATGACAGGGTTAACAGCTATCTTTTACAGGAGGAATAATGGATATAAAATACCGCATACCTACATCCAACGAACTTGGAAAGGTTAGTGAACAGATAACAATTAGTTACACCACTGCTTATAAAGAATTGATGGACAGAGAATATCTTTCTTCCATGTCTTTAAGTCACTGGGAACCTATATTACAAGACAGTATGAACAGGGGTGATACCTGCCTTATTGCAGAATGTGACGGTAATATTATTGGAAGTACCGTATTTGGTAAAAGAACTACAGAAGAAAATACCTGTGCGGAATGGCACGCAATTTATTTACTACCACAATATACAAGAATTGGAGTAGGACATTTGTTTTATGAAGTAATTGAAACGGAAATGATAAAGCAGGGGTATAATTCATGTGTTCTTGAAGTATTATCAGCATTTATCTTTCTCACGGCTTCATTAAAACAAACTCATTTACGGTTCATGAAAATGGGATGATACTTTTGTGTGATAATATGACTAAAATTTTCCCTCAAATATAGGACACAAAAGAACTTGGATGTCTGAACAATTAAAAGATTACGAACCATATCAAGAATTAATTAAAGAGTATCCAAATGCACAAAAAGTACAGAGTAATACGAATTATATTTTAAGTGAAATTGTATCAGATCAAAATGGTGAAATTATTAAAACAACTGAAAAAACTTTTTCTGATCGGAAAAGCATGGATAAATACCAAGAAGAAAAAGAAATAGAAAATATACAATCTAATTTTAATGTATATACAGTTAATCCAGGTGAAACAGTATATAATACTACTTATACTCAAATGCAAATAGGACTAAGTTTATACAAATATACTAGTAACAGGCTTTTTGTTGCTTGCGTATATGATTGGTTGACTCCTCCTGCTACTCTACTTGACTATACAAAAGGTATAGTTGGTTTAGCATTAGCTAGTATGATGTCGATGGACGGTAGTTCTTATGCAGGAAGAGTAACTGCTGTTCAGATAACATCAGGTAAAGTCAAAAATTACACATCATCCAATGGCAGATTATCGATTCAAGCAACAGGTAATAATACAATAGGATATTTCTTTAGTTTACCTTATGCTTCATCAGATGTTTATGGAGTTATATCATGTGAGGCTTATAAAAATTTCCCTGAGGTTAACTATTGTAATGCATTCGGAGAATATGATAGTATAAACTATATATTAGATATTAGTAATTTTAGCGTAAGTTACCCTACTGGAATCAGTATTGGTACAGCAAATGTTAAAACACCCTATACAGTTAATGATGCTCTGAATTTAAGGTAATAGTGAGAAAGAAAGGAGCTTACAACCACGACAGGTTGATAAATAACTTTCATGGTTAAAAGCTCTTTCCTGTTCTGTCACATATTTAGAGAGTGTTAGATAGAACTACTTGTATGTGTGCTTGAATGATGGAACTTATACTGATTAATCAAATACCTACGAATTTTTTTGACTTACATCTCCATGATTTATTGTACTGCCTGGAGATTAAATACTGCGCTGCACAAATTGCAAGACTATAGAAAGGGCATGGTGAATATTCTTGTTGTCTGAAGTCATAATTTCGGCAACCGGACAGGCTATGGATTTACATCCGGAATATTCACATATTAATATGAATAAAAGTTTAAAAATAATAATATTTGGCTTCGCATTAATGCTTTTTGGCGGAACATTTTTTATAACCTGTGCTATATATAAAAGCGTCCTTTCTTATATGGTTTTGTTTTCTTATGGGTTATACATCGGTTTTATATTAATATTGATTGGGTTACTTACGTATAATAAAAAATAGTTTGCTACATTATTAGATTTTAAACCCGGTACCACAAAGTATAACTTTTAAGAACATCTGAAGAAGGGGTATCTCTTATACTAATCCAATTTATCGGCATTAAATAATTCAAGTATAAATTACAATTACATTAAGGGTTATTAAATATGGTAAGGTACTAGTTCGCTTTACCGATACGGTAACCTCAGATTAACTCCTTCTGCTTGCATTATCTCAGCCAATTGATTTATAATATAGCAGAAGGTCGGTTGATTAACTCAACCATTGAGAATAGCTATCCTACAACTTGTCATGGAAGAGGATAGCTATTTTTTTATTTTTGAATAATTATATAACTCAACTTTCCCAGCAGATATTTCCAAACAAAGCCTGTATAAATGAGGCTTGAGACACCATCCATTCCGTCACTTTACTTTTGATACAGGATGTGATATCACCGGACAATGTTGAAATGTGCTCCACAAATAAAGCCATCAGGCTTTGAAATGCATTAGTTAAATCCATGTCCTGAATATCTTCACAACAGGAGTAAAAATTGAAATACTTCATAGGCCGAAATACCACATGATTTTGTAATGTTGGATTTGCGCATTAATTTTCCGATTTGAAGTTCCTTAATGGCATCAGAAAATTTATTTAGGGTATGGTCATTTTGGTTCATTTGATTTATCATAAAATTAGCACCTCTTGTGCATTTTGGTTTATTTGATGTGGTAATCTTATTGTACCAAAGAATAGGTGCTATTTTAATGCCAATGAACCAATTAAAACAGTAAAAGTGCTTGAGAAATCAAGCGTTTTCACCAGCTATGCTGGTGGGAAAGTTGAGTAATTTATTATACACAAATTGTATGAATCGAATATGGTCCCGGTAATACACAATCAGATGATTATACCTGCGAGTTATGGATACCCATTAAAACCAAATGACCGGATAAGATAAAGACTGATTAAATAAGGTTTACATTCTGACAGCGTTTTTAGCAGAATGAGCAATTAAAATAAATATCCTCTCATTAAATCTACTAAGATTAGTGAGAGGATATTTATATATGTTTTCATGCATTTCAGTATTTATTCCGTTTATTTAGCTGTATCAATTTGCGTATTACAGTCTTTATTCCCGTGTATAATTCCGTGTATATATTTCTGTGTACATTTCCGTGATATTTGACGAGATAAGTTTCCGTATTATATCCATGTAAACTTCCATTTATATTTCATGTATATTACGAGTTCCAGTTACTATATTGTGTTAATTTAATTATGGTAAGAAACATCAAAAATATTTGTCCTTATTGTTATATAATTAGTACTGTAAATTATGTAGCGCTATCATAAGTCTATTACTTCATTGCAAAACTAAAAGTTGATAATTATTTATTGGTGCTATTTAAAAGCATAGAAGGGACCTGATATAATGATAAAGGTAAGAATCGAACAAAAGCCAGCTTTTCAAGTAATAGGAGAAAAAATATGGATTTCTGGTCAGGAAAACGAAATCTTCGGTGAATTCTGGCAACATTCCAGGGAGAACGGTCTGGTAAACAGATTAAAGGAGTTGTATCATCAAAAACAAAAGCCAATACTAAACAGTGCTGTCCTTGGAATTTCCTGTGTGGAAAAAGATCCTTCCCTGCGAAGCTTCCATTTCTACATAGCTGCTGAAGCAGATGACCCTATTAAAGTCCTCTCTCATAATACAGATCTGGAACTATATACTGTAGCTGCAAATGAATGGGCAGTCTTTGAAAATAGAGGAAATCTTCCTGAAGCACTGATTGCTGTTGAAATGTACGCTTTTATGGAATGGCTGCCGGCTTCTGACTATCTCCACGCAAATGCACCTGAAATGGAGCTTTATCCTCCTGCCCCTGACAGTAATACTTATAATGACTATGTCGAATTCTGGCTGCCAATTAGAAAAAAATAAAATAAGGAAACTTTCATGGATTATATTGATAGTATTCAAAAAACCATTGATTATATAGAAACTAATTTGAAGGAAGAAATTGATATCAATAGAGCTATCAGCGAATCCGGCTATTCTCTTACGCATTTTTATCGTATAATCCAATCCTTTAGCGGTATCTCGCTAAAGGATTACATTCGTAACCGCAGGCTAAGCGAAGCCGCAGTTGCACTGCGTATGTCCGATACCCGAATAATTGATATTGCTATGAAATACGATTTTCAATCCCAGGAAGTGTTTACCAGAGCCTTTCTCAGATTGTTTGGTATTACTCCCGGTCAATACCGCAAGAGCCGGGAATCCATTACCCTCTATGATAAACTGAATGCCCGTCAGCTATTTATGAGTTTTAATGGACTGTCCATAGAACCCACTATTATTCTTGAGAAGATATTTCAGTTAATCGGTATTACAAGAACTGTACATCCCGGCTCAGCAGATGTCAGTCAGCTCTGGAGAGAGTTTCATCATAACAGTAATCCAATAGAAACCTCTTTGGATTCTGACAAATTAATAGGTTTATGCGAATACATGCCGGATATAACGGATGATAGTGTATTTTCGTATATGGCTTGCAAAGAAGTCTTAAGTACTGACAACATTCCTATGGGCATGAATGCCAAAATAATTCCCTGTACAAAATACGCGGTATTTACTCATTCCGGAACAGTGGATAGACTAAAAGAGACTTATGATAAAATATACGGTGTATGGCTCCCTTTAACAGACAGCCAGCTGGCAGAAGCTGATACACTGGAGATATATACTTTACAATCTTCAAACAATTATAAGTTAGATATTTATGTACCTTTGAGATACTAAGCTCACTTTTACAGTTACAAAAGGCTGCTGCTTCCTATCCATAAAAGCCGCAAATGCAACTTATTATTATGATATGAAACAACAGCCTTCTGTCAGTTTTTATTATAAATAATTCTTTTAATGGTGTCATAAGAAAGATGATATTCCTCCATCAGTTCCTGAATGGAAGAACCTTCTGCTTTTTTTCGTCTTATCTCTTCATTTCTAATCTGTAACTCTTTTTTTATGGTAGTCCTGCTGCCCCATTTGCAGCGGCTCTCCTTTGGCAGGGGAATGTAAATCAGCCCGCCTCCGCAATACTTCTGTATTTCTTCTAATACATGATCCGGTAAAATTTCTTTTCCGTTTATATATGACATGGCTTTCGCTCCTTCTGATTATCTTTATCAGAGAGCAGCACATTTCATATTCGAAGTTGCGATTCATTTATGGCTCTATGCAAGGAATCGCTGCACTGAAATGTCCTGTGCTGCATAGAGCATTTTTGGTGATTGGTTTGATTTTTTTATAAATAAGAGATACTCTAACATTTGTTACTCCTCTTCTATTAAGCTGTTCGCAGGTCATTTTAAAGCTTTCTTATTAGCACTGGCCTTTCTTATCAATAGAACAGAAATCAGCCGCAGGACTTACTGCTTCTTCTATTGTGACAGGCAGTTCCACATAATTCCCGATGTCAAAAGTCTTCTCACCATTTTCCAATACAAAAAACGGTATTCCGATTCTTCCGGCTTCTTTCACTTCCTTAAACAAATCGTCATTATCGCGATATGCCAGAAATTCCTTAAGAGTAGCTGTATCACCTGTTATATTCTTATACTCCAGCTCAATATCAGGGAGTGCTGTTAAATCCTTTTTGGCTTTTACACAATCAGGACAGATTTCAGTTCCATATATGGTTACTTTCATACTTACCTCACATTCTGCCGTCTGCTACGGCATAAAACCATGTTCAATCTGTTGCTGATTCTATTGTAACCCTACTCCCTCATTATGTCAATCTGCGTATCTGCATCAGGCTGAAATCCAAGGCTTTTGTACAAATGGATTGCATTAACATTACATTCATCCGCAGCAAGAAAAGCTCTTACAGCCCCATGAGACTTACCATGGGATAAAGCCTGCTTTATTAGCCTTCTTCCTATCCCTTTGTTCTGGTAATCAGGATTCACTGCAACTTCTCTAATCCAGGCAACCGGTCCTTTCTGGCTATTGATTCCGTAGACTCCTGTAAAACATACTCCAACGATTTCCTTTTGTTCATTTCTTTCAATCACTATTTCTTTGTGTACAATGTCTTCTGTCTTCGTAAGCCATTCTTCTATCCATCCCTGTGTCTGTCCCGTAAATCCTCTGCTTTGTCCTTTGCAGGACATGGTTACTTCTGCGGCTTTAAGACTATCCTCTACCTGCAGAAACTCAGCATGGGAGTGTTCATTATTAATATCTAACAAATCTTCCTTTAAATAATCTCTGAATTTATCCCTGACTATGTATCCTGCCTGTGTAAAAGTATCAACCCATTCTTCCGGTATAAATTCCATGTAAAAGTTACGTTCCTCTCCAATTGCTTCTATTACTCTCTGCGGAGATACAGCCGCCCAGTGATAATGCCTGCTATCTGCCTCACAGTTAAAACCGCTGATTAATATCAATTCCTCAGTTTCTATCAGCAGCTCATAATCTGCAATATCATCAAATTCCGTATATTCAAGGGAGTTATGCAAATAATTCCCAAGTGATTCTTTTACTTTAATAAATGCTTCCTCTTTCATCGTTATGTCTCCTTTTATTATCTTAATTTTATTCGATCATGAACAGAAAGGATGTTCCTGTTGCCCAATCGGAATTCATAGACAATCTTGAAATTCCTCATTCTGCTTTCATTATATCAGGAAAATGGCATAGTAAAAGTTTAAAAACACTTATAATTATTTTTGCTATAAATTTTTTCATTATGTTTTATAATATTTCTTCTAACAATCGTCTCCTTCAATACACAGTTTTTAGTCTTTTATTTACTTACTTGTGAGCCTTTTCTTTAACCCCATAATAGCAAAGGAATACGTCGTATATTCTTTATCTCCGTAAATTCCCATAATAGTATTAAAACCATTCTTACTCCAGAACCTTAAACCTTTCCAGTTCTTCATATGTACCCCTAAGGCTATATGGTGCCAGCCTGCATCATAGGCTTGATTGCATAAGGATTCTATCACTTCCTTACCGAAGGCAATGCCTTGTTTCTCCTTATCTATTACAAAGATACTTAACCACAGAGTCTCCTTATCCGGATAACCATGGTATATATCAAAAAAGCCGATTACACTGCCTTTCTCATCCTCCACTACCATAAAATAATAATCTGCTATATCTGCCTCTTTAAAGGGTGGCAAATCACCATTTGTTATACAATCTTCAATATACTTCTCTGGAAACTTCTCCCCTTCTACAAGTTCTTTATCCTCCCAGGATATGCATATTTCATTTAAGCGCTTAAAATCTTTTTCTGTACCTTTCCGTATAGTAAGTTTATTTGTATTCCATTGTTCCTTTATCCTCATGATTCCTCCGTTTTCATCCTATATATTACATTATTTTACCAATAATATACTATCCTATATATGATTGTCAAATATTACAATTTTACTACCTGCTAACTTAAACTCCTTTGTACATTGAATACTCTTATTGGACACAGCAAAAAATCTTTCTCATCTTCTGCAATCATATTTACATTCATTTTTGCTATTATTATTGTTGTAAATAAAAAAACGCCGAAAGTTAGTCGTTCTCATTACACTAAACTTACGGCGTACTATTATTTAAATTTCTATTATTCAGTCTTTCGAAAGGTTCTAATCACAGCCTTTAAGATAACAATTACCAGAAAGCTTGCCACACCGGTAAGTACAATGGTTCCACCAGGTTTTAACTTCCAGTAATAGGACAAGGTAAGTCCGGTTACTGTAAAAAATACTGCAAATATTACTGAGAAGATAAGTGTCAGCTTATAGCTTCTTCCAACCTGCATTCCGCAGGCCACTGGTATAACAAGCAAAGAAGACACCACTAGGGCTCCTACGGTTCTGGAAGCAATGGATATAGTCAATGCTGTCAGAAGAGTAAATATAAAATTCACAGTCTTAACAGGTACTCCCGCAATTCTTGCCGTTCGCTGATCAAATCCAATAAAGAAAAGTTCCTTATACAATAATAAAAAGGCTGCCAGTACGGATATACTCACAAACACTACCATTCTAAGCTCCAGATCACTAATGGCTACAATACTGCCGAAAAGGAAACTGTTAAAATTACCGCTGCTTTTGGTAAATCCCGATAAAACACCGGCAAGTCCGATACCTGTAGACATTATAATGGCAATCGCCATCTCTGAATATCTTGGTATTTTCTTCTGTATAAACTCTATACTTAAGGCAGCTACGATACAGGCACCTGTCGCCCCAAGTATGGGATTGATTCCAAGCAGTATACCTATAGCAACACCTGCCAGGGAGGTATGGGATAAGGCATCCCCTATCATGGATTTTCTCTGTAATACGATTGTTATTCCGATACAGGGTGCAATAACGGCTAATAACACACCTACCAGAAAAGCTCTTTGCATAAATGAATATTGTAGAATGCTCACGGTCTCACCTCTTTTGTATCCAGCTCCGTCAATCTGCCGTCCTCTAATTTTAGAATTCGGCTGACTCCGCTGCATTCGCTTAAGGAGCCATGGGTTACCATCAGGATTGTCAGCCCCTCTTGATTCAGCTCCTGAAGTATCTGGTACAGCTGTTTCATGGATTTCATATCTATTCCCGTAGTAGGCTCATCCAGAATCAGTATTTCAGGTTGAACCACCAAAGCTCTGGCTAACATAACTCTTTGCTGCTGCCCTCCGGATAATTCACCAATCATTGACTTGCCAAAGCTCTCCATCTGAAGCTTTTTAAGCGCTTCTTGAACCTGTTGTTTATGTGCCTTTCCCGGAAAGCGGAATCTGCCAATCTGTCTGTAGAGATTTGCCATTACAATTTCTTCCACGGTTGCGGGAAAATTCTGATTGGCATAAGTACCATTCTGAGATACATATCCTAACTTACCACTTCGGATATATTTCTCACTATCCTGCCCCATAAGCTGTATCTTACCCCTTAAAGGCCTTAATTCTGACAGAAGAAGCTTAAGCAGTGTACTTTTTCCCGTACCGTTTTCCCCTGTCAGGAGGGCATAATCACCCTGCTCTATACTGGTTGAAGCCTCTTTAATAATCAGATCCTTGCCATATGCAAATTCTACATTCTGAATGTTTATTGCCTGCATCTTGACCTCTGCTGCAAATACCCTTTATATTCTGGTATTTCTGCCTTCTTAATTTGTAAGTATATAAGTAAGTTTTAGTTCTTGCCTCTCCAGGGTATAAATAAGAATAACAGGTGTTTATACTTGTAAGAGATAAAAACTTTATTCAGGTTATAATACTTTTAACGAGTTTATTTATATTAATTTTTAGTAATAATCTCAAAAAGAATGGGAGCTGTTGCACGCAACTGCTCCTACTCTTTAAGTATCTATCTGTTACTGCAAAGCCTTTACCAGGCTTGCAAGATTCTGCTCCATTACGGTAAAATAATCCGCTCCGTTTTTAAGATCCTCTTCGGATAGACCTTCCAAAGGATTCAGTACATCCGTCGTGGCACCGATTTCCTTGGCGATGGTTTCTGCCACTTTAGGACTTACAAGTTCTTCAAAGAAAATCACCTTAACCTCATTCTCTTTCGCGAACTGTATAACCTCTTCCATCTTAGCGGGATCAGGTTCTGAATCCGGGGATAAGCCTTCAATCCCTACCTGATTCAAACCATATGCACTGCAAAGATATCCAAAGGCCTCATGTGCTACTATAATATCCTTATTTTCAAGACCTGTCAAGGTTTCCTTGAATTTTTGGTCCAGTTCATCAAGTTTTGCTGCATAGGTTTCATAGTTTTCGGTATAGTAGTCTTTGTTATCTGGATCAGCTTCAATGAACGCATTTTTGATATTCTCCATTTCTGCCTTGGCATTTATTGGATTCAGCCAAACATGAGGATCCATACCTTCTTCGTCACCATGTTCCTCTTCTTCCTCTTCACTGTGTTCGTCTTCACCGTCTTCGTGACCATGTCCTTCCATCAGTGTAATTCCGGAAGCTGCCTCTACTGTAACAAGTTCTTTATTACCGAGACTATCAAGTACCGTATCGACCCAGTGCTCCATACCTACACCGTTATAAACAAAGACATCTGCTTCCTCAAGATTCGCAATGTCAGAAGCTGCTGGTTCCCAGTCGTGAGGTTCAATACCGGCAGGAACCATATCTGTAACCGTAACCTTATCTCCGCCGATTTTCTGTGCGAAATCATACATGGGGTAAAAACTTGTCACAACCTTTAATTTATCCTCCGTGGTTGTCACTTTACCCTCTGTCTCCTTGTCTATGTTCTTATTGCTGCAGCCGGCAGCTAAAACAGCAACCATCAATACTGCGGTTAATATACTAAGTGTTTTTTTCATTTTCGCACCTCCTGTAAAATCAATCATTTATTTTGTCTCCCTATGCAGGGTGTATTTATGCAAACGGGGACAGTATTTCATAACCTCCATCCTTTCAGGGTGCTTTTGTTTATTCTTTGTAGTTACATAATTGCGGTCATGGCATTCCGTGCACTCCAGTACAATTCTTACTCTCATATGATATCCTTTCCAAAAGCAAACTATTTGCATTTGCGTTTATTGAAATTATAATACCATATTATTTGCATTTGTCAATATCTCTTTATGAGAAACTTTTTTATATTTATAAAATTCCTAAGTTAGGGTGTGTCTGAAAACTCATATTCCCTATACTATTTGCACAAAGTGAATATGGAAGCACAATAAACAAAGGCAAGAAATGATGTTGCCAGTTTATCA
>JAQSXJ010000071.1 GCA_029256725.1 Anaerocolumna sp. | reverse complement strand
AAACCTCATCTAATTCATAACCCGCATGTCCTATTGCTAATTTTTTCAGTACATTCTCAAAGCGTTGCCAATTAAAATGCAACTCAATTCCATTTTCTGTATTTTTAATTTGCTGTTCTATTATATACTAAATTCCTTCACGCTGAATAAATGTTTCCTTTATTTTCTGTAGATAGATATAATTTATATCCAATTTTTTATGTAATATAACTAAACAGCATGCTATATATTGTTCGTAACTTGAAAAACCATTATTACAAGTTCTACATGCTGGAATAGTGGGAAGAAGTTTAGCATTATCCTCATCAATGAATATTTTAGATGGGTAAAACAATATTCATTACTGCTATTAGTTATAAAATTGCTAGATTATCGTTAATAGTCCGTTTCTATTCACTAAAAAAAACTTAATTCTGTTACTTCTTATTTGATGTAATTTACTCCATTCATTTGCTTTTTCTCTACTCTTTTTTGAATCTGGTACACCAACAGCATAATCAATTAACTCAGAATATGTTGTGCAAGTTAATAATTGCCCAATTGCTTCTCTCATTCTAGAATATTCACGTGATCCTTTATCTCCTTCAATAGAGAATCCCTTGCATTCAATAAATAATGTTCTTCCTGTGACAAGTTTAATATTTATATCCCCTTCTCCAGGGTGGGAATGAATTATTATGCCTGCTTTATATCCTGGAATTGAATATCGTCCTTGCCAACACGTTTCTATAATATCCTGAACAGCTCCTATCTCATTCATGAAATCTGATATAGAAAAATTCATCGAATCACCAGTCTTAATTTGTGCTCCGTCTAATGACACTCTTACATCGTTAATAGTTTGCTTTGATATTATATAATGATGAGCAATACGTAAACTAACTTCTGCCTCTTTCATCTAAGTTACCTTCCTTTACTATTGACATTCTCATTGAAATTCAAAAACTCAGCTCCAATATGAGTAAAAAAATATACTATATCTTGCAAATCTTCCCTCTGAGCTATCTTTCATCCGAACAAAATATCGAGGTAAACCATCATAGAATAGGGATTTTATTACCTGTACAAATTCTAATTTCATTGCAGCAGGATCTTGCATCCCATTAAATAACGAGTTCATATTGCCTATATGTGCTACCCTATTCCTACCCCTTTATAATTACTGTTATATTCCCCAATCCAATCTGTTAACAGATGTATTGTAATTCTTGCCATTTGCATATCGAATACTTTCCTCCATCCTTTGGAAACTCGGAGAATAACAAATTGAATATTTACGGATGTTACCTACCTCAGCAGTAAATGTTACTGTTATCGAACTTGCTTCTTTCCATTGTTTAACCATACGCAATGTTATTATGGTTTCTCTTATCTTTGATCTTACCTGTCCATTAAAAGGTAGTAATTCGCTATTTGAATCCAATGTAACAATTAATTCGATATGCGCTTCTCCTTTAACATTAAATGAAGAACCAAGAGTTGTTTTCAACTTTTCGTATGCTGTTTTTGGTGAATGATAACTAAAGAGGTCTTCAAAGCATGATACCATATCATCTATTTGATATTTATAACTAACCAATTCAGATTTCTTTGTAAGTGTAAACAAACTGGAATAATTATCTCTAAACCAATTATCATTATCTATAAACTGCCTTAATAAATTTAAGGTTCTTTTTGCCTTTATTAATAAGTCATCATTAAATATATTTGCATTCTTATACATCCATATAATTGAGTAACTACTTAAACTGGTTAAAGCCTCTATACTATCTTCTGTCATATCTTTTTTTCTATTAAATCTGACTATAGCAGACAATAAAGAATAATACATATTGATTAGTTCAAGTTCATCTAAAGGAAATAGTATCTTACTATTGGTTTGAAAATGTTTATAGGCATCACTTTCTATTAGCTTTCTAGCAAATTCTAATACTGCAATATTTTTTTCCCAGAAACCATTCCATTCAGCTTCTAACATATATTCTTCATCGTTAAGACTTTTGTAATATGCATCTAACAAACCATTAAGCTGTCTTGTTAGCCATTTCTTATCGTAATCAGTATAACTGGTTTCTATGTTATCAATTTCTATACTTTCTTTATGATTAATAGGTCTATAATCATTTGTTATAACTGATTTATCATGTCTATATCTTTTCATACCAAATTCATAGAAGATACTTAGTAAACTTCTTGGATTACTCGAATAGTTCAAATCCTTTTCTTTACTTAATGTATCATCTACAATGTAATCTTCTGAATTACTATTAATATTTTCATTCATCTCAATTTCAAATTCTTGCTTCTTTTTATTGTACTCAGCTGAATGAGTTAACTCATCATACGTCCAACAGGCCTTTTCGATAAATTCACATACTATATCTACAATGCAAGATAAATCAGATGTCCACGGGCCGTTTATAATCTTTTGTCTAATAATCTCTTTTTGGTTATTATGAGTATATAGGATAGCTTGCTCGTCTAAATACCATCCTATTAATTGGTATTCATCTTGTTCCTTCTCTTTAACTGTTATATCAAAAACAGATTTATTATCTAAAAAGTCATCACGTGATTTTAAAAGTATAGATATTCTATTTTCAATCTGGTTAAAAGAAATAATTTTATTGTTAATACGGACTTCTTTGATAGGAAGATTCTTAATTTGTTTTAATATAATTTCTAATCCGTTTGTAGACAGAAGAGCAAATTCGAAAAAAGTATTATGATATATTAATTTTTCTTCACTTTCTTCTACTGCTATGAATTCAGTATTTTTTATTTTTTCAGGCTTTTCAATATAATTTAAGTAGTAGTTCAAACACCCCAATTTTCCTTTTTCTAAAATACAGGCTTCATAATTTCCATCTGTAATATTTTTATTCAGGGCAACTGTACTACAATTAGCACTGCCGTATAATACATAATCATTCTTCATTCCATGAAAAATTACTACCTTAGCATGATAATAATTACTACTTCCATTAAAATTGTTAAAGCAATATGCTTTTATATCATTAGTAAGCATATTGAGCCTTAGATTACTATTCCTATTTTGAACATAAATAGTGCATTTACTTACATTAAATACTTTTCGTAAATAATATGCAGCTTCACATTTTGAATCAAAGAACGGAACGATAATATCAATTGTTTTTATTTGTTCATCTACAATGGTTAACAGCTGATCAGCAATCGGCATTCTCATATTATCAATCCAAATTTTTGTATTGTTTCCCTGTATGCTCTTCGATATGTATCTTAAATCGTTAATATTGTCAAACACCTTATTTTGCATTGGTATATTATTTTGTAAGGCAATTGATTGAAACATTCGGTATGCACTTTGAATTATATTTAAATCTTCATCATTACCTTCAGAATATTCATATTTTGTAAATACCTCCGTGTTGCTTAGCATTCCAGCACAAGTCAGATTACCACTTCCTATCATAAGCTTCGCCTTTTCTTTACCTAGAAGCAAGAACACCTTTGGATGAAATGCATAATCAGTTTTTATTGGGTTTATTATATACTTATTGCCTAGAGTGACACTATAGTCTCTCATAAGATTAACGGTTAACATTCTTCGATCAGTAAATAAAATAATTTTATTACAGCCCTGTTCTAACAGTTTCGCTACGATAACTTTATTAATAAAATTTATATCGCAACTATAAGTCGATAGTAAAGCGAACTGATAGCCTTTACACATATTTAGTTCATTAATAATATCTATTGTATCCAAAATAGTCTCTCCTTGTATTATATAAGTTCTAAATCGGACAAAATACCGGTACCTTGTATTACTCGCATTACATTAAATGCAGGTCTATCTGAAGATACCCAATGCAATTTCCCATCTTCCTGGACAAAATGAAATGTCTGGTTTCTTGTTGTACATAGTTTATCCAATGCTGTTTTTAAGTGTTGATTTAGTATCAAATGCTGCATTATATATGCAAGCAGTTCTTTAACAGTTTTATCTTTATAATTATTGACCGTCTCAATCCATGAGTATAGAGATATTTGCTCCTGTCCCCCTAGTCGTAAGAAATCGAGCAATAAATCGTCAAAATCATCCCGATCAATTAGTCGATTATATACATCAAGCATAATCTGTAATCCTGAAACAATTGATAATTCATCAACATTCCTTAGGTGGTCAATTATAATTTCTCTATCTTTTTGCGATAGAATATCATTTCCAATTAATGAAGAGACCTTTTTCCTAAGTATCTTTTTATCAACCTCATTTAACACTTCATCAATTAGTGATATCATATCTAAAGGCCTATATTCCATTTTAAATAGAGTTCTTGACCAAACTCCTTCTAATGCATATGTAAAATACATTCTTGTAGTACAGACTTCCCATCCTAATGACACTTGTTTAAATGAATCCGGTATGACACATGAAGGATTAGCTTTCGGAGAATAAATATCATAAAAATTAAGCCTCCATTCATGTTCATTCATACTTTTTATTTTAAAGCTTTTTAGAATATATTGATAATATTGTAGGGATGTTTTCCGTATATTAGCATGCCCATCTGTAGTATCTTTGGGGAAAAATAGTTCAATTAATTTAATACCATCCTTAGTTTTTCCTATATGAGATAAATGAACTTTTTCACCATATTGAATTAGAACTTTCTTAGGTACTGGTATATTTGATAGCCTATAATTTTTATAATATTCAGTTGCCTTAATTTCGTCTTCAAATGCTAAAGCTACTCGTTCTCCAGTTTTTGTAACACAATCAATTTCGATATTTTTATTAAAATCGGGATCACTTGTCAAACCCATAATTTTAAGTACATTACGGTATACCCCATAACCACCAAAAGTATTTGAAATATACTTATCATTTAAATCAAATGTTTGTGTTTCTGGATTTTCATTCCATATTTGATTTCCTACCCGTATTCCCTGCAAAGAGCTTGGTTCCTCCCCAACTTTCTTTCCATAGGCAATATTACTTAATATAAAATACCATTCTTGTCTTTTCATATAGACTTTTAAGTTATTTACTGTCTTTTTAATATTAGTATTAAATATAAAATCATAAAGAACCCATGTATAAAAAGACCAGTATCTTGCTCGTGGCGTTACACTAGTTATTCCCGATTGAAGCATATCAGACATATTAATAGCGACATATTTTATTCCAAGCTGATCTTCACCTAATACTTCATTATATATTGATGAGTTATTTAATTTAGGTCCAATAACCATTTCTTAAGTCCTTTCATAACAAAAAAAATAATGATAAATTGTTAAGGTCTTTCCTCTACTGCGGTGGGAAGTAGCCTTGATGATCTATCAGGTAACAAAATAGATTAAATCAAACAGAACGAAATTCAAAAATGCAATTTCCTAAGTCCGGAATATAGGTGATTTACCTACGGAATATTCAATATTATTTTTGTTTTTTTGAGTATGCATTATAGTAGTCCTTATTGATTATTCTACCATTATTTTTTACAAAAATATAGATTTTTTTACATAATCTTACCATTTAACTGTAACATATACACTATATACTATGTCATTCAAACTAAAAACCGGTCTAGGATATTTTATTTCATAAACCAGCTAGTTATAAAACGTAGGTAGAAATGAGTTACGTAAACGAATAGTCGATATGATCGTATTCCTGCATGAACAGCAAATCGTCATTATCTTAGCTCTAATATCGGTGCTGGTATAGGAATGTTTGTATATAACTTAGTCAAATCTGAAATCGCCATAATTTCCTTAATAAAAATGCCTGTAGGAAACATACCCTCCAGGTAAATTTATACAGACTCTAACTCTTTACTGCCACTTTAAATTATTCATAGCAAAAAAGAAAACCTGCGGAATTTCTCCCGCAGGCAAATTACTTTAACTCTACTTAATAATTATCTTATTCTGTAAACCAGCAAATACCTCCTGCTTTTTCTCTGCCGTTGCCTCTGCATAGATATCCATTGTAGTTGAGATATCTGCATGTCCCATAACTGATTGGATGACCTTCAGATTCGATTCGTTCTCGCAAAGTCTTGTACAGAAGGTGTGCCTTAGATTGTGGGCTGAGAAGCCGGGAAGAATCAACGGAGTTCTCTTTTCCTCCAAGGCCTTTACCGTCTCCTGCTTATTATAGGCTTCTGTGATTCTGTGGATTGCACGATTAATTGATTCCGGAGCATACACGTTTCCTTCCCCTGTTGAAAAAATAAATCCTGAAAATCCATCAATCTCATTGTTATTAAAGTCCAGACAGCTCTGAATCTGATACTCTTCCATGAATGCTTCATAGACCTCATCGATTATAGGTACTGTTCTCCTGCCAGCTTCCGTCTTCAGTGTGGATATATGGACTACACATCCATTTTCAGGCTCCGGTCTATAGATTAAGGTACGATTACACAAACGGTCCTGCTATCAAAATCAAGATCATCCCAGGTAAGCGCCAGACATTCTCCAATACGCATTCCGGTTCCGAGGAGAACCGTAATAACAGGGTGCCATCCACGATACTCATATTGCGTTTCGAGGAAGTTCATGAAGGCTCGCTGCTGTGGAATCGTAAGGGCATGACGTTTCTTCTTTACCCAGATATGGCTCTTCTTAATCTCGCCCATGACTCCATCAGAAGGATTCTTTCGAATCAACTCATCTCTGACAGCCATCTGGAACGCCGGGTGTAACTGGGTGCGGATATTATCCAGGGTATTGGGCTGCAGGCCGCACTCCCTCATCAAATGATAATAGAATTCCTTCACATGGGAGTACTTCACCGTAACAAGTTTACGTCTTCCAAAGGTTTCTCGTATAAAGTGATTATAACAGTAAATATAATTGTTCTTCGTACTAGGCTTCAGATCATACTTCTGACCAATGTTAATGTCATATAAATCGTTTACTGTCATTTGCGCAGCTTTGGCCGAGTCCAAACCATCCCCAATATCACGTTGAATTTTCTTTTCCCTATCTCATAAATCAACTAGTGTTTTGCATAGATTGCATGACGTTTTCCTAGCTTGTCTACATAGGAAAATGAATACCTGCCATCTGCTATTTGGCTCTCTCCGATACGAAGCGCATAACCTCTTAAATCTTTTCTTGATGCCATAATAATTCCTCACTTTCTAAGTGTGAGGAACAGCTTAAGTTCAGTATTCAAGGTTATTATAATCTGGGAAAAAGTCCCCTGCAACTTTTAGTTTTGGCCTATATTAACTCGCAAAAAAGCTCCCTCTCAAGCGACAAGTTAGATCACTATACTTGTCTACTCGAAAGAGAGCACATAAAATCTTAAATTCACTCTTCATTTCCACTCCAGAAAATTTTCTCGGTAAAACCACCTCTCGCTTTTCTCTTTGCTTCTTTTACAGCCATCAATTCATCTACAGAATGTCCTCTAGCCTCACCGATAGCAAATAGCACCTCCAGGATGTCAGCCATTTCTTCTATAGACTTATCTGCTTGATATTCTGTCATTTCTTCAATAAGTTTTTTATCCAGTTCTACAAGATATTCCTCTTCCGTCAAAATTCTTGTTAACGGTGTTTTTCCTGCTTCTTTAATGATTTGTGGAATTCTATCTCTTACTAATTTTGAAGCACTCATCTCATTCATGTATGATGTTTATAGAAGCTTGTACATCATATTCCTTTCCCATTGTTGTCATGGCTATATTATATTCCGTTACAATAACGGTATAGGGCTTGTTTTATCTTATCAATAATCGTAATATCTGCAGGTAACCATTCCACTGAATCTATTGTCTCCTTCGTAAGCCACCTCGCAGCTTCATGCTCTTTGAGTACCAGATTACCAGACTTCACAATACACCAGTAACAACACATAGACAAATGAAACGTCGGATAATCATATTCAATCGTATGAAGGCACTCTCCAATTTCGATTTCAGCATCGAGCTCCTCTCTGATTTCTCGAACCAATGCATCTTCAGGAGTTTCTCCCTCCTCAACCTTTCCGCCAGGGAATTCCCATCCACTCTTATATTCTCCATAACCACGCTGAGTAGCAAGAATTTTCTCGCCATCTCTAATAATCGCGGCAACTACTTTAACTATTTTCATCCTATCATTGCCTCCTTCAAACCACTCTTTAGGTATCTAAGCAGATCGTCACGAACCGAATGGTGCATCTTCATCTTGACCTTACAGATTGGTTCCATTTTACCCCTGTTGTTCTGTTTTTCGGATTCAACCGCTTCTACCACATCAAACTGACCTGTGTAGTAGAAATTGCTTTCGGCATCACTCTTTTTAACCAGAAGATGTTTGTTCTTTGTTGACATAACATCATTCAAGTATGAACTATTAAGACCTTTACCGATCTGCGAATCCCATCTAAAAATCATATTATTCTCAAATGAATCTGCATAATCCGGCTTACCGTCAACATAGTTCTTCTCATCATCGGATTCTTCCTTATGGTATGTTACAAAGATAAAGACGTCATCGCCAATCTTCTTCATTCCATACATAGTTGAGGAAATATCCCTTCCACAATGCATTAATAAGCTCACATCACGTCTTGAGTATTTCTCATAGAGAACAAACTTGTTAACTTCCGTAGCTCCACCACGTTGCTTCTCTTCGTACTTTTTAAGTCCAACCTCAATCAAATCAGATACCTGCTTGCGAAATTCCTGATGCTTCAGCCTCTCCGCATAGCTTTCCAGTCTACGGAAAAGCCCCCCTTCATCGTATCGTAATATATCAATATGGCAGTACTTCTGATATTCCTCTTCCTTGCTAACAAAATGTCCCTGAAGCACATTCGCGGCATCATTAATCGATACAAGCGAAACCTCATATCCAAACTTAGCACTTATCGCATCTTGAAGCTGCTTAGTGCCAATCTCCTGATTATCAAGGAATCCTTTCAATATCATCAGTTCATACGGTCTTGCTCCACTTAAAAATGTTTTTGAAAGGTATTCCAGTGTAAGCATTTCCTGCTCATTTATTCTGCCAATATAAAGTTCCTTTTCAGCAGACTCCAAAAATGCCTGATAAGTCTTATATTCTCTAATAATGACAAGCGGATCAATTTCTCCGTTCTCATAAAAGTCCATCAGATACGGCACACAACCTAAGCGATTCTTCAAGGATGTATAACTGTCTCGTATAATCGTCTTCATACCTTTGATCTTATCAATAGAGCTAAAGATCTTATCCTTTGCGACTTCATCAAAATGTACCGTGGATGCCCCGGGAATGGTACTGTTACCACTGATAACATATTTACGAATTTGATCTGCGTTATAAGTGCGATCCCCTGACAGTGCAATCGGAATCATAAAGTTATTGTTATAGTTTCCAATAAAATCGAGGATTACAACATACTCTTTGCACTCATCCTTACGCAGGCCACGGCCAAGCTGCTGAACAAACACAATCGGGGACTCTGTCGGACGAAGCATAATTACCTGATTCACCTCAACGATGTCCACGCCTTCATTCAAAATCTCTACAGAAAAGATATAGTCCAGGGGTTGCATTTCATCCGTTGCATCATCCTCATCCATGGCTAGACGTTCAAAAGCCTCCGAACGTTCTTCTTCTGAAGCACTTCCGTTTAATGCAATTGTCCTAAACCCTAACCGGTTAAACTTCTCGGATAATTCCTCTGACTCATCGATACGACTGCAGAAAATGAGGCCCTTTACTTTGTCTCCACTAAAGCCATAGTACTTTACCTGTTCGATAATATGCTTCACTCTCTCATCGCCAACTAGCTGGTTAAAATCCTTTGCATCAAGCTGGTTCGTCTTGATCTGCTTGTCATCCAGTATAGAGATATCACTTATACCAAAGTAATGGAAAGGGCATAGTAAGTTCTCTTCCATAGCCTTCTGCAAACGGATTTCGTAAGCAATCTGATAGTGGAATATCTTATAAATGTTTCGTCCTTCTTCATTATCATCACGCTTGTCCGGAGTTGCCGTCATACCAAGCCACATTCTCGGTTTATAATAACTCATAACCTTCTGGTACGTATTTGCAGAACTGTGATGGGCTTCGTCTAGGATAATACAATCAAAAGTATCCGGCTGATACTGTAACAAATGAGTATCACGATTTAGTGTCTGCACTGTTGCAAATACATAATCTTTATCATAATCATTATGTCCGGCGCCAACCAAGCCCATTGAAACAGACTTATCAAACACGCGTTCATAGGATTTCTTCGTCTGCTTTGCAAGCTGTCCTCTATGTACCAGAAAAAGCACTCGCTTAAATCCAAGTTCACGCATAGCAAATGCTGATGCATAAGTTTTTCCGGTACCTGTTGCTGAAATCAACAATGCTCTCTCTTCTCCTGCAGCGAGGATCTTCTGAAGATTTGCAATAAAACCCACCTGCATATCATTCGGAGTAAGCTTATATTTCTCAATAGATGGAATTTCTTCCTGACGGGCTATCTCACGCTGCCTTTTAACAATCTTATAACGTTCTTTATAAAGCTCGAAGAATTCATCAAAATCAAGTGCATACTTAGAGTTCCAAAGTTCATTAAATTCTTCAAGTATATTCTGAGCGTACTCGCCCTGTTCAGTGGAGACAATCTTTGTATTCCACTCGCGGTTGCTTGTAAGAGCTGCGCTAGTGATATTAGAGCTTCCGACAATAATTCTGTATATCTCATCCTTTTTTAATATGTATCCTTTTGTATGGAAACCTTCATCCGCAGTTCCCACATCATACATTTTCAAAGTAATGTTCTTAAGTCCGTTCAGCTTCTCTAAAGCGTCAGGCTCAGTAAAACTCAGATAGTTAGTCGTAAGGATTTCTCCAGGGATACCACTCTTCTCAAGTTCCTTCAATGTCTGAAGCAAAGGTGTGATTCCACCCAAAGTGATAAATGCGACGCTGATTTGGAAACGGTCACATACCACAAGTTCATCTTCTATCGAAGAGATTACTTTTTTACCCTCTTTCTTATTGTTTGTGACAAATTGAGGTCTGAAAGCTAGATTCGAATTATAACTCGAATCTATAAACGCAGTTTTTGCTCCCTCCTCAATCTGGTTAATCTTCTCAATCATACGTGTCACTCCTAACAAAATATCTTAATACCTATTGTGATAATCCAATTCTCGGTTCTACCTCACTTATTATGACAGCCTCCAGAATTCAAAACCCATATTACTGGCTGCTGTATATAATGGTTCAATAATCTCTTTTAAGTATCCGATAAATACAGGTTTCGAAAGTTCTGGCCGATACAATTTACTAAGAACATCCTGATTATTCACATGTTCCTTTACACATTTATCGAATTCCTTTTGAACTATATCATATTGTTGCACCATTTCATAAGCTTCGTACTCTATTTCGCCCAGCCTATGAAAGTACATTCTCCAGTCGGGTAAAGAGTTGCTTTTACTGCTATTGATATTTCTGGTTGTTGGACATAGATTCCAAAGTTCATCATGTGCCACATATGACCAAGGAACAAAGTGATCAATCGAAATATCGTTTGTTGTCAATTCGATATTGGCGTAAATATCATGTGTTGGCCTTAATGTAACAATGAGTTTCCAATATTTCTTTACCCTTTCAAGGTTCCGCTCATCAGGTGGATATATCTTGTTTGCTATACCAGGAACACTCGGATTTCTACGTTGCAGATAAAGGATCATATTGTACTGGATCCAGCCTTTTATGATCTCCTGATTGGATTGAATGTAATCCAACCAATCCTTATCAAATCGAATCTCGCTCTGAAGGCCGGAAATCATATTGAAATAGTAAAGCAACCGTTGATGCTGATTAATTCTAGCTGCAATATCAGCGAAGCCGCCATCCCAAGCAGTGCCTTTGAAATCCGGCATAAACGGAGCCTGCAAACGGTACGGAACATTAAGTGTAAGGACTCTCTTTTTTTGGATAAGTTCTTTGTTCTGACTGTTCTGCAGAAAAACTAATACCTTATCGCGCTTCTCACTGGACTTAAGTCCGCTAAGCTTATATGAATAGTGAACCAGGTCTTCGAGCGTGTCTTTCGGGCCAAGATTAAGCTTATATTCCGATACCATATACCATGCATCGGCAACCATCTGATTAATTAATTCATCATATGATACTTTCTCTTTTCCCGCTATTACAGCGTCCACAATTGCTTGGAACCAGAACAGCTTATAGCACTCACTCATGTTATCAAATAAGCGTGAAAAATGCTGAATATCCAGTTCGTTTGAATATGGTAAGTTCATTTTCATTTCCGTTTCCCCTAACACATTGTTTATTATGCGCTTCAGATACATACTGCTTTAGGTATTAAATTATTTATTACTTTACTCGTTGCAATAGATGAACTAAAATCAGTACAATTAATTAATGTTTCTTTTGGACTGCTTTTCCAGCTTTGAAATCAAACGATGCATGTAATACTCTGGTACTGCTGATTCTGAGATTACAGAGCACCCCTTCTATTCGAATAACAATAGTATCCAGATATAAGTTTTCGTATTCACTCTATACTATTAATTCACCCATTATTCATCCTCCTCAATATTTTCATCTTCAAAGATTTCACGAGTAGGATCTTCCAAATACTTTTTTAAATCCTTTAGTCTCTTCAGAGTAGCAGTCTCTTCAAAATGTCTCCCCTCAAAGGTTGGATGCAATTTGGGATAGTACTCTTTTGTTCGAAGAATAAAGTGATTATCAATAAGCCATTGAACAATAGCACGTATATCATCATACTTCATTTCTGTAATTATACCGTATTCATGTACTGCCTTTAAATTGTCCTTTTCCATCTGCTTACGGTTACCACCTCGAACAGTAGCAATAAGAATCGTAGTACTATAATATCGATTTACGCTTATATGTTCTAAACACTGCAAGACACCTTTTGTCACTTCACATAGGTCAAATCCCATGTAAGTTACCTTCATCGTATCTTCTTTTGTCTGTACTTTTTTATTAACGGGATATTCTGGGAAAAGTAAGGCTTTTGATTGCGACTGTAGCATTGCCCTCCCCCCCTTCTCAGAGTTCAATAATGGTTCTACTATTTGCCCTTGTACATCTAAGTCTTTTTTATTTATAACAGACAAAGAAGCCTTATGTTCAGCAACATGTAGTTTCTCCTTATCTACCGTATTTTGCGGTCTATTTTCTCTTGCCCCTCTCTGCAGAACAGAAGCTGTTGTCTCAAGCGTAAAATTCATCAAAGTATAGTAATCCGAACTACTTATTGAGTTATTACACCCAGTTTTATTCGCCTTATAGTTTGTACATCCCAGAAAGTATCCACTCCCATTGGTCGGTTTAACTATCAAGTATCCATCTCTGCACTTGTCGCATTTCATAATGGCAAGTTTGCCTGCTTTAACCTCATTCGTCATAAAGCCGCAGATTTCCGGTTCGTTGGTGCACAGATATAGTCTCAAGCCATACGCATTCTTATAGCGGAGCTGCATTGGATATCCGCATATAGGACATGTCTTGTTTGCCATATTATGTTTGATCTGCTCTTCGTTCCAACTTCCCTTAAGTAGTACATTCTTATAGTCTCGCTTAATCTCCAGCAGAAATTCTGATGGATTCTGTTCAGGTGCAATAAAGTACACACGATTCTTAGTTCTTGTCATTGCAACATAAAACAGACGTCTTTCCTCCGCATAGTCAATGGAGTTATCTCCCTTGATTACAAATGAAAGTACCGGATCATCTTCAATTTTCGAAGGAAATCCATATGCCTCATTCTTACCATTCACCACTATGACATTGTCATAGCCAAGCCCTTTCGCCATATGAACTGTCATAAAAGTAATATCCAGTTTTGGATATTTAACGGACTTCAGTTTACTTCCATGCATCTTATATTCAAACAAACCTGATCTTTCAAGTTGATCCCCATCAAATCCGTATCTTCCAAGAAGTAAAATGGACCCATCATCATTTTTCCCAACAGCTCTATTATATGCGACGATTTGCTCGAGAGCAATTTCTACAGCATTTGCGGTTGCATACATTTTTCCGGTGTTTTTATTTTCATTGACTTTCTTGAATGAGTTATCATAAGTGTAAATTATAACTGGGTCCTCTATATGCTTTGGAGATATCAGCGTTTTCTCAATCTGCTCCGGGTTCTTCTGAATAAAATTACCTGCTATATCTATTACATCTTGAGAATTTCGATATGTACGGACAATCTTCAAAAGTTTAGCATATCCCATCTTCTCTTCAAATTTTGTAAATAGAGAGATATCAGATCCGCTGAATGCATAAATAGATTGCCAATCATCCCCCACTGCAATAATCTTTCCATCTGTTACTTCAGATAAAGCAGTTGTCAAGTCAAATCTCTGTCGTGAAATATCCTGGTATTCATCTACTATGATATATTTGAAATGAAGCCGTTGCTTCATCTCTTTAACTTCACGCAGTACTCTGGCAGACTCATTTATCATATCCTCAAAGTCGACCGCATCATTCTCTTTTAGATACCTCTCATACTCAAGGAAGCAGTCTTCACATATATTCAGGAATAACCTAGATCGTACATTTGTTGTAGAATGATACATCCTGCTGAACTCATCTACAGTGTAACCATTGGTCTTAAAATTTGTTATAAATCTGCATATTAAACTAATAAGTCTTCGTATATACCTTGACTCCTCAGAAGAAATCAGTTTCTCCATTATCTCTTTATTTGATCTTGGAACGAGGATAAATCCAGCATTTTCAAGTTTTTCTTTCAGATGAGAAGTAATTGATTTTCTGTCTTTGTATCCGGAAAAAGTATAAATCAGCTGTGTTCCATGTTCTCTATGAAAAAGGACCTTATCATTTACGCTGTGTTTATATCGAGCAAGCTCCTCTTCAGAAAATCTATCGTTTTTTCCATCATCGGTGACGC
Source organism: Anaerocolumna sp. (assembly GCA_029256725.1). Classification (GTDB taxonomy): domain Bacteria; phylum Bacillota; class Clostridia; order Lachnospirales; family Lachnospiraceae; genus Anaerocolumna. Next base: position 11,343 of record JAQSXJ010000071.1, on the reverse strand, counting down.
CAAAATGCTCAATATATGCCACTTTATCACCCTGATTAATGATAAAATCAGGTGTGTACGGCTTCCTTGAAAAACTTATATTGTAAGGATACAAGGGCTCATATTCATAATCTATATTGTTTAAATACAGGAAATTAGCAATTTCAACCTCCTGATAAGAACGAAGAACCTCATTTTGAATTGTGACATTCTTTTTTGTTCTTGAATCCACAATTTCCCTCTTGTATTCATCAAGGTCACTTCGCATAGTTGTATAATTTGCTTTTGCTGTCTTATTAAAAAATTCATTTAAGTCACTACCTTCATATGGCGCGTCGAAATAAGAAGCAAAAAACAAAATAAGATTATTAACCAAACTTTCATTTTTTAGAATTGAAGCTTTAAAATAATCCTGCAAAAGAAAATAGAGTTTTGAATTATCAACTATATTAAGCTGTTCAGGATTATGTATATGTAAAATTGCATTTCCCGTAGAATGAAATGTAGCAATAGGGCAATCAATCCGGAGATCCTTATTGATTTTTTCCCGAAGCTCTCCCACTGCTTTGTTAGTAAACGATATAACAAGGATATCCTTTGGATCAATACCCCTCTTTTCAACAAGATATTTTACCTTTGCAGCGACTGTTGTCGTTTTTCCGGCTCCTGCACCTGCAATAACAAGGCAATAATCCTCATCCGTCAATATAGCTCTTCTCTGATCTTCATCAAGCTTGATCACCGGATCTACCGCAATAAGAATATCATCTAAATAGTCCTTTTCTGATGTCAGAGCATTTTCTACAAATTCATCATTGGCCTGATCCACTTTTTCTATAAGGGATTTATAGGTCACTAATGTTTCACGTACTCTATTACTATCAGATTGATTTTGAGCACAGAAAGACACCAGCATTCCACTATTGTCTAAAACAGTGAAATACTCGACAACCTTCTGATATTTTTGAGTTGTACCAAGATACTCACTTCTCGCAACATAATGACTTTTTGTAAGAAGTTGCTGTAATGCATTATTGAGTTCTTGTATTTCGGAACATTCAGGGACCCTAACAACTAATCCACTATCGGTTTCCTGCACCCTCTGTTCCTTTTTGCCGAATAATTTGGTAAAAAGTGTAATCATCTGTTCAATGACAGTCAGACTTTTCGGCCATAACTGTATTCCTTCCTTTATTCTCATTAACTCTCTATCAACCCAAATTTTTTATCATCGATCTTATCGCAACGCTTGTTCTGCTACGCTTTAATTGAGATTTCACTTTTTCACTAATGCTAACATATCAGATTGTAAGCTTTGGCTTCTTCCACAATAATTCCCCACATGCAATTTTAAGATGCAGCTTTCAGAGTTTATTAAATAAAGCATATACTACAATCTGGATCTACCCGACATAATCATTTCATTCTTCGATTTCTCTATGTATTCCGGAATAGCCCAATATGATTCTATATTCTTATTTCCGGGAATTCGATTTTTTGAGCAAAGACCTGTATTCGCCTTTTTGAAATACCCCATTTATCTAAAATTTGACGTGTTGATAAATATTCCATTCCTCGATCTCTGTTCTCTCGACATTAGTCAAAATAACACGACACGATAATTATAAGCCAAGGTGCGGACATTATCAATCTAATAGATACCTTCTAAATTTCTTTAGAAAATATCCTCTAAGTAGTTCTAATCTTTTAATTTTATGGGTTTATCTATCCAAGCTCTTCATCGTCGGGAAATCATACCAACTCATTTATAACTCTTTATCGTTCTACATATCCCTATTTTAGGATGTTCCTTTTTGTCAGCCAATTTATATTTCTACTTAACTCTTTTTAAGTGGTCGTAAATCTGTCGTAAGATGGTCGTAAGCTCTATTCTGTACCATTTCGAGCTTTCTTTTGCGTGTTGAAATAAGCTTCGAAGTCAATCAACTCTGCTTTCTTCAAGTCCTTTGTTGCTTCTGCATAAATGTCCATTGTAGTTTCTGCATCGGCATGTCCAAGAATATCCTGCATAGCCTTGATATTAACTCCTGCTTCGCACATACGAGTTGTGAACGTGTGTCTAAGTGAATGATTACTAAATTTAGGAAGTGTCAATGCATTTTCCTCATTCATATCAAGTACTTCATAATTGCAATCACGAATAATTCTTCTGAGTGCCTTATTAAGCGTACCTTGATGTTGAACACCACCAAAACGATTGATAAAGATAAAATCTGTATATCCATCTACTACTGCGTTACAAGTTAGTCCACATTCTTTCTGGTATTCCTTTTCCATCAAAAATGCTTCTTTTACTTTTGGCAACATTGGAATTGTTCTTTCTCCTGCTTTTGTCTTTGGTGTATTGACTGAAAAACCGCATCTTTCCTCTCCACCCTTATCATAATAAACAAGAGTATGAGTAACGCTAATTGTTTCATCTTCTAAGTCTATATCACACCAACGTAAGCCAGTAATTTCACCCACACGCATACCAGTCCATAAAAGAACTGAAAATATAGGATACCATCTATGATACTGTCCTTGTTCACTTAGAAAGCTTTCAAATAGATCCTGCTCTGGAATTGTTAATGCTCGTCTTTTGTCCGAATCACTATTATGTGCTTTTTTCAATTCCTTTAACGCATTATCTGATGGATTGTAACGAAGGTAATCATCTTCAACGCCTAACTCTAAAACTTGATGAAGAACTGTATGTATATTGTCTATCGTTGCCGTCTTTAAATGCTGGGTATCAGAAAGATGATTATAAAAAGCTCTAACATCTGATCTCTTTAAATCAACAACTTTCATTTCTCCAAAATCCGGTTCAACAAATTGAGTATACATATATTTGTAATTCTGAAAAGTGTTATGTTTCAAGCCTCTTTTCAACTGTGCCCAACGATAATATAAATCATTAATTGTAATATCGTTCTTGTCTGCTCTGATGCCATCCAAAGCATCCCTTAAAACATCTATTTCCTTTTCTCGTAACTCATCAAGTGTCTTAGCATAAATTGAATGGCGTTTACCCTTCTTATCTCTCCACTTATATTCAAATGTTCCGTTTGCTCGCTCGTGCTCTCCTTCTTTCATAACTTTATTATTACTGGTTTTGCGTCTCTCTACTGCCATGATAATTCTCCTTTCATAACGATAAAGAGAACACGCTCATATAAATTATAACTCGAACGTGTTCTCATTGTCCATCATAAAAAAACATCTTTGATTGCTTGAATGTTTATATTGAATACGCCGACGTTAAGTACTCCTCTAGTTGCTTTCTTTTAATCAATCGTTTTGAGCCTACCCAAAGAACAAAGCGACAGTTTTTATCGTCAGTAATCTCTCTGAGCTTGTTTATACCAATGTTAAAATATGTCGCTGCTTCTTCAAGCGTTAAGTTCGATTTCTCCCAAATAGGTATTTCTTTTATTTGTCTCATGTTATCCACTTAGCCTTGGTTACTTCTCCTTTCCACCATGCAATTCTCTGTTTCGTTCACAATATCAATTAAACTTTCATATATATCTTTAGTTACATCATAGCTAGATCGATTTACACTTGAAAAGGTGTTATATTTCGCTGTCTCGATTATTGGTTCATAACACTTATATACTTCATTATACTTCGCTTCGTAGATAGCGTTTTGTGTCATCTGAATACAGACCGTAATTCGCCTTTGTAACTGATCAAAACCATCTTCATCGGAAAATACTATCCGTTCATAGTATTTATGTGGATCAAATGGGGAAGTTATGATAATCAAATCCGCTGCTAATACTTTATCATTATATCTTGAACCAAGCATTGTTTCATTCTCGATAGAATATGGGTCTGTAATCATTAATAAATCAGAATATGGAATTTGCTTAGGTCTTGCTTCATCAATAATAATGCAATGTTCTCCACTGTAATTCTGAAATATATCCCTGCTTGATCCCGTAATAAAATATGGTTCGTTTCTTCGAACTGCCATCTCTCGAGCTATGGATGTCTTCCCTGCTCCCGCATCTCCATATATCCATATATTTACAACGGTTTTGCCAGTTGCCTTAGCTTGTTCTCGCCACGATTCGGCATTCCTCATTAAACGCTTGGCCCACACATTTTCTATCTGGGATTTGTATTTTCCATAAAGTGAACCACTAATGCTATGTTCTAGTTCCCTCTTTGTGATATCTCCATTTAGCATTGCATCTAATAAATTATGTATTTTAACTTTGTTCTTATCTCTAGACAACTTCGTTGATATAGATGTAAGAAGTCCTATGTAGTCAAAGTTCGCTATAACCTCGCTTGGATCATATTGAAATTTGTCTTTTGCATTATCAGTTCGGTGCGTCAAATATGAAAATCCATTATTGGCTTGTCCATTAATAATTTCAAAATACTGCGTATTGTCGTTAAACTGTTTCGCTATATTGGTAAGATATCGAGCGTTAGCATATGTCATCATGATGTGTATATGAGAAACTACTTTCTCTCCATTAGTATCAATATCCTTATCATGTATTATCATTGCCCATCGTTCTGGCATTAATATGTTTGATACAATATTTTTACATTCTTCTACATTACAACTCATATGATCTATCTGTTGAGTATACATAATATTTTTTGCTCTTGTTTGCTTTTTCCTTGCCAAATTTTCACCTCTATTCTGACACTTTGACACTTATTATATACGTGCGTTATAACAAGCCCAACGCACGTATTTATCAAGCTTTTATACCGTTTACCTTCTGACACCTTATAGCATGGCTTCGCCTCACGGCTCCGCCCATGCTACTCAGTGTAATATGCCTCCATCAATCTAGAAAGCTCTTCCTTCACCTTGAAATCCATCTTAGGAAATCTCACAAAAGAGGGAAAATCATGTTCACCATCTTTAGAGGAAAACCATGCATCTCCTTGCTCGAAGTCACGCATGACTAAAGTGTCCATATTTTCATTCTTCCATAAGAATTTCGCCTCTTCCTTGGATGGTTTAAATATGATTTTTGTTCCCATTGCTTCTGAAATAAGGCTAGGAAGTCCACCTTCCCCAACTGAAGCTTGCGCTATACTGATAATCACAAAACAGCCAGCAGAAGCCCCCATTGTTACGATAGTCTTTAGCAAAGAATCGAAAACTGCTAAGCAATGCTCAGGATCTTCTTTAGTTGCTCTTTGTGTGATGTTAGTTGTCCGTAAACTGATAAATTCATCAAATACGAGATAACACGGATGCATCTCCATATCATACCATTTCACTTCATCACCTGTTTCATTTGACTTATTATTAATTATGATCTGTCTTCTTCTTCGCAAGTCATCAAAATCCTTCATTATGTCTATGACTTTATCCATGCTACCATCTTCATCCGGTAATATAGTTCTAGGCACACCTTGGAAAGCCTCAGTCTTAGGATCGATTAGAATGATCTCAGAGCCATACTTATCTCTACCATATAATAACAACTGAATTAAGAAGCTAGTTACTCCGTAGGACTTGCCTGACCTTGTCCGTCCAGAAAATAAGCAGGAACCTACAGTAGAGATATCAATGACACTTCCCTTCTGTATAACTAATTTTGTCAGGTTACGTTGTTTCATTTCTTCAGATGATTTGAATATCAGTTTCCTATTTTCCTTCACATCTTCGATGTAATAAGTAACATAATTCATTGCTTCATCTGTTTTCATACGAGTAACTGCATATTTCTTCATTCTACCTTTGTTTATAGAGGAACTAATTACATTGGATATGCTTTCCAAATCTGCAACATTAGTAGAGGTAGCCCAAATTCTCAGGCTAAACTGTCTGAATTTCTCACTACAAGTAACTCTAGGTAATAGACATCCTTCCTTAAAATGAAGGGGATTATCATACTCTGGACTAAACATTCTTTTTCTTACTGCCAATTTTATTCTGTAAGCTGTTGGTGTATTAAATATTAATATAATGCCTACTATAAATAGGGTTAATGCTAGAACTACTGTAATATTGAACCCATAGTTGATGACCTTGTTTATGACTTCTCCGATGTCTCCCAGCATATCATCTATCTTTGACAATGATTGTCTGACAAACCAGAAAGCAAAAGCCATAACACCAGTTACAACAGATAAAAATAGCGACTTTACTGCAGGGCTACAGAAAGCAATGCGATTAACATTATTTGTGTATTTTTTCATAATTAAATCCCTCCCAACGATTTTCTCTGTTTGTAGGTAACTGCTCCTGAAGGAGCAGTTACCTCGTTAATTAATGCTTCAAGATTTCAATATCCTGAGCTACTACTGATAATAAATTCCTGAATTCACCATATACGGATGCTTGTACATTAACAGGGCGAATCTCTACGCCAACAGGTACTTTGATATCCTTTGGTACTTTGATTACGATTTTCTCGTATAAATTATTAACCTCTTCATCAGGCTTGCAGTGGTAGTCGCTCTTATCCTCAAGAATGACAGCTTCGATTTTTACACCTTTATGTACCTTAGTCTCGTAGTCATTCCAATCCGAGAAACCAGTGGAAGCAAATCGCTTATCCTTGCTGAAAGCTACAAAATCAAATTTTTCGAACATACTCAGTTTCTTCAAACCCATATTCGTATTCCTTTCCGTGCATTTGCACCTTACCATTCTTAACCAAAGGGTTATGTACATTTAACTTCAAATTAAAGTTATCATGCATACCACCCAAGTTCCTATTGTTTCTTCAATAACAACTCATTATCACTCATTTCATAGTTTTATCCTCCAATTATTTATTTTTACATATATAATCTGTATCTTCTTGTGCCTAAGATATTTTTAGGCTATATAACCCTTGACCTCCTTAATAAAAACTAGTATAAATGACATTATAGTATCTAAAAACGGTCATTTATTTTACGCTTTTTATAATTATTTAGCGGGAATTTTATGGAGAGATGCCAGATATGGAAGAGTTTTCTTATAAAGTCTATATTGAAAAAAAGATGATTAAAGATAAAATTTATATTACTGGAACATTAATACAGGCAAGCACAACTACTTCAAATATAAGAACAATATTTGATCCTTTTTCAATACTATATCCAGATAATCCAGATATAATAAATTTTGATCCTTTAACAATATTAGGCGATCTAAGGAATAGGAAATTGCCATATGAATATCCAAATAGAAGATTAAATCTTAACAATTCATGGCAGTCACTTTCTAGTTCGTATGAGTTTGAATATGGATTCGAAATTCCATTATATGTTGGTAATGATAAGCACTACCTTATGTTTGTGAGTGAACTTGACAAGATCATGAGACTTAATTTATGTAGAAATCTATATGATTTAGAAGAAATGCGCAAGTTATTCAAAATTGAACTTCATTGCACTATTGATATAGAGAAAATAAATCCACTTTATGATTTATTACTCAATAAGAATAAAATTACGAAGCAATATATTTTTGAAGAAGTAAAATATGATCATGGTATGCTTAATGAAGATCTTAATAACTATAATTACTTGAATCAAAACCATCAATTTCGTTATGATTGTTATTCTGTAGCCGAAATAGTGTTTTCAATATTTTATTTTATTGTCATACACAACTACACATTCGAAACATGTGCACTTTGCCAAAAGCGATATGCCAAAATACCGACACAAGGAAAAGTTAAATGTTGCACCAGAAGAAACCAATTAAATTTAGAAGGATATCTATCACCAAAAAAGTGCCAAGCAAACAGTAATCCAAATTGCACGGAAACACTTGAATTAATAAAAGAGCAAATTCGAAATGATAAAAAATGCATATATACTCACATGGATAGATTCGGTAAGCAAAATTATTCACGATTCAGTGACACTTTTGATAAATATCAGAAAAACTTAAATGATAATCATACTGTTAAGAACCTTCAAAAACTATACTATCTTGTAAAAAAAGAGAATAGGTACATATGGTATTTAAAAGATGGAAAAGAATTCGAATATGAGTTAAAAAAAATGATGAAGACTCTAGACAATTGGAATTAAGTACTTGATTTTTTATTATCTTTATATATTATATAGACGCTAAAAAAGCAATATCAGTAATTACCTGATATTGCTTTTTATAGCGTCTATATTTCGTTTTGGTATTTCTATCTATTTCCTTTAGCACAATTATGTGTTTTGCAAAGCATTTGACAATTTTTTATATCAGTTGCTCCGCCATTACTCCATGCTGTAACATGGTCTGCATCCATTTCTGAATACTTCCATATTCTTTTAGAATTATTGTCCTTCCCAAGTGCACACAAAGGACAATTTGATTTATCATGTTTATTTGCTTCTTCTGTCTGACGTGTATAGACTACCCTCTTTGTGGACTCTTCAAACAATCTAATTTCTAGTAGTGTTGTATCTTTTTCCCCACCAAGTATATATTCAAATATACCTTTGCGATTTTTTACAGCACTATCTCCAAATAATTGATGTACTTTTTTAGATATATCCTGTGGGTTATAAGGATTTCTATGATATGTTTCAAATAATCTTCCCCATTCTAATCCTTTCATTTCATTTTCAACATCGATAAACGTAGAAGAAATCCAGTCTATTACTGTTGTAAAGTAATTTCTTAATTCTTCTATATTATCATCTTTTCTATGTAAACTCATATATGCATCGACAATATCATTATCTCTACTTTTACTAACCCACTCTAGAGCTGTTCTTAGATACTCCTGACGGTTAACTTTTCCGGATATATATGCACTCCATTTTTGAATATTAGAATTTCGGCTATTACTAAATTCTTCTTTTGCTTTTGTTACAAATGTTCCGCTATAAATTGCATTTGATACTTCCTGATAATTCAGTGGAATACCCGCAATATTAATAGTCTTGAACCACTCTTTTATTTCAGTTTCTTCACCTTCACATATGTATATTGTAAGTGGTGTATTATTTATCTTTTTCCTTAAATCTTCTGCCATCCGACCAAAATAATGAGGCTTGCCATTATCATCAATAAGAGGGAATTTCTCTGTAATAAACCTACCAAGGCTCGTTATTCTCTGTTGACCATCTAATACCTCATATCTATTATCAGAGATTTTATTAAAATATATCAACCCAAGCGGATAACCTTTTAATACAGACTTAATTACCGCTTCTTCTTTTTTTGCTTCTGCATAAAGATAATTCCTCTGATACTCTGGTTGAATAGTTAATTTCCCCGATAATCCAAATAAACCTTTGCCTTCAAGCTCACTATATACAAAACCATCGCAGATTTCTTTTATTGTTATACTTGTATTTAAAGTTGTCTCCATAGTTTATACCTCTTTTTTAGGTTTTATAAGTAATCTCATATAAGGAACATTTGCTACTCCATCTTTGTCATAATAACATAAATCAGGATGTCCTTCTGATATTGCTCCTGTATTTCCTTGTGCATAATATGTTTCTACAAACTCTTTTGACATTCCTTTACTATCTTCCAGATATCTACTCAATGCAACGATTTCATATTGTTCTGGACAATGTTTACCCAAAAATGTTATTGCTACACCCATAATTCCATCATAATCTTTCGGAATAGCATCATAATAATTTACCTCTATAGCATCGTAATTATCATATTTATAGTATCCAATACCTTTTATTTCCTTATGTTTGCTATACTTGATATTTTCCGCCATAGTCATTAACGGTAAGGGTTGATGTCTTCGTCCATGATCTAGATTTGTAAACCAGCAAATACTTGGAACACGATTAACCTTTTTCCCATTTCGTTCTTTCTCAAATTTATATGTTTCTTTATGTTCAAAATCATCAGGTACTCCAAAATACATTCCTGTATTAAAATTTGTTGCTCCTGTCCATAACTTATTATTTTTAATATACGGAAATATATCATTACAAGTAATTACTGTGTTAAAATTCCCGATAATCAGAAAATTCTTTTCAGCTTCTAATACCCAAAGTATAAATTCTCTAAGAAGTGAAAACGGAGGATTAGTTATGATAATATCCGCTTCATCACGTAATTTTTTTACTTCTTCACTTCTAAAATCTCCATCTCCATTAAGATAATGCCACTTTAAGTCATCAATATCTACAGTTCTAGAATTATCAGAATCATGAGCAAGTACAAATATCTTGCCATTAGTTCTTGTCTTATTCGCATCAAATTCTGGAGAGTTTTTCTCAAAAAGTGTTAATTGATATCCATCCTTATATTCTTTGCTTTCAATTGCATAACTTGTAGATATCAATTTCTTCAATCCAAACTTTTCGAAATTTTGGGCAAAAAATCGTGTGAAATTGCTCCATTCCGGATCATCACACGGGAGAAAAATTGTTTTTCCTCTAAACACATTTGGGTCATACTCTAAATATGCATTTACTTCTTTTTGAATATCTTGATATTGTGTATAAAACTCGTCTTTCTGAGCCTTTTTTGCGGATACTAAATTATCATGTGCCATTTTATATCTCCTATCATTTGGAAATTACAATAAGTATACCATATATATTCTCAATCATCCATAAAAAAGATGGCTAGATCAAAAAAGAATCTAACCACCTTAATTATTCTAAATCTTATGAACGTGTTCTCTTTAAAAAAGTTGGTCGTAAATCAGTCGTAACTTTTGCTTAACAACTGATAAACCCCTTGATTTTCCTAACTTTATTTCTCCAAGCTCTTCATTGTCGGGAACAATAATACATCCCTAATTGAATAAGAATCAGTCAACAGCATAACAAAACGATCAATTCCGATACCAATACCACCTGTCGGAGGCATTCCGTATTCCAGTGCTGTTAAGAAGTCCTCGTCTAACTGATTCGCTTCCTCATCGCCGGCAGCTCGGAGCGCTTCCTGTGCTTCAAAACGGCCTCTCTGATCCAGTGGATCATTCAGCTCGGAGAAAGCATTTGCCATCTCACGTCTGGTGATGAATCTTTCTGCTTGCAAGCGGTGATATATCAACCGGATGTTCCGTAATAAAGGTCGGTTGAACTAAATTCTCTTCGACAAATTCCTCGAAGAAGAGATTTATAATATCGCCTCTCTTATGTCTATCTTCAAATTTGATATGTCGCTCTTTCGCTATCGCTTTCGCGGCTGCTTCATCCGGAACTTGATTAAAATCTACACCTGAATAATTCTTAATCGCCTCAACCATAGTCAGTCGCTCAAAAGGCTTGGATAAATCGATCGAAATACCATCATAAGTAACGATAGTTGTACCAAGCACCTTGGTTGCAACCGTACGGAATAAATCTTCTACCAAGTCCATCATTCCATAATAATCCGTATAAGCCTGATACAGCTCTAATAATGTGAATTCCGGATTATGTCTTACGGATAAGCCCTCATTACGGAATACT
>JAQSXJ010000164.1 GCA_029256725.1 Anaerocolumna sp. | reverse complement strand
TATCGGCTCAATATATCATTCATGCCGTCGGCCCTATTTGGAAGGGTGGAGACCAAGGAGAGGCTAACCTTCTGGTAATGGCATATCGCAACTCATTGGAACTAGCCAAAGAATATCATCTGGATTCGATTTCCATTCCTCTCCTCTCCGCAGGAATCTATGGTTATCCCAAAGATGAAGCATTACAGTTAGCGATATCAGTAATAAGCGAATTTTTATTATATAATGAGATGAATATTTATCTGGTGGTATTTGATCGTAAAGCAATATCGTTAAGTGAAAAACTCTTCAATGAAATCAATCATTACATCGATACTTATTACGAAGATAGTGATGAATATGAGGTACGGAACAGACAAAAACGAACACTTCGTGAATTTGATCAAATCCATAATTTTAATCCAAACTTATTTTCTAAAATAGATTCAAAGAAAACAAAGAAGCAGAAAGATACTCAATTCGAAAAAGCTCAGGTAGAGGAAACTCAATGCGAGGTGACTCCGTTAGAAGAGCACTTATGTTACTCCGTGTCAGAGCCCGCATCGCGACGCCTAGAAGATGTATTTAAGCAAATCGATGAGACGTTTTCAGAGATGTTATTTCGCTTGATTGATGAAAAAGGGAAGGCGGATGTTGAGGTATATAAAAGAGCGAATATTGACCGCAAGTTGTTTTCAAAAATGCGTAGTAAAGAATACCAGCCGAAGAAAAGTACTGCCTTGGCAATGGCGATTGCTCTGGAATTATCCTTGGATGAGACAAAAGATTTTTTGATGAAAGCAGGATACTCGTTATCGAATAGTAACCGGTTCGACCTGATCATTCGATTTTTTATTGAAAATGAGAAATTTGATATATATGTAATCAATGAAGCACTCTTTACACATGATCAACCGTTGTTGGGAGCTTAAAGTTCCTACTATGGGATTGAGATGTCGCTTTTAAAACGACCAAAGACCTTCTGAATTATATTATTCTATTTCTATACCGGAGATGCAAAGGCATGTCAGGAAAGAATAATTTATTTCAGGAGGTTTTTATTTATGAAGAAGAATTTAACGGAGTTAGTTTTTATTTTGGATCGTAGTGGATCGATGTCAGGGCTTGAGTCTGATACCATTGGAGGCTATAATTCTATGCTTGAGAAACAGAAGCGAGAGGAAGGTGAAGCGAATATAACAACAGTGCTATTTGATGATAAGGTCGAGATGATGAATCAACGTATGTCCATTCAAGGAGTTACATTAATGACCGAGAAGGAATACTATGTCCGCGGCTGCACTGCATTATTGGATGCCATTGGTCAAACAATTCATTATATGGGGAATGTTCAGAAGTATGCAAAAGAGGAGGACAGAGCTGGTAAGGTTCTATTTGTCATCACCACGGATGGTTATGAGAATTCCAGTAAAGAATATTCATATGAAAAAGTCAGGAAAATGATTAAGCATCAGAAAGAACACTACGATTGGGATTTTATTTTCCTGGGTGCAAATATAGATGCTGTTGAAGCTGCGAAGCAGGTTGGAATTGATGAGGAGCATGCGACGAATTATGTTGCTGATTCCTATGGGACTGAGCTAAATTATCAAGCGATTAATAAGGCGATTTCTTGTTGTCGTTCGGAAGGAAAGATAAGCAGAAAGTGGAAAGAAGAGGTTGAAAAAGACTTTAGAACAAGAAAGTAAATGAGATTTGTAAACTGGGTTGAGCAAATTGTTTTCACCTTAATTAGTGACTTGCGATTATCTCTATGTTATACTTTTCCTATCTAATATGAAAGCTAGTCTTTTCTGTCGAGTAGGCTTAAGAAGACGAGAAAGGAGGCAGTGAAGATGTCAAATATAAGAGCAACGAAGCAGGAACATATTTATATTGCAATCGATTTGAAATCATTTTATGCCTCCGTTGAGTGTATAGAAAGAGGATTAAATCCGCTGACTACCAACCTAGTGGTAGCAGATCCGACTCGTACAGAAAAAACAATCTGTCTTGCAGTATCTCCATCTCTAAAAACATATGGCATACCAGGCAGAGCACGGTTGTTTGAGGTCCAACAAAAGCTAAGGGAATATAAACAACTTACAGGAAAAGAGGTAGAATTTATCATAGCACCACCCCAGATGGCACGCTATATTGAAGTATCAACAGATATTTACGCAACATATTTAAAATACATCAGTCCGGAAGATATTCATGTATATAGCATAGATGAGTGTTTTTTGGACGTGACAAATTATCTGAGCCTTTATCAGATGTCTGCAAAGGAATTGGCGATAAAAATGATTCATGATGTATTGGAGAAAACTGGAATTACGGCTACAGCCGGAATTGGAACCAACCTGTATCTGAGTAAAATTGCTATGGATATCGTTGCAAAACATGTTGATGCTGATGCAAGCGGAGTGAGAATTGCTGAATTGGATGAACTATCTTATCGGCGATTATTGTGGGATCACAAACCGATTACAGATTTCTGGAGAATTGGTGGTGGTATAGCGAAAAGACTTGAAAATAGCGGTCTGTATACGATGGGCGATATTGCAAGGATATCACTGCATAATGAGGAGCTGTTATATCGAATGCTGGGCATTGATGCGGAGCTATTGATTGACCATGCTTGGGGGTATGAACCATGTTGTATGGAAGAAATTAAATCCTATAAGCCCAGCACGAACAGCACTTCTTCCGGACAAGTTTTACAGAATCCGTATGATTTTCATAAGGCAAGGATTATTGTGCAAGAAATGACGGATTTACTGGTACTTGATCTTGTGGAGAAGGGACTGGTGACCGATAGTCTGACATTGACCATTGGTTATGACAGGACCAATGTCGATGAAGGAAAATACAAGGGCGAGGTTACTTATGACCGCTATGGAAGGGCAATCCCGAAATCTGCTCATGGTACTGCGAATCTTGGTACGACAAGTAGCAGTACCAAGAAAATCATGACGGCAATTATGGAACTTTATGATAGAATCGTATCAAAGGAACTTATGGTCAGGCGGGTAACTCTTTCTGCCAATAATCTTGTGGAAGAGAGATATGAGCAGTATGATTTATTCACAGATCCGGTAGAACAGGCAAAAGAGCGTAAGATGCAGGAAGCCATGCTTAGTATAAAAAAGAAGTTTGGAAAGAATGCTATACTAAAAGGGATAAGTCTAGAAGATGGTGCTACTACAATGGAAAGAAATAACCAGATAGGTGGACACAAAGCATAGGAGAGATTTGATATGGTAAAGAACCCAGTATCATTGGATGCTAAGGCTACACAAAAATATGATGACATCATTCATATGGATTATCCATTAAAAAGTTCAGATAGAGTCAAACATCCAAGAATGCAGGTACAAGACCGGGCAAAGATATTTGCTCCTTTTGCAGCGTTAAAAGGTTATGAAGAAGCAATTACGGCAAAACAGAAAATCGTTGTACCCCGCATAGAATTGTCAGAGGAATCAAAAGAGTATTTGGATTTACAGCTGGGAAAAATTGAACAGTTGTTGATGAATGGGCAACACCCAATTATTACAGTCGTATATTTTCAAAAGAATAAAGAGAACAAGGAAGATGGCGGAGAATATATTCA
>JAQSXJ010000070.1 GCA_029256725.1 Anaerocolumna sp. | reverse complement strand
GTATAATGATAAATAAGAAATGGAGAAGCTATGGAAGGTTACGGTATGACTAATTCTTTTAACAACGAGGATGCTAATAATGTTAACAGTCCAAATACAACAGGCAGTGCATCATCTCCTGAAAACAATAGTACCATTAACTCTGTTGGGAATTACAATACCGGAAATCATGGTAGCGGATATCCATACGGATACTTTAACGGAGCTGTAAACCCTGCCGCATCCGGTTTTAAGAATACATCCGCTTATTACAATAACTCAGCCGGTAATAATGCATCAGATAATCTTTCTGCTAACGATGATTCATATGACAGTAATAATGCTTATAGCAATGGCTTTGATACTACATATCAGGATAATCCTGAAGGTACAGAAAGCAGTTCACAAGCAGGGGCTGCTGAATCTGATTCTTCTGCTGCAGATAACTCCCGGGAACCTGGTTCTGAAGAGATACCGCCTAATGAAAACAATTTAAAGCATATGCTGGATATCATGAAAGCTGCTTTTCCGCATCTTGATAATGAAACACAGGAATCTGCCAGTCTGATAATTCAAACCACTGAGCTTATTGACACCTTACAGACTGTCAGAAATAAGGATCGTGTTTCTGCTTTCAGCTTCCGCGGACAGAATATAGATATCGTTGCATTACTGACCAGTATCAGGAATGTATGTTATGCAAGAGAACGACAGATTATTGACAGTATTCTGAACATGATGAATATGAAAAATATGTTTGAAACCTACTCTGCTCTTTCAAGTATGATGGCTTCCCAAACTGAGAATGCCGATAGCAGTGCTGAAAATAATACTAATAGCACGGAAACAAACGGTGGGTTTGGTTCAGGTTTAAATCCTAACATGATGGAGCTTCTTGGTACTATGCTCTCACCGGAACAAAAGAGTACTTTTGATAACATAAGTATGATGTTTAATATGATGCAGGAAAACTAATTAAATGGAGGAATAAAATGAATAATCTAAATTGGATGAATCACCCAGCAATGAAAAATATTGATCCCAGAAAACTGGCCGTACTAGTTGATCTTTCCAAAGAAGCCGAGGGCAAATCCCAGGATAAGGTTGTTCCTCTGCTGGTAAAAGCAAATACACAGCTTAAGGCAATGAATTTAACTTTTACCAAAGAAGAAAATGACCTGATGCTTGATATCTTAACACAAGATATGTCACCTGCTGATAAACAAAAAGTTGAAATGATTAAAAAAATGTCTAAAAACTTCCGTTAAATACAAAAAGCCTGAAGACTTTAAAGAACTATCCTATTCGTCTTCAGGCTTTTTGTATTTATATTATTTAGTTAGTTGTCGTACTATCTGCAACTACAGTACCAGTTAAATAAAAATAACAGGTAACAGAAATCTCTTTGCCATCCGGCAAATCCATACTATAAGTTATTTCATATGTCTTATCATCGATATAGGTAATGCCTACCATTAACTGGTCTGTACACTCGGTTCCGTCTTCCCTGTAAGCTTTTACATTTGATAGTAAATAGATATCATCCATGGAAGCATCTGCAGGTATATCATATCTATTAGCAGCACCTTCTATACGAACACTATTATAGTAAGTATACTGTACTGTCTCTTTGGTAATGTTTCCATATTTATCGGACACTTCATAGTGTACTAAGTATGCATAGTCTTCAACAGGCTCAACTGCAATCTTAATATCCTTGTTTGTTAGAGTTGTATAATTATCGGCTACTGAGACACCTTCTTTTGCCAGCTTAAGAATCTCTTTATCACCCGCTAAAAGCTGTTCTTTTGTAATTGTCCGATGAGTAACACCTGTTAATACCGGAGCTTCGTTATCTACATAAACAGTAGCAACAGCTTTGGTTGTTTTTTTGTTTTCTGCCTTTACACTATAAGCCAGTTTATAGGAACCATCGTCTGCTTTGGTAATTGATACTTTTATATCTTTAGCCGGCAACTTTTTAACTGATAGGTATGCAGATACTCCTTTCAGAGCATACGCTTTGTTTATAACCGTATCTTTACTTTCAATTTTGTCGGCAACCCCTTTGATTACAGGGGATTCTTTACTCTGTTTTACTGTAATGGTTGCGGTTTTTGTAGTTTCTTTTCCTAGCAGATCTTTTATAGTATAGCTGACTTTATACTTTCCGGCTGTATAGGTGTCAATCTTTCCCACAGCCTTAATATCCTTTGTGATATCTGTCCCTGTAGTAGAAACAGCTTTGATGCCTTCGTATAGATCTACCTTTGATCCCCATTCTACCGATTTACTCTTAACGCCTGTAATAACAGGACCTTTCTTGTTATAGGGGTTATTAACATTCGGATCTGTAGGATCCCAGCCTGTACCTACCGGAAGTTTTGCAGCAACCGGTTTACCTAAAGGTCCTGGATCCTTTGCATTATATATCTCAACGGTAGTGCCTATAGAACAGTTGTCATAGATCCATTTAGCATCTTCTACAGTTAAGCGTACACAGCCATGTGATGCTGTAGTGCCAAGTTTGTTATACTGAGTTGCAGAAAGTGTAGATGCATCCATTTTATAATACCAAACTGAATGAAATAAAATACCTCTTACAATTCTTGTTGAATATTGCCCCCAAACATCTCCCATAAGAAGTTTCCATCTGTACTTAATCGGAGTCTTAAAGACACCTATAGGAGTATCAGCTCCTACCGAGCATACCATTGCTCTTACCGGAACCGTATATTTTCCATTTTCATCTTTTTCGTATACTGTAACAACGTTTTGTTGTTTATTGACCTTTATATAGTACGGATAATCTACTTTTGCTTCTGCCCGTACTCCGTTTGTAAAAAGACCTATTAAAAGTGATGCAATGCTTAAGATAACAATCTTTCGTATTGTTTTCAATGAATATGTCATTAATTACCTCATTCCTCCATATGTCTCATACGCATCAATATTAATAGATGCGAAAGATTAGCATAAATTTAAGCGTTTATAACTCCTTTCTTGTATTGACTGCCATAAATTGGCACAATGCGGGTACTGCTAACATAAGCAAACTTTGTGTTAATCATATGGCAAAACTGTTTCAAATCTATTAAGACGAGAACTGGGATTGGTACAGATTATAGTAGAATCCTTTTTCTTCAAGGAGTTCTTTATGATTTCCCTGTTCTACAATGTTACCGTTATTCAGTACAAGTATGGTATCTGCTTCTTTTATAGTGGATAAACGATGTGCAATTACAAAGCTTGTTCTTCCCTCCATCATCTTTAAGAAAGCTTCCTGAATCTTAATCTCTGTTCTTGTGTCAATACTACTGGTTGCTTCGTCTAGAATCAGCATAGGAGGATCTATAATAAGAACTCTGGCAATGGTAACCAGCTGTTTCTGTCCCTGAGAAAGGTTTCTTCCATCTTCTTCTATTACCGTATCATAACCTTCAGGCAATCTCATTATAAATCCATGTGCCTTCACTGCTTTCGCTGCGTTTACTATTTCCTCCTTTGTTACATCTGTACGACCATAAGCTATATTTTCTGCTATGGTGCCACTGGTAAGCCAACTTTCCTGTAGTACCATACCAATGGATTTTCGGAGATTATCCTTTTCTATATGACTGATGTCTTTCCCATCAATAAAGATCTTACCGCTGTTTAATTCATAAAAGCGCATTAGCAGATTAACCAGTGTGGTCTTACCAGAACCTGTAGGTCCAACAATTGCAACCATACTGCCCTTTTCTACTTTGAGATTAAAATTCTGAATTAAGGGAACTTCTTTCTTATATGAGAAATACACATTGGTGAATTCAACATTTCCCTGGCAATTCTTTAATTCCACAACCGGTTCTTCTGCCGTAACCTCTTCTTCCTCATCCATAAGAGCAAAGATTCTGTCAGCGGAGGCAAAGGCTGCCTGTATCTGTGATGCCACAGCAGTAATTTCATTAATAGGCTTAGCAAACTGGTTGGAGTAAGTTAAAAAACTTGCTATATTACCCACAGACAAGCTCCCTGCCAGACTTAAGAGTCCACCCATCACCGTTACCATTACATAAGCAATGTTGTTTACAAGTCTTGTTGTAGGATTGGTTAAGGAGGAATACCATTGCGCCTTCTGTCCAGCTTCATAAAGACTGCTGTTCATGGCACCAAAGTTCTCCAGGGTTTTGTCTTCATATCCAAATGCCATAACCAGTTTCTGATTCTCTATGATTTCTTCTGCATATCCGTTAATTTCCCCTGTCAGTCTTGACTGCTTGGCAAACATCTGCCTGGAATGCTTTGCAATAAAAGAGGCTATAAAGAAGCATATAGGTGTTACTATTATAACTGCTAACGTAATTATAGGACTTATGATCATCATAAAGATAAAACTTCCGATGATTATTACCACAGAAGTCATAATCTGTGTTATTCCCTGAAATAAACCATCCGTGATGGCGTCAATGTCATTGGTAAGCCTGCTGATTACGTCTCCATGAGAATGTCTGTCGTAATAGTTGACAGGTACTCTGTTAAGCTTATAGAAAGCATCTTTTCGTAATTCCCTTACTGTATTATTTGCTGCTATATTACTGATAACTGACATCAGCCATTGGAAAAAGCTGCTTATAACATATAAAATCACCAGAGCCAGCAGTATATTTCGCAGGCCGTTGAAATTAACGTTTCCGGCTCCAATAATATTATCAATTGCCTTTCCCATCAACAGTGGTGTAAATACCGCCATGGTATTGCCAAGTAATGAGAAAAGAAATGCAACTACCAGAAGCTTCTTGCTTTTACCAATATAGCTCCATAATCTTTTTATTGTTGTTTTCTTCAAATTTATAACCATGCCTTTCTCACAGCCTGCAAACTTTGGACTGTAAACACAAAGCTGCATGTGAAATCTTTTTTATTTCACAACCACCATTCACGCCTTGGCGCGCTCATATCAAACGGAAATTGATTTGTGGTACTGCCACAAATTTAGGTAGAATTATGTTTTTAGTAACTCGCAATTCCCTATATATACCCCAATGAGGGCTAACATACATACTTCGCCTCTATGCCGGTTCGTGAACCCCTGCCACTCCCTGAGACCGGCAGATTTCCTGATACACTTCGCAGGTTCTTAATAGTTCATCATGGGTTCCCAGTCCCACTGTTTCGCCTTCATTGAGGACTAGTATAGAATCACAATTTCTAAGAGTACTTGCACGTTGAGATATGATGATTACAGTGGTATCTTTGGCTTTTTCCTTCAATGCTTTTCGAAGGGCTGCATCAGTCGCATAATCCAATGCACTGAAACTATCATCTAATATTAATATTTCCGGTTTCTTTACTAAAGCTCTGGCTATTGCAAGCCTCTGTCTCTGTCCGCCTGAGACATTTACTCCGCCTCGTCTGATGGGCGTATCATAGCCCTTGGGAAGCTTGTTTATAAATTCTTCTGCCTGGGCAATTGCTGCTGCCTTCTTAAGCTCCTCATAAGGAGCATTCTCCTTACCCCAACGAAGGTTATCCGCTATAGTTCCTGTTATCAATACAGATTTTTGCGGAACCAGACCGATAATGTTTCTTAATTTGGCAAGACTATAGGTCTTTACTTCTTTGCCGAAGACTTTTACACTGCCCTTCTGGTTATCATAGAATCTCGGTATAAGATTGATTACTGAAGTTTTACCGGAACCAGTACCTCCGATGACGCCAAAGGATTCCCCTTTCATAATACGAAAGGATATATCTGTAAGAGCATAACTGCTTGTATCTTTTATATTATCCGAATTCCCTTTATATGCAAAAAATACGGAATTAAATTCAACTGCTGGTATACTTACATCAACTACCAGTTCTTCGCTCTTTTCAGGATTTGTAATACTGGTCTGTGTTCCCAGTACCTCATTTATTCTTCCGGCACTAGCAGAGGCTTTTGTAAAGATTACTACCAGATTGGAAATAACTATCATTGCAGCTAATATCTGAGTTACATAACCGACAATTGCAATAACCTCACCGGTTTCCATAAGCCCATTATTAACCCTGACAGCTCCTGCCCATATAATAGCTACAATGGCAAAATTAAGTACAACACTTGTCAGAGGATTCAACATGGCAGAGATTTTCCCCACTTTAATGGCATTTACGGCATATTCATTGTTAATCCTGTCAAAGCGCTCTTTCTCCCTGTCCTTTCTGGCAAAGGCTCTGATAACCCTGACACCGCTTAAATTCTCTCTTAATTTTAAAGATATCTCATCCAATTTTTTTTGAACATTTCCGTATAAAGGTATAGATTTTTTCATGGTATAATACAGAATCAGTATGAACACCGGTATTACAATAAGTAAGATAAGCGACAGGCTGACATCTAATACAAACGACATAATAAGTCCGCCAATGCACAAAAATGGTGCACGAATTACCAATCTAATAAACATTGCCACTGCCAGCTGAATCTGATTTACATCATTGGTTATACGGTTTACCAAAGAAGAGGTTCCGAATTTGTCCTGTTCCTTTCCTGAGAGTGTTTCCATATGCTTAAATAATGCATTTCTTATATCAGTACCCATACCCTGGGATACTAACGACGCACTGTATTGACAGATAAGAGCACAGACTACTCCGACTATTGCCGTTATGAGCATGATCATGCCCATTTTCCATACATAAGCTTTATCTCCGTTTTTGAGACCCACATCAATAACCTTGGACATAAAAAAAGGAAGAAGCAGCTCCAAGATTGCTTCCATTAATTTAAAAGCAGGTCCTATTATGAGAAGCTTTTTGTACGGTCTGAAAAAATGTTTGATATTTCCCATATACTACCTCGTTTCTTTGTTCTCACTAAGTTGGCATATATAGCATAGTATGCATAAACCACCTTATCGTAGTTCTAATATTCTGCCAACTAATGATTGCTTTTAATAAAAGCATGAAATACATTTACTTATAAGTCTGGCTAATCTAATTAATGAATAACAGAATTTCAATGCTCAAAGTATAACTACTCCCCTCCTACCTGAAATATAAGCTCAATGATATAGTCATAATCTAGTACCGTTATCTCATTGACAAAATAATACAAAAAATCTTATATTTGTCTTGATAATTAATGATTGGTAAAAAGGAGTAAAATGAAATGGGGCTATTTAGTTTTTTGAGAAATAAAAAGTATAATGCGGAGGATTCACTTCCGCAAACTAACTCAGAGCGGTGGCTGGCTACTGCCTGTGCCATCTGGTCAGAGTATTGCGGCGGAAGCTGGAAATACATAGGCGGTTACGAAAAGAATTCCAGAAATATCAAGATGTTAAAAAAAGTTCTAAACAATGATTGGTGTATTACAACACAATATGATGGTGTCTCCATTATAAATTTTATACTAAATGCTGAGATAAAGAATGAAAAGGATGAAATCAAACTAGCTTTTGATTATACCTGCGGAATTAATATTTGCGGAAGAATGTTTCTTTGCAATTACATAACCAAAGATGAATATGTAAAACTTACAACACCTTTTGCCCTGCTATTACAGGAAAAATATCATTCCTGGGAAGAGTTCTGCCAAGGCTATATAGAAGGAACAAAGTTAGAAAGTGATGTTGCAGGCAATACCAAAGAATTTGAAACTGCTTACGCCAAATTAACTGCACTTTCTGATAATCCTTATGAGATTGATTGGAATCTGCCATTCTAAATAACATTTTTCTTTCCTCGATTACATTAGATTAATAATGTATCTTACACCTTAACCTATACCCTATCCCTCTTTTATAATTCCTCTCTGATAAGAGAGGGTTAGTGGTATTCTTCTCTTAATATCTTTTATTCAGCACTATAAACTCATGTTATCACAAACAGTTTTTTCCATAGAAATAAAAGTAAGAAGCTTATCATATAATTAATTTGACACAGAGTATAAATAAGCTGTATTCCATCTTTTAATTTCTCTGCATGAATTTCAGCTTATAAAAGTTATTGAGAAAGGAGCAAAATCCCCATGTCCATGATTCGGGATATGCAATAGGTGTTTTAAATGACAACCAATTGGCACAGTATTACAAAAGAAGCGGTCCTGCGGGAATTGGACTCTGGACTTTCAGGACTGACAAAAAAAGAAGCTTTGAAAAGGCAAAAGAAATATGGCCTTAACCTCCTCGAAGCAAAGAAGAAAAAACCTTTGTTCTTACGCTTTATCAGCCAGTTCAAGGATTTTATGATTTTAACCTTGATTTTTGCCGCGCTGATTTCTTTTTTTGTATCCTTGCTGCATGGTGAACTGGATTTTGTAGAGCCGGCAATCATCATTTTTATTATTACCTTAAATGCCATACTGGGGGTCTTACAGGAAAGCAAAGCAGAAAAATCTCTGGAAGCTCTCCAAAAAATGTCCGCACCTACAGCACTTGTTATGCGAGATGACCTTCTTGAAAGTGTGGATGCCAAGGAACTGGTTCCCGGTGATCTTATATATCTTGAAACTGGTCATTTCGTTCCGGCAGATGCAAGGTTGTTAACCTCAGTGAATCTTAAAATTGATGAAGCATCCCTGACAGGAGAATCTCATCCGATTGAAAAAGACGCAGAGATCCTTCTGAAAGAAGACATTTTGCCGGCTGAGCGTATTAATATGGTAGCAGCAACGGGTATTGTTACCTATGGCAGAGGTACTGCTGTCGTTACGGCAACAGGCATGCATACAGAGGTCGGACACATAGCAAAACTTATTATGGAGGATGAGACTCCACTGACCCCTCTTCAGAAAAGACTTGCTTCTACCGGAAAGACTCTGGGTATTGCCGCCCTGGTTATTTGTATTATTATCTTCTTTATCGGTATCTTAAAGAGCAGACCGGTATTTGAAATGTTCATGACCTCTGTAAGTCTTGCCGTTGCTGCAATTCCGGAAGGTCTGCCTGCAATTGTAACTATAATGCTATCCCTTGGTGTTCAGCGGATGGCAAGGAAGAATGCCGTTATCAGAAAGCTTCCTGCGGTAGAGACTTTGGGTAGTGCGACTGTTATCTGCTCAGATAAAACAGGCACCCTGACACAGAATAAGATGACAGTAACTGAAATCTGTACCTCCAAAGGAAAAGAAGCATCTGACAGCCCGGGCGGAAAGCAGCTGCTTACCTTAGCAAGTCTCTGCAATGACACCATATTACAGATAACCGGAAAGGGAAAGCACCAGTCCGTATCTGTGACAGGTGAACCTACCGAAAATGCTCTCGTAATGGCTGCCCATCAAACAGGTCTCGTTAAAGCCCAGTTAGATCTCACACATCCACGAGTATTTGAGATTCCCTTTGACTCTGTCAGAAAGCAGATGACAACAGTACATAAAATGCCTGATGGTGGTTACAGACAGATTACCAAAGGTGCCTTTGATATCCTGCTGTCAGAGTGCAGCAATGTGGATAAGGGCAAAGAGCTTCCCTTAACACAGGTATTAAAGGATCAGTTGATACGCCTTAACGAAAGTATGACCGGAAAAGCTTTACGTGTAATTGCTGTAGCCTACAAGGATTATCCCGCCGGCAGTTCCTTGCCTGAAAGACTTAAAACATATAGTATTTCCGGGAAAAACAAGTCACAGAACTTAGAACAGGGACTTACCTTTGCTGGGCTTATCGGTATGATAGATCCCCCAAGACCGGAAGTGCGAGATGCTGTTTACACCTGCCAGCTGGCCGGAATAACTCCTGTTATGATAACCGGTGATCATGTAAGTACTGCCTGTGCTATTGCAAAAGATCTGGGTATTTTATCAAAAGAAGCTCCTCTTCCCAAATTAAAAGCCGCAGAATTTACCGGAAATCTCTCATCCTCTCCCTCTGCCTTTCAGTCCGGTGCCATGACTGGTGCAGAACTTTCCAGACTGTCTCAAGACGAATTAATCGAAAAGATCAGAGATTACCGAGTTTTTGCCAGGGTTTCTCCGGAACATAAGGTTCGAATCGTTAAAGCATTACAGGCAAGAGGTGAAGTAGTTGCCATGACCGGTGATGGTGTTAATGATGCTCCAGCCTTAAAAGCAGCTGATATAGGATGTGCTATGGGTATATCTGGTACAGACGTTGCAAAAAATGCAGCAGATATGATTCTGACCGATGATAACTTTGCTACCATTGTCTCTGCGGTTAAGGAAGGCAGAGGAATTTATGATAATATTAAGAAATCCGTTCATTTCCTCCTATCCTGTAATGTTGGTGAGATCTTAACTATTTTTGCTGCAATCCTTTTTGGTCTTCCTTCTCCTTTAGTGGCAGTACAGCTGCTGTGGGTCAACTTAGTAACAGATTCACTGCCGGCAATATCACTTGGAGTAGAGCCTACAGACAAGGATATTATGAAGAAGAAACCAATACCACCAGATAAAGGTATGTTCTCAGACGGTCTGGCCTTTAAGATCATAACGGAAGGTATTTTAATCGGTTCTCTGGCACTCCTTGCCTTTATTATTGGTATTCGTTTCTTTGACAGTGCCCAGCTGCCCGGTGGTGTCGTAAAAGGAACCAAAACCGTTGAATTAGCTGCAATGACAACTCCCTATATCGGTAGAACAATGGCATTTGCAGTATTAAGTCTGTCACAGCTGTTCCATTCCTTTAACATGAGAAGTGAGCATTCCATCACGAAAATAGGGCTTTTTACCAATATGAAACTGTTACTCTCCTTCTTTATCTGTGCTTTCCTGCAGGTGATTGTCATTTCAGTAAAACCTCTGGCTGATATTTTTAAGGTTGTACCTTTGACCCCGGCACAATGGTCCCTGGTCCTGGTTTTATCATTTCTTCCAGTTGTTGTGGTAGAAATTCAAAAGGGCAAAAAATAAGGTAGTAAATATTACACAGGGTGATTGAAAAATGTAGGATGAACGGTTATAATGTCATTAAATGAAGGAAGTATACAGTTATTTCGTAAGATAAGAAGGGTGATAATTATGGATGCATACGAATTGCGTAAAAAAAGAGATCTCGCTCCCTATGATGATAGTATGCTATTTATCAGCACCATCTACGACCATTTGATTTATACAATGGATGTAGATTTATGCCCCAGGGATGCACATAAGCTAATAAGCGGTAACATAATTAAGGGATTTCGTTATAATGTAAATCAAGCCTACACAGTTCCCTTAAAGTAATGGTTTTATTCATAAAAGAGCTCCTGCTTTTCATAGGAAAAGTATAGGAGCTCTTATTTTAATTATATCTGAAAACATTTCTTTCCGGGATATACACTGATATCACCTAACTGTTCTTCAATTCTAAGCAGTCTATTGTATTTGGCAACTCTGTCACTTCTTGAAGGTGCTCCTGTTTTGATCTGTCCGGCATTCGTTGCCACTGCTATATCTGCCAGGGTAACATCTTCTGTCTCACCGGAACGATGGGATACAATTGCTGTCCATTTGTTATTCTTAGCCATTTCAATAGCCTCCAGAGTCTCTGTTAAGGTTCCGATCTGATTAAATTTAATGAGAACAGAATTAGAGATGTTTCTGTCGATGCCTTTTTCGATTCTTTTGGTATTGGTTACGAATAAATCATCTCCTACCAGCTGTATGCGGTTTCCAAGTCTTTTCGTAAGTTTTCCCCAACCATTAAAATCTTCTTCTGCAAGTCCGTCTTCAATGGACATAATAGGATATCTGTTACATAGGTCCTCCAGATAGTCAATCATGGTATCAACACTTTTATACTCTCCCGCTTTCCAGAAGAGATACTCTCCTTCTCTTCCTGCCTTTTTCGCTTCTTCATACATTTCAGTTGAAGCAACGTCCATGGCGATACAGAAATCCTTACCGGACTCATACCCAGCTTCTCCGATTGCTCTTACAATATAATTAAGGGCTTCTTCATCGCTTCCAAACTTAGGTGCAAACCCACCTTCATCTCCTACTGCTGTGACAAATCCCTGGCTCTTTAATAATTTCTTTAAGGTATGGAATACTGTTGTACTCCACTCAAGTCCTTCTGAGAAACACTTTGCTCCGATTGGCATAATCATAAATTCCTGTATATTTAAACTGGAATCTGCATGTTTTCCTCCATTGATAATGTTCATCATGGGAACTGGCAACACCTTGGCATTGACGCCGCCGATATACTGGTATAGAGGTAGATGTAAGGACTGGGCTGCTGCTTTGGCAGTCGCCAGAGAGGCGCCAAGAATAGCATTGGCACCTAATTTTCCCTTATTGTCTGTGCCATCTGCTTCAATCATTTTTCGGTCGACTTCAACCTGATTAAGGGCGTTGAGACCTGTAATTTCTTTTGCAATAACCTTGTTTACATTGTCTACTGCTTTTTTTACACCATTGCCTAAGTATCTCTTTTTGTCGTTATCTCTGAGTTCCACTGCTTCAAAAGCTCCGGTAGAGGCTCCTGATGGCACTGCTGCTCTTCCAAGACTTCCGTCAGCTAAGAGTACCTCAACCTCTACTGTAGGATTTCCTCTGGAATCCAGTATTTCCCTTCCTACTACTTTTTCAATCTCAAAATGTTTCTTCATTACTAACTCCTTTCCAATATATGTTGAATCTGAATTTTTTCCTTAAAACTCAATTCAACTTATATATCTCTCAAACGCACCTAATTATTATTTGTTACTTTACGTTTGATAATTCATTACCGGGCTTCATAGCACCTGAATATATTTCATTTTGCTCGGTAATCATATGATATACGAAATCGGTGCCGTCTATTCCAGATTATGTTACTGTTCACTCCACTGCAAAATACAGCATCTCCGTGACCAGTAACACGTTTTGCGATGCACACAAAACGCAAAAGCGGCGTTTTGGCACTGCAATTCTCCGGTTTTCTGTGACTTTCGCTTTGCTACATTCACAAAAAACACGTCGCGTTAGTGGCCTGTGAACAGTAACCAGATTATCCCTTTCTTATATGTTTTATACAGAATACCAGTTGAACAAAAAAATTATTATGTTATACTGGAAAATATTAATAGTTAAAGGAGATGTTATATGAGTCAGGCATATGATAAATTAAGCTTATATATTGAAAAACAAATGGCCTTTCGCCAGGCCCTTACCTTATTTGAATGGGATAATGAAACTCTGGCTCCGGAAAGCGCAGCAGAGAATACTTCAAAAGCCATTGGTGTTATATCCACTGAATATTTTAATGCCCTTATTAATGATGAAGTAAGAGACTTGCTTAAGGTTCTCTCAGAAGATGCAGAATGGAACCAACTGGATTTCAACCAGAAAGCAATTGTAAAAAATTTAAAGAAGTCCTATGAACAGATGGAGTTCATTCCTCCTGAAGAATACAGAGCTTATAGTGAACTTACAGCTATGGCTCCCGGAATCTGGTCAAAGGCTAAAAAAAATAAATCCTTTGAAGAATTCGCTCCTACCCTAGGTGAAATTATCAAATACCAGAAAAAATTCGCTTCCTATCGTAAAAAAGGGGATGAAAAACTTTATGATATCCTGCTTAACGATTATGAAGAGGGCTTTTCCATGGATAAACTGGATATCTTCTTCAATAAAATAAAAGAATCCTTAGTTCCTCTTATGAAAAAGGTAGAAGAGAAAAAAGACCTTATTGATAAATCCTATAATTACAAAGAGTTCGATAAAGAAAAACAGTTAGAGTTTGCCAGATATATCAGTGCTTATGTAGGATATGATTATTCAAGAGGTGTTCTTGCAGAAAGTGCCCATCCCTTTACCACAAATCTGCATAATAAGGATGTCCGTATTACCACCCATATTCATTCCAATAACCTTGAAAGTTCCATTTTTTCCGTAATCCATGAAAGCGGACATGGTATTTATGAGATGAACATAGCAGATGATATTTCCTTAACACCTGTAGGTGGCGGCAGTTCTATGGGAATTCATGAGTCCCAATCCCGTTTCTTTGAAAATATGCTGGGAAGAAGCAAAGCCTTCTGGACTCCTGTATATTCCAAATTACAAGAAACCTTTCCTGAACAGTTAAAGGAGATATCCTTAGATCAGTTCATCGCCGGAATCAACAAATCCGAAACCGGACCTATCCGTACAGAAGCAGATGAATTATCTTATTCACTACATGTAATCATCCGTTATGAAATTGAGAAAATGATATTTGAAGGGGATATACCGGTTAATGAATTACCTGCAATCTGGAATAAAAAGTACAAGGAGTACTTAGGAATAGAACCTTCTCACGACGGTGAGGGAATCTTACAGGATATCCACTGGGCCGGCGGAAGCTTCGGTTACTTCCCTTCTTATGCATTAGGAAGTGCCATCTCTGCCCAGATATACAGCCATATGGAAAAAGTGATTCCTGTAGAAGAAACCTTACGCCTTGGAAACTTAACACCTATTCTGGATTTCTTAAAGGAGCA
Organism: Anaerocolumna sp.; assembly: GCA_029256725.1. Lineage (GTDB taxonomy): Bacteria > Bacillota > Clostridia > Lachnospirales > Lachnospiraceae > Anaerocolumna. Next base: position 50,454 of record JAQSXJ010000070.1, on the reverse strand, counting down.
TATTCACAAGTACGGAGCTACAAAGAATACCTCTGAGCTTCTTACAGATATGATGCAGGAAGACTTGAATGCGGATTATTTCGTTGCATATCTTACTGATAAATATACTAAGCTGTATCAATTAGATTAATTAAATTTCTTATTGTCATTTAATGCAATAAGACACAATAATTCATTAAACAGGAGTGCTGTGTACAGATTAAAATGTGCGTTGCACTCCTGTTCTATATTCTATCTATTAGTATCATAAAACAATTACCAGGAGTAAAGTGTTTTCTATAATTGCAGAGTATTTTTATACACTAGTACTGCCTTGCGAAAATTTTTCTTAATATCAGTGCCTGATATTTGCGGCTTTATACGTACTTGTATATTTATAATATTTATTGTATAATTAAATTAATTATTAACACATACATTATGAAAGAACGAGGTACTACCATGAAGCTCTGGGGCGGACGTTTTACAAAAGAAACCAATAAATTAGTCCATAATTTCAATGCCTCCCTCTCCTTTGACTGCAAGTTCTATAAAGAAGACATAGAAGGCAGTGTGGCCCACGTAACCATGCTGGCCAAACAGGGAATCCTTAGTGAACAGGAAAAGGATACAATTATAAAAGAGTTAGGAAATATAAAGCTTGAAATAACAGAGGGAAAACTACTTTTTGATGAATCAAAAGAAGATATTCACAGCTTTATAGAATCAATCCTTATAGATCGAACCGGCGATATTGGTAAGAAGCTCCATACCGGAAGAAGCCGTAATGATCAGGTAGCTCTTGATATGAAGTTATATACAAGGAAGGAGCTTTTAAGTATCAAAGAACTTACAAAAGAACTCTTAGAAGTACTTCTAAAGCTTATGAAAGAGCACCTTGATACTTATATGCCTGGCTTTACCCATCTTCAGAAAGCACAACCAGTTACATTAGCTCATCATGTTGGTGCATATTTTGAGATGTTTAAAAGGGATTATCTCCGGTTGTCAGATATTATTGAAAGACTTAATTATTCACCTTTAGGAGCAGGTGCACTGGCAGGAACCACCTATCCTCTGGACCGGGAATATTCCGCGGAACTCCTTGGCTTTTACGGTGCTACAAATAACAGTATGGACTCAGTTTCAGACAGAGATTATCTGATTGAGAGTTTAAGTGCCTTCTCTATTATTATGATGCATCTAAGCCGTTTCTGTGAGGAAATCATCATATGGAATTCCAATGAATATCAATTCATTGAACTGGACGATGCTTATTCCACCGGAAGCAGCATTATGCCTCAAAAGAAAAACCCTGATATTGCAGAGCTTATAAGGGGCAAGACCGGAAGGGTATACGGAAGTCTGGTTTCACTGCTGACTACAATGAAGGGGCTGCCCCTTGCTTACAATAAGGATATGCAGGAGGACAAGGAATTGACCTTTGATGCCATTGATACAGTGAAGGGCTGTATAAAGCTATTTACAGATATGCTGCAGACTACTGTCTTTAACCGGGATAAAATGGCCACCAGTGCGAAAGGCGGATTTACCAATGCAACAGATGCTGCTGATTACCTTGTTAATCATGGCGTACCTTTCCGCGATGCACATGGTATAATTGGTCAGCTGGTGATCTACTGTATAAACAAAAATATTTCCTTAGATGATTTAAGCCTTGATGAGTTCAAATCCATTTCGCCGGTATTTGAATCCGACATCTATGATGCCATATCTTTAAAGACCTGTGTAGAAAAACGTAATACAAAAGGTGCACCGGGATTAGAAGCTATGAAGGATGCTATCTTAAGCAATGAGAATTTCCTGAAAAGTCTCTAAAATTATTATACATCATAGAGTCAAAAGTTCTTTTTTGTTGTCATACGGACGGAAAAATACACAAAACAGAAAAACTCATGCTTCATTTCAAGGGATAAGAAGTCCTAATTCTCTGGATATTTTGTGCTGGGCATATTCTAAACCAGATAACTCGCTAACGCTCAAACAATCTGTTTTAGAATATAGCACCAAATATTCAGAGAAAAGGACTTCTAATCCCCTTCCATAGGCGCATTCGTTCTTTCTGTTTTGTGTATTTTTCCTAAAATCGTATTAAATTAACTTTAGCACGTTAAATCAATTAGAACTTTTGACTCTCAAGTACTATACAGAATTTAGTTGCTGTTATAGTAAGGCAATTACAATATAAAAGCAGTTAAAATTGTATGTTATTACATTTTCAACTGCTTTTATGTATGTTATGATTCAATCTCAGGAAACCTTATTACATCTAAACATGAATTTTTCTAAAAGATACTTTACTTCATTCATTAACAACTAGTCCTTTCATAAAAATGGTAATACAGGAAATAACCACAGGACATTTAATTTATCAGCTGTATTAATAGTTTCTATAAATTAACTCCTTAAGCTCTTATATTCTTTCTATACAGTATATAAGAATAGATATTTACCGCTGCAATACCTATTAGCAGCAGCCAGAAAATAATATTACTATAAAGTGAAGTGTTTATTATTCCCATGGGAAGCATTAATAATCCAATAATAAGAAAGAGATAACCTCCCACCTTATGGGTCTTACGCCAGATAGTTGCATCAGACAATGCCCAGGGATTTTTTATTCCAATGAAGAAATTACTCTTAACCTTCGGTAAATAATTGCCCATTATGATAAAGGTAATGCCTATTATAAATGATAACAGCAATTTATCATTTATCCCCAGTTTCAGTGCGCTGACTACCGTAGCCCAGGATATAAATACAAATAAAAGAACAATAACAGCTTTCATTAGACCATATGTTTTAGCATCGTAATTTTTCCTTCTTGGGTCAATAACTGGAAGAAGATAAAATAAACCGTTAGCAAGAGCCGGTATAGCACCGATAAGAAACATCATATTTTTACTTGCCGTACCATCTACCTCCCAGTTACTGTCCCAATGAATAGGAACCCTCTCAGGAAGTTTATGATAAACTGCAAGAATTCCCGCAAAGGATACCAGTGTTATAATCCATAATATTATCTGTCCTTTTTTACTCATTGCTTTTCTCTTCCTCTCCGTCACTCTTTGTTATATCAAAAAACCATCTTACTACATCCTGGAATACAGTTGTATTCAGTGAATACACAATATTCTGTCCCTTTCTTTCATCGCTGATTAAATCTGCATTTTTAAGTATAGTAAGATGATGGCTTATAGAAGGCTTGCTGATATTGAAATAATCCGCAATCTCACCCGCATTCATATCCTTTTTCGCCAGTAATTCCAATATTTTTCGCCTGGTTGAGTCGGACAAGGCTTTAAACACATCATTCATTGTAACCTCTTTTCATAACAAGTAGTTTTCAGACACACCCTAGTACTGCCTTGCGTAAATTTCACTTAATATCAGTGCCTGATATTTGTGCTGAGGCAAGGCGGAGGAATGAGGCGTAGCGGTTCCTACGCCGAATGACAACAACGCGGCTTCGGCACAAATAGCGGGTGCTGAATTAAGTGAAATTTATGCAAGGTAGTACTAGTTACTCCCCAATAACATTAGCTTCTTCTGCCCCGTTTTCAGAAGTGAGGTATATATAATTCCCGTAATGATAAATATGATTACCGAAGATATACCTATAGCAGCCAGTGAGGTTATGCCTGGGAGGAAAAAAGCTGTTACTACCGGCAGCATCACCAGACCACCCCCTGTAAACATAGTTACCATAACAGCTATACTCTGTTTAATAACAGCAATCTCTGTACTCCAGTCTAGCTTAGGTAGTAACAGATTAAAATACAAGCCAGATACCGAGGTATAAAAGCTTATCGCTATCGGCAGCATCAGCAGTGAGAGAACTTCTGATAAATCAAGTTTTAATCCAATTGCAAGCAGTATTCCGTCAATAATACAAAAAGGAATCGTCATTACCAGATTTAAGACTATTTTACTTCTAAAGATAGTTTCAGCCGTAACCGGCAGTGATTTTATCAGCCACAGATTCTTACCCTCCAGGGATAAAGAGCTTGCACTGATGCATGTCATAGCAATACAAAACCCGATAAACTGCGGAATAAAATGTTTTAGGTAATCTATTGAGCCTTCCATACCAAGAAGCCCATCCAATTGAGCCGGTTTTAAGAACAGCTGTACAATACACATTACCGTTAGCAAGACCGGACCAAAACCGGTATTCAGAACATAATTAACCGATGCAAAATATCGCTTTAGTTCCTTGATAAACAATGCCTGAAAAGGTGTTCCCCCCTTGATCTTACCAGTTTTATAACCTCTCGACGGTGCTTTTATAAGGAGCAGAGTATTTAATCGCAGAAAATATTTCGTAAATACGAGCAGAAATAGAAGGAGGCTTCCAACTGAAACAAATATAAACAACAGCAGATATACCAGATTCTTCTCCCATATCCCCTTCTCAAAAAAAACTGCCGGTGGGTATATGCTGCTTATGTTCCCCGCAGCCGCTGTAAGGGCCGATCTGTTTCCCGCAGAATTCATTGAAAAAGAAGCTGCCATAAATCCAATCAGTGCAGTAAACATCAATATTATGTTTATGACTTTACTCTTTCTGAATCCCTGTGCAATAAAGGCGATAATCGTTCCTACTGCTGCAGCAAAGGTAATCGGTATAAAGGGTATAAAAAGTGCTCCCACAACATTCATAAAAAAGGATATGCTATCCCATCCCGTCAACATACAATAGGCAACTCCTGCCGGCCACATAATTATCAGAACTGTTGGCAGATTTATTAGATAGAGTAAAAGTAATCTGCTGATAGCAACTGTAATGAACTTAAACGGCAGAGACATTACAAAGTCAAAATCCTTAAAGTCAAAGAGTATACCTCTGATCTTATAAATGCTGGTAAAGAAAATCGCCACAGATGCAGTTAACGCCGCCAGTTCCATAAGTATGTTTACTCTTCCTGCCATCTGTAATCCAAATCCTATTCCATAACTGTAAAAAAAGGAGAATAGGCACAAGAGCAGGAACGCAATTGGAATAATAAACTTAAAGGCACTGCTTATGTTTTTTTTATTCTTTCCTAATTTAGCAAAGGACAAATCAAAGACATTAGGAAATTGCGTTAAGACAAGCCTTATTAGGATCTTAAATTCTCTCATAACAAGTCCTCCTTATTCCTTCGTCAGTTCCAGGAATACTTCTTCTAAACTGTTTGTTCCCTTTACCTTTTCTGTATTTCCACTGGCTATTAACTTACCGCCTTTAATTACAGCAATGTTATTACACAGTTTTTCTGCTACTTCCAGAACATGGGTAGAAAAAAATATTGCACTGCCTTCATCACATAGATCTTTCATAAGCTTCTTTAGAGTATGGGCGGCCTTAGGGTCCAGTCCTACAAAGGGTTCATCCAAGAGCAGCAGCTTAGGTTTATGAAGAAAAGCAGATATTAATACCAGCTTTTGCTTCATGCCATGGGAATAAGAACCGATGGAATCACCTAAAACGGGTAACAGTTCAAATTCCTCCCCGTATTCCTCAATACGCTTAACTCGTAGTTCCTTGGGAACTTCATAGACATCTCCTATAAAGTTCAAATAACCTTCTCCCGTAAGGTGTTCGTATATATCCGGGTTATCCGGTATATAAGCCATCTTTTTCTTACAGGCATACGCATCCTTCTTTATCGATATACCATCTATAACAATATCTCCGTCTTCAAAGTCTAAAATTCCTGAGATGGCCTTTAGTGTAGTCGTCTTGCCTGCTCCGTTATGACCTATGAAACCGTAAATATCGCCGGAATTAACAGTAAGTGAAAGATTATCTACTGCCTTCTTACTGCCATTATAACTTTTACTAAAATTAATAATCTGAAGCATGATACAGTCTCCTTTCAGAATAATAGATATTTAGATAATTATCTAAATATCTACTCCATCATACACTAGAAATTCTATCAAGTCAACTGTATCTTCTACTGTTCCACTGTAATATATGTTAGAAAATTATAATACAAGGAATGTATTATCCATATAGATTAACTCAAAAAAATCCGGCAAATTTTTGCCGGATTTTTCTTTATGAATAATAACTGCTGTTACTTAATTGCTTCTAAGCTTTTTGCGACATTTAATCTTCCACCTGTCACTGTTATGTTCTTCAAGCTGGAAACAGCATCCACATTGTTTAAGATAGCTGCTTTTAGTTGTGCAGTAGTAAGGGAGTTTTTATAAGATTTTAGTAATGCTGCAGCGCCGGCTACATGAGGTGTAGCCATGGACGTACCATTAAGGGTTGCATAACTGCTGTTCATATATGTACTGTAGATGGCATCTCCCGGTGCACCTAAATCTACGCTTGTCTTTCCGTAATTGCTGTAGCTTGCCCTGGCGTCCGTACTGGTAGTTGCTGCAACTGCAATGATATTAGCGGAAGTATAGCTTGCAGGATAAGAAGCAGAGCTGTCATTATTGGTACCATTGTTTCCTGCAGCTGCTATAAACAGACCGCTGTAGGCATCAATAGCACTTTTCAGACTTGAGCTGTAACCGCCGCCGCCCCAGCTGTTATTAAGGATAGCAAATCCCATTTTCTTAGCATAATTGATTGCCAAAATGGCATCAGAGGTGTAGCCGCCTCCGGTAGAATCAAGAAATTTTAAAGCAGCAATCTGTGTGTTCCATGTAACGCCAACAACACCGGTTCCGTTATTACCAACAGCGCCGATGGTACCTGCTACATGTGTTCCATGACCATTATCATCTAATGGTTTGTTATTGTTGCTTACAAAATTCCAGCCGTTTATATCGTCCACATATCCGTTATTGTCATCATCTATTCCGTTTCCAGCGATTTCACCAGGATTTACCCAAATATTAGAGGCCAGATCCGGATGTGTATACTGAATACCAGAATCGATAACACCAACCACAACATTTTTTGCACCGGTATGGGTATCCCATGCATTTGGTGCACTGATTTTCGTCATTCCATAGAGCTTGGAATAACTGGGATCATTAGGAACTGTTCCAATTGCGGTCATATAATAATCCGGCTCTGCATAGACTACAGATGAATCACTTCTTGCTGCGTTAATGGCTTCAATTACACCTTCAGCTGACTTATCCTTAACAGAATACAGTGCAATGTCATATTGACTGTCCTCAGAAGATAAATTACGCTCAAAGGTTAATCCCTCTTTCTCCTGCATAACCATGTAGTCGGTGCCCTTCTCTAACGCAACAATGATTCTGTCCTTAGCATAAGGGTTCTCATAATTGCTTGGACTATAGATGTCACTCCACAAACTGTCTGCCTTAGCGGAGTTTTTGATACCAAACAGCGCAGTTAGGACAAATACGAGTATTAGCCCTACCGTACTGAACAATTTAAATATTTTGTTATGATACATCTACAACTCTCCTTTCAAAAATTATTTATAATTCCCTCTTTAAAAGACTTAATCGATTAAATAAATATGCAGTCAGCGCCAAACTGGAAGAACTTGTCTTCGACTAAAATTCTAATAGTATTTATTCTGATAGTCAAATAAAACCGTATTGCAGATTTCGTTAACATACTCCAAATAAATACTATTACTCTTATTTTTTCTGCCACTATATGTAACTGTTTGGCTTTTACTATATATTAAGCACGAAAATATTTAATTTTAATAACTCTCAAAAGCGCATGTTTCACTTTTTTATAATTTTAATACAATGCCTGTCAGTTCTTCTACTCTGCAACATTAATAACTTCAAAGATCCTCTCCTCCTTATTCCAACTACGAATTTGATATATCTCTTCATTTTCAGAATGTCTGATCCTTAAACTCGATATATCTACATTACCCATCATATTTTCCGTGCTATCTCCGATTTTCTTAAACCTTTTTACCTTTCCCTGTTCTGTATCTTTCTCCTCAAAGAACATATCCTCCGGACGCAGCCAAAAACCAAATGGCTCATACATTTGCCGGTAAAACACTAGTCTTTCATTGGCATCATTGATCGCTATCCCTAAAACTTCATAATAGTTACCTTTAAAGTGTCTATATAAACCTGTTTTATTCATAAAATACCTCCGCTTATATTATTACATCTTTTACACTCTTATACTAAAACTTTATAAAGTCCTTTTCAACATAAAGTTACTGCAATGAAAGTGAACCGAAAGAGACAATTGCAATGTAATACCCAGATTATTGAATAAAAAATACCGTTATAACCTTTCCATTATCTGAAATGTTACAACGGTATTTTAATAAATTTAATTTATAATTTTATTTATTATTCTGTAGGGGTAACTTCCACTATAGTGCCATCACCGGTCCCGGTAGTGGAACTGTCCGCGGTATCACTGCTGTCACTTCCATAAATGAATTCATGGATTTCCGCTCTGGTTGCTTCCCAGTCTGTAGGAACCAATACATCCACATTATATTTACCAATCTGGACACGTTGAGAGCCATAATTACCATCAGAAGGTATTCTATAATTCTCAAGTTCTTTTAACTTTAAGCTGACACCTAATTGAAGATAATTATTGAATTCTGAGTTGGTGATGTCTGTGTCAATCTCAACCTGTGTGAGAAACTTATCCATTAAACCAACTAAACTAAATACATCCATATCTTTTACTTTATCAAAAATACTGTTAAGAACCGCTCTCTGTCTTTGTGTTCTTCCGAAATCATTATTTTCTGTACCTGTAGATACCTTACGTACTCTACAGTAGCCAAGTGCCTGATTACCATTCATAAGCTGTGTACCTTCATGAACATTACGGTAAGCAGGATTAGAAATATAGTTGGTCGTATTCAGGTAATATGCCTCTTTTGATGTAAGTGTTACATCTACTCCACCAACTAAATCAACTATTTTCTCAAAAGCTTCGAAGTTAACTTTTACAAATCCGTCAATATCAATGCCAAAGTCTCTACTAATAGTTTGATACAAAAGATCCATTCCACCGAGTGCATAAGTAGCATTAATTTTATTATTATCGTGCCCGGGTATCTCAACGTACAAATCTCTCATTATGGAGGTAAGTTTTACGGATTTATCTTTTGTATTCATGGAAGCAATCATCAGGGAATCTGTATTGGATGCACCACCGATCTCTTCAACACCAATAAGCAGGATATTAATTACATCTTTTTCTATTTTTACCGGTGCCTGTGTGGGTACTGTATTATTATTTGTATTATTATCTACCGGTTGGTTCGTATCTTCGTAATCCAGTTTATTATATATATAGTTACCTGCAATAGTAAATAAAAGCTTCTGTAAAGATCTTAAGTCCCTTTGGAAATTTTCCCTTTTTCGGTATATTATTTGTAGTATCCGTCTCGTTATCCTCCATCTCCGTACTAATCTGCTGCGCCAAAGAAGCTTTTATTTCCTGCATAAAATCATCTTCATCACTGTAACTGGCTGCAGCGTTCAGCCCCCCGGAATAATTGTCCCAATTGTTATTTGTAGAAATCTTTTTCCCCTGATTGCCGGCTTTCTCCTGATTATCCATCCCTACGCTCCTGTATAATACAAATTATACTCTGTTTTCTAAGAAATGAAAACGGAATATTTAGATTAGTTAATTTTTTTGTAAATCTCGAACAATTATATCACAGCTTTTTGTAAAATGAAAATGGATTTTTTAAATTTAAGAATAACTTAATGAATACGTATCATATTCATTATAATTTGTTTTTTTCTTAAGAATCATGCAAGAAAATTGCTGTTAAATAATAATAGAATTGTAAAAAAAATTTTTAATTTTAGTTTTTCACAATGGGACGGCAATGTGGATAAATAGAAAAATTCATGCTTCAATTCCAATGTATAAGAAGTCCTAATTCTCGGCTGATTTTGTGCTTGACATATTATCAAATAGACAACTCGCTGCGCTCAAACAATCTATTTGATAATATAGCACAAAATCTGCCGAGAAAAGAACTTCTAATACATTTCCATAGGCGCATTCATTCTTCTATTTATTCACATTGCCTGTACTCGTAAAGTATAAACAAATTTTCGTACATGTAATGAACTCTATATAACCTCAATGATCGTCTGATAACAACCGATTAATTGTGAGTGGTGAATAAATTCAGTTCTTTCTGCTTTTTAACTAAAATTTTAATTTCAATATTATGGTGATTTCTCTGGCAGCACCATTTGTGTTGTAGTATCCTCCTTTCCATAGATAAGCTGATGTATATCTGCTCTGGTCTCTTCCCAATTAAGTGGAATCAATACAAGCTGATTGAGTCGACCAATCTTAACAGTTACAGAATCATAGGTTTTATCAGCAGGTATTCTGTAATTTTCCAACTCCTTGATTTTTAAACTGAGTCCGATATTAAGATAATTATTGAAATGTTCCTTTGTTATATCTGTGTTAATATCAATATTATCCAATACATTATTAATAAAGAATCCTTGTTGAATTACATTCATTTTCATAACTTTATCGAATATGCTATTAAGTACAGTTCTTTGTCGTTTCGTTCTTCCGAAATCATAACTCTCTGATCCATTAGACACTCTCCTTATTCTGCAATAACCAAGTGCCTGGTTGCCGTTCATATGCTGTACACCTTCGTGTACATTGCGATTAGCAGGATCTGATATATAATTATTCTTATTTAGATAACTTGCTTCTTTGGCTGTCAGCGTAACATCCACTCCGTCTACAAGGTCTACAAGCTGTTCAAAGGCTTCAAAATTCATCATAACATAGCCGTCAATATTAACTCCGAAATTATCCTTATATGTCTGATACAAACCCTCCATTCCTGTTAAGGAATAAGCTGCGTTTAATTTATTATTAGCATGTCCGGGGATTGTCACATATAGATCTCTTAGAACAGAAATCAGTTTGATGGTTTTGTCTTTATTGTTGAGAGATGCAATTATCATAGTGTCAGTATTGGTGGCACCATCTAATTCTTCTACACCAATCAACAAAATGTTAATGATATCCTTTTCAGTTTTAACCGGAATATCTGTGGGTTCGGGATTACTGCTTTCATTTTCTCCAGCTTTTGTGTTATCCTCATAGGTCAGTTTTTTATAAAAGTGATTACTGGCTATAGTAATAAGTAATTTCTTACCTCCGGGTGTAAATAGTAAAAGCAATATTACAAGCATACAACAGGATAAGACAGCAGCAACTATCTTAGTTCCTTTAGACTGCTTCTTTTTATCCCTATTACCCCTATTCCTTCTCTCTGATATTTCTTTAGGGTTGTCCTCTTCTCTATCAGACATTTCCGATGTAATCTGCTGTGCCAACGATGTTTTTACTTCTTTCATATAATCATCTTCAATTTCATAGTTCTCTTCCAGGTTACTTGATTTTTTAAATTCATTTTTATCCATTACACTACCCCTGTACATTTCATAGCCCGGTTTAAATGTTCTGTTCAAATACTTCGGTTCATACTTTGTTCTTAAATGATATATTTTCCAAGTTTTGTTTATTATAACATAATATTTTAAGGCCTGAAAAGCAGGTTGAACTAATATTAAGAATTACTTAATGAAGCTGTATAATAATCTTAAACATAAATCTGATTATATTTAATTTAAGCATATTATTATCATAGTAATAGGGTCATTCAATATAAAAGCAATTATATTGAATGACCCTATTATTTACTAATACTAGTATCTTCTATTTTGATAGTTTATCCAGTAATTTTACGATTTCTTCTATTTTTTCATCCTTATCTTCTTCTGAACCTGTATCAAAGCTGTCTTTGACGCAGCTCTTTAAATGGGATTGGATGATTTCATTATTAACCTTTTGCAAGATGGCCTGGGTAGCCGACAGCTGGTTTGAGATATCTATACAATATCTGTCGTCTTCCACCATCTTTAAAAGGCCGTCTATCTGCCCCCTGGCAGTTTTTAACAGACGTGTAATTTTATCTTTATCAGCTTTCATAACAACCTCTTTCTTATCTGCCAAAAAGTCCTTTTTTCTCTGCTACGGATACTACTTCATATCCAGCTTCTGTTACAGCATTAATAAATACATCATCGCTGATATCGGATGAAAATTCTATTACGGCTTCTTTCTTTCCAAGATTAACTTTGGCATTTACTCCGTTAATTGCACTTAATGCTTTCTCTACTCTTGCCTGGCAATGGCCACAGGACATACCTTCAATTTTTATGACTTTTTTCATTCTTATACCTATGCCGCATATCTTTGGCTTATGCACCAAATGGCGGCTTGCCTTTCTGAATTTATTTATCCCAATTATTAAACTTCATAAGTTGTATCTAAGTTTCTTACTATTTAATTCTTACTAACCAATTAAAAAGTGATATAAAACTTAAAAGCATAAACCTTCTATTAATCTATTTACTTACTTATTTATATTAACCAATCTTTCTTCTTTTTGGCTTGAAGAAACGAAGCCTTAAAGCATTGGTTACAACACAAACGGAACTTAAGCTCATAGCAGCTGCTGCAAACATAGGATTTAGTTTCCAGTTCAGTATACCATAAAATACACCTGCTGCCAATGGTATGCCAATAGTATTGTAGAAAAATGCCCAGAAAAGATTCTGTTTGATATTCTTAATGGTTGCTTTACTAAGCTCAATGGCAGTAACTGCATCCAGAAGATCACTCTTCATTAATACGATATCTGCTGACTCAATGGCGATATCCGTGCCGGCACCAATAGCAATACCTACATCTGCTCTTGCAAGAGCAGGCGCATCATTAATACCATCACCTATCATGGCAACTTTTTTACCTTTTTCCTGAAGTTTTCTGACTTCACTTTCTTTGTCCTGAGGAAGTACCTCTGCAACTACACGGTCAATGTGAAGCTGTTTTCTGATTGCTTCAGCGGTCTTTTTGTTATCTCCTGTCAGCATTACAACATCGATACCCAGAGCTTTTAATTCCTCTATGGCTGCTTTACTGGTAGGTTTTACAACATCAGCTACTGCAATAACGCCAAGAAGTGTATTGCCTTTTGCAAAATAAAGTGGTGTTTTACCATCTTCCGAAAAAGCATCTGCTTTCTGCCCGAAGTTAGAAGTATCAACTCCCTGCTCCTTCATCAAGGCAAGATTTCCGGAATAATAACTTTCATCGGCTATTTTAGCTAGAATACCTCTTCCTGATACCGCTTTGAATTCACTGACTTCTTCATATTTAATACCGTTTTCTTTGGCTTTCTCAAGGATGGCTTCAGCCAGTGGATGTTCTGAGGGTTTCTCAATGGAAGCTGCTGCCTGTAACAGCTCTTCTTCTGTAATTCCTGCTCCCGTAAGAATGTCTGTGACTTTTGGTTTACCTTCTGTTATGGTACCGGTTTTATCAAGGATTACAGTATTGACCTTGTGAGCGATTTCCAGTGCTTCTGCGGATTTGATCAATATTCCGTTGGTGGCACCCTTTCCGGTTCCTACCATGATAGCAACAGGGGTTGCAAGGCCAAGAGCACAAGGGCAGGATATAACCAGCACTGCAATACCTATGGATAATGCAAATTCAAAGGGGGCACCGGTTAACAGCCAGATAATAGTAGATAATACCGCAATACTGATTACTACCGGAACAAAGATTCCGCTGATCTTATCCGCCAGTTTAGCAATAGGTGCTTTTGAGGAATTGGCATCTTCTACAAGCTGAATAATCTGTGCCAGTGTGGTGTCATTTCCAACTTTTTCTGCACGGAATTTAAAGAATCCGGTTTTATTGATGGTAGCACCGATAACCTTATCCCCAGGGAGCTTCTCTACAGGTATACTCTCACCGGTCAGAGCTGACTGGTCAATTGCTGTACTGCCTTCCGTGATAACACCGTCTACCGGTACACTCTGTCCCGGACGAACAGCCAGTATATCGCCGATTATTACATCTTCTATGGGAATTTCTTTCTCTTCCCCGTTTCTTATGACCATTGCTGTCTTAGGTGACAAATCCATCAGTTTACTGATAGCCTCAGAGGTCTTGCCTTTAGACCTGGCTTCAAGGAATTTACCAAGGGTTATAAGGGTTAAAATAGTTGCGGCTGACTCAAAATAAAGGTCCATGGAGTATTTCATAACCGCATCCATATCCATATGTCCAAGGCCATAGCCGATCATAAAAATGGCAAATACTCCGTATACTACCGCTGCACCGGAACCAATGGCAATAAGGGAGTCCATATTGGGGTGTCCCTTAAAGAGTGTCTTAAAACCTACCTGGAAATACTTCCTGTTAACATATAAGATAGGCAGGGTCAGCAGAAACTGTATAAATGCAAAGGTTACTGCATTCTTATCTCCATGGAGAAAACCTGGCAGAGGAAACTTAAACATATGTCCCATTGCAATATAAAGCAAAGGTATCAGAAAGATTGCAGAAACAATGATACGGAATTTCATTTCCTTTAGTTCTGACTGCACTCTATTCTCAGTTTTCTCTGTGCCTGCCGCTTCCTGTCCCTTAACAAATAAGGAAGCATGATATCCCGCGTTTTCAACAGACTGGATTATGGTATTTTCGTTGGTGACCTCCTTGTCATAGTCTACCAGCATGCTGTTACCAAGAAGGTTAACAACTACAGAGCTTACCCCCTGCTGCCGAGCAGGCCGAACAGGTCATTCCCGTAACAGTGAATTTTTGACTCATAATAAAACCTCTCCTGTCGCAGGTTGCTGCGATGTCCTTTCTTTTATTATTCCCGGAATCTCACAAAGCATAATATAAAAACCTATAATAGCTTTTATAATGCAATATTGATCCGGCATTAACTTCACTACCACACCCCCGTGGGGTGTCTACAGGTTAAAAATACATCATTCTTCTCCATCTGTCAAGTACTTATCTGATAAAAAATCTCAAACAAAAAAAAGCGGCTATATAATCAAGCCTTTTATAACCAGAAAAGATAAAGCAGCACATTGCACGAAACAGAAAGAACAAATGCGCCTATGGAAAGGTAATAGAAGCATAAGATCTTCTGGATTGTGCAATGTGCTATCCCCTTGTGAAATACTAACCTATTGACACTCAAATCATTTATTAAAGCTTAAACATCTTAACAGAGCTTTCCATACTTTCAGCTTCCCTGTTAAGTTCTACAACGGTTTTTTTCAAATCTTTTACTGCATTTAACTGTTCATTGGCAGTGTCCCCTAACTGAGCAGAGGCAGCAGAGGTCTCCTCAAGAGTGGCTGAAATACTTCTGACACTGTAACCTACTTTGTTCTTCCTTTGTGCTTTCACTCTCTCTCCCTCTGAACTTTATTTCTGGTAGACTTCAAATTCCGCCAGCTGGCCTCCGCCGGATCCGGTGTTTTCTGTAAATACAAGCTGCACATATCTTGCTTGTACATTGTCAAAGAACAACTGCGCTTCGTTACCCAGATCCGGGTCAAAGGTATACTGCTTTGCTTCCGCCAGAGGTGTAAAATTCTCTCCGTCATCACTGATATTTACAGCTATGGTCTGCGTTCTCTTCCCCCACACCGCCATTGGACTTAGGGCTAATCGGATAGCCTGAAACATTTCTTTCTTTTCCAAATCCACTGTAAGGTAATTGGGATACTCCGGTTTACCTTCCCAGTAGGATACTCCTACTGCTATTCCATCCGTTGTCTTTCTGGGAGTATATACATCTGCAAAACTACTGGCTTTTACTTTCTTCTCAAGTGCTATATTAGTGCCTTCCGGAAGCACCAGGGTATATTCCGCTTTCTTAAAATCCGGATGCTCCATACTCTCAGTCTGATCTGTGGCGTTTATCACAGTTACATTTGCTGGTATTAATTCTTTTGATGGCTCTTTTATACTGTTAGGCGCAAAACCAATCAGATAGATATTAACTGCCAATAACAGAACTATTAATACAGGACGTACAACCTTCATCTTATTAACCATACCTTTCCAGATTCCTTTGAACCTTTTACCGAATTGTTAGATTTTCTGTGGTAGCAGTATCTATCTCAAATTTCCCTTGTTCAAAATCAACGATTTTCTCACCCAGGATTTCGAGATTACTAATGGTAATATTGCTGATCTTATGACTTTCATCAAACCCTTCAATTCTGGAAGGACTGAACTTACCAGATAGCACCTTGACATTATCAATGGTTACCCCGTCTATTACACCTCTTTCTTTGGTTGATGTCCAATTAGAGGTCTTTGGTATATGCAGATCTATTAGATAAGGCATCTCATCCCCATCTCCTGAGCCCATCTGTGCATTTTCAACGGTTACATTCTGAAATATAATATCTTTCACTGCTGCATCATCTGCATTATGTACCGATATAACAGGTTTATGGAAATTATTTAAGATAGTGATACCGTCAAATTTGATATCTTTAATGGATACTCCCTCCACCTGTCCTTTGTTGGTCTCGTAACCGATTTCCATAGACTGGGCAAAATCCGTCCAGAGCTGCATATTCTGAAAGGTTATATTGGAAGAGCTTCCCTCATAATTCTTAACCACCAGCGAATCATCCCAGCTTCTTACAAAGCAATTGGATACCTGATAATTGGTACAAGACTGAAGTGTTATTCCATCACCGTTAGGTCTTGAGGATATGATCCTGATGCCATCGATAATGCCATTGGTGGAACTTTTCGCAGAGCAAACCCAGGCATTGGGATTTAAAACAATAATATCTTCCAAGGTTACTCCATCACAGTTATCGAATTTTAACGGCACATACGCGGTCTTTCCCATCCAGCCCTCAAAACCGGAGCCGTCTAAAATACCTCTGCCGGAAACCTTAACATTCTTGGCATAATTGGCATTGATAATGCCATGTACAACAGCTCCTCCTGCTAAGTATAACGTCTGGTTATCCTCTAAAATGATGTTTTCTGCATTCCATTCCCCTGGTCCTATGTATTTAATGGTATCTGTGCTCTCTGTGGGGGCATTTGAATCTATGGGATTAGCAAAGATATGAAGCGCACGCTCCGGTGAATCATTGTAGGTAACGGTATAATTTCCTGGTTCTGTCACAGTGAATGTAACCGTTCCCTGTTGTTTGTCGACTAACGGTGTTATATTACTGCTTAAAGGGCTTATTTTTGCAGATTGCAGCTCCATTGCTTTAAGACTGACCTGAATTTCTACAGCACCTTCAAAATCAAAATACGTAATAGGCGTTCTGGACTGTGGCGGCATATAATTCTGATACCATACTCTGGAATGATTCACATTGGTATCATATACGTAACAGTCATTGCCATTAACCTTAACTTGTGTATCCGTACAATGCAGCAGTGAATAATTTCTTTCTTTTTCACTGGCACTGGCCAGGTCTTCTGCTGTGGCATCTTTTAAGGATTTAGGTCCGTCATAAAGCACCAGCTTTGTATTCTCGTAGTTCATCATCTTACTGACCTCTAAACTTTTATCTCTTAAATGTTTTCCTGCCACCCCGGCTGTAATAACCAATAAAAGGATTACACCCCACTGAACCAGGGTTATTACTTTCTTTTTATCCATCTGACACCCCTAAGGAAGATTTTTCTCCCTGCCACAAATTTACGCTGAAAGATTATGTGTGGCATCTTTTCTCAGATTTTCTTTCAGCTTACCCTTCTCCATTTTGTAGAGTATTTTGTTTTAAAATAACCTTGTGTTGTTTATGGTTATGTCTTTTAAATTCTTTTGCCTTTTATAATATTTTGCTTTTTAATATTTTGCTTTTTAATATTTTGCCTTTTGTAATATTTTGCTTTTTAATATTTTTGCCTTTTTAATATTTTGCCTTTTTACATTTTTCCATTTATATCGTTTTGTCTTTTATAACACATTCTCTTTTTCTTAAAGGATTTTCTATTCTTTCACTTTCCGACAATTAAGCCTCAAGAATTGCTTTCCAGTTTATCTCTGCCTCAAGGCCTGTTGCTTCATAATCTGCTCTTAACTGCTCATATTCGCTTCCTACTCCAAGAGTCTTCATATGAGCTGCTTTACCCGCTACAATACCAGCCAGAGAATCCTCAACCACCAGACAGTCCTCATATTTCAGTCCCAGCTTATTTGCAGCGACTTCAAAGACTTCCGGATCAGGTTTGGATCTTGTAATATCAAGACCACAGCTTACCTGATCTATGTACTTCATTAGCCCGGTCTTCTCAAGAATAAGTGGTGCATTTTTACTTACAGAACCTATACCAATGAGGATTCCATTGCTTTTAAGCATCTCCAGGCATTCTGTTACACCTGGAAGGATGGCTCTTTCATCTAGTTCCTCTAGCAGTTCTTTGTAATAATTATTCTTTCTCTCTGCAAACGCTTCTTTCATTTCCTGACTATAGATCTTACTGCCTTTGCTTAATACCACCTCCAAAGATTCCATTCTGCTGACACCTTTTTGTTTCTTGTTATCTTCTCTGGAAAATCTATCTATACCAAGTTCCACCGCCAGCATCTTCCAGGCTTCAAAATGAAGCTCATCCGTTGATACCAATACTCCGTCTAAATCAAAAATTACTCCTTTTATCATAATTTCGTCTCCTTTATTTATTCTCTATTTGTAAAATACTTACTTATACTACTTTTGTAATTTATTGATATCCCATCACTGTATAATTAGCTCTTCTTCTCTTGTAAACTTTTTCTTATAAGTATCTTCTCTTTAGGAATTTTCTTTTAAGAATCTTCTTTTAGTTCTATTCTATTAGTTCTATTCTTTTAGTCCTATTTTTTTAGTCCTATTCTTTTAGTCCTATTCTTTTAGTCCTATTCTTTTAGTCCTATTCTTTTAGTTCTATTCTTTTGGTTCTATTCTTTTAGTTCTATTCCTTTAGACCTATTCCTTTATTCCTATTCCTTCTAGAGAGTCAAAAGTTCTAGTTAATTTAACGTGCTAAAGTTATGTTTCATACGATTTCAGGAAAAATACCCAAAGCAGAAAGAGCGAATGCGCCTATGGAAAGGGATTAGAAGTCCTTTTCTCTGAATATTTTGTGCTATATTCTAAAACAGATTGTCTGAGCGTTAGCGAGTTATCTGTTTTAGAATATGCCCAGCACAAAATATTCAGAGAATTAGGACTTCTTATCCCTTGGAATGAAGCATGAGTCTTTCTGCTTTGGGTATTTTACCGTCCGTCTGACAACAAAACAAAACTTTTGACTCTCCACATCCTTTTGCTCTATTTCTTTCATATTATTCCCGTCATAATCACAGCCTTCTCCCTGACATTTACTTTTATTTCTCCTGTTAGAGCAGCCATAAGTGTGCAATTTATTTAACCTGTACATTTTCGGTCAGGTATGATAAACTGTTTGTACTTTGGTTTAACATTAAACTTGTGATAGAAAGGAACATGAAAATGACCACGATTAAAGATATTGCACAGGCTGTTGGGGTAAGCTGCACCACTGTCTCCAATGTAATTCATGGTAAGACGGGACGTGTATCAGCAGAAACAATTACCCTTATAAACGAAGCCATAGATAAGCTGGGTTATGTTCCGAATATGTCTGCTCGCGCACTGGTGTCCAGCTCTTCTAAAGTTATCGGAATGATCAGCCACCTGACCTCAAATAAAAAAGAAAGTATTGTAGAAGACCCTTTTCATTCCGCATTTATCGGTTCTATCGAAAAAACCCTGAGAGAAAACGGCTATTATTTAATGCTTCGTACAGTTGAAACCACATCAGACCTGATGAACTTTCTACATAACTGGAATGTAGACGGCCTCTTTTGTACCGGTGTATTTCAGGATGAATTTTTTGAAGCATTGACCACTCTTAAGATACCCGTTGTATTAATAGACAGTTATGTATCACATCCAAACATCTGTAATGTTGGTCTTGAAGATTATGATGGAGGCTATACTGCCACGAGATACCTCATCGACAAAGGTCACAAAGACATTGCTTTTGCTTCCCCTACTATCAAAGAGAAAGGTGTTGTATACGAACGTTTTCTAGGTTATAAGAATGCTTTAAAAGAAGCATCCATTCCCTTTCGTAAAAGCCTTATCTTTGAACAGGAACTTGATACCGCCACTACTGTTGAGCTTGGTAAGCAACTTGCTGTCAGGAAAGACATTACGGCAGTTTTTGCAACTGCGGATATTCTGGCTGCCGGTATAATGGCAGGTCTTAGACAAGCCGGTAAAATGATTCCAGAAGATATTTCCGTAATGGGCTTTGATGATATTAATCTGTGCCAGCTGACGTCACCAATGCTTACCACTATTCATCAGGACGCTCCCTTAAAAGGTAAACTGGCAGTTTATTTCCTTATGGATAAGCTCGATAACAAACCGCTCCCAAACAATGAAGTGATACTACCAATACATCTGGTAGAGCGAGAGAGCGTCAAATCACTCTATAATTAATCAGAAGGGGATGTTTTTATCGCATCCCCTTAATTTGACCCTCTAAATTTTCTTTACCCTTCTGGACTTTTTCTGTATGAAGATGCTTCTTCTTAACACTTCCCTCATCAATATAAATTTTAACTATTGTATTACTGTTTGCATCTAATCTTATATCTTTTCCACTAATCTTAAATCTTCTCCACTTTTCTTATAGCTTCTCCACTTTAGCCTCATCCTTTGTTACAGTTACCTGGTATAACTCTCCCAGATAATTAATCTTAAACTTCAAATGATTCCAGCCTTTTGGAAGTCTTGGCTCAGCTGTCAACTCCCCATTCTCAATCCTAAGCCCTGCAAAGCCTTCCACTGCCGTCATATAAGCTCCTCCGCTGGCAGCAGGATGGGTACCTCCGATATAAATTAACCCGGCCCACTGTTTACCGCCGTCCCCTAAATCTGCTTTGGCTGATTTTAAGAAGAACGGATACGCCTGATCCGGCATATTGCATTTACAAGCAACCATGGAGTACATGCAGGCACTTAAGGAAGAACCATGCTCTGTTCTCGGCTCATAATAAGCCCAGTTCTTATAAAGGGTTTCCATATCATACTCAGAAGAAAACAGGTTCATCATAGTCACAACATCTGCCTGTTTAATTACCTTGGTATGGGAAGCTACACCATAAGCTCCTCCCCAGTATTCCTTCTCATGGAGCAGTCTTCCTTTTACCTCTGCAACCGATATTTCTTCCAACTGTCCATATCCGTCAAATTGCTCTATTATGCCGGTTTTCTCATCTGGCTGTGGTATGTAAAGATGCAGGACCGCATCACGAAAGCTTTCTAAGAGCTCTTTTTTCTCTGATTCTGATTCTGCATTTTCATTCTCTGTTTCTTCTTCCAGAAGTTTTATGGCAGCATCAAAAGTAAACTTTGCCATACGGTTGGTATAGGCATTGTTATTAACCCGCTCATGGTATTCATCCGGGCCGATAACATCGTAGAGCTCATACTTCTCACTCTTTACCCGCTTAATCAATAGACTGTAGTAGAACTTAGCACATTCTATAATAGTCTCTGCTCCGCCTTCTCTAAGCAGATCCTTATTGCCGGTAAATTGTATATAGCGCATAATACCGTACACTACGGCTGCAGATATATGAATCTGTTTATCTTTGAAAAAGGTACGCATAGGACGTCCGGTAAATACGTCTGTCACGTTATAGTCAGAGCAGGCATCATAACCTCCCTCCTGACTCTCCCAAGCGTAAAAGGCACCGTCAAAGCCATAATCTCTGGCTTTTGTTTTCGCTCCTTTTAAAGTATCAATTCGATATTTCAGCAAGGTTTTTGCCACTTCCGGTTCTGTAAAAAGGAAAAAATCCAGCATAAACATTTCCGTATCCCAGAACACTGCTCCCTTATAGGTCTGTCCCGATAAACCTCTGGCTGCAATGGAAAGGCTCTTAGAATGTCTTGGCGCAATGCTGTGCAGGTGATATAAAGAGTAATTCAGGGCTTCCATCGCTTCGTCATCACCGTCAATCTCTACCTCTGACCTGCTCCACTTCTCTTCCCAGTTATCTTGCTGTCAGTACCAGTTGTTTTCCTTCTTCTTGATAAGCAGCTGTATCCAGACTGGTATAGACTGATATATATTTAAAGAAGGTATAACTCTTCTCTGCCTCAACCGGCAGTTTTAGATGTCTTAAGACTGTTCTATCCATCTCTTTTATGGATTGTTCTGTAATAACAGCCTGTTCTGTTATAGTAACCTGGTCCGTTATTACTGGCTGTTCTGCTTTAATAACCCGATCCGTTATTACTGGCTGTTCTGCTTTAATAACCAGGTCCGTTTTTACAGTCTGTTCTGTTATATTAACCCGGTCTTATAAGGAATATCCAAGGCTTCGTAAACTGCTACCTTATCCTGTTTCTCATGGGTAGTTCCTACTGCGCAGATAAGTTCACCGGTAACTCCTGTAGCCACACTATCATAGTGAGGACCATTAATATCCCATACCTCACCGTCAATTCCGGTCATAATCTCAACTTCGCCGTCAAAGGAAGGAATTAGCGTTACTTTTAAAGCAATAAGATGTTTATCCACCATACTGACAAATCGCTCTGTCTTTAAGATTACCTTTCCTTTTGCTGTCTCAAAAACAGTTTCTCGGCGAAAAATACCATGCCTGTAATCAAGTTCCATCGTATGAGCTTTATATTCTTTTCCTGAAAGACAGTATTCTTTACCTTCTATCAGGAAGCGTGTATACAGCCCATTGGGTGCATTTAAGGGTTCCCGCCAGCCATTTCCCACCTGGTCATAGATTCCGGAAAGATTGACTGCCGGAAATTGATCCTTCTTCGATTCCTCCAAAGTCCCTCGAATTCCCATATAACCATTGCCGATTAAAAATTTATTGCCTAGTCCGGTTGCTTTCTCCGGTAGGTATCCAAGTTCTTCAATATTCCAGTTCATGTATTATTTATCACTCCTTCCTGGTGTAACCTTATAGTATCAGCTATTTGCGTATAACTATTTACGTATAATAGGAACGCCTATCTCTTTCTGTCCAATTACATATTCTTTCTCATAGATCAATACTTTAAGACCTGTATCGGAATCAGAGGAAATCTTAATATTCTCCTTATTAATTGTCACTGCTACTACTTCCTCTTTCACGCGCATTTTAAAAGAATATCCCTGCCACTGTTCCGGTAAAGAAGGAGCAAAAGCCAGTTCTTTTCCATCAGACCGCATACCGCCAAAACCATATACAATGTTCATCCAGGCAGCAGCTATGGAAGTAGTATGTAACCCTTCTCCGGTATTTCTGTTATAGTTATCCAGATCCATTCTGGTTGCAAAACCAAAGAATTTATAAGCTTCTTCCGCTTTCTTTAACTGGGCTGCCAGGATGGAGTGAACAGAAGGTGAAAGTGAACTTTCATGGATACATCTGGGCTCATAATAATCATAATTGCTTCTTAACTGTTCTTCTGTAAAATCTCTGTTATACAATAACATCAGCATTAACACATCCGGCTGTTTTAACATGTCATTGCGATAGATCCTATCATAGGTCCAATGATGGTACAGCGGGAATTCAGCGATAGGTATATTATCAATATCCACATGGGGAAGATTAAAATATCCTTCATGCTGTTCAAAAACCTGTGTCTCTGTCTGATAGGGAATATACATATGCTCTGCTATTTTGCGGAAGTTCTCAATTTCTTCTTCTGTAAGCCTTCTGTCTCCGGTTATGTCCTGATACTTATCCGGTGCTGTTAAGGAGCATCTGTTTAATACCTCCAGGGTATATTCAAGGGTTTTCTTTCCCATATAATTGGTGTAGCAATTGTTATTAACCATCATCTGAAATTCATCTGGCCCCATAACTCCATAGAAACCGTAACGGCTACCATCACCACTCCAGTCACCTCTGGTGGCAAGCATTCTGCTGATTTCAATCAGTACGGGCAGACCCTTATCAAATATAAATTCATCATCCCCGGTTATATTCTCATAGTGCCAGAAGCCGTAGGCAACAGCTGTAGAAGCTTGGAGCTGCAGACTTGCATGCTGCCAGAGTGAGCAGCATTCTCTGCCGGTTATGGTTGCTATCGGATAAAACGCTCCCTTGCAATCAAGAGCTTTCGCTCGTTCCATGGCTTCCTTCAAGGTAAGGTATCTGAATTCCAGCAGATGCTTCGCTGCCTGCGTATTGTTAAAGATATAGAAGGGCAGACAATAGGCCTCTGTATCCCAGAAGGTATTACCACTGTAAGCTTCACCTGTGAGACCTTTGGCACCGATTATGGTCCCCTTATCCGCCCCGTGGTAAGTCTGATGCATCTGAAAGATACAGTACCTGATACCCTGCTGGTTTAATTCATCACCAAGAATTTCAATGTCCGATTCCTGCCAGGTCTTACTCCACCAGTTGAGGTTATCCTCTTCCAGTTTTCTGATATCAATTGCTTTCAGTATAGACGGGTTCTCTTCACATTTCTTAAGAAAGGCTTCTTTGTCAGTATCTTCTGTTGCTTTTCTGGTAATATTTCTGATAAGCTTTCCGAACTCGAATGCTTTTCCCTGTTCTAAGGCAATGACAAACTTTCTTACACACTTCTTCTCTTCTTCATAATCTTCTTTACTCTGATACTCGCAGAGGAATCTGCAGCTGGTTAAGAGTGCCTGATCCGTACTAACGGTATTCCCTAACATACTAAGGCTCTCATCTTCTGCTGTTTTTGACACCACATTCCACATGGAACGTCCGGTCATATGATGAATCTGCGTAAAATCAATACCGGAATACAGATTGATCTCCCCTGAAAAATTAAGAGGTGTCACCGTTATCCTTTGAACCGCAGTTTCTGCTTCCTTCATGGATAAGAAACGTTTAAATTCCAGCTTTAATTCCTTGCCGGAGGTCAGTTCCCATACAAAGGATCTGGCCAGAACACCACTCTTAAGGTCCAGTTCTCTGTAAAAATCTCTAATTTTAGAGGTATTAAGATCCAGCGTTTCACCTTCTGCTTCAATCCTTGTATACAACCAGTCCGCTGAATTTACGATAAATTCAGTTCTGTCTATAATTCCTTTATAGCCTGATTTCTCAAGCTGTGCTGCCTCATAAATTCCATTAAAATAATTTCCGATAAGACTGTTTCCGGAATAACCTTCCTCAAAACTGCCTCTGGTTCCCATATATTCGTTCCCCAGGGAAAATACAGATTCTGAAACCAAGGCATACTCCTTGTTGAAGCCTTCCTCAATAATTTTCCATGGATGTACTTTATAATAAATATCTGCTGATTTTGCCATACTCTACCCCTTTAATGCTCCTGCTGCTGCACCTTCTGTTATTTGTTTCTGGAATAATGTGAATAAAATGATAGGAGGAATAATTGAAAATGCTACTGCTCTCAATACTTCTACATCAGTTGCATTAGAAGTTCTAAACAGGAACAGTCTTACCATAACCGTTTCCAGTCCCGAACCGTTTAACACCAAATAAGGAAGAAGGAAATCAGACCAGGCAGCATTGATTGCAAAGATAACTACTACCATAACAATAGACTTTGACAGCGGAACTACGATACTGGCAAAGGTTCTCAGATAACCGCATCCGTCTAACTTAGCTGCCTCAATAATTTCTTTTGGCAAACTTTCAAAGAATTGCTTAAATAATATTACGTAAAAGGCATTGGCTCCAAAGGACAGCCAAAGCGGTAAAAAAGATTGATTCAATCCAATTCTGTTAATGTTTACAAACAAAGCCACCACGCTGGTAGTGGTTGGAATCAGTAAGCTCCACATTACCAGACCAAAGATAAGCTTATGTCCCTTTGGTTTTAAGATTCCAAGTGCATAAGCAATGAGCCCGTTAAAGACAACTGCACATAAGACACTTCCTCCCACTGAGATGAAGGAATTAATATAATACTTGGCGAATTTTAAATCATTCCAGGTCTTTGCATAGGCACTAAAATCGAATACAGAGGGCAGAATAGTCGCACTTCTTCTGAATTCTTTAATATCCTTAAAGCTTGCAAGAAATACCCAAACCGGCGGAAATAAGGAAGTTATTACAATACCGAAGCATATCAGATAAATTATGATAATAATTGCTCTGGTGCGTTTGGAATGAAGGTCATAAAAACGGACAACACCGTCTTCTTTCTTTCTATAATTGTCAAAAAACATTCAAACACCCCCTAATCTTCTTTGGATGCGGTAAGCTTAAAGTACAGACCGCTTAAAATGATAAGTACAATGCTCATCATAACAGACAGAGCTGCTGCCATAGGGTAATTGAAATCCCTGAAAGCATAATTGTATACCAGCTGCATGATAGAAATACTTGCATTATTTGGCCCGCCATTGGTCATTACCAGCGGTTCATAAATAATCTGGAATACTGCAATAATCTGAAGAATCAACATAGTCTTGCCCAAAGCAAAGATACTGGGAATGGTAATAAAACGCATACGGTTTAATATTCCCGCACCATCTATAGTTGCCGCTTCATAAAGCTCCGGATTGATATTGGATATACCAGCCATATAGATCAAGGCGGTAGAACCTGCACCTTTCCAGGTCATAGCTGCAACAATCAACGGAATGGTCCATTTAGGATTGGTAAGCCATACCTGTGGATCAACTCCGATTTTGTCCAATAAGATATTTAAAACACCTGTGTTACCGGGACGGAAAAAGAATCCCCACATCAAAACTGTTGCAAGACCCGGCATAATATTAGGTAAATACACACCCACTCTGAAAAAGCTCTTAAAATGGGTTGTTTCGGTTATAAGGGATGCCATAATGATCGGCACCACAAAACCAATTAACAGTGACCATAAAATATAAATAAAGGTATTGGAAAAAGCCGCAAGAAAGTCAGGATGTCTAATTACCTTTCCATAATTCTCAAAACCTACAAACTCAATTAAACGAATTCCTTTTGCAGTATAAAGGGAGAGTCGGATACTTTCTATCAATGGCTCCCACACAAAAAATGCAAATAAGAGGATTGTTGGCAGCATTATAAGCCATCCTGTTACATCTTTTTTCTTAATTCCAGCTCCTGGTGCTTTTTTTGCCATATCATTTTTCGTTCCAGCCACGTTATCTGCCCTCCTTATGTTATTAATGTCTTATCGCAGCTGATGGGCATCTTACACAAGATCCCCATCAGCTTTGTTTAAGTTATGTTTACTATTTATTTACATTTTCATCAAGTAATTTCTGATAGTTATCGTTTGCAGTCTGCATAAGGGAAGCTACATCTGCATTCTTATCTGTGATAACAGCCTGAAGCACTTTGGTAAGTTCAGAATATAAATCCTGAGCAGAACCGGGCTCTTCCAGTCTTAAGTTACCATCCGTTTTGATGATATTAAAATAATCATTGAAGAGATTCATATCAACATTATTGAATTCATTGGTTACAGCTGTTTCTGCATCGAGAACCTTCTGGTCAACCCAGCAAGGGAAACGAGGAATTACAGGTACATTATTATCAATCTTATTCTGAGCGTCAGCTTTCATACCGGCAATGGCAGCATCTGTTGCAACAGGTGCTTTACCCATTATCTCCAGGTAATCAAGAGCAGCATTGATCTGTTCAGGTGTAGCATCCTTAGAGAACATATAAGGAGTACCACCGGATAAAGAATACTGTCCTCCGGGACCTGCAGGCATGGGCACTATCGCAAGTTTATCTGCTGGAAGGCCATTAACCTGTGTAGGCTGATTTACTGCATCGTTGGCAGCTATGTACATAGCAGCTGTTCCTGTTCCTAAGTTTACAAAACCAGTTCCCCAATCTTCATTGGTAGGATCGGGAGTAAGTACGTCATATTCCCATTTTAAGGATTTTACATATTCCATAGCTGCAATCGCTTCAGGAGAATTTACATTTGCTACGAATTTACCGTCTTTTTCAAGAGTTAAAGTTGCACCGAAATTCCAGGCAATATTACTGAAATGCCAGCCGCCGGCATTATCCTTTGCTAAAAGGCAAAGACCTGCCTGACCTGTCTTCTCTTTGATGATCTTAGCAGTCTGGGCAAGTTCTTCCCAAGTCTTAGGATATTTAGGATATCCATTTTCATCTACTAAACCTGCTTCTTCAAAAAGCTCGATATTAACCATCATGCCGAGTGCATAACCGTCACGGGGAATTCCGTAGATCTTTCCATCTTTGGACAGCAGATCGCGGATGGAAGGATTCATTGCTGTATCCCAGCCTCTTGCTTTTAGCTCTTCTGTGATATCTGCTACGAAACCACCGTTAATTAATTTCTGGGGTTCTGTATACCAGGTCTCAAAGATAGTAGGCAGGTTGCCTGATTCTGCAAGAGAAACAAAGGTATCAGTTGCATATTTGTAATAAGCGGGTACTACCTCTACATTAGGATGTGTCTCATTAAAAGTCGTAACATATCCTTCATGAAGCTTAATATCATCTGTTAAAGTGTCCTCCGGCCAGATACCAAGCTTAAGTTCAAAGTTCTCTGCAGGAGCTTCTGTTGCTGCTGCGTCTGTAGCTGTTGCTTCCTTTGTTGCTTCAGGAGTGCTGTTGTTGGAACCGACGTCTGTTGAGTTGTTATCTTTCTTACAACCAACTAACATTGTTGCAACCACTAAAAAACACATGAGCAAACTTACAAGTCTTTTGGTTTTTTTCATAAATGTTCCCCTTCCTTATTGTAGGTTCTTATATAGTTTTACGTTAAACTTATTATGTAAAAAAATAGTACGTTGTTGGTTTAACGTTAAACTCATTATAGCAGTTGTGTATTTTGTTGTCAATAGCTTTTATTTATATTTTAGAGTTGTGTAAATTGCCCTGCAAAGGGTTTTTGTTACTAAAAACATGCGCAGCAGAAAGGAATAATGACTTACTATTTAGTCACTCTGGCGAAATAAACCAACCTCAAATACGCTAAAATACAAAAAAGAAACGATACTGCTGTACCGTTTCTCTGTCAATAACTATATTCAAAAGCCTTTACAATTTTCCATTATTGAATTACAAGGAAATATGCCAATACCAGGATACCTAATACAATACGGTAAATACCAAAGGCTTTAAAGTCATGCTTTTTAATATATCCCATAAGGAATTTGATTGCGATAATGGATACCACAAAAGCTGACAGCATACCCAAGACAAGTACCAATATCTCATTTCCGGAAAAATCAAAGCCAAACTTTAACATCTTTATTAAGCTTGCTCCAAACATAACGGGAATTGCCAGGAAAAATGTGAACTCAGCTGCTATTTCTCTGGATACACCAATTAGAATTGCTCCAAGTATGGTAGCCCCTGATCTGGAGGTTCCGGGGATTAAAGCCAGAACTTGAAAGAGACCTATTATGATAGCTGTCTGATACGTAATCTGATGCAGACTGGTAATTTTAAAATTACCCCTTTTGTTCCTGTTTTCTATAAATATAAAAAGGATACCATATATAATCAGAGTTACTGCAACCGTTACATAATTGTAGAACATTCTGTCGATATCATCATCCCAAAGGGTACCAATAACACCGGCAGGTATAATAGCAACTACAATCTTAAACCACATATTCATAATATCCATTTTTATGATGGACTTATTTTTATCTTTTAGTTGAAAAGGGAAGATCTTATTCCAATACAGAACCAACACTGCAAAAATAGCTCCTAGTTGGATTACCACCCTAAACATTTCCATAAATTCAGAACTGACATTAAGAGGCATGACTTTCTCAACCAGTATCATATGCCCTGTACTACTGATAGGAAGCCATTCCGTAATTCCTTCCACGATTCCATAAAATATAACTTTTAAAATTTCTAAAAAATCCATTTCTTTACCTTGCCTTCCTCCTTTTTTTCGTGCCATTATAAATGGTACACCCTATTAAAAGTGTTCTGTTAGATTAAACAAATCAAAATCTTCCTTATATCAAATATACAGCATAAAAAACTGCTGCCGGTTCTCGTATTATCTAACAGAATTACGATAAGGTATATTATAACATAAATGGCAGTTTACTAACAGGAAAAAGTTCTTAATAAATTCTTATATTTCACGATATTTATATTCATTCATCAATTCTCCAATATAACTGTTCATCGAAGCCACTCCTCCATCTTCATACTCTTACCATCGGTAATAATAGTAACAGCTCCGCTCTCTGTAGTTTTTAGTATCTGACTGCCGCTCTCCAGTAATCTTGTAACCGTTTCTTCATGGGGATGTCCATAAGAATTATCGATTCCACATGAGATGATTGAGTACAAAGGCGATACCGCCTTAAGGAATTCACTGCTTGTAGAATACTTAGAGCCATGATGAGCGACTTTTAGAACCTCATATCCGTTTAATGCAGTAACCATTGACCCGGATTGTGTAATTTGTTCAATAATCCGCTCCTCTCCTTCCCCCTCCAAATCACCGGTAAGCAGCATATCAAATTCCCCATACTTTAGGCTTAATACAATGGAATGACTGTTTTTATCAGTACCTGATTCAAAATCATTACCAGGCCATAGACACTTGATGCTTACGTCTTCAAGACTTAAAGCATCTCCCGTATTTAATACAGAAACCCTTACCCCTAAAGCCCTTGCTTTCTTAATAAGGTTAGTGTAGGTTTCATCCTTTAAATCCACTCCCGGCAATAACAGATTCTTTATTCGTACACTGCCTTTATAATCCTCTTCTAAGAATTCTAAGACTCCTGAGTAATGATCTGCGTCACCATGGGTGACAATCGCGTAATCGATTATCCTGATGCCTTTATATTTTAAGAATGGTTCCAATCGGTATTTTGACAGCTTCTTTACACTGGAACTTCCTCCGTCTATCATAAGGGTTGTCTTACCCGGCAGCTGCATAACGATTCCATCTCCCTGCCCCACATCCAGAAAGGTCACCTGCAGATTGTTTACCGGGTGAGGAATGAATATTAACAGCATAGGTATCATAAGGAACAGACTTATTCTTCGTCCTTTCTGTTTGTTGCACCTGGTAAAGAGTATTAGCAGAATAAGAAAGGACGCTATGGTTAGTATCCCCGGTCTTCCTGTCAGAATGCTTTTCCCTGGCAAATTTGCACCAAGGCGGCACACAGCTTCATAAAATACCAGAATATAATTAACCCCTCCCATAAGAAATACACCGGCAGGAATACTAACACAACCTATTAGTACGGCAAGGAAAGCAAGAATTGTAAGCAGTGAGGATACTGGGATAATTAATAGATTGACTAAAGGAGAATATACAGGTATTTCATAAAAGAACCATAAAAGCACTGGTAAGAGAATAAGCTGTGCACTCAAACTCGATAATAGCGTCTGAATTAATATATTATTCCAAAGATATACCATGGTTTCTTCATAGATTCGCTTCAAGCTCTCACGAGAGGACATCTTCATATTTGGAGATATTCTTTTCTGCTCGTTCTTCTTCTCTTTTAATAGTGCCTTAGAAAGGGCAGGATAAACCGTACCAATACCAATAACTGCTCCAAAAGATAATAAAAAACCTGCACTGGTTATATCCAGAGGGCTTCGCAGGAGAATTATCAGAGCACTGGCTGCTGTACCGGATAAAAGATCATAGGTTCTGCCAGCAAGAACTGCTGCCATGTATACTGTCATCATTACAACTGCTCTATTGGTCGATACACTAAACCCTGTTAAAATTCCATATGAATATAAGAAGAATAAAGTTATAGCAGTGGCCAGAAAGAGTGGCATATGTAATTTCCGAAAGATTTTATAGAGGGTGAGACCCAATAGGGATATATGCAGACCTGAAATTGCCAATATATGCGAAATACCATTTTCACGGTATAATTCCTTTATGTCCTCCTCCAGATAACTAGTATCACCTAACATCATAGCTGTGAGAACACCGGCATTTTTCTCTGGTAATAATTTATAATAAATACCTGTCAGCTGTTTTCTGATAGTATAGAGGGTTTGGTAATAAGAACTTGTTCTTGTGTCGGTAATGACTGCAGAGTCAGCATAGAATTTATAATCATATTTTTTAGATTTATAATAAAGATATTCATTGAATTGACCGGGATTAGAAGCTTTGGTAAATTTTATTACCGTTCCGGTGACATAGACTTTATTTCCGATTATATACGGCTTTCCTTCTTCTGCATATACCAGAAGTTTTAAATTAGTGTAATTGTTATCCTCTAATTCGAGTTTAGAATTCTTAAGTGTTATTCTTGTATAGTTATCATTTTCCTCTACCAGGCTTATAACACCTTCTGCTACAGCATTGGTTTTAATGGTAAATCTATTATCACCGGGCGGTACCTTTATCTGATGATTCATAAGTAAATACCCGGTCACGAACAGAAACGGCAGCAACAGAAGAAAATAATAGTTATAAAAACGCTGTTTTGGTGCTTTCTTTTGAAACAACCACCACAGTACCACAATTAGTAAAGATATACTTCCTCCATACACTAAGGGCAGGGGTAATTGAAAAACTCCAATCCCTGCCAGGTATGATGCTAAAAGCCAGATTAACGGTCTCTTAGTATTCATTATTTATACCCATTGCATATCGCAGGCCGGCCTGCGATACTGCCACAAATAATAAGAAGTGAAAGAATCCTGGCGTGACATCCTTTCAATTTATTATTTTCTTTCACTCCTATCCTCTTCCAATAAGTCCAGATTCCTTTCAAAAGCTCCATCAAAGGCAATATCATCTTGAAAGATCTTTTTGGGAGATCCGTTTATTGTAAATTGTACTTTGTTTATAGTTGATAATTCGTCCAGGGAATTGACTACCGAATATAATACTACTTCTGGATCCACTCCCGGAACCTTATCCAGAAATTTTTCATTGAAATCCACATAACATATTCCATCTTTGGTAGTAACCTTCAGTAACTCTGTTCCACCAGGAAGGCTTTTTTGCATGGTGGGATCAACAGGTTCGTTTGGTATTTCCGGTCCATTAAGCAACTGATCAATAATCGCCTTTTCAATAGGCGGTATATTCTCTGTATATATAATAGTACGGCTGGAAGCTACCAAACCATCACCCGCTGCATTGGCATAATATATGGTTACATTAATATTTTCAGCACCGCTGCCATCAATAAAGTCTTCTGCTTTCATAAAATTAATGGGTTTTCCGTTTAATCCATACAGCGGTGACCCATCTACATAAAAAGCAATATCATCGACTCCCTTTATCTGACATAGAGTTTTGATAATACACGCTCTGGTAAGAACTTCTGTAATACCCGTCAGATTGTTATATGCTGTATTAAAATAAAGGCTTAGTCCTCCGCTGTCATTAAAAGATGCCTTTATCCTTAGCCCTTCTGGTATTGCTCTCTTTAGGGTTATATCATCCGACTCCGTTGACAGTACCTCTAAAAATTCTTTTACAAGATTATCCTTCGTATTTTCAGTAGGTGTATACTTAACAGGAACTATCTTTGTCTCTGCCTTATCCATATAATATACAAATGGACCTTCTTCTTTCGCAGTTTTATCCTGGTCCTCTTTCCCTTCACTACAACCAGCCAGCAGCAATACAACAAGGACCAGAAAGAACAAAGGAAGTTTCATCCAGGTTCTTAAAGGATGTGGCTGAAAAATGCTTGTGATGGGCTGAACATTCCACTTTGAGGTAGAATTTCCAGGATTCAGCATAGCGTTATCTTTAACTATTTTATTTTCAAGAGATTTTTCTTTGAATACATTCATCTTTTTACCTGCTCTGCAAACACTCTGACGCACCTGCTAATGTTAATCATAATTACCTGTTAGCAGGCTGGTCTTCATTATGCAATATAATTTATTGGAATACGTACAGTAAAGGTAGTTCCTTCATTTTCTTTGCTATAGACTTTAATGGCACCCTTATGCATATGGACAGCATTTTTTGTAATAGCCAGTCCCAAACCGGTACCGCCGGTACCTCTTGACCTTGCCTTGTCTACACGGTAGAAGCGGTCAAAAATGGAGTCCTGAGCTTCCTCTGGAATTCCAATTCCTGAGTCTGATACCTTTACATAGAAATATTTATGGTCAGCGTTTAAAGATACTCTTACCCAGCCATCTTCCACATTGTATTTCACAGCATTCTCAATAAGATTGGAGAAAGCCAGTGATAATTTCACTTCATCTACTTCGGCAATTACCGGACGATAACTCTCATAAATCAATTCAATATTGCTATTCTTAGCAATTGGACGAAGCCGCTTTAATACCACTTCCAACAAATCATTTATCTTTATGGCATTTATATTCATATCACTGGCTGCTTTATCAAGTTTAACAAGGGCTAACAGATCATTAATAATCTTATTCTCTCTCTCTATTTCTTCCGCAATATCCACCAGAAACTCCTTATACAGTTCAGGAGAAGCACCTTCCTGCATTAAAAGGGAATCTGCAAGCACCTTTACCGAAGTTAGAGGAGTCTTCAATTCGTGGGATACGTTGGATACAAATTCCTGTCTGGAATTTTCAAGATTCTTGATTCTCTGAAGCATCTGATTCAAGGACTGTGAGATCTGTTGTACCTCATAAAACCCGTCTACCTTGACTTCATCATCCATATAACCTTCTGTCAGGTGCCCGATTGCTTTCTTTAAATTCAGGAAAGGTTTCGTAAATACACCAGAATAGAAAAATGCGTATACTAAAATTAATATGATAGTCGTAACAAAAAGAACCGTTGTCTTTTGATAGAGCACTGTATGAATACTCTGTACATTTTTCGTAGAAAAGTTCATCAGAACAACACCTACACTTTCCTTAGAGGTTGTATTCTCTTTGGCAGAGGAATAGGTGATAGGCACTATCATCTCTATATAATAATCACCGTTACTGCGGTAAATGCTATTGCTGCTTTTAAGGCACTTTATAACATCTTCAGAAATAATAACATTACCATCTTCTATTCCGTAGGTATCCTTTAATATATTCAGTTTACTGTCAATTACCATTATACGGCCTTCATAGAGGCTTGCAATGCGTAATATCTCTGTATTCACTTCTGCCAGTGTAGAATCTGCCAAATAACCGGAAGACGTCATTAGATTCGCCAAAGAACTGCCCTGACTCTGCATTTCTGATTTCTTTTGCTCCAAAGCCGTCTTGTCATAGGTATTTAAGATCTCCCAGGAGAAGAACAATAAAGGTATAACGCCTATTATAAATAGTGCAAGGAGTGCATGCACTCTCATGCTTTTAATAAACCAGAATTTTTCTTTAATTTTGGAAAAAATAGCCAACACCCCATTTTGTATGTACATATTTAGGTTCGCTTGGATTACCTTCTATCTTCTCACGAAGTCTTCTTATATGCACATCCACTGTTCTGACATCTCCGGGATAATCATATCCCCATACGGTATTCAGTAAATTTTCCCTGCTGTAGACTTTGTTGGGATTGAAGATTAATAACTCCAGCAAATCAAACTCTTTTGCAGTTAAATTTACTTCTTTGCTATTTACATATACTCTTCTGCTCTCGCAGTCAATCTTTAAATCACCGAATACTACCACCTTCGCCTGAACTTCTGCGTTCTGCTTGGTGCTGCGGCGCATTATGGCTTTTATTCTTGCCTTGACTTCAAGTATATTAAAGGGTTTTGTAATATAATCATCTGCTCCATATTCCAGACCAAGAATTTTATCCATATCGTCACCCTTGGCTGTCAGCATGATAATGGGCATACTTGAGAATTCTCTAATCTGCTGACATACTTCAAACCCAGTCATAACAGGCAGCATGACGTCTAAAAGTACCACATCATACTCCTTCTTCTTCGCTGCTTCCAGAGCTTCCTCTCCGTCATAAGCACAGTCTACTTCCATACCGTCCTGCTCAAGGCTGAAGCGGATTCCCTTTACAATTAATTTCTCATCATCAACAACAAGTACTTTTTTTCCCACGCTTATCACCTATTCCAATCACATTTTCCAAAAGGCATATGCCTATTTTGCTTCTATCATATCCTTGATTTTATTATAAACTGCATCTTTGATTCCTTCGATTTGTTTCAATTCTTCAATACTTTGAAACTTACCGTGGTTTGTCCGATAGTCTATGATACTGCCAGCCTTAACCTCACCTATTCCGGGTAAGGTACACAGCTCACTTTTTGTTGCAGTATTAATATTAACTTTGCCTGTCTTATTGGTATCTTCTCCTGCATTACCTGCGTCTGCAGCACCATTTCTATTTACCAAGGTAACATTTTCGTTACCATTTAGAACCTCTTCCCTGGTAGGAATGTATATCTGCTGTCCGTCTTCAACGTTTGCTGCCTGATTGACGTAATTTTCATCAGCCTCTTTCGTGAAACCTCCGGCTGACTGAACCAGTTCATATACTCTGGTGTCTTTTGTAGCTTCATAAACTCCAGGTTTCCTTATAGCACCGCATAAGTGCACATAATATATCTGTGGTTCCTGCTCTGGAGTCATTTTGAGTTTCTGCCTGTAAGTCTGTTTGGGATTCTGGTGAACTGCTCTCAGCTAAGTTTATAGGAGTTCCTAGAGTACTGTTCTGCTGATTGCTTCCTGCTCTCTGACAACTGTAGATAACTCCTGTCAGAATAAGAAAGACAGCGATAAGAACTGCTTTTATATATTTATTATATTTCATGATAACACCTTTCCTTTCAGGAAAGGCCGACAAACTGTATCCTCAATACATTTGCATGTTATCATTCTACCTAATTACCAAATGGATTACAATAGGTATTTCGAAAAGAATAAAAGTTTAAGAAAATCGTAAAAATTACTCCCATTTAAAGGTTAAAATGCCACCAATTACAAGAATTACACCTATCAGTTTTCTCCATTGAAAATCTACCTTATCTGCTCCAAATATTCCAAGCAGTTCAATAAGGTATGCTACAATGAGCTGTGAGGTTACAATTAGCATAATTGCCTTTGCCGGTCCAAGGGTACCAACACTCTTTATAACAGTAAAAGTGATAAATGCTCCGATGGCACCTCCCAGCAGCATATATTTACTGTCAATTTTAAACAGTCCTGAAAAACTCCCTTCTCGTCCGGTTACATACCAGGCAACCATACAGACTATAAAGGCAGTAAACTGAACAAAGCTTGAAGCCACCCATACACTTGTCTGTTTGGTTACACCTGTATTAAATACCCCTTGAATGCTCATAAGAGCACCTGAAATAATCGCCATTAGAAATCCGAATAATCCCATATCGCTACATCCTTCCTTTCCTTTATCCATACTGCTTTCTATCTGTAGAAATAGTAATTTCGCAAGAAGCGTTTAAAAAAAGCAGCGAATTTGGCATTCGCTGCCTCTGCTATTAATTAGTCTTTACCGATATGGGATAATTTACACATTAATCAATGATTTTTTTCAGGATACCTATCATCTCATCAACCTGTTCCGTTGTTATAATTAATGGTGGAACAAATCTTAATACATTACTGCCCGCTGAAAAGAGTATCAGATTTTCCTCCATTGCTTTTGTAATAATCTCTTTGACCGGATAATGAAACTCTAGTCCCTGTAAGAGTCCCTTCCCTCTTCTCTCTTTGATTCCCTTATAGGACTTCACCAGTTCATCAAGTTTCTCTTCCAGATACACCGATACTTCTTTCACATGATGAAGCAGATCAAGTTTCTCATACTGGTCAAATACAGCATTAACAGCTGCTGCTGTAAAAGGATTACCACCATAAGTAGTACCATGATCTCCCGGTTCAAAAGCAGAAGCTGCCTTGTCATTTGCTGCAAAGGCACCAACCGGAACACCGCAGCCAAGAGCTTTCGCAGTGGTTAAGATATCCGGCTTCACGCCATACCCCTGCCAGGCAAACATCTCTCCGGTTCTCCCCATACCGCATTGAATTTCATCATAAATCAGAAGAATATCCTTTTCGTCACAGAGCTTTCTGATAGACTGCAGGTAATCTAAATCTGCAGGGTTTACACCGCCTTCTCCCTGTATAGGTTCCAACAGGATTGCGGAGGTTTTATCATTGATTTTATTCTTTATATCTTCTACGGAATTCAGGTCAGCAAATACAACTCCTCCAATCAGAGGCTCAAAAGCTTCTCTGTACTTAGGCTGTCCGGTTACCGATAATGCACCCATGCTCCTGCCGTGAAAAGAATTATTTAGGGCTATTATCTGGCTGTCACCTGTGCCATGTTTCTTATAATAGTATTTTCTGGCAAGCTTTATAGCACCTTCAATTGCTTCCGTTCCACTGTTGGTAAAGAACACTCTGTCCATGCCGGAGGCTTTGGATAACTTATCTGCTGCTGTAATTGACGGTACATTGTAGAAATAATTTGAGGTATGCAGCAGCTTATCAATCTGGTTTTTTAAAACGGTATTATATTCTTCATTTCCGTAACCAAGAGCAAATACTGCAATTCCGGCACCAAAATCCAGATATCTCTTTCCGTTAATATCATAGAGATATACACCTTCTCCTCTATCCAGAATAATCTTATACCTGGAGTAGGTGTGCATTAACAGTTCTTCGGCTTCCTTTATATAATCCTCCATCTTTCCCTCCCTGCACATGTATTTTGCGCATCTGAATTTGTGCCGTGGCTTTCCCAGGCACAAACTTGTGGTTGAAAGCGTATATCTTTCAACCTTACCTCCGGTTTCTATTTCGCCATTTCATGTTCATATAAAATACTTTCATTGTTAATAATCGCAGTCCCTATACCCCTGTTGGTAAAGAACTCCAGCAGCAGGCAGTGTTCCATTCTTCCGTCCAGTATATGTACTCTGGATACTCCGCCTCTTACGGCATCAATACAATTCTTTAGCTTAGGGAGCATTCCTCCGCCTATAAAGCCTTTCTGAATAAGCTCATCCGCTTTTTCTAAAGTCAGTACAGAGATTAGTGTATCTTTATCAGCAGGATCTGTATAAACGCCTTCTATATCAGTAAGGAATGCCAATTTCTCAGCTCCAATAGCTGTTGCAACAGCACAAGCTGCATCGTCTGCATTGATGTTATAGGCATGATAATCATCGTCCAGACCAATAGGTGCGATAACAGGTATGAAATTATTATCAATAAGTGTATCAATTAAATCCGTCGAGACTTCTGTAATATTGCCTACATATCCGATGTCCTGACCGTTTACATACCTCTTCTCAACTTTTAAGGTGGATCCGTCTTTACCGGTTATACCTGCTGCCTTTACTCCAAGCTTTTCAATCATCTGAACCAGGTTCTTATTTACCTTGCCAAGCACCATTTCCGCTACTTCCATTGTCTGCTCATCAGTAACACGCAAGCCTTCTACAAAAGTTGATTCATGTCCTAAAAGGCTGACCCATTTAGAAATTTCCTTTCCGCCGCCATGTACGATAATGGGCTGCATTCCGATAAGTTTCAGCAGTGCTACATCCTTTATTACATTTAATTGAAGCTCTTCGTCAAGCATTGCGCTGCCGCCGTACTTTACTACAACCTTCTTTTTATTAAATTTCTGTATATAGGGAAGCGCTTCAATGAGTGTCTGCGCTTTTATAAGTATCTGATCCATGGGTTCCATATGAATTCCTTTCTGATTAGAAAATCTGCCTGCTTTTATATTATAATTTTTTATGTTTTAAGAAGATAAGCTATTATTATCAGTTGCATGGCTGTTAAGTGCGTTGTCTTATATCGGAAATTTGAAATACAATTTCTGATAAGTTATATTATAGGAACACAAAAACGTTCATATAATCGGTAACACATCTGTAAATACGCTGCTTTTATCAAGTAATTCAAAATACAATTTCCGGTAAATTATTATGAACGGTAATCTGCATTTATCTTGATATAATCATCCGTAAGATCACAACCCCAGGCTGTGGCTTCAAAGGAACCGCTCTTAATATCTGCGATAGCTTTTACTTCCTTTTGCTTTAATATCTCAGTTGCTATCGCTTCACTGTAATCCGTTGCCATTCCATTTTCAACGAGTTTAAGGGTACCGGCAGAGCTTTGAATAAAAAGATCTACTTTATCCGGATCAAAAGCTACTCCTGCATACCCCATGGCACATAGGATTCTTCCCCAGTTAGCATCATTACCGTATACAGCGGTTTTTACAAGGTTTGAGGTTATAATGGATTTACATAAAATTATCGCCTGGTCCTTGCTGTCTGCACCTTTAACTGTACATTCGAATAATTTGGTAGCACCTTCACCATCCGATGCCATCATTTTTGATAATTCAGTAGTAACCTTATGAAGTGCCTGAGTAAAAATCTTATAGTTAGTGTCTGTTGCTGTGATTTCTTTATTTCCTGCAAGACCGTTGGCTAAAATAATTAGAGAGTCATTGGTAGAGGTATCCCTATCAACAGACACCATATTAAAACTATCCTTAACATCCTCTCTGATGGCTGTTAACAATAGCTCCTTGCTGATGGCAAGGTCTGTGGTAATAACCCCAAGCATGGTTGCCATATTAGGATGGATCATTCCCGAACCTTTTGCCATACCTCCTAAGGTAACGGTTATACCATCAATTTCAAAGGACACTGCATACTGCTTGGCAAAGGTATCCGTAGTCATTATGGCTTCTGCCGCTACATCACCATATTCTATCTCTTCTCCCAGATTAGACGCTAAAAGTTTGCAGCCCTCACCGATTACATCAATGGGAAGCTGTTTACCGATAACACCTGTTGAGGCGGTTAAGACTTCTTCTTTCTTTAGACCTAGTTCTTCAGCCATAAAGACAGCCATTTTTTCGTTGTTCTCGGTTCCTAACTCACCGGTACAGGCATTGGCTACACCGCTGTTTAATACAACCGCCCGGGCTTTACCGAATTCTTCTACGATTTTCATATCCCAGATGACCGGGGCTGCTTTAACCAGATTCGTGGTGAAAGTTCCCGCAGCATTTGCAGATACCGTACTGTATACCAGCGCCATATCCTTTTTCTTCTTCTTAATACCTGCATAGATCCCCGCTGCTTTATATCCTTTGGGAGCTGTTACTCCTCCTTTAATAATTTCCATAACTTCCTCCATTCCCACATATCTCTTCCATGTGATGTCCTACCGCATTTTCTTCTTACCCTGCATTAGTCTGTTGGAAGAATATAAATGCATAATATAAATTTGAAAGCTTCATAATGCTTTCATCTCAGGAATTATTTCCTGTAACTGATTTATAATTATACACATTTATAAATTATTATGCAATACCTAACTTAAAAATTATTTACGATATCGATTCCTTCCTTTAAAAGCTCGTGGTATATTTTGGAAATAGGCAGCCCGACAATGTTATAATATTCACCCTCAATCCCTTCTATATGGACAGCAAAGCTTCCCTGAATCCCATATGCGCCGGCTTTATCAAAGGCTTCTCCTGTCGCTAAATAATTATTAATTTCTTTGTCCGTTAGCTCCGCTACCTTTACTATACTCCTCTGATGGAAGATCAATTGCTTTCTTATTCCTTCTTCTCTCTTTATAATCACAGAAACACCCGTATATACTTCGTGTTCCCTGCCTGAGAGATTCCTTAACATCCGATATGCATCCTCTTTATCTTTCGGTTTTCCTAAAGGAGTACCCTCTAAAAATACAAGTGTATCTGCACTTAGTATAAGTACTTTTTCATTTTCAATGGTTATTTCCTGCTCAATCGCTTCCGCTTTTACAGCTGCAAGTTCTTCAACCAGTAATGCAGGTTCTTTCTTATCGGACTCTTCTGAAACATTGCTTACCATTACTTCAAAATCTACCCCAGCCTGTGCCAATATTTCTTTTCTTCTTGGAGAACCGGACGCCAATATAATTTTATACATAAAAACCTCTTTTCCGATTATTCATCTTATTTATTTTATTTGTAACTTTTTTGCCAATTATATCATCGGCTCTAGGGTTTGTCCATTCTGCACCTTCACCAAACAGCCTGCCTCTGCATTTTTTACTGTAATTTTATTCTTAATTAAATTGTCAAAGTCTTGCCTCCACATGGTTTCAGGCGAATGGAATAAAGCAGAAAGAAGGAATGCGCCTATGGAAAGGACTTCTTATGCCTTGGAATTGAAGCATGAGTTCTTTCTGCTTTATTCCATTCGCCGTCCCCTTTTGAAAACCTAACCTTTTGATACACAAATAATTTTTCTTAAAATTACTATTGCATAATTTAACATTTTGATGTATATTTATAATAATTTAATTCTAAAAAACAGGAGGACATATATATGAAAGAGAAAGTAATATTAGCTTATTCCGGAGGTCTTGACACCACTGTAATTATACCCTGGTTAAAAGAGAACTATGATTATGATGTTGTATGCGTATGCATTGATGTAGGACAGGGTAACGAACTGGACGGTCTTGAGGAAAGAGCGAAAGCTTCCGGTGCTGTAAAACTCTACATTGAAGATGTGGTAGAAGAATTCGTAGACGACTTTGTTATTCCCTGTGTAAAAGCCGGTGCTGTATATGAAAATAAATATTTATTAGGTACTTCCATGGCAAGACCTGTTATTTCAAAACGGCTGGTTGAAATTGCAAGGATAGAGAATGCTACTGCTATCTGCCATGGTGCTACCGGTAAAGGTAACGATCAGGTTCGTTTTGAGCTTGGTATCAAAGCTTTAGCTCCTGACCTTAAAATAATTGCTCCCTGGCGAATCTGGGATATTTCCTCTCGTGAAGAAGAAATTGAATATTGCAAGAACCACGGAATCGATCTTCCTTTTACCGCTAATAACAGTTACAGCCGTGACAGAAATCTCTGGCATATCAGCCACGAAGGTTTAGAACTTGAGGATCCTGCCAACGCCCCTGACTATGATCACCTTCTGGTTCTGGGTGTATCTCCTGAGAAAGCACCTGATACGGGAGAAACAGTAACCATCTCCTTTGTAAAAGGAATTCCCACCGCATTAAACGGCATAGAATCAAAAGCTTCCAAAATCATAGAAAAGCTTAATGAGATTGGTGGAAAACATGGAATAGGTATTGTAGATATCGTTGAGAACAGGGTTGTAGGCATGAAATCCCGCGGTGTTTATGAAACCCCTGGCGGAACTATCCTAATGGAAGCCCATACTGCTTTAGAAGAACTTATTCTGGACAGGGATACCCTGGCTTATAAAAAGGGTATCGGCGATAAATATGCAGATGTAGTATACGAAGGAAAATGGTTTACACCTTTAAGAGAAGCTCTGCAGGCGTTCGTTGATTCCACCCAGGAATATGTTACCGGAGAAGTAAAACTTAAACTGTATAAAGGTAATATTATTAAACAGGGGACTACCTCTAAGTACTCACTCTATAATGAGAGTATAGCTTCCTTTACAACCGGTGAACTTTATGATCATAAAGATGCCGAAGGCTTTATAAATCTTTTCGGCCTCTCTTTAAAAGTACGTGCTATGAAACAGCAGACTATCAAAGAATAATGATTTTAATACAATGTTAATATATCTCTCATAATGCTCTAAAGATCATACTATATTATTAACAGTATAAAAAACACCAGTGAGGTTAATCTTATTTTTAGTTAATACTTCTGGTTTATCCTAAATGGGTATTCAGTTAAGAGCATGAGTGAATGAAATATATAATTGGAAAGTCTGTTACAAGAATTCTTTCACTCAATCAGCTTGTGGCAGTATCGCAGGTTAATCTGCGGTATGCAATGGGAAGTAAGAGTGAAAGAAAAACACTTTCACTCCCCCTTTGATTTTGTACGCATGCCAAAGCATGCAGATGGGAGCGAAATATGATTATTACAACTACAAATACTGTCGAAGGAAGAACAATTGCAGAGTACAAAGGAATTGTATTCGGAGAAGTAATCTCGGGTGTTAACTTCATTAAAGATTTTGCAGCAGGACTCTCTAATTTCTTTGGAGGTCGTTCTTCCACTTATGAAGATGAGTTGATTCAGGCTCGTGAGAACGCTTTAAGAGAAATGGAGGATCGTGCCAGAAGTTTAGGCGCTGATGCCGTAGTTGCAGTTGATGTAGACTATGAAGTATTAGGTGCTGATAATGGAATGTTAATGGTTACCGTCTCCGGTACTGCTGTTAAGTTAAATTAGTTACAAAACTTCCGATTTCATGGGCTGCCTTAGTAAGCCGCATTGTTTGCGGTATACTAAGGCAGCTTTTACTATAAAATACCCGGCAAAAATCCTTAATTTGACTTATAATTTGGTGATTCCTTAAATCCCTCAACATTTTTCTTATTTTATACTATATTAAGTTGAAATTTTCACCAAAATGCTTTAATATTAAATTAGTTACTGGTTTCAGTACTGCTATTTCGATTCTGCAAGGAGATTTATTATGGAGAAAGATACCATCTTGGTAGTTGATGACAGTGAGATAATATGTACAATTATAAAGGATATACTTGAATCC
Source organism: Anaerocolumna sp. (assembly GCA_029256725.1). Taxonomy (GTDB): domain Bacteria; phylum Bacillota; class Clostridia; order Lachnospirales; family Lachnospiraceae; genus Anaerocolumna. Next base: position 6,236 of record JAQSXJ010000070.1, on the reverse strand, counting down.
CCGTCATTGCACATATCTATTGCCCATTCCGGCGAGGAAAGTATATCTATTGCTAAGAATATTCGACCTACATTGATATTACTGGATATCATGATGACTGGTATAGATGGTTATGAAACCTGCAAAATCCTTAAGAGCTTTCAGGAAACCAAAGATATACCAATTATTTTTATAACCGGAAATAATGATTCTGAGTCAGTTCTTCACGGCTTTGAAGTAGGTGCAGCAGATTATGTCTCCAAGCCTTTTATTCCTGAAGAGTTGAAAGCTCGCGTCAAGGTTCATATGCAGAATGTGAAAAGCCAGCGAGAACTTCAGCATCTAATGAAAGAACTCAAAGAAATGGCTATAACAGATTATCTGACGAAGCTGTATAATCGAAGATATTTTATGGAAGAACTTCATAATTATGTAGAATCTGATACCTCTGAGTTTGTATTGATTTTATTTGATGTTGATAATTTTAAGACGATTAATGATACCTACGGCCATACTGCCGGTGACATGGTTTTAGTAAGTATTTCTAATATATTCAGACTTATTCTTAGAGAAGAAGATACTGCAAGCAGATGGGGCGGCGAAGAATTCCTGGTGTTCCTACAGGATATAAGTATGGAAGACGCTGCAAAAATTGCGGATAAGCTTCGAAGGGAAGTTGAAAGATATACATTTATTTTTGAAGGTGTGTACTTCCATTGCACTATAACCGGTGGAATCATACAATACGACAGATCACTTTCAGTTGAACGAAATATCACCTGTGCTGATCAGGCATTATACCAGGGCAAATCCCTTGGAAAGAATTTATGCATCAACTATCAGCCTGCTTAAGTATATGCTAGAAAGGATTTTAAATGGCTTACGAAATATTAGTTCTTGATATTGACGGAACACTGACCAATTCAAAAAAAGAAATTTCTGATAAAACCTATCAGTCGATTATGACTGTACAGGAAAGAGGACATAAGGTTGTACTGGCATCCGGAAGACCAACACCCGGTATTCTGCCTTTAGCTAAAAAGCTTAAACTGGCTGAATATGGTGGTTACATTTTATCCTTTAACGGCGCCAAAATAATAGACTGTACAAATGGGGAGATTATATTCCAGCAGGTTTTAGACCGGAATTATCTTCCTTTTCTTCATAATACGGCCAAAGAAAATAATGTTGGTATACTTTCCTATGAAGGGGACTGCGTTATCACGGACTCACCCATTGACAAATACATGGAGATCGAATCACGAATTAATGGTATTCCTATTAGAAAAATCGATGATTTTCCTTCTTATATACAATTCGATATTAATAAATGCCTGATGACCGGAGATCCTGAAATCTTACGTCAAATGGAACCTGGGTTAAAGGAACACTTTAAAGATCTATTAAATATTTATCGTTCAGAACCCTTCTTCCTGGAGATTATGCCAAAAAATATTGATAAAGCTTTTTCTCTTGGAAAACTTTTGGATCACCTTGGTTTGTCCAAAGAACAGATGATTAGCTGTGGTGATGGTTTTAATGATATTTCAATGATTGAATATGCAGGAATGGGTGTTGCTATGGCAAATGCCCAAGATATCGTTAAGAGCAAGGCCGATTATATCACTTTATCCAATGATGAAGACGGCATAGCCCATGTGATTGAAGAATTTATGTTATAAGAATTTATACTATATGTGATTGAAGAATTTATGTTATATGAATATAACTATATGTGATTAAAATATTTATGTTATATGAATATATACTATAGGACAGAAATAAATAAGCTCCATGACCTTCTCTTTTGTGAATATTCACACCAGTCAGGTCATGGAGCTTATCAGTTTGATTGATTTATTATAAAGCTCCATGTCTATTAAACCTTTCTTACAAATATAAATTTATCCCTTAATTAGCAAGAGGTATTCCTGTTGATCTAAAAATTTCTTTTACTTCTTCTACAAGTTTCTTATCAGGCTCATTGGTGTCAAACAGTTTATATTCATATCCAAGCTCTTTCCACTTATACTCTCCCATTTTATGAAAAGGAAGCAACTCTATTTTAGAAACATTGGAATAGCTCTTTAAATGTTCCGCCAAAGCTTTTATGGATTCAATATTATCTGTAAGTCCTGGTACTAATACATAACGTACCCATGTATTAATTCCGATTTCTTTGGTATACTCAAGAAATTTCAGAGTAGGGGCTAAGTCTACGCCGGTCACTTTATTGTATACTGTGGGATCAAAGTTCTTTATATCAAGGAGTACCAGATCTGAATACTTAAGTACTTCTTTTACTCTCTCGGTAAATATATAACCTGAGGTATCAATTGCTACTGAGACTCCCTCTGCCTTACACCGTTTACTCATTTCCAATATGAAATCCGCTTGAAGTAGAGGTTCTCCGCCTGTAAAAGTAACTCCTCCGCCTGAAAAAGCCATATAGGATTTATATCGCCTGATTTCATTCATAAGATTATCCGGTTTATAGATTGTTCCCGTCCCCGTATCCCAGGTATCCGGATTATGACAGAATTGACAGCGCAATGGACATCCCTGCATAAAGACAACAAAACGGACTCCAGGTCCATCCACTGTTCCACAACTTTCTACTGAATGTACACGCCCTGTTATTTCTCTTATATTTTTGTTATTATCATCTGATTTCTTCGCATCTGCACTCATATTATTACCATGCCTTTCCCATAATCTGCCAGTTTGAACCGCAGGTACAAATTAAAATTGCAAGTGATATATCTTTTATTTAATAGATTCATTTCTGAATATCAAATATGATTATGATATTCCCTGATACATATTTAGTGAATTTACTAATGAATAAATAAAATAACATATTAACCATAAACATGATAGGGGGCCTGAAACTATTATTCAATGGCAAAGTCCGGCCTTTCAGACCAATCCTTACATTCAAATAACAGAAACAAGCCCCTCACACATTGTATGTCTTGTGGTCTAAGACCACAGTTACTCATTTTAACAGATAAGTGTTGGCTATCAGTTATTTACTGAGCAGTTATTAACTGAGCAGTTATTAACTGAGCAGTTATTAACTGATTACCTCTCGTGGAAAGTACGATTGATTACATCTAACTGCTGCTCTTTGCTCAGCTTAATGAAGTTAACAGCATAACCGGAAACACGGATAGTGAGCTGAGGATACTTTTCAGGATGATCCATAGCATCTAATAATGTCTCTCTGTCAAATACGTTAACATTGATATGATGACCTTTATCAAAGAAGTAGCCGTCTAATAAACCTACAAGGTTTGTTACTCTTTCGTCTGTTTCTTTACCTAATGCCTTGGGTACGATTGAGAAGGTATAGGAAATACCGTCTTCTGCGTGCTTATAAGGCAGTTTAGCAACAGATGCCATAGATGCAACAGCACCCTTCTTATCTCTTCCGTGCATAGGGTTAGCACCAGGAGCAAAAGGTTCACCAGCTTTTCTTCCGTCAGGTGTGTTACCTGTCTTCTTACCATAAACAACGTTAGAAGTAATCGTTAATACAGACAGAGTATGTTTTGCATCACGGTATGTCTTGAATTTACGAAGTTTATTCATAAATTTCTCAACAATATCAACTGCAATCTGATCTACACGGTCATCATTATTACCGTATGCAGGATATTCTCCTTCGATCTCATAATCTACTGCAAGACCCTCTTCATTACGGATAATCTTAACTTTAGCGTGTTTTACTGCGGATAAGGAGTCTGCTACTACAGAAAGTCCTGCAATACCGCAAGCTTCGGTACGTAAAATTGAGATATCGTGAAGAGCCATCTGTAAACGCTCATAGTTGTATTTATCATGCATATAGTGAATTACATTTAATGTATTGATGTATAATTCAGCAAGCCATTCCATTGTCTGATCGAATTTTTTGATCAACTCGTCATACTCTAAATAGTCACCGCGTACAGGCTCGAACATAGGACCAACCTGCTCGCCGGTCTTCTCATCTTTACCACCGTTGATAGCGTAGAGTAAAGCTTTTGCAAGGTTTGCACGAGCTCCGAAGAACTGCATCTGTTTACCAACTCTCATGGCAGATACACAGCAGGCAATTGCATAATCATCGCCCCATACATCTCTCATGATATCATCACTCTCATACTGGATAGAGCTTGTGTCAATGGAAACCTTTGCACAGAAATCTTTAAATCCCTGAGGTAAGAAGGTTGACCAAAGTACAGTAAGGTTGGGTTCGGGAGCGGGTCCTAAGTTGTATAAAGTATGAAGAACACGGAAACTGCTCTTTGTTACAAGAGTACGTCCATCAACACCCATACCACCGATTGCTTCTGTTACCCAGGTAGGATCTCCGGAGAATAAATCATTGTAAGCAGGTGTACGTAAGAAACGTACCATACGTAACTTCATAACGAAATGATCCATGATTTCCTGGATTTCTTCTTCTGTGATTGAACCGTTCTTTAAATCGCGCTCATAGTAAATATCAAGGAAGGTAGTTACACGACCAAGACTCATTGCAGCACCGTCCTGCTCTTTAACAGCTCCAAGGTAAGCAAAATATGTCCACTGAGTAGCCTCAATAGAATTCTTTGCAGGATTGCTGATATCATATCCGTATCTGGAGGCCATTGCCTTTAATTCTTTTAACGCTTTGATCTGCTCGGAAATTTCTTCTCTTAATAAAATTTCAGGGGATTCCAGCGTATTTCTCTCTAGGAGTTTCTTCTGGTCAACTTTCTCCTGAATAAGGAAATCTACACCATAAAGAGCAACTCTTCTGTAATCTCCGATAATACGTCCTCTGCCATAAGCATCGGGAAGACCTGTAATGATACCAGTATGTCTTGCTTTCTTCATAGAATCTGTATAAGCAGCAAATACACCGTCATTGTGAGTCTTTCTTAAATTGGTATAAACCTCTTCTGTTCTTGAATCCAGTGTATATCCATAGGACTCAAGGGCACCCTTTACAACACGGATACCGCCGTTAGGCATGATTCCTCTTTTTAAAGGCTTATCAGTCTGAAAACCTACGATTACTTCGTTATCTTTATCCAGATATCCGGCATCAAAAGTGGTGATAGTGGAAGGTCTTGATGTCTCTGCATCCACAATACCTTTCTCTGTCTCAACCTTCATTAATTCCAGAACTTTATCCCAAAGTTTTGTAGTTCTCTCGGTTGCTCCTGCTAGGAAGGAACCGTCTCCTTCGTAGGGTGTATAATTATGTTGAATGAAGCTTCTGACATTAACGTCTGTCGTCCAACTTCCGGTTGTAAAACCATTCCATTCTTCTCTCATGAATGTCCTCCTGACTCTCTTCTCAGTATTGATATATATCTTGTAGTTAATCAATTTTTTTATAATTAATACATCAATATATAGTAAATACTAAAGAATCCATTCTGTCTTGTCAATACTTTTAATGAGTAATTTTATCATTTAGAAGTAAGTGCTATGAAAAACGATAAAAGTAACTGATATTACAGCACTTTAGATAAAAATTCTTTCAGCCTCTGATTTGTAGGTTCCTGGAAAAAGGCCTTAGGCTCATTTTGCTCCATAATAGCCCCCTGATCCATAAAAAGTACTCTCGTTCCGACCTCTCTGGCAAATCCCATCTCATGAGTCACCACTACCATAGTCATTCCATCCTCTGCCAGTTCCTTCATCAGCTCCAGTACCTCTCCTACCATTTCCGGATCCAGGGCAGAAGTCGGCTCATCAAAGAGCATAACGTCGGGGCTCATTGCCAGTGCTCTGGCTATGGCAATTCTCTGTTTCTGCCCTCCGGAGAGCTGCTTTGGAAAGCTGTTTGCTTTTTCAGGCAGTCCAACACGTTTAAGCAGCTCCTGTGCCCTCTGCTCAGCTTCTTCTTTTCCCATTATACCTAGTTTAATCGGCGCCAGGGTTATATTCTCCTTTACCGTCTTATGAGGAAAGAGATTAAACTGCTGAAAAACCATCCCCATCTTTCTGCGCAGTACATTAATATCATTTTTAGGATCCAGGATATTTTGTCCTTCAAACCATATTTCACCGCTATTTGGTGTTTCAAGGAGGTTAAGGCATCGTAAGAAGGTAGATTTACCGGAACCGGAAGGCCCTATGACAACCACTTTTTCTCCTTTTTTAATCGTTTCTGAGAGATTATTAAGCACCACCTGAGAGCCAAATTGTTTCGTAAGATTCTTAATTTCTATCACCTTGTGCCATCCTCCTTTCAAATAACTTCAATAACTTAGTCA
>JAQSXJ010000004.1 GCA_029256725.1 Anaerocolumna sp. | reverse complement strand
TCCTGTTGAATACAGGCTTAATCACTTAGCTGCATAAAGAAATTGCGTAGTAGTTTTCAACTACTACGCAATAAAGTCTAACTTATTGGGGTCACATCACACTGAGGGCTTGCTTCTTTTTATACGTAAACAATCTACATGTTTATAGTTTCTTTATTCAGTCATTGCATAAAAATACAAGAAATCAGATGATTTATGATTTCTACTGTATTTGATTTATTATTAAAGTTAAGTTTTTCTATCAATGATAAGCATTCCATGCATATATATTTTCGTCAATTACAAAATTTCCTTTTCTTAATGAATCCATTTCTTTCACACATCTTGCTATTGTCCTTGTAATATATTCATCTGCCATAATTTTGGTGAAAAAGAAGCTATTTCCTTCATAGTATGGAATAAAATCTTTATGCAAATCACTTTCTAATTGTTCTAAATCAAACGGATAAATATCAAACAATCTTTCATTTTCTATTTCATTTGGAATATATAATTCGTTTAAAATATTATATTTCTCAATTACATATGTATTGAGCAGTCGATAATCATTATGAAGTCGATCTACATTTCCCTCCGGCATTGGGTCCCATTTATGTTCACTATAAACATATTGACGATATAGAATATCTTGAATTAAATGCATATAGTAGCCTAAATATAAGCTATCATTTATTATTTCATAGGCATATGTTTCTCTAAAATATGCTAACTTATAGGTTCTCTTTGTTCCATTTAATATAGTTGTTTTAAGATGACTTATTGCTGTACTTACTTTAGATGAATATGCATCAGGTAGAATAGTTCCGAGCTTAAATCGATTTATATCTTTTATATCTGTTTCTTTGGCTATACCATCAGCAATAGCCAAATGCATAATTCTGGATGCCATATACTTCTCCCGTCTGTCAATCAACATAATCTGATTTATTCAATTATAACAGAGAAGGGATTAAAAATAAATTACTGAATATTTAATCACAATTTACAGAATTAAAAGTAATTTATATCTTCTAAAAGAACTAATGCATAGCAGTAGCCATTTTAGGGAAAAGAGATAATTTCATATTACGCTAAAATAATAATAGATAGTGGTTTTAATGTGGGGGGCAGGCTTATAGCATTGGAAAGAGCAATTACACCTGAATAAAGCTGATGAATATTCCAACGTTTTTTAGAATTTCCATCAGCCTTTTATTGGTTATAATAATCACCGACTAAATAACTCGGTTATCATATATTATATTAAAGGATATACATAGCACAGTCACTTTATCAATGATAATCCTCAACATCAAATTCTTTATCTTTATAATAATATTTTCGATCCTCCTCAGTGACTTCTCTAATTACCTTACAGGGACTTCCAACTGCTATCACGTTATCAGGAATATCTTTGGTTACGATACTGCCAGCACCAATCACTACATTGTTTCCAATGGTAACGCCAGGATTAATGATAACATTGCCGCCAATCCAGACATTATCACCAATGGTTATAGCAATTCCATATTCATAACCTGTATTTCTGGATTCAGGGTGTACGGGATGTCCCGCTGTATAAATTGAAACATTGGGAGCAAACATAACATTATCTCCAATCACCACTTTACCTACATCGAGTATCGTACAGTTGTAATTCACAAAAAAGTTCTTTCCTACTTCAATATTCTTTCCATAATCGCAATGAAAAGGAGCTTCGATATGTGCATTCTCTCCTACTTTTCCGAGGATTCCTTGAATTAATCCTTCTCTTTTATCTTCCTCTTCCGGGGGCAGCCTATTGAATTCATATAACTTCTTCTTATTTTCCATCCTATCTTCAGGCAGCCCATCAAGCCAGGCTTTATATGGCAAACCAGCAAGCATTCTCTCTTTTTGATTCATTTAAATTTCCTTTCTTTTCAAATATGATTGTCAGTTTTCTTCCTATTATTTATAGCAGATTTATTAAGCGTATTGTTCAATTTCTGAATTTATTTCTAAAACCACTTTTTAACCTCACTTTTTAAATCCACTTTTTATAGCTTCTTTTTAAAGTATCTTTATAAAGCAATTTTACTATAAAGCTTTTTTACTAATTTGTCAACCTTCCAAGTATCCACCTCTCTTTAATAGATCTAAAAAATTATAATTATTGTAACTATTTACTCCTCCCTATATGATGCTTTAAATAACCCCATATATTTTAACGCAATTGGCCTAAAATAAATCATACTGTAAATATCCCTTGTAATTTCTAAGAAATTGTGTATAATAAAATCAAATATATTGTTAACGGTGTTGATAAAAGCTACGATTAATGAGATTTCCAAAGAGAGCCGGTGGTTGGTGTAAATCGGTGAAAGCTCAGATCTTTCCACTTTTGGAGCTGTCGGTGAATATGCATAAACCAGATACTCGTTTATGAAGTTAGGAAGCCGAATCAACCTTCAGCAGCTTTACATGTTTTTCCCAATAAGGTAAGAGCATAACTGCAACCGTACAATGCCAGGTGAAATGGCGGCTTGTTTACAAGCTTTCACCGTTTATAGCCAAACACAGTGTTAAGAATGGAGGAAATTATGTTAGACATTAAATTCGTCAGAGAAAACCCAGAAATCGTTAAGCAGAACATTAAGAACAAATTCCAGGATAATAAGCTTGGTCTTGTAGATGAGGTTATAACCCTTGATACAGAATCCCGTGCTGCTAAGCAGGAAGCAGATACCTTAAGAGCCGACAGAAATAAAATCTCCAAACAAATTGGCGGTCTCATGGCACAAGGTAAAAAAGAAGAAGCTGAGGAAATGAAAGCAAAGGTTAATGCTGAATCCCAAAGGCTTGCAGAGTTAGAGACCAAAGAAGCAGAGTTAGAAGAAAAAATCAAGAAAATTATGATGACTATTCCTAATATCATCGATCCCAGTGTACCTATTGGTAAAGATGACAGTGAGAATGTTGAAGTAAAACGCTACGGTGAGCCTGTAGTTCCTGATTTTGAAATTCCCTACCATGCTGAAATCATGGACAAATTCAACGGACTGGATTTAGACAGTGCCAGAAAAGTAGCCGGAAATGGCTTCTATTACCTAATGGGTGATATAGCAAGACTTCACTCTGCTGTTATTTCTTATGCAAGAGATTTTATGATTGAGAGAGGCTTTACTTACTGTATCCCTCCTTACATGATTAGAAGCGACGTTGTCACAGGTGTTATGAGCTTTGCAGAAATGGATGCCATGATGTATAAGATTGAAGGTGAAGATCTCTATCTCATCGGTACCAGCGAGCACTCCATGATCGGTAAATTCATTGACACTATCCTTCCCGAAGAGACTCTTCCTCAGACCTTAACCAGCTATTCTCCTTGTTTTAGAAAAGAAAAAGGAGCACATGGCCTTGAAGAGCGTGGTGTATACCGTATCCACCAGTTTGAGAAGCAGGAGATGATCGTTGTCTGCAATCCCAAAGAAAGCCCTAAGTGGTTTGATATATTATGGCAGAATACGGTAGACCTTTTCCGTTCACTTGATATTCCTGTAAGAACTCTGGAATGCTGTTCCGGCGATCTTGCCGACCTTAAAGTGAAATCTGTAGATGTGGAAGCTTGGTCTCCCAGGCAGAAGAAGTATTTCGAAGTTGGAAGCTGCTCTAACTTAGGAGATGCTCAGGCACGCCGTTTAAAGATTCGTGTTGTAGGGGAAGAAGGCAAATACTTCGCTCATACCTTAAATAACACCGTTGTCGCTCCTCCCAGAATGCTTATCGCTTTCCTTGAGAATAACTTAAATGCTGATGGTTCTGTCAACATTCCCAAAGCATTACAGCCTTACATGGGTGGAAAGACTGTAATTAAATAATACTAATTCATATCTTATTTAGCTTGGTAAAATTTATTGTAAAGCAATCGTTCTTATAAGATGAAAAGGTTGACCGAAAGGCGGTTATCAAAACAGTCTTTCGGCAACCATTTAATAAACGATTGATACATATTTTACCCCACTGCACAGAAGGAGTTATCTATGTCCTCGAACCATTCCCTAAAAGGTCATGCAGCTGCATTATTCAGTGTTCTCTTCTGGGGTACCACTTTTATATCAACCAAGGTACTTCTTAAGGATTTCACTCCCTATGAAATTCTGGTATACCGCTTCCTGATCGGTTTTCTCGTACTCTGGCTTATCAAACCCGGTAAAGATACCAAGGTTCCTCTAAAAAAGAAATCCCATGAATGGCTCTTCTTCGGCGCTGGCTTTTCCGGAGTGACCTTATACTTTCTTATGGAAAATAATGCTCTAACAATGACAAGTGTCTCCAATGTCGGAGTCATCGTATCCACAGCCCCATTTTTCACAGCCTTATTGGCACATTTCCTTCTAAAAAATGAAAAGTTCCGTCCTTCCTTCTTCCTTGGTTTTCTCTCTGCTATGGCGGGAATCGTACTTATCAGCTATAACGGCAGCTCTGCTTTAGCACTAAATCCCATGGGTGATTTACTGGCATTGGCTGCAGCTTTTATATGGGGAATTTATTCTATCTTTACGAAAAAGATCAGTGACCTGGGCTATAACATGATCATTGCCACCAGAAAAATATTTCTGTACAGCCTGCTTACCATGATTCCCTTATTCCCTATATTCCGTCCGGAATTCGATCTGGCTAAGCTGATCAAACCAATCCATGCTGCCAATCTGTTATTCTTAGGGATAGGTGCTTCTGCTCTTTGTTATGTAACCTGGAATTGGGCTACCAAGGTATTAGGTGCTGTTAAAACCAGCATTTATATCTATGTAATTCCTGTTATTGCTATTCTTACTTCTGCTTTGATACTGGATGAGAAAATGACACTAATTGGTGCGATTGGTACTCTACTCACCATTGCAGGTCTTGTAATATCAGAGAATCCAATAGGTAAGAATAAAGCCAAGGCATTACTAAAGGATTAGCTATCAGATTATTTTAGCATTGTATGAGGATAATAAAAAAACAACAACCCTATTTCAATTTACAGGTTGTTGTTTTTTTATGGTCATATTTTAATTATTTATTTGCTTTTTGGGGAATAATTATGTTACTTTATAAAGTAATTTATATGACATTTTATAAATATAAAAACTAAACAAATTAAACGTATAGTAGCAAATGTAGATATAAATTCGCCCAAATCATAAGGTGATATTGAATCTTTAACTAGCATAGTTATTATTATTGTCCCTAAAAAAATTAAACAAGATAGAATAAATAATATGTTTATAAAAATTCTAATAGGTTTTGTTTTCATTCAAGAGATTCCTTATATGTGATGGAATTACTACAATATGTTAATTTTAAAATATAGACACTTCTATCTATAAATGTATACGTATTATTAAAGCCTATCAATGAATTACAGCAATGTATACGTATTAATGAAAGCCTGTCAATGAGTTACAGCTTGGACAGTACAAAGATATCATAAATAGCCTTAATAGCTACTTCAAAATCCTTGTTGCTGACACCAATTATTATGTTCAGTTCACTGGAACCCTGATCGATCATCTTTACATTTACGTTAGCATGTGCAAGGGCTGAGAAAATTCTTCCGGCAGTCCCTCTGGTCTGACGCATACCTCTCCCAACAACTGCTATAAGGGCAAGATCACTTTCCAGATCAATGGAATCCGGATTGGCAACATGGTCAATGCCTGCTAAAACGCTCTGTTCCTTTTCTACAAATTCATCCTGATGAACGAATACGGTAAGTGTATCAATGCCTGAGGGCATATGCTCGAAAGAAATTCCGTTGTCTTCAAATACGCGGAGCACTTTTCTCCCAAAGCCAATTTCAGAATTCATCATATCTTTTTCAATATTTATGGCAACGAAACCTTTCTTGCCGGCAATACCGGTAATGGTATATTCAGGCTTAAGAACGGTATTCTTTACAATCATTGTACCAGGATCTTCCGGTGCATCGGTATTTCTGATGTTTATGGGAATACCCTCTTTTCTTACAGGGAAGATTGCATCTTCATGTAAAACAGTAGCTCCCATATAAGACAATTCACGAAGTTCCTTATAGGTAATAGTGGAGATTACCTCAGGATTTTTAATAATTCTTGGATCAGCCACAAGAAAACCGGATACATCTGTCCAGTTCTCATAAATATCTGCTCGTACTGCTTTTGCTACAATGGAACCGGTAATATCGGAACCACCTCTTGAGAAGGTCTTTATTTCACCATCTTCAAAAGCTCCGTAGAAACCGGGGATTACTGCACTTGGTGTATTCTTTAATTTCTCTGCTAAAATGGCATCGGTCTTATCTGCATCAAAGACACCGTTTTTATCAAAGAAGATAACCTCTTTCGCGTCTATAAATTCATAGCCTAAGTATTCAGCCATTATCAAACCGTTTAAATATTCTCCTCTGGAAGCTGCATAGTCTGCTCCCTTTTTCGCTGCAAAGTCAGTACTAATCTGTTCGAATTCCGTATCTAAGGACATGGTAAGATCAAGCCCATTGATAATGTCTAAATACCGAGTCTTAATTCCTTCCATCGCTTCTTTAAAGTTCGCTCCCTTTACTGCCAGGTCATAGCAGTGATAGAGCATGTCCGTTACCTTGGTATCCTGAGAATTACGCTTTCCTGGTGCTGAAGGTACCACATATCTTCTTGCTTCTTCGGAACGAATTATGTTTCCGACCTTCTTAAATTGTTCTGCGCTTGCTAAGGAACTCCCGCCGAATTTAACTACTTTAATCATATCTTCCTCCACCATAATTAAAATATCAAACTTTCTATCTGTAGTCTGGCCTTTAAGCAAATACATGCCGCGGGTAAGAACAAATAAACGTAAAAATAACAGCACGATACATGCTGTTTGAAGCAATCTGTCTAAGATGCATTACTCCATTGTAGTATTTTATTACAAATTTTGATACTTATGATAACACATATCCCCCTGGATTGCAATGAATAAATAAAGTAATTATTTATCGGAGAAGTGCAAAAAGTATTTCCACATATTTGCAAACAAAACTAGGATATACACTAGGTCAAAGTGGTAATTGAAAAAACAATCTCATACCACCTAATGCATGAATACAATTATACAATGTATATATATTCATTTATCTTTTCTTATAAAGACACCCTCTTATAGATTTCACCTTCCAGATTCTTAAACAAAACTTCCTCTTCCCAGAGAATATAGCTATTGGGACTGTCTTCCTTTGGTATCGATACAGAACCCGGATTTACATAAATAAAATCCTCTCTCTCCTCCCATTTCGGCACATGGGTGTGACCGTTTAGCAGGATATCCCCTTTCTTTAACATAGGTTTGTTATCAGGATTAAAATGGTGTCCGTGTGTAGCAAATACCATACGATTATTCAGGTATAAAATGCAGTATTCTGCCAATATCGGAAACTGAAGCACCATCTGATCTACTTCCGTATCACAGTTTCCTCTGACACAGAGTATTTCTTCTTTCACGGCATTTAACATTTCAATAACCTTCTTAGGTTCATACTCCCTTGGCAGGTCATTTCTTGGGCCATGATAAAGGATGTCTCCTAATAGTAGAAGTTTATCCGCACTTTCTCTTTTATAAGCTTCCAGCATTTTATTACAATAATAGGCTGACCCATGGATATCTGATGCTATCATTAATTTCATTTGTTCTACCTCTTTTCTTATTGTCTCTCTAACTGTAATGTATCTTATAACGTTATTTATTTCCATGCATTTAGAACTTGCTGCTTTATTATTTGATTTAGAAATTATCAATGATCTATAATATCTCTTTTAATACCTCAATAAACTTAACGGAGGCTTGGGTAAGATGCTTGTGTTTATTATGGATAAGACTATAAGGATATTCTAACTTACTGCAATTAATATTCAGCTGAGTAAGCATTCCCTTCTCTATCTCTGATTTTACCGCATAAAAAGGTAGGATAGAGACTCCAAGATCTGCATATATGGCGTATTTTATGGCATCGATACTTCCAAAATGCATGCCGATGTTTTCAGAAATCCCATAGAGCTCAATAAACTTCTTATAATAAGTATACAACTGGGAGGTTGTGCTATGGACAACAAAAGCTGTTTTTGCCAGTTCCCTGATACTGATGGTATCCTTATTGTTCAGCGGATTATCAGGTGAGGCAACTACCACCAATCTGTCATCCAGAAGTTTTTCAACAACTATGCTGCTGTTATAGTTACAATTACCTCCGTTAACCGCTACATCTAAGGTACCGTTCTCAATAAGATTGGTTATTTCAGAAGTATCCGCAACATGAAGATTAACGGTTACACCGGGATATCGTTTCTTCATCTCCCCTATAACCTTAGGAAGAATATATACACCAGGAGTATTACTGGCACCAATGTTAATGCTGCCGCCAATTTCACTTCCAAGATTCTGTACATGATTTTCCAGTTCTTCAACGATTGCAAATATTTTCTGAGTATAGCCATATAGCATCTTTCCATCTTCACTTAATACAATCCGGTTTCCTATTTTATTAAAAAGCTTCATTCCGGTTCCGCTCTCAAGCTTCTTAATCTGTATGGATAATGCAGGCTGGCTTAAATGAAGAGCCTCCGATGCCTTCTTAAAGCTCATGCATTTTGCTATCGTATGAAATATTCTTAAGTAATGCAGTTCCAACCCGCCACCTCCTTTTAATTAATTACAACCCATAACTTTTATTTATCACCCACATTTAATCTATAAATTGGATTAATGGCTGAAAATGAAGTATACTGTACTTGTAAAATTCAAATCACCTAAAACCTTAAGAGCCTCCGGACTTCAAGTAATCTAATTACTTACACCAGTTTTCGCGGGGGCTCTCGTTCTGTCTATTTATATATTTACTGTTGATATATAACGTTTCTTAACTTCAATTCTAAAATATTTACATAGTGTATCTCTAAGCATAATTTCTTCAAAATAAGGTGTTCTCAGATACTTTCTTCGTAATTTCACAATTATACTCAACTACTTTTACTATACTAATCTACTTTTATTATATTAATCTACTTTAACATATAGTGAATTATAGCATACTCATGAAAAAAAACAATTGCTTTCTTATGATAGAAGGTCAAGCCTAAGCACAAGGTAATCTCCTGTTCTTAGAAATGGATTGTATCTTAGAATAGATTGTGTTATGGTTAATACATCCCCCCAAGGGGGATGTATTTTTAAACATTTCATTATATGATTGGAGTTAACCTATGAAATATATAAATCATTCCTCTATATTTTACGCCATTCTAGCTGCTCTTTTATTTTCCTTAAGTTCACCTTTCTCTAAAATCCTCTTAGAGAAACTGCCTCCCACTCAAATGGCAGCTATGTTATATCTGGGAGCCGGTATCGGTATGTCATTCGTTTATATCCTTAGCAGGCAGAATACACATTCTGTAAAGGAAGCACGCCTTACGAAAAAAGAGCTTCCCTACATCCTTGGAATGATTCTTTTAGATGTGGCAGCTCCTGTATTTCTGATGATTGGATTAACAATGACAACCGCAGCCAGTGCTTCACTTCTCGGTAACTTTGAAGTCGTGGCAACGGCAATTATAGCTTTGTTGGTATTTAAGGAGGTTATAGGAAAAAGGCTCTGGTGGTCAATTTCACTGATATGTTTCGGCTGTCTGATACTCAGTGTTGAGAATATTACAAGTTTCTCCTTTTCCTCAGGCTCCCTGTTTGTTCTAATGGCAAGCATTTGCTGGGGGTTTGAGAATAACTGCACCCGAATGCTCTCTTTGAAGAACCCCATGGAGATCGTTATCTTAAAAGGATTTGGTTCCGGCTTCGGTGCTCTATTGATCTGCTTTATCACCGGTGGCATTACCTTACATATTCCTTCCATTGCAGCCGCCTGCCTCCTTGGATTTTTTTCCTATGGTCTGAGTATTTTCTTCTATGTACGTGCCCAAAGAGACTTGGGAGCGGCAAGAACCGGTGCTTATTATGCTTTTGCCCCTTTTCTCGGCGTTCTGTTATCTGTGATTATTAATAATGAGTCCCTCAATATGGTCTTTCTCATTGCTTTGCTCTTCTTTGGAGGCGGAGTCTACTTAGCTTCCAGTGAAAAGCACAAACATATTCATACCCATTCTCTCCTTGTACATGAACACCGGCACAGTCATGATGACAGACATCATACTCACACCCATTCAGAACAGATAAAAGGGGAACATAGCCATCCACACAGCCATGATCCCCTTACCCATGAGCATACTCATACACCAGACCTTCATCATACCCACAGCCATAATCACTAAACTAACGAGGCATGAGATTTATGAAGGCGGCTTCCAGATAACCATTGAACTATTGCATCGTCCAGCTTATAATAGTTAATTTGTGGACGATGCAATAAAACTTAGATGTGTTTTATCTTTTCACCAATATTTCATCAATGAGACCGTAAGCTTTGCCTTCTTCTGCGGTCATAAAGTTATCTCTTTCTGTATCTCTTTCTATAACCTCAGCAGTCTGCCCAGTGTTTTTTGCAAGTATCTCATTTAAACGCTTTTTATTCTTCTGAATATGTTCACTGATAATCCTTATGTCACTGGCAGTACCGTTACCACCGCCGGAAGGTTGATGTATCATAATATCAGCATTGGGAAGGGCAAAGCGTTTTCCTTTGGTTCCACCTGAGAGTAGGAAGGCGCCCATACTGGCTGCCATACCGATACATATGGTTGACACATCGCATTTAATAAAATTCATAGTGTCATAAATTGCAAAACCAGCTGTGACGGAACCGCCGGGAGAATTGATATAAAGATGTATATCTTTACTGGAATCCTCCGCTTCTAAAAATAGCAGCTGTGCTACAATCACGCTTGCAGATACATCTGTTACCTCTTCATTTAAAAATATAATTCTATCCTTTAACAACCTGGAATAAATATCATAGCTTCTCTCGCCTCTGGATGTCTGTTCAACTACATATGGAACTAAACTCATGCCGCAGCCCTACCTTTCCAATAATTATTTGTCATTAACCACTTACCCTTCTGTCCAGTTACTGCCTTAAGCCTGTAAGCTTCCTGTTTCACTATACCTCTGTATACACCCGGGGGTACCTGGTAAAGTCGTTTAAAAGCCAGGGTAAATGCCTGCTGTGACTCGTAACAGGCCTCCAAAGCTATCTCAAGGATTGGAGTATTCGTAAATATCAGTCTGGCTGCTGCATCTTTTAAGCGCTCTTCCCGAATATATTTCGAAAGAGTGCTGCCATAATTTTTCGTAAAAAGCCTCTCCAGATGATATTTGGAATAACCGGCTTGCTGAGCCAGCTTTTCAAGTTCCAATTCTTCATATAAATTATCATCAATATATTTCTTTATCTTTTCAATAGACTTATCTTTTTCAGACATTCTTACCTCCATTTCTAGGGCGTGTTTGAATACTGTTTGCATTGTTGATTTCACTTTGCATAGGTAAAAGCATAGCTTTGGGCTCATAGATATATAGTGAACTCAATATTTCATCAAAAACCTACCTCAAAGATATCAGTCAAATCGGTGCAATAAATGGATTTTATACCGTTATTATAACAGATAACCTCTTATATGTTTTAATAGAAATTGCGATACTGTATGACTACAGATATCGCAATTAGTTTTTGTATTTATAATGTTTCATTGTTGTTTTGAAATGACTCTTCTTCCAGCGTATGAAAACTGGCTTCATATTTCTGTACAGCCTGGGCAGGTGTTTGATGAATCAATTCCCGATTCCTTCCTTCCAGTAGTTTTATATTGACCGCTGTTCGTAAGTTCTCATTATACAGTCTGGCAGAAGGAAAAAGCTTCTCACGTACCTTTCTGCCGCTTTGGGACAGATAACGGTCTAATAATTCCTTAAAGGATGTGCCCGTTCCGGTGATATCCTCCAAGCGTATGGTTCCGTCCTTAATATCCTCCATACGTTTCACGTAATGCTTTAAGGTAATTCCGTTATCATCTGCAATCTTTATTTCAATGTCTACAATCATATCTCCACCCTGTTTCTATACTGTACATAACAGACTGCGTTTCTATAAATTGCTCAAACACACTCCATGTTGTTTTAAAAACCAACAACTGTATATACTGTATCGGATGAAACAGGTATTTTAGAGACCTTTTTCATAATATTTGTTAATTTTCCTGAAGCAGATAGCTGGTCATGGATAAAGAACCTAACACGCAGGAATCATTAAAGACTTCTGCTGAATCTTCCTCAGAAGAAGCTCCCAAAGTATATAACAGAGGGTAGAAATGATCCGGTGTAGGAAATGCCATCGCGGCTGCCTTGGATCTTCTATAATCAATTACTCCGTCATAATCCTTGCTAAGAATACAATCCTTAATATAGCCATCGAACTCTTCTGCGTAAGGAAATCCCTGCTCCTCCATCTCCCAGTTAATCCGACCAAGGTGGTGAACTACATTTCCACTTCCCATAATAAGTACTCCCTGTTCTCTTAGGGCGCTTAGCTTTCTGCCCAGTTCAAAATGGTAGGCGGCTTCCTTTTTGCTGTTAATGCTTAACTGAAAAATAGGAATGTCCGCTGCGGGATACATCTTACATAACACAGCCCAGGTTCCATGATCCAGTCCCCAACTGTTATCTGCCACAGCCTCTCCCTCCAGCAACTCCAAGACTTTAGCTGCGAATTCCGGTGAACCTGAAGCCTCATATTTCAAATCATATAATTCCTGTGGAAAACCATACATATCATAGATCTGCCTGGGGTTATGTTCTGTTAGGACTGCAGTACCCGGCACATACCAATGGGCTGACACGGATAATATAGCTTTGGGCGTAGGAATCTTTCCTGCAATTGCCTCCCAGCCTCTTGTAAATTTGTTATCTTCAATGGCATTCATAGGTGAACCGTGACCTACAAATAATACCGGCATTTTCTTTGTTGCTTTCATCCGATTCCCTCCTTTATATATTTATACTTTGTAGTACTTAATTATTTATACATTCGTGATCTTAACACTTCGTGATAACTTCGCTGGATCAAGGTTATTTATTTATTAAATCTTTTTGTTTTATCTAGCTGTAATATATCTATTATAACACTAAATTTTATAAAATCAATTTGTTTCCTTATAGTACGAAACCTTCCTTACGAAATAATATCTAACTACAAATGTGCACTGAAGGATGAATTGGTTCCCGATGCTCATGTAATGGAGAAAGTTATCTCTATCCGAAATAATCCTTATAAATATAAAAGCGAAGAGCCTGTCTTACAATGGTGTGAAACTCTGGGAAAATATCTTCAGAACTTTGCCGATGTCTTAGAAAAAGAACTTATAATGAATGCTGATAAAAAGAGCAGATCCTGAGATCTGCTCTTTATCGTATGTAGCTTCAATTTAAACCAAACTTATTTTTATTGAAAAACCACATTAAATCCATTCATGATAAGGTACTTTTCAGGTGCTTCAATATTACTGGTAGTAAGATTGATAAAAGTTGCCGAACCATTTGAGGTATAGGTATAGATTGCGGTTCCTAAATGTGGTGCTGAGAATCTTGAGGTAGTGATTGCATCTTTACCCGTTCCATTAATATTGATATTCTTGAATACAATATTTTCAAAGCCACCGCCGTATCCCATCTGGATGGCATCTCTCTGGCTGTTGATAATATCAATATTCTCAAACGTCACATTCTTAATACTTGTATTGGAGGCCTCCAGGTCAATTGCTCCTCTTTCGCCACTGTAGCAATCCTTGCTGGTACCGGAGTTGATAATGGTCGTATCCGAGAACAGGATTCCTGTATTATTCTCAAAATGGTACCCTGGAAATACGGTATTCAGACGAATTCCTGATCCCATAAAGCAATCTTTGATATAATTATATTGAGCTTTGTGTCCTGAGCCGCCAAAGATAGCAATAGCTGCTGCTCTCCAGTTATTCTCTATGGTGTTATAAAGGAAAGCATTGTTAACTTCCATAGGTGCTCCCATGGTGTTGTCCGGCCACATGGCAAGCCCGTCGTCTCCGTTGTTTCTTACATTGCAGTCACGAACAGTGGAATTCTTTGTACCCTGGCAGAAGTTAACTCCATCCGCAAGATTGTTTCTTATTCTTCCATTCTCTATTAATAAGTTATCTGCTGCAATGGCAGGTGTGTGAGCATAATCTCCAACCCAGAAGCCAGCTTCAAAGTGCTCTTCCCAGAAATTATGTATTCTGGAATTGGTTCCAAAGTTATCCATAAAGCATTTGTAAATAGCATTCTGTCCATATCTTGAACGCAGCATGGAATTAATATATACATTACCAAAATCTACTGTTCCGGTTATACGGAAGGAGATTCCTCCACTCTGTGCATTAGGTGAAGTAAATTGCAGATTGGTATGCCACATTCCGGCACCGGTAATTGTAATATTCTGTGCGGAAATTGTCCACATACCTCCAAGATGGAAGGTTCCCGCAGGGATATATACAGTCTTACCTTGGGCTGCAGCTACACTAACGCAGGCATTAAAGGCACTTAAATCATCCACACCATCATTTGCTACGGCTCCATAGGAGGTTACTGACAAAGAATTAGCCGGCTGTGAAATAGCAGAGGGTATCGGTTCAACCTCCACAAAGTCAACACCGTATTCCAGGCTGTCACCGTTTGTTTTCTGA
This sequence comes from Anaerocolumna sp., assembly GCA_029256725.1. Lineage (GTDB taxonomy): Bacteria > Bacillota > Clostridia > Lachnospirales > Lachnospiraceae > Anaerocolumna. Next base: position 76,238 of record JAQSXJ010000004.1, on the reverse strand, counting down.
ATACGCAGTTTATCACCTGCTTTTAATGCTGTAGGAAGCGTCCAATGGATTTCATCAAAACGGAAAGCTGCCTGCCCGCCGTTGGGAGCATCTCCCGGCTGATCACCGATAAAATACTGCCAGGACCAGTAGGAAGACAGATTAATGGTAGAAACCTTGCTTCCATTGACATAACAGTCAAGAGAACCGTTTAAGCCCATACCACTTGATGAATCCGGCAGGGTAAATCGCATATTAACACCTGCTCCGCCTTGATTAATCGTCCACTCTACATAAGAACCATTGGAGGGCAGTGCAGCATAAGCCTGATTAGAAGCTTCTGAAGCAATGAGCGCATAGTTAAAGTCCGGTGCAGTTCGAAGTATTGCTCCTCCTCCGGTCTGTCCATCTTCTGATTCATATCTGGTATAAGGAACAGTCGCTCCTCTGCCGCCACTGCCTACAGTAAGGTTGGCATTTAAACTATTGTTGGTCTCATCTGTTTCAGTAACCGCCGTTAAACTATCAGCTACTGCTGTAATAACGTGTGCTCCGCTTGTAGCAGTCCAGGTGGCGGAAGCTGCAACCGTTACTGTTGCTCCTGCAGCAATTGAGGTTGTACTGCTTGCTGTTGCTACCTGGGTTCCGTCCACTTTAAAGGCAACTGTTCCAACAGCTCCTGCTACCGTTCCCTGATTCTTTATTACTGCACTGAAAGTAACCTTGTTGCCTACCGTCACATAAGAAGGTGACCAGCTTACTTCAGTTACAATAAAGTCAATACCAGCTTTTGGATTAACTGTAAGGTTGGTGCTGTAAATGTTGTTCGTTTCATTGCTCTCAGCCGTAGTTCCTGCACTGTCTATCGTTGCTGTAATGGTATGGCTGCCTGTACTAAGCCCTGCCAGAGTTCCTGATATGGCTGTAGTGGCTCCTATTCCCAATGCAGCTGTATTATTGGAGGAAGTATAAACAGTATTTCCATCCACGCTGATCGTTAATACTCCTGGTGCACCTGCTGCAGTACCCTGATTCTTCACAGTAGCCGTAAAGCTTAAGGGATCACCAGCTGTAGGTGAAGCCGGACTTATGGTTAATCCTGATACGATCAGGTCAGCCATAGGTGAAGTTGTTACTACCAGATTCTCTGAGTACTTATTGTTGTCTTCATTGGATTCTGTAATTCTATTTACATCGTCAACGAAGGCCATTACTGTATGACTTCCCGTTGCAGCTGTCCAGGCAGCTGTACCAGAAGGTCCGCCATTTGCTGTTACCGTAACAGAAGCACCTGCTGCCAGAGCTGTTGTTGTATTATCTGACCAGCTAACTTGTGTTCCATCAATAAAGAAACTGACTCCTATAATGGTTCCTGCAGGTGTTGCTCCATTTCCCTGGTTCTTAACCACTGCACTGAAAGTTGTTGCATTTCCAGACAAGGGCGTTGCAGGAGAGGAGGTTATGTCCGTAACTACCAGATCCGGTGTTCCACCTCCCTGATTATTTCCTGATACGCTCAGACTCTTGCTGTATTGGTTATTGTCTTCGTTGGTTTCTGCTATCCGGTTCACATCATCCACCCATGCCATAATGGTATGAGTACCGGTTGTTGCATTCCAGGATGCAGTTCCCGCAGGACCGCTGTTAGCTGTTACAGTTACAGAACCTCCTGCCGGAATGGAAGCGGTATTGGTATCTGACCAACTTACCTGAGTTCCATCCACAAAGAAACTGACACCGTTAATAACACCTGCCTGTGTTGCACTTGTTCCCTGATTCTTAATGGTTGCAGAAAAGACTACACTGTTACCTGCTACAGGACTGGCTGGTGTCCAGCTAATATCTGTAACAATAAGATCCGGTGTACCTGCTGCTTTGACATCCGTAACTGGCGTATAGACAAATATCTGGCTAATAACTAATATTAATGCTATAAGAATCCTTAACAGTTTCTTTTTACCGTTCATCTTCATTTGCTACCCTCCACATCATTCAAAAATAACCCACATGTAATTATGTAAGACAGTAATAACTGTTTCCGGAGACAGTTATTGCTATCCTTTAAAACCTTTGAACTTCTTAGCTTCTACATACCCTCCTTTCTTCAATTTTGTTAAAGAGCTCTCATAATTTTTACCAGTCTCAATATATTTTTGGAATTCCAGGCCGCACAGAGAGGATAGTTTAACGTTAAACCTTATAAACTTAATCCTTACTCCATGATTTTATATTATCATGGCTTATTTTTATATGCAAGTACTTTATCGTTATTTTGTATAAATATAGGAATTTTTTCTTACTTTTTTAGTTATAATTAACATACTTAAAGCTTTGTCCTGTATTATATCAATTTTTAGTTCTGCACTTTCAGAAATAAATTATCTAGTTACAATATTTTCCCTTCTATATATGCTAATTATAATGAACGAACTTTACTCATTAGAGTAACGTTACCATTTTAAAGTTCTATGAATATTGAAAAATCTACCAACCATGAATTCGTAAAGAAAATAATTATAAAATTTTAATTCCACTCTTTGATTTATTTTTGGTTTTGTCTTATAATTAAGAGACTTGATGCGTTGCAGAATAGAAAACTGCAGCGTCTATTACAGAAATTTTGAAAATGAAAGGCTGCCATAAGAAGTGGATGCAATGGGGGTAAATTATGAATAAGAAAGATACATTAGAGTTAAAAAATCGACTCAAAAAGACTGGATGTACCTTTACAAAGATGTGTGGCTGTTATGTCAATTCAGAAAAAGAAATTCTGGTCAACTTTCAGGAGACCTTTTTAAATTTGGAGGAAGAAGAATTTTATAAATATTTAGAACTTGCCAAAAAAGTTCTGTCCGGTTCCGTTGGAAATAACCTGCTTGAATTAAATTTTCCATTAACCGAAGAGGAGCAAAACGGCAAACAGCAATTTCTTATGGGCTTAAGAGAGAGTAAGCTGAAAAATGAAGGCCTGCTTAATACCTTCTACCAGCTTGTTATTGACAGCTATGAATATTCCGGAAATTATCTGATTTTAGTCTTTCACGATGCTTATGATATTATGACAAAGACATCCGATCAGGCAAAACTCGATGAATCAGAAGAAGTTTATGAATATTTGTTATGTGCTATCTGTCCTGTCACTTTATCAAAACCAGGCCTTGGTTACCTGGAAGATACGAATAAGATCGGTTCCCGTAACAGAGACTGGATTGTCACCGTACCTGAGACAGGTTTTATCTTCCCGGCTTTTACAGAGCGCAGTACAGATATCCATTCCGCTATGTTTTATACCAAAAATCCTCTGGAACCGCACAGAGAGCTGGCAGAACTGGTGTTAGGATGTCCGGCAAAAGCAACGGCTGCAGAACAAAAAAATACCTTCCATTCTATTATAAAGAATGCCATCAATGATTCAGAACAAACAAACAAGGTTATTAGTGAGATTCAGGAAAGTCTTAGTATGATAGCAGAGGAGCAGGCAGCTACAGCAGAAGAACCGGACGAGCCGGTCTTACTGACCAGTGAGTCTGTACAGGAAATCCTTACAGAAAGCGGTTTATCTGAGGATATTACGCAGAAAATTCAGCTCTCCTACGAAGAAACCTTCAACGAAGAACCTCCTGCTGTAGAATATCTCCTTGATAAGAAAATCTTAACTGAAAATGAGAAGAATAAAACAAATAAGGCACTGGTAGAGCAAATACAGGTGTTACAGGGAAAACTGGAAGAAGCAACAAAAGCTCCCATACCGACTGTCTCCTGGGATTTTGATGAAACCTCTGACTCTCCATCTGCTGAAGAGCCAGACAATAACCAGGACTATGCTGTTCTTCTTCAAGTTAAGGAAGATAAAGTTGACCAGATAACTTACCAAACCATTGATGGCAGAAAATGTATTATCATACCTATGGATAATGATGAACACGCTAAAGTTAATGGTGTTATGGAAATATAGATATATCGTTCATTAATTTATTCGGATTAACCAAAACTGCTTATTCACGGATATGCTTTCACTTGATAGAACAAAACATTATTAATTGTTCTGCTTAAGTGAAGGCATTTTATCCTAACTTATCGCCTTTTTAACCGTTTGTTGAGGTTGGATTAACACGACTCCATTAGAGGAGTATATACCCAAGACCAATACTTCTGACATAAAAATATTTCACACTAACTGCGGTTGACAAATACTAAAAACAATTTTAGAATTACATACAGTGCAATGCAATACTTTATCCTATTGCTGTGCTAAATCAACTTTAGGAGGTTCTGACTTGAAGAAGCAACACAAATACCGAGATGCCTTTCTTGCGGCTTTCCCTTGTACTCTGCCTATCCTTACAGGTTTTGCATTTCTGGGCTTTGCCTACGGTTTGCTTATGAGTACCAGCGGTTACGGTCCTTTATGGTCTTTTCTTATGAGTTCTATTGCATTCTGCGGCAGTATGCAGTTTGTCGCAATTACTCTGTTAACCAGTCCATTTCAGCCCTTTCAGGCTCTTTATATAGCACTGATGGTTAATGCCAGACATTTATTTTACGGTCTTTCTATGCTGGAGAAATATAAAGGTATCGGAAAAATCAAGCCTTTTCTTATTTATGTGCTCTGCGATGAGACTTTTTCCGTAGTCAACAGCAAGGAACCGCCGGAAGGAGTGGATAGAGCTTCCTTTTATTTCTTTATTTCCTTTCTGGATTACTTCTACTGGGTATGCGCTTCGGTTCTGGGCGGTTTACTTGGCAGTGTGATACAGTTTGAAACCAAAGGCCTTGATTTTGTATTAACAGCTTTGTTCGTAGTGATCTTTATTGAACAGTGGCTGGAAGGAAAGAACCACTTTTCAGCCGTGTCCGGTGTTATCTGCTCTATTATTTGTCTGCTCATATTTGGAGCAAAGAACTTTATCATTCCTTCCATGGTTTTAATACTTCTCGTACTTACAGTTTATAAAAAATACTACAAAGGAGATAATCAGCCATGTACTTAACGCCTCTTCAGACCTTGATTATTATCGCGGCAATTGCTCTGGGAACCATGCTTACCAGATTCCTGCCTTTTATATTATTTCCCGAAAAGAAAACACCCCCAGCATATGTTACCTACCTTGGGAAGGTTCTCCCCTGTGCCATAATCGGCCTTTTGGTAGTCTACTGCATGAAGGGTATATCTTTTATACAGTCACCTTACGGTATCCCGGAAAGTGCTGCTGTTCTATTTATTTTATTATTACATGTATGGAAGAGAAACACTCTGCTTAGTATTGCAGGCGGTACCATTCTCTACATGGCTCTGGTTCAGTTTGTATTTGTGTAAAATACCATGCAACGAAATCTTAGAATTCTCTTTTTTCATATAATCGTATAGAGATAGCTGCTGATAATAAAAAGAGCAATACATCCATTATCAGAATAGCCCAAGGCTTTTGCATGATTCTATATACAATGTCAAAGCTATCCGCTGACTTATTTACGAAAAAAGCTCCTGTACCGCCACCCAGGGCTGCGGTTATTGCGATAAACCAAAGTCTTGCTTTCTCTACTCCAAGCCTGAACATGAAAGGAAGAGTTATGGCAGGATACAAAAGCCCAATACTCAGCATGAGAGTAATGTAGGAAATACTGAACATTTCTTCAAAATGCATGCCACCTAACTGCATTATAATTTTAGTACAGGCATATAAAAGTGATGTGCAAAATAACATAGCCACTACTATGAGATACTTACTGATGACGAAATCCTTCTTCTCATAAGGCATAGTTACAGCCAGGTTATCCCACTTACTCTTCTCATCAATACTCATCAGCGTCATTGGCAGCATTGATATAAAGATTGCGGTGAATGCACCGAACGAATTTGATCCTGTAGCTGCTAGAATGGTATATACAACAAGAAGCAGTACAAATATTCTGCTTTGTTTCATCAATACAAAGTAATCCTTTAACAACAATCCTTTCATTACGCCACCTCTTTCTTTGTCATCAAGAGAATAATATCTTCGACTCCGGCTTTATCCAGATTGAATTCTTTGAGCTCCTTACTGCGTTTTACAAGGACTTCTGCGCTGTAGGCAGAACTTCTCTTACCAAGAATCTGCTCTTTGGGAATTCTTTTCAAATCCTCATTGCCGCAGCGAAGAATTGCATACTCCTCCAAAAGCTGGTCCTTCTCCTCACTGAATAGTACTTTGCCTTTATGAATAAAGGTTATATAATCACACAGCTTCTCCAAATCTGAAATAATATGAGAGGAGATAAGGATTGTGTGATTCTCCTCTCTCGTATAATCATAAAAAATATTCAGAATTTCTTCTCTTGCCATAGGGTCAAGACCGCTGGTGGCTTCATCCAGAATGAGCAGTTTCGCATCATGTGACATTGCTGCTGCAATTGACAGCTTCATCTTCATTCCTCTTGAGAATTCCTTAAAGCTCTTTTTAAGGGGAAGTCCGAACTTCTCCATATAATCAAGAAACTGTTTCTCGCTCCAGTTCCTGTAGGTATATTTCAGACATTTATTAATCTGTACCGGTGTCATACATTCAGGAAAATAAGCTTCATCAAGCACCACACCAATGTCTTCTTTGGTACTTGTAAAATCTGTATTGTTATCTTTTCCCAATACAGTTATTTCACCGCTGTCCCGTCTGATAGAATTCATAATTAGTTTGATAGTGGTACTTTTTCCGGCACCGTTCTCACCGATAAGTCCCATAATGCCTCCCTGGGGTAGGGAGAAACTAATATTGTTGAGATTAAAATCCTTATAGGATTTATTAAGATTTTTTATTTCTAAAGCATTCATAGGTTTTATTCCTTTCTGATAATTCTATCCTTTAATACATCTTCTTTTCTTTCATATGTCTTCTTTTCTTTAAATGTCTTTTTCTTTGAATTCGTCTTTTTTTCTTTTAATTCGTCTTCTTTCTTTTAATTCGTCTTCTTTCTTTTAATTCGTCTTCTTTCTTTTAATTCGTCTTCTTTCTTATAATTTATCTTTTTACTTTTAATTTTTCTTCTTTCTTTTAATACATCTTCTTATTTTTATTTATTAATCTGCTTCACTAAGGAGCGTGCGAAACATTTCCATCAGATCCTCATTTGTCAGGTTAATGGATACTGCCAGTCTTGCTACCTCCTGCATATGTTCCTCTATTCTCATCAGATTTTCCTCTCTTAGAAGCTCAACTCCTCTTGTGGCAACAAAACAACCTTTTCCCGGAATGGTGTCAATATATCCTTCTCGTTCCAGTTCGTCATATGCCCGCTTTGTGGTTATAACACTTATACGCAGATCCTTCGCCAGACTACGGATGGAAGGAAGTGCTTCGCCACTCTCCAGTTTACCGGATATAATCATATCTTTGATAGATTTACATATCTGGTCATAAATAGGCACATTGGAGGAATTGCTTATAATAATATCCAATTAATCACTCCTATCTCTTTGAATAAATTATTTTATCTTTATAAGAACTCGTTCATACTGTATATAAACAATATATACAGTATGAACGATAATGTCAAGACTTTTTTATTATGTAATAACCTTTTTATAAGTAATAAAATACAATGCTTCTTACATACCACCTACAATATACGGATTAACATATTTTCAATATCACTTAATAAATTATGAAAGCAAGTGAAGAACTGTAAGATTTAATGGATTCCATCTCATATAAACAACTGTAGGAGCAATGGATTATGGAATCAATGAAAAACTGTAAGGTGTAATAGATTTTGGTTTCATATAAAGAAATGTAAGGTGTTTGGATTTTGGCCTCATAATAGTACTGTAAGGTGAATGAATTATGGTTTCATGTCAAGAACTAAAAGGTGTTATGGATTAAGCATTCTAAAATAGAAATGTAAGATTGTAACAAATAAAGAAATGTCATATAATTATACAACACTTAATTATTTCATACTCATAGACAAAGGAGTAGATTATGAATATCAGTAGATTGCTGGAAACAAAAGAATATGAATTTTTAAAGACTGACAGGCATTTAGGAGATAAAATTATTCTGCTGGGATTAGGTGGTTCACACGCTTATGGGACTAACATTGAGACTAGTGACGTTGATATTAGAGGGATTGCTTTAAATAGTAAATCTGATCTAATCGGTATGAGCAATTTCGAGCAGAGAGTAAATGAATCAACGGATACAACCATATACGCTTTTAATAAAATCATTGGTTTATTACTTAATACAAATCCAAATACAATAGAAATGTTAGGGCTAAAACCGGAACATTATCTGCTGGCAACCCCAATTGGAGAAGAATTACTTGACAAGAAGAAATTATTTTTATCCCGAAGATGTATACATTCCTTTGGCGGATATGCTACCCAACAGCTTAGAAGATTGCAGAATGCTATTGCAAGAGATACCTTGACCCAGCCCGAAACGGAGGGGCATATCCTTAACACTATAAAAGATATGCTATTTGATATTAAGACAAGATATGAACAGTTTGAAGATGGTTCAGTTAAATTATACATAGACAAATCAGCTAAAGAAGAAATGGATACGGAAATATTCATGGATATCTCTTTGAACCATTATCCACTGAGAGACTATAAAAACCTTTGGTCTGAAATGAATAATGTGGTGAAAGAATATAGCAAAATAGGTAAAAGAAATAATAAGAAAGATGAGTTACACCTCAATAAGCACTGCATGCATCTGATTAGATTATATATGATGTGTTTGGACATTCTTGAAAAAGAAGAAATTAATACCTATAGAGAGAAAGAACATGACTTACTTATGGATATTCGTGGTGGTAAGTTTATGCAAGACAACGGAAACATGAGGCAAGAGTTTTGGGATTTATTAAATGAATATGAAAAGAGATTCATATATGCAAAAGAAAACACTGGTTTACCTGAGAATCCCGATTATAAAAAGGTGGAAGAATTTGTTATAAGTGTAAATGAAAGAGTAATAAAAGGGGAGTATTAGATTTTGCACTTACAGTTAAAGACTGCTTCTAAACAGAGAATAAGAAATGATAAAAGGGATTGTATGTGTTGTAAAGCCCATTATCATGAATGCAATTACGAAGGAGTAAACTATGGATTATAGAAATGCTATTGAAAATTACAAACCTGTTAATGAACAGGAAGCACAGGATAAGAAAGTAATCCTTGATTATATAGAATGTTTTGGAGATAATGTATTACTTCGGGATAACGAAGTTGCCCACCTTACCAGTTCCGGTTTTATTATGAACCGTACACTGGATAAGGTATTATTGGTACACCATAATATCCGAAATGTCTGGTCCTGGACCGGTGGACATGCTGACGGTGACAAAGATATGTTATATATATCAATAAAGGAAGCAAAAGAAGAAACCGGCCTAACCCACATAGAACCTTTATCAGAAGACATAGCCTCCGTTGACATACTTCCTGTATTCAGACACAGAAAGCACTCCAGGTTCGTCAATGCACACCTGCACCTATCGGTTGCTTTTATCTTAATCGCAGAAGAAAAAGATGCCCTTCATATCTGTGAAGAAGAAAACACCGGGGTGGACTGGTTTTCAGTTGATAAGTTTACAGCAGAATACTTTTCAGAAGATGATCTTTATCTGTACAATAAATTAATTACATTTGCACGTAGTCTTTAAAAGAAAGGAGTGTTGTATGAATTCCTATGAATTGTTGGTCGTACTTATGCAATTATATTCCTAAAGTGAATGAAGCTGATGGTCGATTACATTTAGATGTAACTTCTGACTTTAAGCCAATCCACTGAAACTCTCAGGCTTTCTGCTGTTTTTGTTTCCAGTACACATCTGCTGCCGGTTTCCTCAGCCAGGGAAAGTCTTTCTGCTAGATTGATTTCTCCCTGCCCGAGGGTCATATGGTTCTGTTTTCCTAATCCGTCGTGAATATGAAAATGCTGTAACCTTGTCTTATGTTCTAACAGAAATTCTTCGTCTATACCATTCGCAGCATGGGAATGACCGATATCCCAGGTCAGGGTAAATACCTTACTCTCAAGTAATAATTCGATTCCCTCTCTTTGAAAAGGCCGAAATCCGTCCGTATTCTCCAGAGATATTACAAGACTTGAGCTTCCTATAAGCTTCCGGCATTTATCCCGGAATACTTCCAGCTTCTTTAAATAGATATCCTTATACTTCTCATACAGATATACCTTCCTATCTGGCAGGGTAATGTAGATACCACTATGCATATGCATATTTAATAACGGAACCCTTAGCGCCAGAGCTGTTTCAATGGTTTCATAGACCGTGTTTTCATAAGCTTTTGCCACACCTTGGTTGAATTCACAGATATTTAGATTCTCCTCAAGATGAATGGTGTAATAATGACCATACTCCTCGGATAACGCTTTAAGATACTGGATTTCTTTCAACCGTTCCAATGTGTATTGGGGCAGATTCATGTTCAGTTCAATAAAATCAAGCCCTACTTCCTTAGATAGTTTAGCATTTTCAACCAGTGTGTCATATTCAATTAAGGTAGGCATTCCAAAATCCATGATTTTATCTCCTCTATATACCTGCACCTATACTGTGTACATCTGTCTGCAAGTTTTTACTGATAATCACCAACTGAGTCAGATCTAAAAACATCATTTTATTATCCGGGTGGTATTAAATATCTGGTGATCTAATATCTGGTGATTTAACATTGGTGATTTAATATCTGGTAATTTAACACTTGGTAATATCCGGAGATTTGATATCAGGTGATATATTATCTGATATAACAGGTAAAGGTAAACATTTCTTTAAATAATATATGAACCCATTGAACAAGCTGCTCTCCGGCGCTGTAGTCTCCACGTATTTATAATAGTATTATTTTAAGAATTCAGATACCTTCCCTCTTATCATTGAAAGAAGTTCTGTATCCACCGCTTCCTCTTCCTTTTCAGGAACAAAAGTATTCGTTGCAATATCACCGTTAAGCAAGGTCTTGTACCAAGTCAATGCAAGGGCGTAACGTCCGTAGGGTATATTCATATGAAAGCCGTCCCGGCACAGGCTCCTTCCGCCATTTCCATAATCAAATTCCGGTAAGCTCCTTAAATACTGGATAACATCACCACAGGGAATAATCTTTGCAGAGAGCTTTTTCGCGGCTATATCATAAGCTTTTGTAAGTTCAGTATACATCTTTTCCTGGCTTTTATCATAATATCCATATTCTCCATGATTCGAATCCTTCTCATAAGCCCAGGTTTTGTGAATCCACTGCTTCGCACCTGGAGCCTGGCTGTATACGTATTGGGAAAGCTTCTCAAGATAGGGATTATAGCTGTCTGGCAGGCCGCTTAGACCGCTGCACTGCTGCAACGTTATCACATCCCAATTATCTTCTGAAAGAGCCTCCTGAATGGATACCTTCCTGCCGGTATACTCTCCGTTTAACTGGTAATCATAGTCTGCTATATTTCCTTCTACATTTTCCTGGTGTCTTTGCAGGGAACAGCCTCCGATATAGAGATTCACTACCTTGATATCAAATCCGCCGGCTTTTGCTATCTGATACAGATATGCTGTTGCGTCCTCTGAGAAACTATTTCCGATAGCCAATATTTTCATAACAAAATCCTCCTTATATTATCCTTAACACCATCATACTGCAATCTAGTGTAAAAGGAAAGCATAAGGAGGATTTATATTAAATCCTTACCATATCTGCCGGTCTTAAATACCTTCTGGTATATATAATACTGATTATAGCTAAGATTAACGTCATAACAGACAGTACTGTAATTGCCTGCATCCATTTGTCAGAAGCTGTCATGGCGGCATAACCCCAACTTGCCGGTAGTGCCCTTCCAGCATATTGTATTCCTTCCGGCAGCAATTTACTGTCAAACATTGCACCGGATAACATGATAGAAGGCATATATACCGCCTGACAGATCAGGGTTATCTTAGCCTGATTCTTTACCACAATTCCAACCAACGTACCAAGTGCAATAGAGGCTATAAGAAAGAGCAGAAGACTTATGAAATAAACCGGTATGTTTAAAGGATATGCAGCCTTAAATGCAAGAGGTGACAGAAAATATATAATTACTGCTACAAGACTGATATGCAAAAAGGCAGATACAATATTTCCTGCAAGGAGAACCCCCATAGGAATTCCCCCTGCCTTATAAGCTTTTTGAACTGTTGGTGCCATAAACTCCGCAATAGATACCGGAACCCCCAGTAATGCTCCCGTTGATACAGATAATACAGTCAGCATTGAGGTCAGTGTCTCAGCTGCGGCTGGATTAATCGCAGTAAAGACAGCTCCCATAAAAGCCCAGAAACCTAAAGGTATAAGGTAATACACCAACAATATATTCCTGTTCCTGATATCCTTCTTCCACAGCAGTAGGATCGTTACGCAAAGCAGTTTCAACTCGCATTCTCCTTTCTTAAGAACTCCAGAAATTTCTCCTCCAAGGTGGGATGTTCAATTCTAATATCCAAAATATCGGCACCATTACCTCTTAATTCGCCTAGCAGGTAATATAGGTCTTCTCCCACTTCCTGTAGACGAAATCTGCAATAGCTATCTCTTCTTCCTTCAAAGCCCGGCAGCTTAGTCAGAGCTTTTTCTTCCATTCCCGTAATGCGCAGCTCTGTATAAATCTTATCCCCTAAGAGTTCAACAAAATCACCGGTTGTGCCTTCATACTCCATTCTGCCTTCTCTTATGACACCAATCCGGTCGCAGAGCTTTTCGATTTCAGCCATATCATGAGATGCCATGATTACTGTTTTTCCTTCCGTTTTGAACACTTTGATTTCCTCATGAAGGGACATCTGCCCCTCAATGTCAAGTCCCGCCGTTGGTTCATCCAGATACAGTATTTCAGGCCTTCTAATAAGTGCCAGTGCAAGATGGAGTCTTCGCTTCTGTCCGGCTGAGAGATGACCGTATTGTTTATTCATTAGCTGGGCAAGACCGAATCTCTCCTGTAACCCATTATCTGTCTTTCTTACTGCCGCAGCTTGAAACAACTGAAAGATTTCTCTCATGGTCATACTTTCTGGTAAGGAGGAGGATTGCAACTGAATTCCGATATAATCCCTCAGACTCTCTCCTCTAATTAGTTTCGTATAGCAGATTTCACCTTTATCCCAGGGACTAACTCCTTCCATACATTCCAGAGTGGTAGTTTTACCCGCACCATTTGCTCCCAGCAAGGAAAATATTTCTCCCTTTAACACATGAAAACTGATTCCATGCAGTACCTCTGTGCCTTTATAGCCTTTAACCAGATTGTTTATCCTAAGCACCGAATCCACTAGACTTTCTCCTTTCTAACTGCATATTTATCCTGGTATTCTTTTAACTTCCGGTTGAGTTTACTGTCTTCCCGCTTTCTTACCATAGCTAAAATACCTGCAGTTACAAGGAAGCATACCGTATATAGACCTATAAGCAGGGAAAAGAAGGAATATACCGTCCAATTTCCTTCAAGGTCATACCACTTAAATATGTTAGCAAAAAGAATCAATACACCTAGCACCGATATATAGGTAAGTAAAAGCTGCCATTTAAAATCCAGTTTTTCTGAGGAGAATACGGCTCCTGCCAAAGCACTGCAGGAGGAAAGACCAAGGCATTCATAGATCATTACCGCCTGTATGCTTTCACCTCCATTCAACCCTGTTGCTATGGTGATTGCAATTACCGATACGGAAAAGGATATTCCTAACCCAAGAAAGAAACGATAAATTTTCTTAAGCTTGTCATTCTCTTTTAATTTCATCCCTTCTTTCCACCTCCAATTCCCAGCTTCTCCTTTAATTGCGCTACATATTGTCTGGATACCAGGACAGCTTCGTTATTCGCAAGGACAGCTTTGATTTTTCCATTAAGTACAGAATTTATTTTCTTTATTTTCATCAAATTAACCACTGTTGATTTATTGATACGGATTAATCCTACTTTCTCAAATCGTTCTGTTATTTCGTAAAGCCTTAAATCTGCCTCATACACTTCTTTTTCAGTATATATAAACACCTTGTCATCTACTGTATCTATGTAATAAATTTCATCCGGTCTTATTATATGGAGTATCCCGTTCTTTTTACCGGTTATGGTATCGTCATAAAACCTAAGAAGGGAAAGTAATTCTTCTATTTTGGCATCTGCCTTGCCGCACTTTACGATAATTTCCGTTTCTGTTATACCCTTGATCTCTTCCACGGTTATTTTCAAGAATTCGCCCCCTTAATTCTCAGTTATACCTCTGGATATATCATACATTAAAAGGAATATTATGAAAAGTAAAAAACGGCAAGTTAACATTTTCAGCCTGTAAGCTGCAACAAGTTTATAAACTTTGATTATTACTTGGAGATAAAATGATTTAAAATGATTAGAATAATTTGAATTTATTATTTCAAAAAGTTTTATAGATAAATTGAATTTGAAAATTATTAATTGAGTTTTTCAGATTGATATTGTTTATGATAAATGAGATGATCAGACAATCACTAAGCAAGGAAGAGGCAGTCTGCCTTTCTTATGAATTAATAATGACAGTAAGATAACCCGTCATGCAGGTCTCTTCCTTGCGAACTTATTGGGATAATAGACTTGAATTTACGCAAGATTATCTTTCATCTTGCTGAATACTTTTAAGATTATTAACTGTTCCTCTTCGGTAATGCCTCCAAGCGCTTGTTCTAAGAGGGCGATTACAAGAGGTTCTGTTTCTCTGTAGGTTCTTTCACCTAAGGGCGTCAGACTGTAAATGTGTTTTTTCTTTTCTTCCGATACATCAATGATATAGCCTGCTTTTATCAGCTGTTTTATGTTCCTGGTAAGGGGATTTGCTTTAATATATTGGCATTTTTCAATATTCTCAAAAGCATTCGGTCCTTCATGGAACAAATAATAGACTACTGCATATTGGTTACCGTCTAAATGGTAAGCAGACAGACAATTGTTCAGCCGGCTGATGTAAGAATTATAAAGCGCAACGTACTGACCGAAAAAATTGATATGTGGCTGCATAAGCTCTCCTATATAAGCTATTTATATATAAGCGGAATATATTTTATTCGCTTCCAAATATAAAACTCTACATATTAAGCCTTTTTATTTCTGGAAGCTAAAAAAGCTTTTATTCAACTTATATAGTAACTTTTAAAGGATAGCATATCAATTTCACGATGTAAAGACATAACATCAAAAACTTTGTTCTCTTTCCATGACAAAATCATCCATAACAAAGCCGTTCCCGATATCATTTACCTGTGTACTTATCTTTTTGAAACCTAATTTCTCATAAATGTTTATGCTGTTAATATTATTACGGTTTACAGTAAGCCATATTTTCCTTAGTTTATATTCGTTGCAAGTCGCTTCCAGAAAGCCCATGACCTCTTTCCCAAAGCCTTTTCCCCTGTGTTCCTTTTTTATATAGAGTTTGCTTAGAAACATTGAGGGGATATCCTTTTCCTCTATTTTGATACTTATATAACCTGCCATTACTCCTTGATCTAAGAGCAGATAATAACGGTAACCCTCTTTCTCTATCTGGGCTTTAACAGCATCTTCACTCTGAAAATGTTCCACCATATAATCTATCTGTTCTCTTGAGATTATGGTTATATAGTGCTCCTGCCAAATTTCTTCAGCTGCTATTGCTATCTGTTCAATATCTTCCTCTGTTTGTGCTTTCTTAAATTGTAAGCTCATCCTGACTCCTCTTATTGTATCAAAGAAATTTTTGTTTTTATTATTTTTTTATAGTCTTCTCTGCGTCCTCTAATAATTTATCTATGGAATACTTATGGGAGCGGCATATCCTTTTTAGAGAAAACAAAGTATCCTTATCTTTTGTAATCTTATTTAAACCATAGTCACAGGTTAAGGCTGCCTTAAATCCCAGTTTTTTAATTATTTCAATGGTATCATCACTATATTCTCCATATGGAATGGTAAAGGTTGTAGGAGTATTACCGGTCATCTCTGTTACCTCCTGCTGTAGTTTCATAACATCCTCAGAGAGAACCTTTTCATATTCTTCTAAGGACTCTCCCCTCTTCTGCTTACTGCCGATTCTTCCCCCTCGGGACTTATGGAGATTATATGTATGATTCTGGATTTCTATAAGTCCTGATTCCAGCATTTCATTTAAGAGCGGCCAGGTCAAATGAGCATATTCCAGATGATCATCTCCAACTCTTGTAAAATCATCTGTGCTTTTTCCGATTATGGATAATACAATTTTCATATCATATTCCTGCATAATTGGATAAGCATATCGATAGGTGGTAAGATATCCGTCATCAAAGGTCAGCATTATGGGCTTTTCAGGTAGAGATTTATCTTCATATACATAGTCCAGGAGATCATCCATTGTTATGGTAGTATAATTATTCTCTTTTAAGTACTTTAAATCACTTTCAAATTCGTTGGGATTTATGATATCCTTACCGGAATTTGATTTTTTAATATCATGGTACATTACAATTGGCAGATATATTCTGTCTTCCGTATTATCCACCTCCTGGGCAGTTTCCTTTGAGGAGGTGGCAATCTGCCCTGGCGAAATATTAATCAATGGAATTGTCAATATAATAAGCAGAGCTATTAATGCAGCGGAAATAATAACATATCTTCTATTAGACATATACAAGCACCTTAAGACCGATTAATACAATATATGTTTATCTCCTTGCTTTATCCCAGTTAAATTACTTCATATCTTCAACGACTGCGTTTATCAAAAGGCTTAAATCACTGGAGGCCTTTTTGGCAATTTCAATCACTCGATCATGAGAATGCTTGACCTTCTGTATTCCGGTTGCCATATTTGTGATACAGGCAATTCCAAGAACCTTAATACCAAGATAATTAGCTGCTATTGTTTCCGGAACAGTCGACATACCTACTGCATCTGCTCCATGGTTCCTAATCATGCGTATTTCAGCAGCGGTCTCATAATATGGTCCCTGAAAGCCTGCATAAACTCCTTCTCCATAAGGAATGGAAAGCTTTTTAGCTGCATTTCTGGCTACTTGAAGAAGCTCTAAGCTATAAGGTTCTGTCATATCCGGAAATCTAGGTCCGAATCTTTCATCATTTATTCCAATCAAAGGATTGGATGGCATAAGATTGATAAAATCTTCAATTAACATTAGGGTTCCTGGTGAGAAGCTTTCCTTAATACCTCCGCAGGCATTGGTAAGTATCAAGTTACTGATACCAAGTAATTTCATTACAAAGACAGGATAAGTCACCTCTTTCATGGAATATCCCTCAAAGAAATGAAATCTTCCTTGCATGATTAGTACGGGAGTTTCTTTTAATTTACCTATCACCAGACGTCCGGCATGTCCGGCAACAGTGGACTGCGGGAAATGAGGGATATCTTCATAGTTGATGATTTCAGTTTCTGTCAGGGAATCTACCAGATCACCAAGGCCTGACCCCAGGACAATGGCAATGTCCGGTGATAATTTTAACCTGCTCTTTATATATTCTGCTGATTGGGCTACTTTATCGTACATAGTGTCCTTTCTTTCGTTACTGAAATCTCATTATGATTAATTTCAGTATTCATTGTATTATTCTTATTTTATAGTTGCATTGGTTAATATTATAAGATATTTTTACGAAGTTTACAAATTGGAATTCCTGCTGCTGTATAAAATTAATTTTGGTCTATTATGCTTTTCTAATGCTAAAAACTTGGTTTTACAATAGTTATTATACTAATCTCCTCATTTTAAACCTTTCCAGCTTCCTTTTTATCTAATCGATTGATTATATCTATTTACTCTCGTTTATGGCTTTTCTACTATAACTTACTCAACAGCTCAATAAATCTTGTCCTATTAATACTAATTTTATTGTTTTCATATATCACCAGTTAACATTTTAAGCTTCACATATTAAAGGTTTATATATTTATTTTAATATATTCAATTATAAAATCAATATATTTAATTTTAATATTAATATTATTAATTTTATTATTGACATATAGAAGCATTAATAGTATATTATAAATAAATCAGACAAAATAGGAGGTATTTTCCATGAAATATAAAGCTCCCGGAATATGTCCTGTCTGCGGTGAAAAGCTCACGATTACCAAGTTAGGCTGTCCAAGGTGTCATACCTCCCTGGAAGGAGATTTTGAACCTTGCGAATTCTGCAGACTCCCGGAAGAAGATCTTTTATTTGTTAAAGTATTTATTAAATGCAGGGGTAATATTAAAGATGTAGAGAAGGAACTTGGAATTTCCTATCCTACAGTAAGAGGAAAGCTGGATACTGTTATCAAAAATCTAGGCTTTGAAGTGCCTGCCAAAGAAACAGCAAGAGATATGGAAGTTTTAAAGGAAGCGAAAAATGAAATTCTTGAGCAGGTCTCCAGAAAAGAGCTTTCACCTAAGGATGCTGCTGAACGTATCAAAAAGCTCAACTCATAAAGAGGCTCAACTCATAAGGAGGCTTCTATCCATATGGGCTTCAAATTGGATTGTCACCCGTAAGAACATAGAAACTGTATATGTATATTGAGTTTCTCAAAAATATTATAAATTATATGGGAGGTTATAACATGAACGAACAACTTAAAATTCTTGAAATGATCGAAAAAGGCCAGATTACGGCTTCTGAAGGAATGGAATTGCTGGAAGCCTTAGGCACTGCCAAAGAAGTTGAAAGCACACCAACAACTGCCGTAGCTTATCCTGACACCAGAAAGACCAATTACAAGTTTCTACGGATAAAAGTATCTTCGGATAAAAAATCGTTAAACGTCAATGTTAATGTTCCCCTTGGTCTAATCACTACTCTTGGCGAAGTTGCAGGAAAGATTATGGTTCACATTCCTGCTGAGGCCAGAAGTAAAATGGAGAGTAATGGCGTTAATTTATCCGAAATCGACTTTTCTGGTATTATCAAAGAGTTGATTAATGGTACTTTGGATGATCCTAACATTGTCGATGTTGAAGTTTGGGATGATGAAAGTAACGGAAATATTCGGGTAAAGATATATGTTGAGTAAGTTCTACCCAGTCCTTTGGATTTCAATAAGGATTAGGGAAGAGAAGAAATTCTCACTTTCTCTTCCTATCTCCTTCTTTGTATTAGAAGAATTGATAGATTGTGCCCAGGACCTTCTGGCTATTGCAGTTTGGTTCATTCCAGATAAGAAGCTTAAGCTGTCAGACCTAAATGTTCGGGTATTGATAAAAATGCTTTAGAAAATAGTTTTCAAATACTGGTAAATGTCATAATATAAAATTATCAGTAATTACTCTTCAAATTCAATAGAAGGCTGGTTTTTTTACAAGGGGACGGCAAATTACACAAATCAGAAAAAACTCATGCGCAGGTTCCAAGGCATAAGAAGTCCTAATTCTCTGAAGATTTTGTGCTTGGCATACTATAAAACAGATAACTCGCTACGCTCAAACAATCTGTTTTATAGTATAGCACAAAATTTTCAGAGAAAAGGACTTCTAATACCTTTTCATAGGCGCATTTGTTCTTTCTGAGTTGTGTAATTTGCCTGAAATCGAATGTAAATAAGGCTTGTGACATTTGAATTATAAAATTATTAGGAATTATTCTTCAAATTTCTGATAGAAGGCAAATCTTTTTGCTGCCATACATCCGTATAATGCACTACAATACTGTTGTGTTAGATTAAAAAATGCATTGCATTTTTATATTCCTGAATTTACGTGTGTTAAAGCACACAGATGGGGGTTATCATGAAAAAAGTACTTTTTAATTATCTCTCTTATATTGCCGTAATATATTTACTATCCATGGCTATTCCCAGTGTTACCATTTACAGCACCGGTGCGTTATTGGCAGTTGGCCTGGTCTTGTTATTTGTGAACTTACTGGTAAAACCCTTACTCTTGCTGGTAACCTTCCCTCTTAATGTTTTGACCTTAGGTCTGTTTAGCTTTGTGGTAAATGCCTGGTCCATTATGATTGCTGATCATTTTGTACGGGGAATCTCCATGGGCGGGTTCTTCAATTCCTTGCTGGCGGCATTATTTATAAGTCTCTTAAAAGGTTTACTGGAAAGTAAAAAATAGACTATACAAGAGCTGTTCCATTGAATGAATAGCCGGATGATACCCTCAGGTTTCTTCCGGCTATTCATTGCTTTAACAACAACTACTTATATCGTCTTAATCTACTCGCTTATCACCAATAAAGAAGAGGGCTACTGTTCCCGGCCCTGTATGTGAACCGATTACTGTACCAATATTATTTATCAGGACTTTCCCTTTCAGTGCAGGGAATCTTTCTTCTATCATATTAGCCACCAATCTGGCATCTTCATAGCAGGACGACTGAGAAATGTAGCACTTTCCACTATAAGCCTGTCGGTCCTGTGCAAATTCCTCCATACGTCTTACCATTTCCTCTGAAACCTTACGTTTACCACGGTATTTATCTCTTGGTATAAGCTTTCCTTCATGGTCTACGTTTAAAAGAGGGCAGATCTTTAAGATTGTTCCAAAGGCAGCTGAGGTTGCTGATATTCTGCCGCCGCGGTAATAACTGGTTAGGTCTGTGGAAAAGAACCAGTGATTTACCTTAAGTTTGTTCTCCTCTAACCAATTGTAACAGGATTCAAGCTCTAAGCCTTCCTGCTGCTTTTCTCCAGCTAGAGTTATCAGCAATCCGTATCCGGAAGAAGCTGCAAGGGAATCCAGTACAACAACCTTTTGGTCTGAATATTTCTCATTTAAGATATCTCTGCCAATACAAGCCGAGTTATAGGCACCTGATATACCGGAGGAAAGGCTGATATGCAGAACATCCTTTCCTGCTTTTAGAATAGGTTCCCACACTTCCATGTACTGTTCTGCATTGGGCTGAGATGTGGTAGAAGCAGCGCCTTCTTTTATTTTGTTATAGAAAATATCAAAAGGCATGGATTTTCCCATATCATCCACATATTCCTTGCCTTCCATTGTATAGTGAAAATGAATGACGGAGATTTGATTCTCCTCAAAAAACTCCACGGGCATATCTGCTGTTGAACAGCAGGTAATAATAAAGTCAGACATCTTCTATCCTCCTGATACTGTATTATATTTTCCTGATAAAGGGCTGTAATTACATCCTTACCGACATACAAGCCACCTTATGTAGTATTTAAAACTATTATATCTCTAGTAGCAAGCCTTGTAAAGTACAGGCTTGATTTTTTGCCTTTCTTTCGTATTTTCCCAGGGCATACATAAAATTACCTTGCAGGAGGACTCATGATGCAGGTAACGCTCCAGATGCTCTTTGCTCACCGAATGATAGGTACTCTTAACAAAAGATTTGTTTTCCAGAATGTATTCAAACATAATCTGTTTAATTATACAAAAATAAACCCTGTCCTTCAATAGAATTAACTGTTGATATTCAATTGTTTGTTCATTATAATACGTTTAATGACAATAATTAGAATACCTTGAATTTATTCCGGTATTAAATACAGAGGTGCGCATCCATGGACTATTTTAAGAAAGATATAATAAAAACTTCTTTTCTTCCTGTTATAAGAGAACAATGGCTGTCTGCAGAAGATACCTTTCCTGCGTTTCTGAAAGAAATGACAGACAAGGAGAAAGCTTCCAACGAAAATTATGTTCAGGACATATCTACTAAATTCTCGCTGCTGGTAAAGAAATGCCCTCGTTTCCCTTTTATACGAAGGCGTTGGAGAAATCAGATAGATTCCCTTCTATCCCAGGTTCTTCTATCAGAAGCTATTATAGATCTTCATAAGTACCTCTCTCCTGAGAAAATAGATGCTTTTGTCACAGAAATAAAGGATTTTCTTAGAGAGGTGAGGTCTTATACACCGGAGCTCTCCTTTGCTGACATGGGGCAGGCACTAAGGAATTATATTGTTTATATGATGTTTAAGCAAATACATGAAGATAATTCACCATTTTCAAGAACCTGCTACGGTTACAGTATGCTCTACCCTTATACGGATAATTACATAGATAATCCGGGGAACTCTGCTGTTAATAAAGAGCGATATAATGCACTGATACAAGATTTTCTAAATAAAAAACAACATATACCAACCTGTACATACGATACGAAAACTTTACACTTTCTCTCAGCCGCTTCTACAGTAGTTGACTGTTCCGACTCTGATACTGCCCGTACCTTACTCCTCTTGATGTTAGATGCCCAGGCGGAAAGTCTAAAACAGCAAAAGTCAGAAAACCCTTTAACGCTGGAAGAAAGACTTGCAATATCACTTTACAAAGGCGGTGTATCCGTATTAATTGATCGTTACTATGTAGCAAAAGAAATGAACAGGGAAGATTTTCTCTTCTACCTTGGCTTCGGATTCTTTCTGCAATTGGCGGATGATCTGCAGGATATCAAAGAAGATTCCAAAAGAGGCGGGCAGACCTTGTTTACTATAAGTTTGCAGGAGGAAGCTCTTGAAAAGCTTGTAAATAAGCTTCTTCATTTTGTCCGTAATCTCTGTTTCTCCTTCTACCCTGAAAATACTGCTTTTCTGCAGTTTGTACTAAACAGCAGCTATCAGCTGATTGCTATGTCTTTAAATAGAAGCAAGGAATACTTTCGTACCGATTATGTAAAGCATATGGAAACCGTATTTCCTGTATCTTTTGCCTGCCTGGAGAAAAGCAGGCAGAGTTCCTTTGGTAATCTGGACTCCGCTGACCAGATACAGTATCAAAGAGTCGTTGACGCTATCCTTTCATAAGTTATAATAAACGTAATTTTAATTCGGTTTTATTGAGATTAGATCTGTCATATAAAGCAATAAATAATGCACCGAATAAGGCTTAATAATATTTATAATTAACACTTGACTCTCACGCTGCGTAACCTTCTACAATGTAATTATCACACATTAGGAGGTTACAATCATCATGAAAACTTATCTTATAACCGGAGGAGCCGGATTCATAGGTTCCAACTATATTCATTATCTTATGGAGAAATCACAGGAGGAAATACAGATACTCAATCTGGATGCACTCACCTACTGCGGCAGAAAAGAGAACCTGAACACTTACGAAGGAAGTGCAGATTACCATTTTATCCAGGGTGATATAAGAAACGAAGAACTTATTACTTCCCTTTTCTCCGAATATCCCATAGATTATGTGGTTCATTTTGCCGCACATACCCATGTGGACAGAAGTATCAAGTCTCCCAGAATATTTGCTGATGTAAATGTCAGCGGTACTCTTAATTTGCTGGAAGCTGCCAGAAATCACTGGGGAGATCATTATGAGGGTAAGCGATTCCTCTATATCTCCACAGATGAGGTGTATGGAGAACTGGAAGCAGAGGGCCAATTTACCGAAGCAACTCTTGTTAATCCGAGAAATCCTTACTCTGCAAGCAAAGCCGGAGCCGACCATATGGCAAGAGCTTATTTCACAACTTATGGCTTTCCGGTTCTGGTTACAAGATGTTCCAATAACTACGGTCCCTATCAATACCAGGAGAAGTTTATACCCAATTGCCTGTTTCACTGTCTCTCGGGCAATCCTATCCCTATCTACGGAGACGGACAGAATATCAGAAACTGGCTTTTTGTTGAAGATCACCTGGCAGCAATTGACCTGGTTCTTAAGGAAGGTACTCTGGGAGAAGTATATAATATAGGTGCCGAAGAAGATTATACTAACCTTGAGGTAGTTCATAAGATTACAGCTGTCTTAAAAGAGAAATACCACCTAAATATACCTCCCCTGGCCTATGTGGAGGATAGAAAAGGTCATGACAGAAGATATTCCATGGACTCTTCTAAAATACAAAGAGAGCTTGGGTGGCAGCAAAAGATTTCTTTTGATGCGGGAATCAAGAAAACCATCGATTGGTATCTTAACAACAAGGACTTCTTAAAACTATGACATACCAGTCATAGTGAACAGGCTCGTTATAGAGAGGAGAAAATACCATAATGGAGAACCTTTATACAACCGGAGAATTTTCCAAAAGAGCAAATGTATCGGTACGGACAATCCGCTATTATGATGAGGTAGGGCTATTAAAACCCTCCCTTATGAAAGAATCCGGTTACCGTTTCTATACAGACAAGGATTTTGCCGTCCTTCAAAGAATCCTTGCCCTTAAAATGCTTGGTTTTTCTCTGGAGGAAATAAAAGAAATCTCCGTTAATTACACTGACTCAGCCTATGTTAAGGAATCCTTAAACCTTCAGCAGAAGCTGCTAAAAGACAAGATTGCTGCTTTAAAGCAAATGGAGCAGATTATTAAAAAGACAGCACAGGCTCTGCCTGAATCAGAAGAACCTGACTGGAATCACATGGTTTCCTTAATTCATCTTCTTAGTATGGAAGAAACTCTTATCGATCAATATAAGACCTCAAAAAATCTGGAGGTGCGAATTGACCTTCATAAGCGCTATTCCAGAAACCCTGAGAGCTGGTATCAATGGATTTACGGTAACCTTCCCCTTAACAGAGGATGCAAGGTTCTGGAGGTTGGCTGTGGAAACGGTGAATTGTGGTATGAGAATCGAGACCGCCTCCCCTCAGATATTACCGTTCTGCTATCTGATATCTCTTCTGGTATGTTAAGAAATGCAGCTTCACGATTAAAAGGTATCCCTGGTGATTATCAATATAAACAATTTGATATGCAGGAGATTCCTTATTCGTCTGAAACCTTTGATGTTGTAATTGCTAATCATGTACTCTTTTATGCCAAAGACCGTAAGAAAGCTTTGGCAGAGCTTAAACGGGTCTTAAAGCCCTCAGGATGTCTCTGTCTTAGTACTTACGGCAGAAAGCATCTGCAGGAAATTGAAGCATTGGCAAAGGAATACGATGAGAGAATTGCCTTATCAGAAGTGAAACTCTTTGATATCTTCGGCCTTGATAAGGGGGCGGAAGAATTAGAGGAATTATTTCAGGCTGTGGAAAAGCATTGCTATTCCGACAGCCTGTTGGTAAAAGAGGTCAAACCTCTCGCAGATTTTATTTACTCCTGCCATGGTAATCAGATGCGTTTCTTAAAAGATTCCAAGGAGGATTTTGAGAAATTCCTTGCTGCAAAGCTTGGTAAAAAGGGGTTAATGGTGACGAAGGAGGCTGGAATCTTTTTATGTTATACTTGATTACTTATGGATAACCATTCCTCCATAACCTCTTCAAGCTCGGCTGATAGCTCTTGATGCTTGCTATATAGTGTATTTAGTTCCTCTAACGGTATTTCAGGTGAATTCATACGGTCATTTACTGCTTTTAGCTCATTTTCCAGATTTTCTATATTCCTCTCAAGGTAAGCTGTATGGACTGGATTCACCTTTTTTCCTTCTTTTGAGACTTGTTTATCTTTGGTGTTAGCTGGATTGGCGCTATTCATATTTGTATCAGAAGTCAATAAATAACTCTCTAACTTTTCTTTTTCCGCTTTATATGCATCGTAGTTACCGTCATAACTCTTTAGTTTCCCATTGTTAAGTTCCAATATCCTGGTTGCCGTTTTATTAATAAAGTACCTGTCATGGGAAATATAGAACACGGTTCCCTTAAATGTCTCCAGCGTATTCTCAATATTCTCGATGGACACAGTATCCAGATGATTGGTCGGTTCATCAAGTATCAACAGATTCACATCAGTAAATAGAAGTTTGCTCAACATAAGACGTACTCGTTCACCGCCAGACAGATACTTTACCCTCTTAAAAACAGTACTTCCAAAGAATAAGAACCTGGCTAGATATTCTCTGGCTGCTCCTTCAAGGATTGAAATGTCCTCCCGAAAGCATTCCAGCAGAGTAATTTCTTCATTCTGAAAAGCCAGATTTTGCGGCAGGTAAGCCATCTTAACATTACTGCCAAACTCTATACTGCCTTGCTCCGGTTCTATTTCTTTTAAGAGCATTTTAAGAAAGGTAGTTTTACCGCTGCCATTCTGTCCGATCATAGCAACTCGCTCTCTGAAATAGATTTCTGCATCCGCTTCATTAAATAATATCTTCTCACCAAAGGCTTTCTTTAACTCTTTGGCTTTTACTACTATATTTCCTGACCTTTCTGCTTCTGAAACCTTCAGACGCAGATTATTATCTTTCGAACCAGGACGGTCGATCCGCTCCATTTTATCCAGCTTTATCTGAATACTTGCAGCTCTTTTGAAGAACTTCTCGTTACCGCCTTTCGAAGCCCATTCTCTTAACTGTCTCACGGACTTTTCCATGTCATTGATTTTTTTCTGCTGATCTTTGTAATGCTCCTGCCATAGCCTGAAATTCTCTTCCTTCTGACGTAGAAATTCCGTATAGTTTCCGTTGTACGTCTCTGCCTCTCCCACTTCAATCTCAATTATTTTCGTTACCGTATGATCCAGGAAATACCTGTCATGGGAAACAATAATAACCGTCCCCTTATAGGTCTTAATATATTCCTCCAGCCATTCTACTGATTCCATATCCAGATGATTGGTGGGCTCATCTAAAAGCAGTACATCGGGATTATCCATTAAGAGCTTACCCAGTGCGGTTGTTGTCTTCTCTCCGCCGCTTAGTATATTAAAATCTTTCTTTAAGAATTCATCACTGAACTTTAATCCTTTGCAGATCCTGTTAAGCTTCTCGGTTACCTGGTATCCGCCTTTGCTTTCGTATTGCTTTAAACAGTTATCATATTTATTTAACACTTTCTCAAGATTTGTGCCTTCCGCCTGCTGCATCTCGAGCTCAAGACTTCTTAACTCTGACTCTAACTGGAACACCTCTTCAAAAGCCATATTAAGCACATCTATTACCTTAACCCCCGCTTCATAATCCGGTATCTGATCCAGATAAGCACAGGTAGTGTCCTTTGACAGAATGACCCAGCCTTCATCGTAACCCGGAGGTACAGGAGCATAAGGATAACCTGCACAATGATTTAAAGTCAGTTTACCGGCAATCAGTTTCATGACCGTGGTCTTACCACTTCCGTTCTCACCGACCATTCCTGCTCTTTCGCCTTCATTTACCATAAAGGTTACATTTTTTAATACCAATGTGGTATTCATATATTTTTTTACACCATTAACAAATATGTCTTTCATTTTTAATTAAACCTGATATCGGGGGACGGCCTCCGATACTGCCATCATATGCCTTTTTCCTGCCGCATCCCGACTGAAAAACTATAAGGTGGCATCCTTTCCTTTATTTTTTTCCTATCAGCGAAAGGTTTCAAGAAAGAAAGCATTACTATTTCAGGGCATAAAAAACTGCAGAAGAATACTCCTTCTACAGTGCTGTCAACCTATATATTTAACCTGATCACAATCTGATTATATTTTAATTAAAGATCTATCAATCTTCAACTTATAATCCAAGGTTTCCTTACGATGAGTTCAGCAAAGTATATCCCTTCAAATGCTTTCTTATAATAAATCCATTATAAAAATACTATTAAATTGATCCATAGTTGCAATTTTCAGGTGTCATACCTTACAACTCCTTCCGTGTCATACATTATATAAGATGGTTTATCTTATAACAATAGTGTATCAGTTTATAAACGTGAAGGAAACCTCAAGAATTATTTTAAAAATTTATGACCTATTTTAGTTATATTAACTTTATCTTCCTGCAAATAACTTATATAGTGTTTCAATACCTGTAAGATTTAGAAAAAACTTATTTGTTTATTGGAAATAAGACAAATAACTGACTGCAGATTCTGTTTCAATATTATCTTGAATCAAAAATATTATTTCATAGCCCACTTAATCTTCATTAATAATATACTATGTAAATATCTGATTGATGTTGTATAAACAGATCTAACAGGAACTTCCCCTACAAGAGTATAAAACCATTAGTTTATAAGCTATTAATATCACAGTTTCTTTCTAATTAATTCAACAAGACTTCATCACACTTTTTTGGAATATATTTCCAAATTATTATTTCCTTTATTATGCGTATTAGTGTACCCACAATTACTCCAGAATTTAGTTGCTGGTTCATATACTGTAACATAGAACCCCTTAACTCCCATTTCCATCATTTTCTTTTCTGCAAATAGTACAATTTTCTTCCCAATCCCTTGATTTCTATATTCTGCCTTAATACCAATTTCTGCTATTGTTCCATATCCAGGCATTTCACTATAATCGTTACCATCTACATCAATCATCCAAATAACAAAACCTATTATTTTCTTATCTAACTCTATTAATCTACCATACATAGATTTAGTAACTATATTATTGTATAATGAAATAATAAAATCATCTAATATATTCTGCGGTGTATTTTCATCACAGCCTTCTCTATAATAATCTAACATTAATTTATGAAAAATATGTTTATTAGTTTCATCTATTTTTTTATATGCCATATTCAATAAATTCTCCCTTCTTCACTTTAAAATGCTATTACAAATTGACATTAGTATTTACTTAGCGTTAGAAACCTCGCACTTACATTGAGCAATAAAACAATTCATACTACTTTTATAAAAAAAATTACCGGATTCTATAAAAGCTATGCCTGGGCAACGTTTACAGTATATTTGTTGACTACAAATTGAACATTCTGGGAGATCACCCCATTTTATACTTTGGATTATTTTTAAATATTCTGATTCATACCAATTATTTTTTATACTATTTTGTTTTATGTTACCTAACTCTAGGAAAAATCTTGGACAAGGATTTATTGTACCATCACTTCTAATCGAAAGAGTATATCTTAACTCTTCACATGCATAATCATGATTATATCTATGAAATAATCCAATTAAATTCTTATCTTTTTCTTTTTCGATTATATTAATTAGTTCTTCCTTATTAACTCTAAAAGATTCTGGTGTAATATCTCCGTTATTTTTACGATTGATGTCATAATAAGGTGTAAAGGTGAATCCATTTAAACAACAAAACTCTCTTACTTTCTCCCATTCATATACATTAAATTTTGTAACTCCACACTTTACCTCAACAGGTATATTATACTTGCGAAGTAATTGAATATTGTGTAATGTTTTTTTGAGTGAATCTTTAACTTGTGTTATTGAATCATGTATTTCATCTTTTAGAGAAAATAGAGTACATCCAACTAAACTTATATTTAAGTCATATAACTGATGAATAATCTCATCATTAAGTAAAGAAGTTGCATTTATTGGTAATATCTATATTTATATGTAGTGGTCCTGTAAGTAAAGATGATAGATCCATATAACTTTTCATTCTCCTATATGTTTTATTATGTTATTTTATATTAAAATATGGAATTATTCTACTTATTTTATTGTATTTGGTTTTATTTGTCAACTGATTTATATGATTGACTTGCATTACTTACGATTCCAACTAAGATTTATGATATTAGTTGGTTATGTCAAACTGTATACTTTTTTTGAATTGGCAAAATACTTTACTGATAATGATTCTGACTCCATTTTTTACAAATTTATTGAATAAGGATTCATTCGCATCACCATAATGTTCATGGATGCCATACATTTTCATGTAAGAAACTAAGGCAGGATTATGAAAAAGGCCTTTTATATAGCCATCGGTATCGATATGAATGGACACAAAGATGTCTTGTATGTAGGTAGGCGAAATGAAAATGCAAAATTCTCGTTATTCATCATGAACAGTTTAAAAAATCGTGGAGTACAGGATATCTTGATAGTTTGTGCAGATAATATGACCTTCTTGCAATGAAGCTGTATTCTTAGAAACGGAAATATATCAGTGAATTATCCACCAAATAAGGAATACGGTAAAGTTTGAATCATATAAGGATATAAAGCCTCTCATGTCCGATTTAAAACATGTCTATGCAGCACCTACAGAAGATATAGAACTTAGTGAATTGGATTTTTTGATGGGAAATGAGGAAGAAAATACCCTACAATAGCAAAGTCCTGGAGAGATAGTTGGGCTAACCTTTCCACTTATTACAAATAACCTAAAGAAATCGTAGGCTTATTTACACCACCAATGCCATAGAAGGATTGAATCAGCAACTCTGTAAGGTAAGCAAAAGCGGACAGGCCACCGTTAAGATTGGGGCCGATTCATTCCTAGCTTAAGATATATTTGAAGAATTATTAAGATAATCTCGGAATTATTATGATTTTAAGATGATTTTCTTAAATACTCAAAAATCGTCTTATAACACAAGCAAGGGCAGAAACCCAAAAATTAGGCTCTGTCCTTAATAATTATCAACATATTTTACATTGGTTTTACCGATTACACGGAACTTGATACTCTTTCAATATCGAGTATTTTTTAAAGTCTATAAAAGCTCTCTATCTATACTCAGCAGTGATTGTTCTCTTTCATATGTCATCTATATCCGCTCAGTCCAATTGATATCACACGATATATTCTACTACATGTTGATACGATGCAAAAACGAACGTCCTCTAGGTGGTCTATTCTTTATAAGCTAATTATAATCTATTAGATGATAAATCTAGGAACTATCGGATGCATTTTATGAGTGCGACGTAAACTGCACTAAATGAGTGCTTACAAGCCCATTAATAATCTGAACAATGACAACTTATTATGCCAGATATTGAATTTTACATGATTTATTAGCTAAATCTAATTGCAAAGTATAACTTATAAATTTTTCTCGGCAATTAAACGGTACAAATTTTTATTTTCTTTGTCCATACGGCTTTTAATCTTACCAAGAACTGTTTTCGTCATGGGTCGGAACTCTGCTTCTGCTGCAAGTACCTTGCTTTTCGTGTTGAACCGGTTCTTATAAGCAGTAAATTCTGTAACAAGACCTCCCATCTCATCACTGTAGGAGCTTGCCATATTTTTTATTTCTGTGTCTTTGCTATCCCTTAAAGCAGGGTACATAAAATCATCTTCAGACAGCAGATGAATATTAAGTAGTCCTGCCAGTTTATTGATATGGAGAGTGATATCACTCAGTAAATCAATATACTCCTCTTTAAAAGTAAGACTTAGTATGATGTCTAACTCTTCTTCAATGCTGGCATGCTGTTTTTTTAACTGTTCCAGATTAATCATTGTAACACCTCTGTTCTAAACCTTTATTCTACTCCGTATTTCCCGGTAAGTTCCTTTAGTATTCCAAGGCAGTGCTCTTGTACACCTTGCTCTGTCGCTTCCTCTTCAAAGGCTCTGACTCTTTTATCAACGGAGTCGAGGATTTCTTTTGATAGGCTTTTCTCTGCATAAGGATAGATAACTTCATTTTCTTTCCCGATATGCCTTTTTAACAGAACTGCGTAACCGGATGCTCCTGCTATCATTCCCAGCTTATGAAGTGTTGCAGGATTTTCTCTGTAAAGAGTAATAGAATTTTCAAGGTCGGATATGTGCAGGCGTCCCAGATCATGTTCTACCAACATACCGTGTTGAATCAGATTGGTTCCTATCTTGCCTAAGTTATTTGTCATTTCAGCAAACAGTACCTGTTCTTCTTTTCCGTGATGATGCTTATCTGCATAATTTCTAGCAAAATATATCATCTTCTCAAAATCCTCAGGTACCGGTTCTTCACCATCTATGATTTTGCAGCATGCATTTTCTATCACCTGGATAAGCTTTAAAATATTATCATGTTCTGCTACCATTAATTCTACACTGTACATATCCATACCTCCTGTATTATTTAAAATATTATTTTTAGTTTAATGTAAGTTCGAAAGCATCATCGGGTTTCACAATAAATTTAATTGCTGTTCCGCTTATCAATCCTTCAATTATTGCCTTACGAAGTTCATAATATACTTCTATGGAACCGTTTACCAGTTCCCAGTATCTGCCGTGTACACACTCAGCCTGCTGCCAGCTTGTAAAAGATGAACCTTGCTCCAATATTTCATTTACATGGTCGCAGGGCATTCCATCTATAAGACTGTCACTGATAACCTGAAACGCATCTTCTGCATCAGCAGTGTTTGGAATGCTATGTTTCTTACCAAATTCAAAAGCAGTTTCAATCAGTTTTTCTTTTCTGTTAACATCCTGATTTAAGATTTCGGTTACTGCTAAGGCAAGTCTTCCTTCTGTAATAGAGAGTTTAGACTGTAACCAGCCATGTATGTTCATACCATCTATAATATCTTCCAGAGGTTCACTGCTGATAGTTCCAAACCTCTTAGCAAGCTTATCTTCTAATTCATTATCCCAGCCATTTACTGCACTGAGTTCTACAATATCCTTAACAAGTTCTTCCTGAAGTTTAATCTTATTATATACCCAATAATGGATCGGTCCTAAAAATGCACTCATCTTTTTCTTCTCCTTATTATCTATAAGAAACATTATTCTATAAGGTGGGGCTGCCTACTGTAATTCGCATAAGACAGCCCCAGGATATAGATAGGTGGTTGAGAATACCGCAAGAAAGCTTGCGGTATTCTCAGGGGGGAGTGTGTTACATGGATGAATCTATATTCTAAAGGGGGAGTTAAGCATTTAAATAGTGACTTATTACTTTGTTAACTGGCTGTTTAATTTCTCAAGTACTATATTAACGTCCATTCCGTGAACTCCACAAGCATCTTCTAAGGATTCCATCTGTGAGGAAGGGCAGCCTAAGCAGTGCATACCAACCTCTAAAAGGATAGGCGCAAGGTTAGAATCAATACGAAGAATATCACCGATTAACATATCCTTTGTGATAGCTCCTTCTACTTCTACTGTTGCAGCAACTTCTTCTTCCTTACCAAAGAACAGTTCCATATCCTCTTCAACAGTACCGATTCCGGCAATACCGAAGTTCTCTACCAGTACCTTGACAACGTTAGGTGAAAGGAATGCAGGTAATGTAGGTCCTAAGTGGATATTCTTAACACCAAGGTGTAATAAAGCTAATAATACGATAACGGCTTTCTGCTCATACCAGGCGATATTGTAGATGATAGGCAGATCGTTGATATCCTCCAGACCGAATACTTCCTTAAGCTTTAATGCGATTACTGCAAGTGAGTAGGAATCGTTACACTGTCCAGCGTCTAAGACTCTAGGAATTCCACCGATATCACCAAGCTCTAATTTGTTATATTTATATTTTGCACAACCTGCTGTTAAAATAACCGTATCCTTAGGAAGAGCATTTGCAAAATCTGTGTAATAGTTTCTGGATTTTGCTCTACCATCGCAACCAGCCATAACTATGAATTTCTTGATAGCTCCGGATTTAACAGCGCCTACTACTGCATCTGCAAGTGCAAGTACCTGATTGTGTGCGAAACCACCAACTATTTCACCAGTTTCGATTTCTGTAGGAGCTGCACACTTCTTAGCATGCTCAATGATTTCAGAGAAATCTTTCTCCTGACCAATTTCACCACCAATGTGCTTGCAGCCAGGGAAACCAGCAGCGCCAGTTGTATAAAGTCTGTCTTTGTAGCTGTCCTTAGGAGGAACGATACAGTTGGTTGTCATTAAGATAGGTCCGTTGAAGCTATCGAACTCTTCTTTCTGTTTCCACCATGCATTACCATAGTTTCCTACGAAATGAGTATATTTCTTAAATGCAGGATAGTAATGTGCAGGTAACATCTCGGAATGAGTATATACATCAACCCCTGTACCTTCTGTCTGCTGTAAAAGTAATTCCATATCACGTAAATCATGACCGGAGATTAAGATACCAGGACGGGTACCAACACCGATATTAACTTTTGTAATTTCAGGATTGCCATAAGCTGTTGTATTAGCTGCATCAAGAAGAGCCATACCGTTAACACCGTATTTACCGGTTTCTAAAGTAAGTGCTACAAGTTCTTCTGCACCAAGGGTATCATCAAGTGTCTTAGCAAGTGCTCTCTGTAAGAAGGCATCTACTTCTTCATCATCCTTAAGAAGTGCATTAGCGTGTTTGCTGTAAGCGGAAAGTCCCTTTAATCCGTAAGTAATTAACTCACGAAGGCTTCTGATATCTTCATTTTCAGTAGCAAGAACACCTACAGTAGCAGCTTTTCCAGTAAACTCTACATTTGAACCTGCCCATAAAGCTGCATCGCTTAAAGAAGCTTTATCGCTTAACTGGCTGATTAATTCATTTTTTGCATCTATTGTTGAAACGATACGTGAAGCAATTGCTTCCTCGTCAAAGTTTGCATTTGTTATAGTAGTAAATAAATTCAAGGTAATAAGGTGGTTGATATCAGTGCTTACTTTTTTGCCTTCTTCACGAAGCTTAGTAGTCACTTCAGAGATGCCTTTTGTCACATAGATTAAAAGATCCTGAATACCTGCAACTACTGGTGACTTACCACAGACACCTGACTGTGTACATCCACTGTTTCCTGCTGTTTCCTGACATTGATAGCAAAACATCTTGTTATCCATTCTTAAATCCTCCTGTATAATTTGATTAATTTAGCGCATCTGCTGAACTAGTACTGCGCTTTGATGTGTATATCATAACAGGATGGGAAAATAAATTCCGTAACATATGTTACATATCAAAAATTTTCTTGATATTTTTTAATTTATTTTCTGAAGGGTTTGTGATAATTAATTGCTGTGCCAATCAATGTTTTACATGGGAGCAATTGACTTATACTATCTAATAACATAAGATAAAATTGATATAGCATACTTAAAACTTATTCAAAACAGATTGGATGGTGAGGCAATGAATGAAAAGGTCATGGTAATCGAAGATGAAAAAAAAATCTCGGATGCTATTATATATGCGCTTAAAAGAGAAGGTTATATTACAGAAGCCGTTTACCAAGGTGATGAAGCCATCGGCAGACTGAAGGATTTTAATCCGGACGCCATTATTCTTGATGTCATGCTGCCTGGTATGGATGGTTATGATATCTTAAAAAAGCTGCCGGACAAAGGCAATAAAGGTGTAATCATGCTTACGGCCAAAGAGGACATTGTAAATAAAATATTGGGCCTTGAGCTTGGGGCAGATGACTATATGACCAAACCCTTTGACATGAGAGAGCTGCTTGCAAGACTTAAATCTCTCCTACGAAGAATGCAGACTGCCGGTGAAAAGAAAGAATCTTCTAATATACATGTTGGCGGTGTCAAACTTCATACCGGGAATAGAACTGCTTATGCAGGAGAACAATTACTGGATCTGACTCCAAAAGAATATGACCTGCTGGCCTTATTATTATCAAGCCCTGACAGGGTTTATACACGAGAACAGCTTCTGGATCTGGTATGGGGAATGGAATACTTTGGTGGAACCCGTACTGTAGATATTCATGTCCAGCGACTTCGCAAAAAATTAGGAAACGAACACTCTGATATCATTCAAACCGTCCACGGCATAGGTTATAAAAGTATAGGGGGTTAAGGTGAGAACCAGCATAAAGATTAAATTTAGTATATTTCTTGCAGCTCTTTTGCTGTTTACGGTTTTCATTCTAAGCCTGTTAGTA
Source organism: Anaerocolumna sp. (assembly GCA_029256725.1). Lineage (GTDB taxonomy): Bacteria > Bacillota > Clostridia > Lachnospirales > Lachnospiraceae > Anaerocolumna. The sequence continues at coordinate 40,868 of JAQSXJ010000004.1, read as the reverse complement.
TTAAGAGGAATCAGGACGAATCAGCAAGGGCAATACGAACAGTATTTAGCAAGGCTGACAGAGACTGCAAATACTTATTTTCTTCAGACTATTCTTGCAGAATCCAATAAGGATTCTCAAAGCTTTCTGCACAATAAAGGAAAGGATTTTGCAGACCAGCTTACCTTAATTAGCGGTCAGCAGGTAATCTTATATGATAATGACGGTCTGGCAGTTAATAAGAAGCTGTCCATTGCTGACACTGAGAATATGAAAACTACTCTTGCATACGCTCTAAATAATAAGACTGCCTATATGATAGAAAATGACTCACTCTATTACCTGTCTCCATTAAAAACCTATAATGAACAGGCAGGAGTGATACAATTCTATTATTCCCTTACGGAGAACCAGCGTTTCTATCATCAGATACAGCAAATGTTTATTTATATCGGCGGTACGGTTTTTCTGCTTAGCTTTTTATTTGCATACTTTTATTTTAATGTATTTGCAAACGGAATCATAGGACTGGTAAAGACCGTTGAACGCATTGGGGAAGGCGATTATGAGACTTCAGCCTTTTCCCGCAGAGATGAAATCGGCAGACTGAGTATCGGTATTCAGAAAATGAGTCAGAAGATTAAGAAGAACATTGATAATATGGAAGAAGAACAAAAGAAATTGACCCTAGCCGTTAATAAGTTATCTATGCTGGATAAACAGCAGAAACAGTTTATCGGTAGCGTTACCCATGAATTCAAGACCCCGCTTACCTCTATTAAAGCTTATATTGATCTGCTGGAGATGTATCCGGATGATGAGGAATTGCTTCATACGGCTAAGCTAAACATTAAGAGTGAGACAGAACGGTTATATGAAATGGTGGAGAAGGTTCTTAAATTAGCTGCTCTTGATAAATACGAATTTGAACTTAACAAAGAACCAATGGATATAAGACAGATGCTGTTGTCCGTGGTTGCAAGTGTACAGGGTAAAATCGATAAGTTTGGGCTCCGTTTGGACATTGACCTTACAGAAGCTTATGTGGAAGTGGATAAGGACAGCCTGACTATTGTTCTTATAAATCTGGTGGATAATGCTATTAAATATAATAGAACAAATGGCAGCATTCAGATCAAGAACTATAAAGCTGCAAATCAGGTTATAATAGAGATTACCAACACCGGAACAGGAATTCCAAGGGAATCGGCAGAGAAGATCTTTGAACCTTTTTATACGGTAGACAAAAACAGAGCAAGACAAAACGGAGGTGCCGGCTTAGGATTGTCTCTTGCCAAAGAACATGCTGAAATACTTGGCGGCAGTATTGCTTTAGTTAATACAGGCTCTGATGAAACTATGTTTCGTGTTGCTTTTCCGGTATATCCTGCTTAGAATAAAAATATACGCATTTATCAACCTTTAGCTTTTGTATACAGAACGATTTAACTGCTGAAAATTTTAAGTGCCACATGCTTAATATAAATTTTAAACCTTCATAAAATCCTGGGATTTAACAGACTTGATACATTTGTTTACATTTTAGATACATCTGTATATCTTATGGATACAAATACTTGGTAAGATGTCTATATCAAGGAGGTACAGAGTGAGAGAAAAGCCTTTCACTCTAAAAGAAGCTTATAGCTTCTTTTACCAGATTGTGTGCCGTTTAGAGCGGCGGAATGGAGGAAAATATGAAAAATTCAAAATTTATTAGTTCTATTTTAGTAGCAGCTTTAATCTTAACTTTCACTGGGTGTGGAAAGAGCGAGGACAACAACAGCAAGGTAACCATTAAGGAACCCGGTAAGAGTATAACCGTCATTGATAATGATACCAAAGCAGAAACACCTGCTGTAACCGTAGACAAAATCGACCGGTATGAAAATATCAATATTTCTGACTGGCTTGATAAAGAAACTGTAATCGTATCAAAAGATAATGAATCACTGGGCAAAATGAGCCTGGCTGAATTATCCGATTCTTATCCGAAAAGCTTGTACCTTTATAACCTTACAACCAAAGAATACAAATTAATAAAAGAACAAAAAGATACTAACTTAAGCAGTGCTGTTCTATCAGCTGATAAAAAGCACCTATTATTTACCGAATTTACTTTAGGCGATCCTGCCTTTTATGTATTGGATATGGATACACTTAAAACCTTCGGGCTGCAGAATGAAAGTATTGCAGGGGCAATGAGTGCAAAATGGGCTGATAATGAAGTTATCGGAGCTGCTTATATCGGAGGCGCTTATACAGCAACAACCTCCGGCGATATCAGCGTATTGAAAGGCCTTGAGGAGGAATCCCTGGTTCTTGTTGATAGAATTAAAGATAAAATTTATTACAATACCAATTCTGATGAAACCCTGAAAGTGTATGACACTGCTACAAAAGAAAAGTCCAGCTTAGAGCTTAAAAGTGTATCTGATATCATTCCTTCACCTGATAAAAATCAGATGCTTGTATTACAGTATAACGGTTCCAAACAGAGCTTACTGCTTACAGGTATTGATGGAAACAATCAAAAAGCTATTGCTGAAGGAACTGAACTTGGCGGCGTTTCCTGGTCACCTGATCAGAGGTTAATAGCCTATAATCTTCAGGCAGATGTTAACGGCTCTTCCACAAAAGGTCTTTATATATATGATGTTTTAACCGGAACCTCCACACAGATAGCAGTAGATACAGAAAACGCAATTACTGCCTTTGGCCCTACAGGAAAAGAACTGTTCTTCTCAGAGTATAACGGAACACAATGGAACAGCAGCATTATCTATTTAAAATAACTATTAAAGATTTTTGAAGTTCTAACATCCGTATAAAATAACCGGTACCTTTCCTGCTATTAAAAAGAAAGATACCGGTTATTATTATTTTGTCGGCATATATTTAATCCCGTAGTTATTCCTGCCATTATTCTTTACCTGATATAAGATACCATCTGCTATATCGAAGACATCCTCCAGCCGGTCTGTTTCAGAGGGGGTGCAGCAGCAGATTCCGATAGATACTGTTAGTTCACCATTAATAGGGGCGGTTTTGTTAGGGATATGACTGTTAATAACACTATTTTGAATTTTCCTGGACAGCTTCTCAGCAACCTCTAGGGTTCCATTTGGTATAATTAGTACGAATTCATCCCCGCCATAACGATATACCTCTCCATATCCGTCCAGACAGTTTTTAAGGATTTTACCTACTTTCTTTAATGCTTTATCACCATTTAAATGACCATAGCTATCATTTAATTCTTTGAAATGATCTATATCCAGAACACCTATAGCAATCATGGTTCCGGTTTTGTGTGCCATTTCCAGCTTCTTAGCTCCATGCTGCTGCAATGCATAACGGTTTTTAAGCCCTGTAACATTATCCTTTTCCAGTTTACTTTTGGTTGCCTTTATATCATCCTCTGCCTGATGCAGCTCCAGTTTCGCATTCAGAGCCATAATTTTATCCTGGTTAATGAATTTCTTTAATTCCATATACAGTTTGGTGTGGCGGATGCACATATTATCATGTTCTTTCTGCATCCCTCTGTCTTTGTAGTAATCCAACCAGAATTCCACTGCCTGAAGCATGACAGTAGGAGACTTGACTTCATTTGATAACTGGTCGAATATCTCCAGACACTCCTTCCACAGCTCATATTCCTTCAGATTTCTCAATACAAAGGTAAAATTAATCATATCCTGCATAAAGTCATTGACCGGTGCTGCTTTTAACTGAACAAATTCCATCATGGTCTGCAGATTCTTTCTAACATAATCTTCTGAACCTCTTGCCATATATAACTTAGACAGACAGCACATTATGGTAAACAGATAGGTATCATCTTTTGTCTTTTCTGCTGTTTCTAAAGCAGACAACAGATTCTCTTCCGCCTCTTTTAACTCTCCAAGCTTAAAATAGGCTCCCCCTAGATTCAGATCATTCACTACAAGCCATTTCTCATATAGTTCCTGAAGTTCTTTTCCATTCTCAAGCAGATCCTCTTTACCTCTTTTAAAAAACTCTAATGCTTTGTCTGTATCCCCCAGTTCCATATATCTGTTTCCGATATTGCAGTAAAAGAGATGGATCAGTCCTTTTACCTGATGTTTAGTGCAGTATTCAATACCGTTTAGATAGCAGTCAACAGCCATGGTTTCATTATCCATGGCACCATATATTACGCCAAGAAGGTTCTGGCATCTGGCACACCAGAAGTATTCCCCCAGCACCTCATAACCGTTAATTGCTTCCATACAGCTCTTAACAGCTTCCTCTAGGTGATGGGATTCTAATTCCTCCAGACTTTTATAAAATAACCTGTCCGCCTCATCTCTCGTACCTACCATGACGACCTCTTTTCTCAAATGTTACACCTACTCCATCTGATGTTAAACTAATCTTCCTCATTATTATCCAATATTATAAGTTCTCATTGTAAAACTTACAATACTTTTTTCATATTTTTGTAATTAATTGGCTTCTGAAGCAAATTAATATGAATCTATAGTAATATATCATCTTACTATATTTTATAATTAGTATTTGCTATAATAAATATTGTAAAAATATGAGAGAAAATCTGTGAATTTATTGCAAGAAAAAAGGTATGCCGCAACCATGAAGTATCACTTTCATAATAGAAATGATTATTAGGGGTTAATAGCATACCTTTTTCTTATATTTATTTTATTCTTTGGCTGACTGATAATGAAAGACCTTGCTTTTTCCAAGTGCTACCTTACTTCCTGCCAGCTGTTCTACATAGATGTTACAATCTTCTTCTAAAATATCAGGAATACTCAGCTTCGTATCGCTTATATACTCCGTTTCGTACTTTTTGTTATTAACCACAACAGCACTGGATTCGGTAAAACCACTTCCGGTTATAAGAAGCATATCTCCCTGCCTTGTTACCTCTGTAATCTCAGGTTGTGTGATTCCCATACTCATATCTTTTACTTCATTAGGGTTACTCTTGTCAAACACATATTTCTTGCCGTATAAAAGGTCATATTGCAGAAGTTTAAGCTCTTCCTTATAATCTTCGTTAGCTGAAGCTCTCTGATGAAATTGGGTTAAGATACCCTGATCCATTCCAAGTCTGTCCAGCACATATGCACTTAGTTGGTAAGCAGTAAGATCCTTATCCGCTTTATCAAGCTTGAAATTACTCCACAACACATACTCAGTCTGATGTCTGTCGTTTGTAATATCCTTTTGTTCCAGAGACAGAGGTGGCAGATGGTCTCCATAAAATACTACTACAGTTGGTTCCTCATAATCCATTAGTGCCTTGGTCAGCTCTCCAACAAACTGATCAGTCTCCTTCAGTTCATTTGCGTAGTATTCCATACTGTTAACATAAGCTTCAAGTGAAGAATAAGCAGCAGTAGAATAGGGAGCCTCAGATTCCGGTGTTACCTGAATCTTGTATGGCACCTGCGGTTCGTTATCCGGATAGATTCCGTGAGGCTGTACAGAAATAGTGTATATGTAATTTCTAGCTTCCTCAGCTTTCAGTGCCTTTAATATTTCACCTGTTAACACACTGTCCTTTGCCCAGCCAAGCTGATTATATGATAATCCGCTCATAAATTCTATGGAATCGAAGTTATCAAATCCAAGTCTGGGAAATACATCTTTACGGTCGTAAAAGGTAGCAGAATTGTTGTGTATTACATAACTGCGGTATCCTTCTCTGTTCAGATTGTAGGGAACACTTTCGCAGGTTTTGGATTTAAGGATGGTTCTGTAAGGATATTCACCCGTTCCAAAGTACTCCATACTCATCCCTGTAATAACCTCAAATTCCGTATTTACTGTACCGGCACCATATACGGGAACAGTCAGAAAGCCGGAAGTATAGTTCTCTTTTAAAGCAGTAAAATTAGGCAGCGGATTCTCAGAAAAAGTATAATGCTTCAAATAATTCACATCAAAGAAGGATTCCAGCTGCACCATGATAATATTGGGGTTTTCCACCTGAGCCTCATCCCCCTTATACAGTACATCAGCTGCATTCTCTAATTTATCCGTGACTTCTCCCATACGTTTGGCAGAGTAATCCGAAGGCTTATCAATACCTCTTTCAAAGATACTGTTAGTAAAACAGTAGGCAAAACCATACTGAAAATAAGCATCACGCAAATTATCAAATTCGTTTTGGAGCACTTTTGTCCTGGTTGCCGTAAAGGTGATAGCTCCTAACAGTATGCATGAAAAGGCCAAAAGGCTTATAGGCACTGCCAACAGTCTCTTTTGAAATTTGATTTTCTTCCACAGAATGACACTCAAAGCAATCACTGCCGGAACAAGGATTGCCAGAAGTAAGATATTAATGGTATTCATATACATTGGCAGATTTTTTAGAGCTTCCTTCACCTGATAAAAATCCATGGCCGATACGGGCGTCAATCGAAAACATTGTATGATTCTATTAACTATTCCCATAATAATCCAGGCTCCGGCAACGATAGAGAAAAAGAATCTTCTTTTTGCTGTAAAAAGTGTTATAGATAAAGTCAGCAGTATAATAGATAAATTTAAAAAGAATAAAAGAGGCTCCTGCCATAGGAAATAAAGTGCCTTAATAAGAGATGACCGGCTTAAACTTTCCAGTATGATTTCTAATATAAATGCTGACAGCAGGGTACCTGCAAAATAATGTACAAAATTGAATCTGTTGGATTTTATGTTCATGTCATTAACTTCCTGTATTTATTATTACACTGCTTTGTATTTGTTCTAATATAGGCACAAAGGCAAGATAGTGCTAGGATGTGTGTTTGAAAACTGCTTTCAATGAGCCGGCCGTTCCTCTATAGGAGCGACATAGCGTGATCTTGAATACATATTGGAGCTACATGTCCAAAATTATAACACATAATACCGCAAAATAAATCTTTCAGTACGTAGCTGCAATGCGTTTTCAGACACACCCAAGCGGTAACTGACTAGCAAATTATACTTCTTCTAACTGTTTTGTCAAGCATTTATTTATTTTTCTTTTTACTTAAGGCAATCTCTGTATTTTCTTTTACTCTGTAGAGTACAATCTCCTCTACCAGCTTTAACGGAAGTGGTTTATCTAAAGGAAACTGGACTGCTCCTTTGGAACTTTTATAGTCCTTTATCTTGTCTTCAAATACTCTTATTCCACTCTCTCCCGGATAGAGACCAATATGGTTCTTAAAAACCGCAAAATGTACCAGATTACCATACAGTTTAAAGGTTGGCATTCTCCAGCTTATTGCTTCTGTAACCTCCGGTGCTGCTGAATGGATCTGCGCTCTAAGAGCATTAAGCTTCTTCTGAATTTCTGGCGGATATAACATAATATACTCATCAATTGTGGTAAAATCCTGCTTATTCTCTTCCATTCCATTCTCCTTTTGTGTATTTAGCTTTCTTTTCTGTATTTTAACTTCTCTACATACATTCTCTTATCGGCTCTTTCAATAATATCCTCCAGCTCAAGGTCCATACCGGAACTATAGTAAGCCATACCATGACTGGCAGAGATCTCATAGGTACCAAGATGTTCTATCAGTTTGCTCCATATCATTTCTGCCTGTGAAAAGGATTTGTTTAAGAAGACGATAATAAATTCATCTCCTCCCATTCGAAAGAACAGATCCTTCTCCCCGATCTTTTCCTTCGTCTGATTACAAAAGGTCATAAGATATCTGTCACCTTCACCATGGCCTAAGCTGTCATTTATCTTTTTTAAGTCATTGATATCCACAAAACAGAGAACGAACTCCACAAAGCTCATTTTTCCTTTTTCCATAAGTTCTTCTAACTTTATCATTCCCATTCTGCGGTTCATGATTCCTGTCAGCACATCTGTTGAAGCTTGACGTGAAAGTTCCTCTTCCACTCTGTGTATTTCAGTGATATCCATAATACCTGTGAGTATGCATTTCTCACCATGATAATCTATTAATTCATAATTAGCAGTTACCCACATACGTTTACCTTTAAAATCATAAGCAACAATCCGGTTATAAACGGAATTGTTATTTCTTAGTTCTTCTAAAAGGGATAATCTGTTTTCCTCCTGGATATACCAGTTTATACTGTTATAACCTTTTGTCTCATCTTCGCTTAGACCCATAAGACTTATAGCTCTTTTACTGGCTTTGATAACTTTACCATCCTCAAGTCTTGTAATGAACACCGGATAAGGGTTGGCATAAAACAGCTTTTTAAAATTTTCTTCATTTTCCTTTAACTTCTGCTTCGTAAAATATTCCTTCATTCGGTGCTGGTAAAACATTATACTCATAAATAGGGAAGTAGCAATCATAATAGTTGCATTGAACTGTTTTGTAAGAGCTTGTCCTGCATCCTCATTGAGCAGGCTGATGCCGTATAGAAATATAGCATGACTGATAAGATATGATAAAACCATTACCACAGGCTTCAAGGTTAGAACAGCTCCGGCAATGAGAGAGAGAATGATATAAGAATAGATGTTTCCTGTATAACGCTGGCTGTTCACAGACGATAGGGCTCCCACTAGAACATACAGGAAAAAATATACCTGAGGTATCGTACATATGAAACGTTTGCCTTCCTTTGTATGTTTTACAATACGCTTATAGAATATAAGAAATAGTACCGAAGCAAGTAAGCAGATTAAATGCATGGAAATTAAAGTAACCTGATATACCGTGTCTGTTCCTATCCTTACGACTGTCCAGTCAAAATAAACGAACAGAAAAGATAGTAAAGCAACAGCAGCGGATATAAGCTTAATCCTGCTTAATACAATGAGACTATTATAACGTTCGAAATCTAATTGCTCTTTGCTAACATTTATCCATTTCATATTTTAATTCCTCTAAAGGTATCTAATGAAAGAAAAGCACCCCCGCTGAAACCATCCGCCACTGAAGTGACAGTATCCGGGAATGCTACTATTAACGCAGTTATATTATACAAAATTCTATTTTAATGCGCAAGAAAAAATTTATAAATAAGTAATGCCAATTTCTTCATCCGTTACAAGAATTATTAATTTCCTTTCCAACGGGTTTGTGGTAGAATTGTGATATTTGAAGGACAAAGGAGAAAAACATGAGAGGCTTAGGTACCATCGTAAACTTTTTGGCTGTTATTTTTGGAAGCGGTGTAGGGCTATTGTTCAGAAGTGGGTTGAAGCAGAGATTTCATGAAATTCTTATGCAAGCCTGCGGTACGGCAACCTTATTTATCGGTTTAGGCGGTGCCATGGCAGGGCTTTTGAAATTATCCGATACGGGCAGTTTTGAGACTACCAATACCATGTTATTAGTATTATCTCTGGTAATCGGTGGTTTGGTCGGAGAAGCGCTGAATCTGGAAAACCGCATGGAAAATCTAGGTAACAAACTAAAAAGTCTCTTTAAAGCCTCAAATGATAGCAGTTTTGTTGAGGGTTTTGTAACTTCCACTCTGGTTATCTGTGTTGGAGCTATGGCAATAGTAGGCTCTATTCAGGATGGACTAACAGGCGATTATACCATGCTGTTTGCCAAAGCCTTTTTGGATTTTATTATTGTTATGGTATTTGCCTCTTCTCTTGGTATCGGTGTTATGTTCTCTGCGGTTCCCCTGTTGCTTTATCAGGGTGCAATTACTTTGTGTGCCGCTCTGGTCTCAGGTTATATGAATGAGACTTTAATCGGTTACTTATCCTGCATTGGCTCTATCTTAATTTTTTGTGTGGGGATCAATCTGTTACTTGGTAAGAAAGTACGGGTTGGCAATCTTCTCCCTGCTATCTTAGTACCGGTTGTATATTATTTTATTTTTTGATTAAATAATTAGTAAATACATCCTCTTATTATAACCTTCTCAGGCATATGAGAATTACTCATTTTAAAAGTATCACCTATATAGATTGCTTTGTTCTAGGCAATCATCCCTAAGGAAGGTAATTGTGCTAAGCAAAAGACAAGTATAGCATAGACCTACCATATAAAAAGGAGGTTCTCTGCTGTTTGTTCAGCAGCAATGAACCTTCTTTTCCTTTCAACATCAAAATTAATAATTTTTCTTAACCAAACTGATGATACAACCCAAATACTCCGGAAAGAGAATTATTCTGGATACCATTCATAATCCTAACTGCATAGTTTCTGCTGCTCTGCATAAAATACGCTTTCATTTCCTCTTTACCGGAAAAGACCTGTTGAAATAAAACCGCTAATATATGCTGAATCTTTCCTTCGATAATTTCAATATCATTCCCTTCAAAATACTCCTGTACTGCAATCATATCCTCATCCCTTAAATCAAGCTGACCTATGGATTTATCTGCAATATAACAGCCTATTATCGTTAGGAGCACTGCGTCACACATATTATCATAATATGCTTCTTTGTAGTCAGGCATTAGCCTTTCTAACCGTCTTGCAATATTCTCAGGAGCAAATACCTGTAAGAAATCATTCTCAAGCTTGATATTACATAAATACTGATATATGGCATCTATCCCTTTCAGGTTGGTGATTACACCCACAGTTGGATAATCCAATGTTAATAAGTGGTCCTGGGGTTTGAATTTCGGATCATAACGAATAAAAAAAGCTGGCATTCCGTCTAGAAAGGTTTCTTTTAAATTTCGTAAACCGTAATCCTTAAAATCTTTAAGAATATTCTCATATAACTCTTTCGCTTTATATACCTTCTCTCTTACTGCCTCATAACCCAGCTTATAGACATAAGCTGCTTCCTGTCTATTCTCGCTTCTGACACCGAACTCATTACCTTCTTTTTCATACTCCTCTATGCAGTAAAGAATTGCTTCCATCAGCATTCTGGCTGTCTCATAGGTCACTGAACTGCTGTCTCCCGAGGTGAATTGAAAGGTAAGCTTCTCCACTACTGGCAGAAGTTCTTCCATCGTATAATCCATATCCATATAGCCTCCTGTTAATCCCAAAAGATTTCTTTTAAAACTTCTAGATACAATTCTCTGTCCCATCGTGTAACATCATCAAACTGGCTGAATTCCCCGCTGCCGCCAGTCTGTTTATAGCCTCGATAACCTGCCCTGATAGCTTCTGTGAATTTCTCCAGACAAGTACCGGCAAGATATTCTAAGTCACCTGTACATACCTCTTCAAACTGCTCTTTCATAAAGGTAAACAGTTCATCATCCGTGAGATTATCCTCCGCTTCATTCTTAAACTGATAAAAGATATCCTGGAGATCCGTCAGCGTCTGCATATAATTATCCTGTGTAATGTACTGGGAATCACAGAAATGGTATATAAGTTTTGACAGGATTCCTTCCCCGAATTCCACTCTCTGGGTGTTCTTAAGACTGTCATTTCTTAATACCACCAATTCCTTAGCCTCTTCATAGGATAATGTCAACCCGAAGCTTTCTGTTTTTTCATTAACTGCCAGGAGCGCTGTTACTTCAGCTTCCTGCTTTTTTAGCTGCATTAATTCAAATAAATTGTCCTCCATAAATAATCCTCCTTCCAAGATGGTATCTCATTATAGGGCAGCTTCCAATCTATTACAAGACTTGAAAAAATCAGGATTTTGTGGTAATATATATACAGGAAGAGGTAGATTGATTGAAAATCTGTCTCTTTTTTTATGCCTTGAAGTTAGAAAAGGACAGTTTTTCACAAGGGGACGGCGAATTGCAGAAAACAGAAAGAACTCATGTTTCGATTCCAAGGTATAAGAAGTCCTAATTCTCTGAATATTTTGTACTTGACATATTATAAAATAGATAACTCGCTACGCATGAGTACACTATGTGTACTCAGACAATCTATTTTATAATATAGCACAAAATTTTCAGAGAAAAGGACTTCTAATATCTTTCCATAGGCACATTCGTTCTTTCTGTTTTCTGCACTTCGCCTGAAATCGTGTGGTAGCAAGGCTTTTGACAATTGAATCGATAATGAGAATTTAAAAAAAGAGAAACTTAGATAGATAAGGCTAAAAATATAGCATAATTGGATTTTAAATATGGCATAAAAATATTGAAATAATCTCTTGACTATCACCCGACGTGATAGCGTATGTTTATTACAGAGATTAGAAGTAATAAAAACAGCTGTTAGCAATTTAACCTATAAATATAAAATCAACTAACCTAAATATAATCTCTAGTTATGGAGGTACCGCCATGATGACAGTAAAACAGGTCTCTGAGCTTACAGGAGTAAGTGTTCGTACCCTGCAGTATTATGATGAAATCGGTCTGCTAAAACCATCTGATACTACAGCCGCCGGATACAGGCTCTATAATGAGGCAGCTCTGGAGACCCTTCAACAGATACTGTTTTTTAAAGAACTGGACTTTCCTTTAAAGGATATAAAAGCAATTATGCAAAATCCACAGTTTGACAGGCTTAAAGCTTTAAAGGATCAGCGAAAGCTTATCCAGGCTAAGGCAGACAGACTTGGTAATCTGCTTGGTTTAATCGACAGGCTTTTGAAAGGAGAACAGGATATGAGCTTTAAGGAATTCGATATGACGGAATATTTTACTGCTTTGGAGGATTTTAAGGAAAACCACTTAGATGAGATTGTAACTTACTGGGGCAGCCTGGAGAAGTTCGATGAGATATTTGAGACCATGAAAGAAAAGGAATCAGAAATGGGTCAATTGGCTATAAAGCAATATGGCAGTATTGAGAAATATACCCAAGCAATGAAACAAAACCTGAAAGACTTTAAAGGTACTATGAACAGAATGAATTCACTTGCGGATCCATCCAAGGATTATGTGGTTAAAAATACAGAACTGCATAAAAAATTGACTTCTGACATCAGAAAAGACCCCTCTTCAGCAGAAATACAGAGTATAGTAAAAGAATTAATGGACTTAATGGAGGAGACCTTAAACGGAATAGACATGGGTGATAACTACTGGAATCTTGTACTAGAGGGCTTTACCACTGACAAGGCTGTCAGAGAAGCTACAGACAGAATATATGGTGAAGGAGCTTCCGATTTTCTTGCCAATGCTTATAAGACCTATCTGGAACAGCATCAATTGATTTAGCATTTTATATCAGGTTGGTAGATATTTCAAAATACTATAAAGAGTAAATCTTACCAACCTGATTAAGTTATATTGTTTTCTTAATATTACTAATTTTATATATTTATTTGAACAAAGTCTAACGTCCATATGAGCACAGGCAATTTGCATAAAATAGAAAGAACGAATACGCCTATGGAAAGGTATTAGAAGTCCTTTTCTCTGAAAATTTTGTGCTATATTATAGAACAGATTGTTTGAGCGGAGCGAGTTATCTGTTCTATAATATATCAAGCGCAAAATTTTCAGAGAATTAGGACTTCTTATACCTTGTAATCGAAGTATGAGTCTTTCTGTTTTATGCAAATTGCCGTCCCATTGCGAAAAACTAACGTTCAAACCATAATATTTATTCTATAACAATTTCCTGCTCTCGAAATAGCTTCTCAACCGTTTCTTCATAACGGTCTAACTGCTCTGACTTCTTAATCATCTTCAGGTATTTCTCATAATCGGTAAAAACAGTGCTCATATAGATCCATAATTCCTTCATCTTAAACAGTACATTTCTGTCAGGAGAGAGGACCTTACGGTAATCTTCATATACTTTGTCATGAAATTGCCTGAATACTTCTTTGTCCGGCTGCTTATTATCCTTAATTGCAGCAATCAATCCCGGATAGGCAAGAAGTCCTCTGCCAAGCATTAAGGTATCTACTTCCGGAAATTTTTGATTGAATTCTTTAAAGTCCTTCAGTGTAAAGATATCTCCATTATAGCAGACAGGATTCTTACTCGTCTTTAGCGCATCCGCAAAGACCGTTAGATTAGGTTTGTTTTTATAGAAATCCTTCTGAATTCTTGGATGAATGATCAGCTCCTTAAGAGGATATTTATTATAGATCTGAATCAGGTCATAGAATTCATCCGGCTGTTCTTTTCCGATTCTGGTCTTAATTGAAATCTCTGTAACGGACTTTTCAAAAATCTCCTCCAAAAACCTGTCCAGTTCCTCTTTGAGTGCCAAGAAGCCAGAGCCTTTATTTTTGGATACTACCGTGCCGGAGGGACAACCAAGGTTTAAATTTATTTCATTGTAGCCATACTGCTTTATCTTTTCTGAAGCACTGATAAAACTATTGGCGTTATTTGTAAGCAGTTGGGGTATTAAGATCATTCCTTTGTTATTATCCGGATGAATATCCTTGATATCTTTATTTTTAAAGGCTAAATCCGAATTTGTTGTTATAAAGGGTGAAAAATATTTATCAACCTGACCGTAATAGGTGTTAAATGCATTTCGGTAGATATACCCGGTTATCCCTTCTAAGGGTGCAAGATAGAATTTCATTGCTTTTTAGTTCTCCTTTTCGACAAATGCCATATGAAGTAGAGTATAACCGAAAAGCAACTCTGATTCAATATCATTTTACATGGCTCTCAGATAATCCGCATACCAGAAAGCAACTTCGCTGATACGATAAAGTTCAGATTCCTTACTGACACTGCGCCAGAGCCCCTTATATTCCTGATGCCAGTATTCCAGCTTTGTCGCTAGCTCCTTTCCCTGTTCCTTTGCATCTGCCGTACAGGGACCGCAGGCTGCAAAGGCACCAATTTCGTTAAAGAGCTTAATTCCTGCTCCTGCTATAAAATAAGCCTTATAAAGGTAGCGTTTCTCCTGTCTGGCAGTGGACAGTATGCGGTATAGAAGGGTTAAACAGTTATCTATTTTTACATTGGTTGCGTTAATCTCATCCCAACTGATATCTTTAAGTACAGGTGAATAAGGTTCTCCGATTATAGCATTTTCCTTTAATTCCTTAAAGCATATTACATCATACCAGCTAACCGCATTCTGTTCTGAAAGGGTATTCACTATGGATAGGAAGGTGTCTGTTGCATCTCCATACTCCAGTCTGGATATTTTACAGTTAATATCCTCAAATTCCAGCCCTTTTGCATTCCAGGAAAAGGCGGCTCCGTAGATCATTCCAGCTATGGAAAATTCCGGGTGATTAATGTGTCCAAAATCGCCCCAATCCGTATTAAGAATTCCTTCTGCCTGATATTTGACTGCATAGCTGCTCATTCTGCTTATATTATCATAAGCAGATCTGTAATTATTGATCAGCCGATTCCAGCCATTAACTCCAGGGCACACATATTGTCTGGCACCTGCCTCCTTAAGCGCCTTGGTATTGTCCTCACTTTCATTGGGTTCATATCCCCAATTGAGGCAGATTACGCTTTTAGGAAGTTTCTGAACAGCTTCCGGAAATCCGCAGATAATATCTCCCCAGAACATCGGCTCTTTTCCCTTACTGATAAGAAACTCACATATTTGTCCTACAAAATCTATGTACATATTATCAAGACCGACGTTTTCCGCCAGAGCTTTACTTTTTCCTTTTCCCAGGTCAAAAGTCTCGTCTGCACACAGGTTAAAATATTGAGATGAAAATAAGGGGATAAACTCCTTAAGCATTTCTGTAATAAAGGCAAAACTATCTTTATTCGAAATATCAAGGGTATGATGAGCCATTCTTTCATAGAAGGAGAACGGTTCTTTATCCGATCCCTCCAGTTCACAAAGGTGTGAGTAGGTCTTAGTACGAAGTACTTTATATAGATGCCCGAAGGTAGCAATAGAGGGCACAAGATCTATGTGCAGGTTACGGCAATACTGATCAAGTTCAAGAATTTCTTCGGCTGTAAGGGGCGTATCATCCCGCCAGACTTCGCTGAAATTTCGAAATAGAAAACTATGTTCAATATAAAGCTGCAACTGGTTCATTTTGTAATAGGACATCTTATCCGCAAGTTCCTTAAGACTTTGTAAAGTCGGTATTCGTCCTCTGGTAATATCATGATAGAATCCTCTGTTCTCGATTGCCGGATAATCTTCAATAGTAAGAGATGGAAGTACTGCTCCCTTAAAATTAATTATCTGACGAAGTGTCTGAATTCCATATAATATTCCTGCATTGCTGCCACCATATAGTTCTATGGCATCTTTGGTAATGATTAACTGGTAGCCTTCAGGATGCAATTCCCTCTTTAAGCCAAGAAACAACTCCCCTGTTAATTTGTCTCCTTTGGATATCAGGTAATTAAAGCCCAGCTGTCTGAGGATTTCCTCCTTCAAGATTGCGGCATGAGCAACCGCTTTTCTGTCACATAAGCTGCTTACAGTTATGCGCCCGTTATATCTTAAGACAAAGCCGGTGTCCTCTTCCATTATCATTTTCTGTGGTTCCGGTATTAAATACATAACACTCTCCTTCATTTGTGAATATTCTTCTAATAGAAACACTATATAACCTCGATTTATATTCTACCTTTTGATTGTATCCATAAATTAGATATATTACAAGCTTTTAAGACATAAAAATGCTTCATTTTCATATGTACATTTTGCACATAGGAAGAATGAAGCATTTACTTATTTCAAACTAAAACTGTCATTTAAAAGAAGAGTACTATATAAAAATAGTACATCCTGCCCATTAAAGTCAATATAATCTCCCAAAATGCTACTTGAGATATAACGGATATCCACTAGGGTTATCTTTGAATATCTCTCTGCAATTAGAGGAGTTAGGCTGCTGCCAAAGGAGTCCCTGAATATTATCAGTTCCCTCTCCTTTACAGCCTTGGGATTTTCAATGGTTAGCAAAGGAACTGAGCCCGATAAGAACAACTCATAGGGATCTCTGCTATTAAGTCTGCTTAAATCGTAGATACTGCCTTTGCTGTCTTTTTCATAGTTATAGACTATACAACTGTCTATCATTTCATTGGTTAAATACGTGATATTCTCCTTTTCCAATGGCAAAGCAGACTGTCCATAATATACACCGTAAAAGGGAGTTTCTGCGGTAATCTCCTGGAATTGATGTAAGTGACCTCCAGCTGTTCCCATATTGCTCAGCAGTTCTTCTGCCACAGGCTTAATCATCTCCTGTCTCCAATGAGTATCTGTTTTGTAATAACTCTTAATATCCAGATAATTTCTGATATCTATAAAATCAGCATACGTCATTCCTGCTCTTATCGTATTATAGAGGCGTTCATAATCCATATGGGGATAACCATACTTTTCTGCCAAATAATACCCCTTATCCGGAACAATACAGGTATATATATTACCATTATGCTCAGCCAGATAGGTATCATAGATATACTGAAATTTATTCAAGGCGTTGGTTATGGAGGCTTCCTTTAATGGGTAATCAAGCTTTGCCGCATAACCTCCAGCAATATAAATGCCGTTATTATCTTTCTCCTGAAATAGATTGTAGAGGGTATAGGCTTTGATTCTTCTGAACACCTCCCGGAAGGGAAACTGATCCATAGCATATCCCTCAAAGGTATCTCCCATATTGTTAGATAGTAGAAGTTCTACGGACCAGTCCGGCCTTTGTTTTAGCTTTCTCCTCTCAGTGTCAGAAAATTCTGCCTGAGGTTTCAGGCAATTTATAATGGAGAGGGTGAATAAGGTGATAAGCAGTGATGAAATGCCAATTACATACTTGATTTTCTCTTTCATTACTTCCTCATTTCTTATATAGTAACTGTATCTATTGATAAGTAAGGTATGTAGTCAGCCTGCTATTCCAAAGGTAATGCTTCTCCTAAAGTAATAATACAGTCTCAAGGTAATAATACTGTCCTAAAGTAATACTATGTCCTTAGGTAACACTACGTCTTAAGGTAATACTACTGGCCTAAGGTAATACTACTGGCCTAAGGAAATACTACTTCCTAAGGTAATACTACTATCTTAAGGTAATCATGCTCCGAATGGTAATATTGCTGACTTCTGTACTTATCCCTATGATACTTATTCGTAACCCCTCTCTTTAAAGTTACACTTATTTCAAATATTATTCATAACTATCCCCTATGGATATACCAGTCTACTAGTGCTGTTCTCTAAATAAGGAATTTTAAATAGTGTTCTTATCAAATCACTACGTTCTTAAGCTCCCTGGTTTCTCCTTCTCTTGCTGTTATCGATACATTATTGGTCACCAATCCCCTGATATTATTTGCCTTCAAACCATATTTACCAATAGCATTGACATTCTCTAAGACAATATTACAGAGAGGACTCTCCGGCAGACCTGTCATATACTTTTTTAATTCTTTACTATAAGCTTAATTGGTCCCATCAGTCCGGAATCCAGGTTTAAGTTGCACATTTTATTGGCTATGGTATTATGAACCTCAACAATAACCTCATTATCTCCCTCTATTATTAATTCTGTAACATCAAAGGTATAGGGTGCCCAAAGCTTAACTCCTGCTTTCCTGCCGTTAACGGTGACTTTCGCAATTTCGTATACCTTACCCAAATCAAGTTGTAAGGATTCAGCCTGGTACCCTTCATTTATCAGAAAATGGTTACGGTATACAATCCATCCGGAATAATTATTTCCCCACTCTGTTTCATTCCACAGTGTGAAATTCTCAAGATCTGTCATATTCTCTGTTGTTACTCCCATTTGCCAGCCTCTATCAAGATATATTTCTCTTTCTGCTGTCTGTGTTACATCACTGTCTGGCGTCTCAATGCCCTTTGGCGTCAGCCCTGAATCAACCCGCATTAGAAGAGCTTCTCTTGAAGTAAGTCTGATAGGAATTATCATATGCCTTTCTCCTGCTTTGTGCCTTACCGTAATTTCTGTTATGCAGCCTTTGACAGCATCCCAGCTTTCAACAGCTCCAACCAGCGAAAGACATAAATCAGTCTTTATCTCTTCATCACCTTCGTTTACCAACAGAAGGAAATCCGAGTTATCTTTAAGGACATGTGTAATTCTTAGATCTTTCTGGGTTTCTGTAAAAGTCATGACAGAAGTTATATATTGCCGAATTACTACTATCAAATCTTTAAGGGACGTCACTGAGAGAAGGTCTTTATGAAACAACGGCTTTTTGTCCGGGTTAAATATAAGAACTTTACCTCCCTGCTCCATAAAGCGCTGTATTTTCTTCATATTCTTATCATTAAGTATTTCAGCTGTATCCATTATAAGCAGTTTATACGATTGATTTCTGACTTTTAAACAGGTCTCTTCTATCCTACAATCTTCCGAAATAAATATTTCATCTTCTAGGTAATTGAATTCAATCTGATTCTCATAGAGAGGTTCAGTGATCTCCGAGGGCAGTCTGTGTGCTTCACAAAGAATAGCCACACGCGCCTGATTCGTGCTGTCCGTCATAACCCAGCACATTCTCTTTATATAATCGGAGATTTGCTTATAATAGGGCCACCAGATATTATTAGGGCCAACATCCGGGGGTCTCTCTCCCCATCGTCTCAGGCCATCGATGGAATAGAAGAAAGCATGAGGATATAATAGATTCACTCCTCTTACAAAGAGCCAGTCCATGTACCATTTCATATCCTCTGCTGTAAAGAACCACTCAATCTTATTTTTACCGCAGCAGGCAAAGCATTCGTTACCGTTTCGTCTCTTTCCACGATGTCTTGCACTGTCTGAGCTGCATTTTGCCATGGTACTGTGCTCCCCTCTGATTGCCAGTCCATCTTCCGGTGCTACCCATCTCCACACCACATCCTGAGCAGGAGTATGAAAATATTTTAAGAAGCCAATATCATCACTCGCTCCTGGATGCCCGGTCAAAGCAAGTCCATGTATTTCACACCATTCATAAAGAGGTCTGTAGTAGGCTTCTTCATGTAAGTTACATTATAATAACTCTCTTATCATACATCAAAATAAGAGATAAAAAGTATACATTTTATGATTAATTGCCTTAAATTCAACATATTTTGATTTACAGAATGAGAGAAAGTATATACAATAAACATAAACTTTAGAATTACTTTAGACTATTTACCTGAATGCAACAAAGACCACATAATTAGAGGGGAAGTTAAGGTGGCAAAACCGAAATCCATAATTTATCACGATAATAATAACGGAGAATTTCATATAGCACATTCCAAACGTCCCAATTCCTATCTTATGAACGTTAACCATTATCATCCGCAGTATGAGATTTATTATCTGCTGTCCGGTGACAGAAATTATTTTATTCAGAACCGTGTGTATAAAATTCAACGTGGAGACTTAGTCCTTATTAATACTAATGTGCTCCATAAGACAGTAAGCGGTTCTTCTGAATACCACGAAAGGCTGCTGATTGAGTTCAGTTCTAGCTACTTGAACAACTTTGTTAAGACAGAGCATGTACAGTCCTTTCTTGCTGCCTTTCACAATAACCATATCCTGTTGCAGCTAAAGGAAACAGAACACAAGCAGATTGAGAGCTGTTTCTTTCAGATAATTAAGGAAAGTAAATCTTATGGAATTAAGAATAATCGAATGCTCACTACATATTTTCTAGAATTGCTGGCGTTGATTAACCGGTTTGCGGAGGAATCAAAATCTGTTGAATATGATTACCCTAGTGCTCTCCATCAGAGGATTTCAGAAGTTGCGGCATATATGGATCTGCATTACCGGGAAGATATAAGTCTTTATACTACAGCAGAGAAATTCTATATAAGCACCGCTCATTTAAGCCGGGCATTTAAGAAAGTTACCGGCTTTACTTTTGTTGAATATCTTTCAAATCTCAGGATTCAAAAAGCACAAAGGCTGTTAACAGAAACGAAGCTTCCCATTGCAGATATAGCCAGAGAAGTAGGTTATCAGAATCATACACATTTTGGCAGGATGTTTAAATTGATTACTGGAAGTTCACCAAGGAACTTTAGGAAGTTAAGATTGCCTGGCTAAATTCAGTATAAGAGAGTTTTTATTGAATTTATAAGAATTGTATACTATGTAATGGTAAAATCATGAAGCTTATAGTATACTGAAATTATAAATGTTCAATTAGAATTTTTAGCAACTCTAGAGGAGCTGGTAATGGAGAATAAAATAAGAATTATCAAAAAAATACAATATATAAGCTGTATCTGTTATGCAGTCTCTATCATAATACTTTATGTACTGGGATTTTCCTATGTCAATTCATCAAGAGATAACCTATTACCAGGTTTGATCAGTATAGGTGTTATATCAATTATTTCTTTTATCGTAACTTGCTCCACTGGAATATATAAAGGCTTTCTCAACCATAAGATGGGCATCAGGTCTTCTAAAAAAGATTGTATACTTATTATTATTGCTGGTTTATTAGTTGCCTGTTATTATCTGTTTAAATAATACTACCTGAGCCATAACTACTGCTGTACTTTGATTGGAATTAGTATTCAAGTAGTTCAATCAATTATTACCTTTACTTAAAGGTGTCTAAATATAGTAAAAATATATAAAACGACAAACCTGCCATATCTCATATTAGACAAGTTTGTCTTTATAAATTTATATTAAAAGTTAGTTTAATGGGGGATTTAAGTACTATAATTCTCGGAAAGTTTGTTATAATTATAAAGTGAAATCTGTCGAACAGTTTGAATTACAGATTACATAAGCCTAATCAATCAGAACCTAAAATACAAAAATGGATTAAAGGAACCGTCCACCAAATATCCTGTAATCACCAACAGCAGTCCCACCAGTACTACCGGCTCTAAAACAAGCGCTATGCTGCTTCCTACTTTATCTTTAATTGCACTCAGGTATAACTTACCTGCAATAGGTGTTGCACCTATTATTCCAATGACCAGCAATATACTGTAGCTTCTTAAATAATACAAGGCCTCTTGCGTAACAGCACCTATTCCTGTAAGTCCAAACATTCCTCTAATGTCCCCCACTGCCTGGCCTAAGTTTTCTGCATTAAACAGAACAAAGCTTATCACCACCAACACCATTACATATATGTGAGAGATTAAGACAGGAACTATTAATTTACATTTGAACAGACAGAATTTCTCAAGTATCAACAGTACTGCAAAATACAATCCCCAAAGTATAAAATTCCATGCCGCCCCATGCCATAATCCGGTTAACATCCATACTACCAGCAGATTAAATACCTGCCTTTGCTTTGATACCCGATTGCCGCCCATGGGTATATAAACATAATCCCTGAACCAGGAACTTAAGGATATATGCCAGCGCCTCCAAAATTCTGTAATACTCTTAGCTATATAGGGATACTGAAAGTTCTCCAGAAACCGAAACCCGAAAATCTGTCCAAGCCCTATTGCCATGTCGCTGTAACCGGAAAAGTCATAATATATCTGCAGGGTATAAGCTACTGCATATATCCATAAAAAAAGAATAGATTTCTCCTCAGAATCTCTGAACTGAGTAACAAGCAATCCAAAGGAATTCGCTAAAAGCACCTTCTTTGAAAGACCTACTAAGAATCTCCGGCTGCCACAGTATATCTGTTCAAGACTGTGTCTCCGGTTGTGGAGCTGTTCAGCAATATCCGCATAGCGAACAATCGGCCCTGCTACCAACTGAGGAAACAAAGTCGAATAAGCCATAAAAGTAATCAGGCTCCTCTCTGCCTTAATATTTCCCCTATGCACATCGATTACATAACTCATGATATGAAAGGTATAGAAACTAATTCCCATTGGCAGGGCAATGGGAAGCACCGGCAGAGATAATTCGGTAGCCTCATTAAAATTTTGTATAAAGAAATCATAGTACTTAAAGAATCCCAAAATTACAAGACTTATCACAATAGAGGTAATCATCCAGTACTTCCCTTGTTTCTTGCCGGCAAGGCTCTCAATGCGAAGCCCCATAAAGTATCCCTGCAAAATAGATCCAACCATTAATATACTGTACAATGGTTCTCCCCAGGCATAAAACAATAGACTGGCCAGGAGAATTATTAGATTCTTGTACTTAAAAGGTACTAGAAAATATACTATCAACACTGCCGGAAGAAAATAGTATAGGAAAGTTATACTTGAAAATAACATGGCAACTCCATTACTGCTGTTTTTCTAATGTCAGATCCAGCTTACCGCCGCATACGGTCTTGAATGCATCTACTATCTGATCAGAAGTAACGGTATCTGACAGTGAACTTTGAACCATCATCAGCATTATCGTATCGCCCAAGGCCGTAACCTTTAAGTCGTCAGCACCCACACAGATCCACTTATTCTGATTAATTCCATCTAGCATCTGCTTCGCAACTGTTTCTGTGTCTTTACTATCCTTTACTCTTACCAGTGCCATAGAATAGGCCTGAGACGTAATTAATGCCTCTGATACAGTTGCTTCTTTAATTAGGCTGGCATCTGTCAAACCGGTGTTATACTGGAGAGCATTGGCATCTGTAAGGTCAACTTCTCTGGTTTCTAAGTTCAGCCCCGGGTCTTTCTGTTCATAAATCTTGTCTATAATATCACTAAGCTCCCCCTCCGGGCCTTTGGATGTAGCTTCGCCAGATGATTTCTGGCAGGCTGCAAGGCTTACAGTTAATAAGGTTACCATCATAATACATACTAATTTCTTGAACATTTCTTATCCTCCTATAAGAACAGTCAACTTTTATACACTTGTTCTGCCCTTGTTTGATTGTTTTTGTTAGTTTATAAATTCTTTGTTTTATGTTTATTTATTTGATTGGTTGGTTGGTTGGTTGTTTAATTTAATTGATTCATTATTTGTTTAATTTGATTGATTGTTTATATGATGTTTATTTGATTGATTGTTTGTATGATGTTTATTTATTTGATTGTTTTATAATAACCAAATACAATTAATTTTCTAGAGCATCAACCAACCTATCTACTGTTAATACATCCCCGGCACTGTTTATATAGCCCTTTTCACTCTCTTTTTCATGAAAAACATCAAGAAGTTGTAATCCGTCCATATCATCACTTAAAAATACTATTGCCGTTTCCCCTTCCCCAAGAACAGGCAGGAGCTTAGTAAGTTTTTCTGTTATGCGGTCTTCTGTCAGAGAATTCTTATACAGTTTCAGAATCTTATAAGATCCTATCCCGTTCTCTACAGGTTGTACCTCTGCAATTTCTGTAGCTGTATCAATGAGTTCCTGGATATAATCCGGCATTCCAATGCCACGTGGCTCTAAGCTGAAGTTCTGAGGTGTTGCTGGTTCCTTTGTCCCGGGTATATTATTAAATACATACGTAACAGATAGAAATATCAGGAAAGCTGTTGCTGTTAAGGCAAACCTAAGAGGTACTTTTCTTTTTCCCGGAAACAGCTCTGGCTTTTCTTCTTCTGTTTTCATCTGTTTCATCTGTTCCTCTGTTTTGATCTGTTCCGCTTTTTGATATACACCACTTAAAAATTCCCGGTCAGATTTCATAAGACCATCCCCCTTTCTCCAAAATCTCCTTAAGCTTTACCTTCGCCCGATGGGATATGACTTTGACAGAACCGACGCTTTTGTCCATAATGGCAGCGATTTCTGCCAATGAAAAACCATTAAGATACTGAAGAACCACCACTTTCCTGTATTCCGGTTTCAATTCTTTCACTGCTTTCTTAAGTGCGAGAGAATCCTCTTTCCTATAAATGATATCCTCCAGTGAACTTAAATCCTCCAGCTGCATCTCTTCTACAGATACTATTTTCGTTCTGCTCAGTTTTCTTATATAGTCGATAGCTCTTCTTTTACCTAACATAAATAGATAGGTTTTAAATTCGTAGTCAGAGGAATATCTATCCGGATGCAGATAAATATAAGCAAAAACCTCCTGTGCTATGTCCTCAGAGCTATGATAATCTTTCAGAAACTGCAGGATAAAATAAACCAGGTTATGGCGATAACGTATTACCAGTTCCTCAAAAGCTAAAATATCCCCCTCGAGAAAAGCCTTATATAATGTTTTATCAGGAATCATTGAAGTGCACCCCGTTAATAATTCTTTTGTATACTTTTCTTATTCGTTGCATTTTATTATAAGGTTACACCGAAAAAGAAAAATATTCGAAAAAATCATTACTGAACTGAAATAAATTTTATAAAATTCAAAATTCATAGGAATTTGTGGACTAGCCATATAATTTAGTAATAAAACAATTGGACAAACAATATAGAAACCTGTTTTCTATATGTTTATCAACAGAGGTTCCTAGAACTTCTGAATAAATCAATGCAAATTAAGGGGTTTGGAGTTGCAGTTTATAAGCTGTGACTCCCGGCATATGAAGTTTACAATAGCTTCATATGACAAGCTGCGCAAAGAAGCGCAAGAAAGAGGTGAAGTATGATAAGAAAAAG
This sequence comes from Anaerocolumna sp., assembly GCA_029256725.1. Classification (GTDB taxonomy): domain Bacteria; phylum Bacillota; class Clostridia; order Lachnospirales; family Lachnospiraceae; genus Anaerocolumna. The sequence continues at coordinate 15,703 of JAQSXJ010000004.1, read as the reverse complement.
AAAACAGCTGACTGCATTGCTGCTGGTAGTCCTTATGCTGGCAACAACACTGCTGTCACACACTTTTGCTGCGGATGCAATTACACTATCCACAGCATTTTCTCAGACTCTGGAGGCTGAAAATGCAGTAATGGCCGGTAATGTAAAGGCTTCTACTACAAGGGCAGGGTACAGCGGAACCGGTTATGCCACCGGGTTTAACCAGGCCAGCAATAACTCCTGGTCTATGCAGTTAACGATTCCTGCATCTCAGCACTATACCATTACCGTTCGTACTGCTGCAGATAGTTACAAGGAGAATTTCCTCCTCATTGATGGTTCTTCTGTTGCACCATTACCCTCTCCATTAAGGAAAGCTGGGGATGGTTCGACCTGGATTATATCAAGATTGAGAATGGTTCAGGCGTTCCGGCTAGCGTTTATTCCAACGCAACCTCTAATCTGGTGAATCCAAATGCCAATACAAAGACCAAAGAAATCATGAATTACCTGAAAAGTATTTATGGTAAGAGCACCTTAGCAGGTCAGAGCTGCACTCTAAATACTAATACTGAATCCGATGTCACCTGCCAGTGACTGGCAGAATGCTGATGAAGTAAGGCTTGCAAAAGAATGGAATGCCAAAGGCGGACTTACCTCCTTCCAATGGCACTGGCATGCACCAAAGGGCGGAGCTTCCTTCTATGCCAAAGACACTACCTTTGACCTGTCAAAAGCTGTTACCAGTCTTAATATCAGCAGATTACCTTTAAGTCAGATTAAGACCATGTATGAATCCGGCCAAATATCTGAAGAATGCTACCTGATGGTTCGTGATATCGATGTAATTTCAGGATATCTGGATTCTCTTCAACAGGAAGGAGTTTCCGTTCTCTGGAGACCGCTTCATGAAGCTAGCGGCGGCTGGTTCTGGTGGGGTTCCAAAGGAGCTGAACCTTATTTGTGGCTCTACAAGCTTATGTTTGACCGCCAGACCTACTTTCACCATTTAAATAACCTTATCTGGGTATGGAACGGTCAGAATGCTGACTGGTATCCTGGTGATCAGTACTGCGATATCTCAGGCACTGATATTTATGCTGATGCCCATAATTACAGCGCTCAGTCAGATCAGTTCATAAAAACTGTTAATTACGCAAGCGGTCATAAAATGGCTACTTTAAGTGAAAATGGAGTTATGATGGATCCCGATCTTATGAAGAGGGACAATGTATACTGGCTGTGGTTTGGTGTATGGTACGGTGATTTCCTTCTGGATTACAATGGAGGCATTGGAAATACATATACAGAATCATCTATGGTCTATAAGATATATAACAGTGATGTAATAACTACCCTGGATGAACTGCCGGCATTCACAGGAGGCACTCCTACTCCTACGGTTACACCTACCGTGACTCCCACTGTTACTCCCACTGTTACTCCTACTGTTACTCCTACTGTTACTCCTACCGTGACTCCTACTGTTACTCCCACTGTTACTCCCACTGTTACTCCTACCGTGACTCCTACTGTTACTCCTACCGTGACTCCTACTGTTACCCCCACTGCAACACCCACTGTTACTCCCACTGTTACTCCCGGAGGTGATTACAACTTAACACTTACAAACACAGGTGACAGCTCTGCTTCTACAAACACACTTTATAATAATATTAAGCTTACCCACTCCGGTGGTAATGATCTGGCTTTAAATAAGCTTACTATTCGTTATTATTACACCAAGGACGGCAGCAGTACCGAGACTTTCTATTGTGATACAGCTTCCCTGACTCTGAACAAAGCACCCTGGTATAAAGCCGTAACCAGTTCCATTAAAGGCACCTTTAAGACTCTTTCTGCTCCTAAAGCTACTGCCGATACTTATCTGGAGCTTAGCTTCCAGTCAGAAGATACATTATCACGGGGTTCTGCTTTATCAGTAAACACCCGGCAAAATAAAAATGATTGGAGCGCTTACAACCAGTCAAACGATTATTCCTACAAGAACAATGCACATGTGACAGTTTATTATGATGGTGTACTGATTTTTGGTACAGAGCCGTAAAACGAAAGGGTTGCCGTGTAAGCTTGAAGCTTACACGGCAACCCTTAATCCTAATCCAAGGACTCAACTATGATTTATATTGTTTCTAACACGATATCTTTAGTTCGCTATAACATTATTTCGCAGAAACACATATGTATTATTATTTGATAATTCTTCTGCATAACTAAAATTCATTCTGTTAAATCTTCTGATTTCTTCCGGCTTACTAATCTGGTTTTCTGCCATATAGCGTACCATTTCACCTCTTGCCATCTTGGCTATGGTTCCTTTTTCTATCAGTTTTCCGTTAATCAGCTCTCCAAAAACACAGGTTATCAATCTTATCTCATCTCTTAGATAGCGAGTGATACATTTGCTATATTCAACTGAAGCCAGGTTAATCACCAGGTCTGTTTCAGTAAATAACTGAACTGCCAGCTTGTCCTTCCAGAAATCATAAAGAGAGTGAAACCCCTTCCCTTTTAACTTCGCCTGCATTTCAAGCCGGTAAGGCGTCACACCGTCAAAAGGTTTCAACAGCCCATAAAAACCCGATAAAATACGAAGATGTTCCTTGACATACTCCAGTTCATCTGTCTGAAATACTACCGGTGCCATGTACTGGTATTGAATCCCTTCATAAGCTAATAGAGCAGGCGTGAGGTTATTTCGCAGATTCATACCCTTAAGTAATTGATGATTATGAGCTGCTATTTTATCATTGCACTTCCATAGCTCCTTAGCTTTTTCATAACTTAGTTTCTTTAAAAGTTTTGACAGACTCTCTGTATCTTTTAAAAATTGAGGAAGTTCCTCATAAGCCAGAGTATCTGAATCTGTTCTCATCTTTTTAGCTGGTGATATGATAATTCTCATTTATAAAACATTCACTTCCTGTTGGTATTAATTCTGTAAGTTCGTGTTGTTGTAAGGCGGATGCCCTGATAATTATAAACCCAAGGACTTTCTTAAAGACTCTTATATATGCTTTCAGTGTTCGTTATAATCAGACTGAAATCTTCCCTTTTTACACCTTCCATTACAAAACCGGCTTTCTGATAGACTCTCTCTGCTCTTGGATTAAAGCTGTATACTTCCAATCCGATCTTATGCACCTTAAGAACTGTCATTCCATAATGTATAAATAGAGATGCTGCCTCAGAACCAATTCCTCTGTTACAACCAGCCTGTCCTATCAGAATACGAAAATTCACATTACCTGTATCTTCATTGTATTCATTAAAAACAACTTCTCCAACGACATTACCGCTTTCCTTATCAACTATCGCAAGATCCAGTCGGTTCGTCTGTTCATTTCTGGTAAGATACCACTGTTTGGTTCTATCGATTTCCTCCTGTGGAGAAGGTTCACCTGCTTCTTCATCACTGCATACAGACCCTGTAAGCTTTCTTAATTCCGGTTCTTCTAACAACGCAAGCATTATTTCAGCTTCCACAAAAGGTCTTAAGATAACTTTACTTCCTTCTAAAACTGGTTTATTGCTAAAATCTATTTTCTGACTCATTCTATTACCTCTTGTTATTACTTATTGTTTCTATCTTTCGTTTATTTTTTCTTCCTATTATTTATCATTTCTTTTTTACTGGTTTTAATTTCTTTTTTACTGGTTTTAATTTCTTTTTACTGCTTATCATTTACTTTATAATATACTCATAATAGCAGACACATTATTTAGTGGATACCTGTCTTTATAATGTACCCATAACAGTGGACACATTATTTAGTGGATACCTGTCTTTGAGACATTCTTATTACTACTTTTCATTTCCTTTTTTCTACTTACCTTTTACTGTTTTCATTTCCTTTTTATTGCTTATCATTTCTTTTTTACTGCTTATATATTTCTGACGCCTTATAATCACATAGATATCCGTCATATTCAATGCCATCAGGTATCCTTAAGAAACATCCAATTGTATTATCACGGTTTCTCTTTACCACGCCTGATACATTACCGTTGTCTACGTTACCTTCTGCCACAAGAAGGTAATCCTCCTCAACAGCCAGGAGAATACCGATATGATCATGCCAGGGGCTGTTTTCCTGCTTTCTGCCTTCTGGAATAATGTCGTTATAAATTACGATATCTCCTCTTTCCGGTGTATACCCTTCGTGGTCTTTGAAAACAAAACCTTTATCTTCTCCCCATTTATACCAGGTTCCTACTCCGGCAAACCGGAAATTATATGGTGGCTGCTTGATTGGAAGTTCCATACCTGACTTTAGTGCACAATGATAAACAAAAGCTGCACACCAACTGTTCTTTAACTCCTCATAGGCATTAGCCTCCGGATAATATTTGATTATCTCAAAGAACTCCTTACTCTCCAGTTCTCCCTTAATGTTCTGTCCGGCAAGAGCTTCTGCCAGATCAGCAAATTTTAAACGGTTAAATAATCGGCTTTCCTCAACTGCCTCTGGTTCAAAACCTGAAACCTCAGTTGTTATATTCAGTTCTTTTAATAATCGGTTCAGTCTTGGCAGCGCAGGATTAGGAATCTTCGGATTGCTGCTGCTATAATAAGTCTGCAGTATATCTGCGTCTTTCAACAGCTCATCATATTCATCATGAATTCTGTCCTTTATGGAATGATAAAAAACTGCTGATAAGATAAGCTTCTTTTCCTCCTCGGAGAACAGCTTCATATTTCTGATAGCCGGACGTGCCATTTCTGCGCTGCTTTGTCCATGGCACATAGCACTGCCGCTAAAATAGGTATAGATATCATGTAAAAGTCCGCTGATATAACCTATTTCTTCCTTCAGTCCTCTTTTCTGTGCCAGAAGAGAACAGCACCAGGCAACCCCGTAAGTATGTAACATGGCATATTTTCTATCTTCCGGGCTCTCTATTCGGTTAATAATTCCATCAACATATTCTTTAACAACAGCTATTCTGTCCATTCAATATACTCCTACTATGGCTCTTTATACGTTTTAAGATTCTATATACTTCCTAAGGCTTTCATCCATCTTAGCCTTCATTTCCTTTAAATCACAGAAGAAGACATCCACTGGTAATTTTTCATTCATTTGCACATCCTGCCGCTTAACAACAGCTCCAAACCTGCGGTAGAATAGGTTAGAGGGTGTCCTGTTCGGTAAGCTGTCTGATTTTAATCATAAGATTTCCTTTCATAATAAAGGAGAATTATAAGACGCTGCCTCCTTGATTATTTCGGTTATTTTTCATTATATTTTTCATTGCATATTTCACAGCTTCTTCTCCTTTCTTAAAGTTAATGTATTTTATGATACCATTTTTGTAATAAAATAGCAATCATAACAGCTTATACTCTAACTTCCTATTCTTTTTAGTTCCTCTGGATCAACAGCAAACTCCGGTTCAAAATCATTAGAGCCTGCATACTCAGTCAGACAATATTCAAACCATTTTACGTTCAGGTGTTCTTTCTTCTTTTCCAGGTTAAAGGTGCATACCAGCAGTCTGCCTTCTCCCACTCTTACTTCAAATAAATTACCAAGCTTATGATTTCGCTCAAAGTTATCAATAGTCCACACAATGGGTTCTAGCTGACTATCCTTAAGTATACAGCATCTGGAGTCCTCAATCAGCTCATACCATTGGGGCGTAGTGTAAGCAGCTGTGGGAAAATGCTTAAAGAGCTTGTGATTCTTCTTAATATACAAGCCATGAGTTCCAACTGGCACCGCTTTACCCATGCTTTCAGAAATGGACCGGAACATGGGATAACACCAGAAATCTGTACAATAGGTACCTTCGATTGAATTCTTTTCATTCAGGTTCTCCGGATACAGGATGACCCTTCTCCCCCTATTAAGGTTATCCAAAGCTTCTTCTAAGCTCTTTGTGATAATAATATCTTTATTTGCAGTACTCAGGTTCTTATCCGGATATACCCACAGTTCATAATTATTCTCAATTTCACCATAAGCTGAGCAATTTTCCGAATAATTTTCTAAACGATTTTTCGAATAGTTTTTTGAATAATTTTCTGCAACTTTTTCTAAAACATTTTCTACAACTTTTTCTGCAACTTTATCTGACACTTTATCCAAAATATCGTCCGAACTAATTTTTGAACTGTCATTTATTCTATTTTTTAACTTCTCATTAAGAGAAACTTTTAGTGCCAGTTTTTGTGGTATCTCAAATTCCGGTAAAGTTATCACCATATCACACAGTTGATGCACTCCGTTTGTATAATTATCCTCTAAAATTATTTCCTCTGTAAGCAGAACTTCTTCTCCATTTAAGAGGCTTAACACAACTGTGGGAGATTTCATAGCGCTCTGTCGGTAAAGTGCCAGTTTGATTCCTGCACTTAGTTCTTCTCCTGCTGTATATACAAATCCCGGAAGCTCTGCCAGTATAACTGCGTCAGAGCAGAACTGTCTCCATTCCTCTGCTGTAATTACGCCTTTGTTCTCCATAAAAGCATTCAGAATACCCACCAGAGCCGTACCCTGACCGGAAAAATCCTGAAGATCCAGCAACTGAAAGCCTGCCAGTTCCCTGCTTCTTAATGCGGTCTCTATTTCTGCTTTGTAACAATCAGCCGCAAATCGCCCGGAAGCCTTGAAAAATTCATCTGCCAGTTGAAGCATTCCTTTTTCCTTAAGCCGCTCTCTAAAAATCTTAAAATTCTCAGCTTTTAATACCCCCGTATACTTATCTATTTCTGAAAAGTCCGGATACATTGCATACTGCCCTATTTCATGAGATACCACCGGTATCTCCGGTATCATTTCCTCTGCTTCCTCCATTTTGACAGTCTTAACCCCAGTACCATATTGAATGGTAACTTCACTGTCTTCCCCCTTCTCTGCCAATACCTTTTCAGGACGTATCATATTGTCATAATTATAAACACTACCAGGAACTGCGGTTTGAATATGACCTAGCGGCGCATCACACATAGCATAGGAACCACGAAACAGCCTCTCTCTTGAAAAACGCACACCGCAATAGAAATCCTCCTGCTCAAGTATAACAGGCATAAACTGAAAATTATTGGACCCCTGCGTGTATAAATGTCTGTTATCATAACTCTTATACTTCATAAGAATACTATCTAAAACGTTCTTACTGCCCCATAATTCATTCCCCATAGACATCATCACAAAGGAAGGATGATTACCAAACTCATCCAGAATGCGAAACCCCTCATCGATTAGATATTGCTGGGCAGCTTTATCATGATTAACCTCCCCTTCTTCTGTCACAGTCCCCCAAAAGGGAAGTTCCGGTTCCAGATAAATCCCCAACTGATCCGCTGCAAGAAAGCAAGCCTCTGGTGGACAACAGGTGTGGAAACGGTAATGATTAATACCATACTCTTTCGCAGTACCAAGTACCTTCAGCCAACCCTCCACCTCCATGGTTGGATGTCCGGTCAGCGGAAAGATAAGCCCATCATGTTTTCCCCTCAAAAATGTCTGGATACCGTTAATTTCAAAGTAATGACCTGCCGCCTTAAAGTCTCTTAAACCAAAAGTACAACTGTATTCAGCTTCCGGAAGCACCTTACCACCTTCTCCCCCGCATAACAAAGAAAGCTTTAGCTGATACAAATCAGGTGTATGCTCACTCCAATTATAAGCTATACCATTTAAATCCAGAGAAAATAAATTTTCCCCGGCATAAAAATCATAATCTACAACACTAACACTATTCTCCTTAAAGTTAACTTCTGCTCTTACACGTATACTTTCCGCACCGTTCAGCAAAGCCTTAACTTTAATAATACTCTCTGCTGCATCAGGATAAATACCGACATTACTAAGGAAAATACTGTTCAATTCTTCTATGTACAACTCACCGGTGATCCCATTCCAGTTGGTCTGTGTATCGGCCGAAGTCATATGCCCTCCGTTAACCGGATAAGAAGTATTATCAACCATAACCGTAATCTTCATTTGCTTTTTAACACAAGGCGTAATACGGTATCTATGGGAGGTACAAAGACTGTGATTGCTGCCCACATACTCCTCCCCAATCCACACATGAGAAATCCTGGTTCTCTCCAGAACCAAAAAGAACTCCCTATCCCTTAACTCTTCTATTTCCACCGTTTTTGAATACCAGGTATACCCCTCGAAATAATAAGGATCAGTTAATGAACCAGTCTTTATAAGTTCTTCAGGAATTTCCTGTGTATCCTTCCCTTTTTTCGCAGTAGAAACCGTTGCCGGAAGCACAATGGTATCCTGTAGTACCTCTCTATAAAATTCTTTTCTAATACCTGCCTTTTCGCCATCCAGGCAGAACCCCCAACTTCCACTTAAATTAATTTTTCCCATAATAACCCCTTTCCTAAATATCCAGTCTTTGATTGACATTATTTATTAATTTTACAAGTTTTTATTATTTTTATTAATACATAATCCATAATACTAATTTCAAATTTTCTAATCATTATCTTCCTTATTTATTTCATCAAAGGCTCTTATAAAACATGTAGGAAATTTGACAAAATAGAAAAAATGAATACATAAGGATATGAATTAGATCTTTTTCTGAAGATTTTGTGCTATTTCACCTTAACATAACGAAAAAATCTGTTTAGGAATAAGAACAGTTAGATGTCTAAGTAAATTTGGGTTTAATTATTCCATAATCCACAATACTATTTTCAAAATTTCTAACCTTAATTTACTCAGCAAAAGCGCTGTCTATGGAAATGTTTTAGAAGTCCTTTTCTCTGAAACTTTTGTGCTATATCCTCAAACAGATTGTCTGAGCGAAGCGAGTTGTCTGTTTGAGGATATGTCCAGCACAAAAGTTTCAGAGAAATTAGGACTTCTTATACATTGGAATGAACGCATGAATTTTTTCTATTTTGTGCAAATTTCCGTCCCCTTTATAAAAACCTAACGTCAGCCACATAAAATTTAAACTTCACTTCCTAAATTTTTCTCAGTATAACAAATTAATCCATTGTTGTGAATCACTAAATTTCACATAAAACAAAGAGTTCAATTTGTGCAAAAAGAATATATAATTTTTTCAATGTTTAATAAAAAATTTTATTATATAATCCAAATTAATCAAACAGCACAGGAGGTTCGGCATGAGTTTTGCGAAGAATTTTATTGACTTATTTACCAACAAAAAGAAGCGATACGGCATAAAGCTAGCACTGCTGGTAGTGCCTTTTCTATTAATACCGCTGATATTCAGTTACTATCCGTTGTACGGATGGATTTATGCATTTTTTGATTACAGGCCGCCAAGATCCTTGGCCAATTGCGATTTTGTCGGGGTTAAATGGTTTGCTACCTTATTTGAAAATAGTACCAAACGAAAGATCATCTTTGATGTAATGAAAAATACCTTTGCAATGAGTGGTTTAGGAATTATCTTTTCCTGGCTGCCTATGGCTTTTGCAATATTTTTATCGGAGCTCAAATGCAAGTGGTTCAAGAAATCTGTACAGACTTTGACCACACTTCCTAATTTCATCAGCTGGATTCTGGTATATTCCCTTGCCTTTTCCTTATTCTCAAGTTCAGGAATGGTAAATAACCTATTGGAATCACTGGGAATCATCAAGGAACCCATTTTATTCCTGCAAGACAGTAAACACACCTGGCTTACCATGTGGTTAACAGGAACCTGGAAAGGTCTTGGCTGGGGCGCTATTCTTTATCTGGCCGCTATCGCAGGTATTGATCAGGAACTCTATGAAGCCGCTAAGGTTGACGGTGCCGGAAGAATGAGACTCCAGTGGCATATCACTGTTCCCTGTCTGCTGCCTACCTTCTTTGTACTGCTGCTGCTTAGCATCGCCAACTTCTTAAATAACGGTATGGAACAATACTATGTATTCCAGAATGCTTTTAACAAAGACCAGATACAGGTTCTGGATTTGTACGTATATAATCTGGGAATGGGCTCCGGCAGCTATTCACTGGCTACTGCAATCAGCATTATGAAAAGTATCGTAAGCATAACATTATTATTTACTGTAAATACGATGTCTAAAGCTTTTCGTGGCGAGACCATAATATAATGACTGCGGAGGGACAAGCTATGAGTAAACCATTAGGAAAAAACAAACATAAGAAAATATCTGCACTGGATGTATCACTCTACATAATTTTTACAATTATAACGTTTTTGTGTATCTACCCCTTTTATTACCTGATTATCAATACCATCAGTGCCAATGACTTAAGCGCTAACGGAGATATCATCTTCTTACCCAGGCAGCTGCATCTGGAGAACTATAAGGAAGTATTTAAGATACCCGGCCTTGGAAATGCTGCTTTTATCTCCTTTGCCAGAACCATCTTAGGGACTTTTCTGTCCGTAGTAGCTTCTGGATTTCTGGGTTTTATGTTTACCCAGGAAAAGATGAGCGGAAGACGCTTCCTCTACCGTTTTACCATACTTACCATGTATTTCAGTGCAGGACTGATCCCCTGGTACATAACCATGAATAACTTAAATCTTACCAACAACTTCCTGGCTTATATCATTCCGGGAATGGTATCACCCTTTAACATTATTCTTGTTAAGACCTATGTAGAATCTACTCCGAAGTCCTTACAGGAAGCGGCTGAAATCGATGGTGCCAGTATCTTAACCGTATTCTTAAGGGTAATGATACCACTATGTAAGCCGATACTTGCCACTGTTGCCATATTTTCTGCGGTGGGTAACTGGAACTCCTTTCAGGACACCTTATTATTAGTAACAGATGATAAGCTTTATACCTTACAGTATATTCTGTATAAATACATCAATCAGGCCAGTTCACTGGCAAATTTAATTAAGAGCAATGCGGGTTCCATCGGCACTATTATCAGCAATGCAGCAACAGAACAGACAGCTACTTCTGTTCGTATGACGGTATCCGTTATTGTAGTTCTGCCGATTATGCTGGTGTATCCAATCTTTCAGAGGTTCTTTATAAAAGGAATCATGATTGGCTCAGTAAAAGGATGATATAATAGAATAAATCTTGTACGTATACAGGTGTAACTTATGTCTGTAAGTTACACAGTAAATTACACTATAGTGGCAGACATCACTATACCAGTTATGCCGTGCAATTTTACCGTGAAGTTCTAACTTATGTAACTCTGCACTGTATATTAAACAAATGTAAACGTACATGTTTATTAATAAAAACCAGGAGGTACTTTATGAAAAGGGCTATTAAGAAATCTTTAGCCGGAGCATTGCTCTTTGTGTTGCTGTTTACGATGATGGGCTGCTCTAATAACGGCAAAGAAGCAACAACAAATGGGGATAACAAAACAACTGGAACAAGTACACCCAGCGGGGACAAAGAAATCGATCGTTCGAAAACGATTACGTTAGACGTGTTCTCAACACAGACAAACTATCAAGGTATACAAAGCGGTTGGTTAGCAAAGATTATTAAAGATAAGTTCAATATCGAACTGAACATTATTGCACCAAACGTAGCAGGTGGCGGAGATTCTTTATACCAGACACGTTCTGCAGAAGGCAATCTTGGTGATATCGTCATTATTGACCGTGCAAGAATGAAGGATTGCGTAGAATCCGGTATTATTCTGGATCTCTCAGACTATTATGCTAACAGTACTTACTTAAAGACATTTGACCAGTCCATTCAGGCTACAAAGGAATTTATCGGTTCTGACAAGATATATGCATTAACCGGCAGCTCTACCTGTAAAGCGACTGAGCCTGTATTTGAAAATCAGGCACCTTATGTAGGAACTTTCATGAGACTTGATTATTACAATGAGCTTGGTAATCCTGTAATGAATAATACCTCTGACATGCTTAATGTATTGAAACAAATGCAGGATGCTCATCCTACAACAGAAGACGGAAAGAAAGTTTATGCTTTCTCCTTATTTGATGACTGGGATGGCGATTATATGGCAGTAGCTTCTAAATACGCTTTCCTCTATGGATATGACGAAGGAAAAGCCGGCTTTGTATTCCCAAGTCCTGATGCAACCTCCTACTCTGAAATATCAGATGAAAACGGTGTTTACCACGATTCCATAAAGATGCTCTTTGACGCCAACCAAATGGGTTTAGTAGACCCTGATTCAAGTTCTCAGAACTGGGATACCGTATATACCAAGATGCAGAACGGACAGACACTCTTCGCTTTCTGGCCTTGGCTTGGCGGTGCCTTTAACAACCTGGATAACAAAAATGCAGGAAAAGGTATGGTTTACATTCCTGTAAAAGATCAAAAGCTTGTAAATGACGGCTATAACAGATACGGTAACACTCAGTTATCCATCGGTATCGGCAGCAAGACAAAATATCCGGACCGTGTTTTTGAATTCGTAGACTGGATGGCTTCCAATGAATATATCTATTACACTCCCGGTTCTGCAGGAATTAAAGGTTTAAATTGGGACATTGTAAATGGCAGACCTGAATTAACGGAATTCGGTTATAAATGTATGGATGACGGCACTACTCCTATGCCTGAAGAATACGGCGGCGGTACATTCCAGGACGGCAGACCGGAAATCGGATTTAACTTCCTTGCAACTACTTCTGTTGATCCTGACACTGGTGAGAAGTTTGCAATTGCTGACTGGGCATCGGTACTTGAAAGTACACAGACTTTGCTGGATCAGAATTATGAGAAGACTTTCGGTGCGATCAATGCTGCTGAATATTTATTAAAGAACGATCTGGTTAAGGTTGCTCCCGGGAGCGCTTACTTCGCACCTTCTGAGGATACTGAATTAGCTACTAAGAGATCTCAATGCGGCGATTTGATTACTAATGTATCCTGGCAGATGGTATTTGCTGATAATGAAGAAGATTTCAATGCATTATGGGCAGATATGCAGGTTCAGCTGGAAGGTCTAGGTTATCAGGATGTCCTTGCAGTAGATTTACAAAAGCTAGAAGGACTTCGTGAAGCTCGTGCTGAAGCTGTGGCAGCTGAAAGCAAATAATACATACCAGTCAAGGGGTTGCCGGTCTATGGGCAGCCCCTTTTTCTTTCCTGAATGAATAACATTTCCAAAAGTTATTTACCCGCAACTGATAATGTAGTACCATTTACTTAAAGGATTAAGTTGTACTGAATGGAGAAAAGATGAAGAAACTAATTGATAAAATTATCCGTTGTATATCCGGACTTAAGATAATGTATAAATTACTGCTGGTATACATTATCATCGGAACTCTACCATTGACTCTTTTAAGCAGTTACATGATCTACAGCACCAAAAAAATGATTATGGCTCAGCATAATGATCAGGTAAGTGCAGAAAACAAAAGGGTTCGGAACATTTTATTCAATGCCATCTATCTGGCTACTAATATATCAGACTCCATTTTATATGACAAAGCGCTTAATAATCTCCTAAAAAATACATACGCTTCTGAGAATGAAGTATATAAGTCCTACAGAAATTATGAAACCATTGAATCCATTAACAGAAGCTATACAGAGATCTCGGATATAAAAATTTATGTAACCAATAAAACCCTCATAACAAGCGGTTGCTTTGTCAGAGTGGACGACCAGATTGCCTCCACTAACTGGTATCAGGAGGTGAAAGACAGCCCAGGTAAATTAATGTGGATCTATGATGACAGTACAGAAGCTGATAGTTCCCTGCGTCTGATTCGAAGACTCCCTCTCTCAAATACAAAAGAGTTTGCCATTATGTCAATTAGTATCAGTACGAATTATATGCGATTTATCATAAACAGTAATTCCATTTCCTCTGTTATGAGTATCGATAATGCAATCTCCTTTTATTCCGATGATTATAGTGAGATTGGACGACCCCTTAAAGAAATCTATAAGGCAGAAAGTATACCGTTAAAAACTCCCTATACCTTGAATTATCAGGATAAAGAATGTCTTGCTTATACCACAAGCCAGACCGCTCCCAAAAGTAATACCTCCTTTCAGATAACTACTTTTGATCCGGTGGCAGCCAGCCATGTTTCTGAATCCATCCTTTTAAATATCAGAGTTATCCTCCTTAGCTTTACGGTTCCTCTGTTGATGATAGTTGGGTATTCCATCGCTTTTAACAAACGTATTCTGATCCTTAGAAGAGAAATGAATAAAATAGCAAACGGTAATCTAAATATTATTGACAGCTTTAACAGCTATGACGAACTGGGCGAATTATTTAAGGATATGCAGAAAACAATCCTCAGTATCCAGGAGCTTAATGCTAAGATTTATGAAGAAAAGCTGCTAAGACAGAAACTTCTGAATTATCAGCAGCAAATGGAATTTAACCTCTTAACCAATCAGATAAATCCGCATTTTTTATATAACACACTGGAAACCATAAGGATGCAGCTATCCATAAAAAAAGAACATGACGCTGCCCGTATCGTAAAGCAGTTAGGTAAATTTATGCGGCATAACATCGAAGCTGATACCTCCCTGGTGCTCTTATCTTCAGAACTGGACTATATTAACATCTATATGGAAATCCAGCATTTCCGCTTCGGTGACCGAGTTCATTACCTGGTATCACAAAGTGAGAATCTAGACCTAAAGGATTATATGATATTGCCCCTGCTTCTACAGCCGATTGTTGAAAATGCCTTTGTCCATGGCCTGGAAAGCAAAAAGTCGGGTGGCACCATAGCAATCGAGGTTTCTGTCAGCGAGGAGTTCTTGATCCTATCCGTTACCGATAACGGGCTGGGAATGAGTGAAGATACATTAAATACTTTATTATTAAATATCAATGATCCGGGGAATAAATCTAAAAGTCATATCGGGCTGCATAATGTTCAGCAGCGAATTAAACTCTTCTATGGAGAGAAATACGGCTTACAGATTAAGTCTATGGAAAATCAGTTTACGGTTATCACTTTATATCTTCCCCTGCAGGTAGATTATAACTCATTTATAAACAATGGAGGCTTTAATCATGAAATTTATAATAGCTGATGATGAGCCTATCGTAAGAGAAGGCTTAAAAACAATAATAGATTGGTCTGAACTGGGCTTCACCTTGTGCGATGAGGCCACTGATGGCAATGAAGCAGTAGAAAAGATTTTGGAGAAGAATCCGGAACTGGTAATACTGGATATAAAAATGCCGGAACTATCCGGTGTGAAAGTAGCAGAAATCGTAAGACAGAAAGGTTACCTTGGAAAGATAATCATCTTAAGCGGCTTTTCAGATTTTGCTTATGCACAGGCGGCCATTCGTCAGGGTGTAGAATCCTATCTGGTGAAACCCATCGATGAAGAGGAATTAATCGATGCTTTGTTAAAGATACGTAAAAAAATTGAACAGGAAAACTTATCAAATATTTATCATAGCAAAAAGCTACACAATACCAAAGATATGCTGTTAAAGCATCTGCTTACCGATCCTATATCCGATACTGTTAATAATATGAATGATTATGGGCTCACCTTTCATGAATCTCCTTATCAGTTAGTGATGCTTGATTATTCTCATTACAAAAATACTGATATAAAAGCTTGCTGTGACTACTGGCAAAAAGTATATTCCGATAACCAGGCAGAGTTCTTAATAATTGACAATACCATCGTCTTACTTATACAAGGAACTGCCTCCATCCAGCATTTTACCACGAACATTATTCCCTGGTTAAACAAAGCTTCACAGGAAGGTTTACTGCACCCCTTTGTGATTATCAGTGGTAATTTTAGTGAAGTCAGCAGTTTCCCTGAGAACTA
>JAQSXJ010000069.1 GCA_029256725.1 Anaerocolumna sp. | reverse complement strand
TAACCAAACATCATACCCTGGTCTCCGGCTCCGATTGCTTCTAACTCGTCCTCAGACATGGTATTTTCCTTTGCTTCAAGGGCTTTATTAACACCCATAGCAATATCAGTAGACTGCTCATCTAACGCTACGATAACACCGCAGGTATTGGCATCAAACCCATAATCTGATCTGTCATAGCCAATCTCTCTGATAGTATCACGTACAATTTTCTGAATGTCTACATAGCCATTTGTTGTAATCTCTCCCATAACCAGAACTAAACCGGTGGTTATAGCTGTTTCGCAGGCAACACGGCTCATAGGATCCTGCTCTAACATAGCATCCAATACAGAATCAGAGATCTGATCACAGATTTTATCGGGATGCCCTTCTGTTACGGACTCTGAGGTAAATAATAATTTATTCATTGTTAACTCCTATCTGTGCTCTACTGCACACATACTCAAAACTTTTCCTCTATAACTGCAAGATCAAAGAATCTGGCTTGCCAGATTCAAGCGCTGATGCACTTTGTCAGTGACAATCTTCCTTTGGCGCGTCATGTGCATTCTGCTTGTAGGGCTTCTTAATGTAATAAGACAACTTTCCTTTACATAAAAAAAAGTCCTGCTAAGCGGACTTGAAAAAAAAGCATCAAATCCTCTTATTGTTCGATTACTCGCTCAGGTTGGCACCTTCCGCATAGGGGGTTGCCGTGACTTCATAGAGCCTTTACTCTCCGTCACTCTGAATAAGAGATATAAGTTTTATTATATTATGTTACGTAATTGAGAATATCTTATATAGGGTTCTTTGTCAAGTATTTTTTTATTGACAACTGATTTGAGATTAAATATACTTAGCCTATATGGTAAATACAGGCTGCTCTAAGCCCTGTAACCATGCGCCATGAAGGCACAGATAGGAGCGGATTAGACGTGAAGAAACAAAGGATATCCATGAGGCAGGCTAAGCCCGGAATGATTGTTGCCGATGATATTTATAATTCATCCAATCAATTAGTTATCTCCAGAGGAATAATGCTGACAGACCGTATAATTACAAGACTTAAATTTAATTCAATTATTGAATTCAATATCATCGTGTCTGAGGGAAAGGATACTCCCAAACCGCAGAAAACACCGGAATCCGAAATAGAAATCAGTTACTCGGAGAAGGTACGTACAAGCGCAGAATTCAAAGAGTTTCAACAATCGTTTACCCAGAAAGTAGATTCCTTTAAAGGTGAACTGGATAAACTTTCAGATGTCAATGAACCCATAGATGTTTCTGGCCTCCTAGCGCATACCTCTGACTTACTTGAGAAGAGCAGGAACGGAATACACGTCTTCGACATGCTACACTGCATGAGAGAACATGATGATATTACATATGTACACTGTCTCAATGTATCACTGTTAAGCAACGTATTTGGCAAATGGCTCAATTTACCGGAGAAAGAAATCGAAACTCTTACACTTGCAGGACTTCTTCATGATATCGGTAAACTATCTCTTCCAGGTGAACTGATTAATAAACAAGAGAAACTGACTACTACTGATTATGTGACCATAAAGACTCACACCATTCAAGGCTATAATGTTTTGAAGGGTAAAGACCTTGATCCAAGAATAGCCAATGTTGCATTAATGCATCATGAGCGCTGTGATGGCAGCGGTTATCCTTATAAACTTACAGCAGATAAGATAGAGCCTTTTGCTAAAATTATCGGAATTATTGATGTATATGATGCCATGACCTCAGCAAGAGTATATCGCCCTGCATTAAGTCCTTTTCAGGCTATCTCTGTATTCGAATCCGAAGGTCTTCAGAAGTATGATCCTGCTTATATCCTATTGTTCCTGGAGAAGATCATACAGGCTTATGTAGGTAACAAAGTCCGCTTAAGTAATGGTAAAGAAGGGGAAATACGTATGATTAATAAACATGTCCTTTCAAAACCTATCGTTCAGATTGGCACTACCTTTCTTGACCTGTCAAAGGAAAAAGATATTACCATAGAAGCTTTACTATAACATGAAAATGACTATAAACTGAAATAATATCAGCTATAGTCCTCTTACTAAAAATATATTTTTCTCATAAATCACAAAAAGTGCTGACGCAGATATCCTTACGTCAGCACTTTTATTAACTTACCTTTAATTTAAACTTCTGAATGGCCTTTTCATCTTCTACATCAACTTTTTCCATAATGGCTCCAAGCAGCTGCATCTTTCTCTCAAAATGCTCATAGCCTCGTTCAATATACTCAACCTGTTCAACAAAGGTAAAACCGGTTGCTGCAAGTCCAGCAATAACAAGAGCCGCGCCAGCTCTTAAATCGGGGGCAGTTACAATTGCACCCGATAAATTCTTAACGCCCATAATCACTGCCGTGTTACCTTCAACTTTTATATTGGCACCCATTCTGGCAAATTCATCTACATAACGAAGTCTGTTCTCATAAACAGTTTCCGTAACAATACTGGTTCCTTCTGATGTAACTAAAACAGCAGAAATCTGAGGCTGCATATCTGTGGGAAAACCAGGATAAGGAAGGGTCTTAACATGAGTATGTCCAAGAGTACCTGTTACACTTACTCTTACAGCATCATCATATTCTTCAACCTGTGCACCGATTTCTATAAGCTTTGCTGTAATAGCTTCCAGATGCTTTGGTATAACATTTTTTATAAGTACATTTCCTTTTGTTGCAGCTGCTGCAAACATAAAAGTTCCTGCTTCAATCTGATCAGGGATAATGGAGTATTCACTGCCACTTAACTTCTCAACACCTTTAATACGGATAACATCTGTTCCTGTACCCTTAATGTTAGCACCCATACTGTTTAAGAAGTTCGCAACGTCTACAACATGAGGTTCCTTCGCAGAATTCTCTATAATGGTTACACCTTCTGCAAGACAGGCAGTAAGCATAATGTTGATTGTAGCTCCTACACTGGCACAATCCAAATAGATGTGATTGCCTTTTAGTTCATCAGCTTCAGCTTTTATCATACCATGCTCAATCTTAACTGTAGCCCCTAAAGCCTCCAGCCCTTTGATGTGCTGATCGATAGGACGGCTTCCAATATTACAGCCTCCTGGTAACGCGACCTGTGCTTTTTTGTATTTACCAAGTAAAGCCCCCAGCAAGTAATAGGACGCTCTTATTTTTCTGATAAAATCATAATCAATTCCTATACAGGGATCAATATCTTTTCCATTTACCTTAACAGTATGTTTATCTATACGCTCAACTTTGGCACCAATTTCTTCAACTGCCTGTATCAGTATATGAATATCACTGATATCGGGTAAATTTCCGATTACTACTGTTTCATCTGTCATTATTGCTGCACATAAAATTCCCAGTGCTGCATTCTTGGCACCACCGATAGTGACCTCTCCCTGCAAGGCATTGCCGCCCTTTATAATATACTGCTCCATCGCACACCTCTTATTTTGCGGGCTCTATAATATCCGCACTATTTCTTTTTTCGTTTATGACATTTACATAAAATTAGACCCCTTTTGCTCAAGCTTACGCAAAGAGGCTGCCATATATCACGGTCTTTGTTCCGTTCTCTATTTTTTTACCACTAAAATTCATTCGTAATTTAAATCACATTGATTATACCATAAAAATGCAAGTTGTAAATAATTTTCCACAAATTCTGTATCTTATAGTACTTGTGAACTATATAACACATCTGCTCACATGTAGTATCACAGTCTAGCTTACTACTTTTTACTGCATTATTTACTTATAAATTGCTCAAGAGCATCTTTGATGTTTTCCATCAGCTCTTCTGTATTCAGATTCTCGCCATCCACTGTAATGTGGGCGTACTTTTCATAAAGAGGACATCTCTCCTCATAAAGCATCTTCAACGTCTGTCCCTTTCGCAGAACAACCCCTCTCTGTTTAATATTTCCAAGGCGTTCCGAAATTGTCTGAAGCGTTAATTTAATATATACAATGACTCCGGTTTCCTGAAGGTGTTCCATTGCTTCTACTCCATATATAACACTTCCGCCTGTTGCAATCACCGTATGGTCGGTATCTATCTCTCTATTAATCTGATTTTCAATAGCCAGAAAACCATCTATTCCTCTTTTGTCAATGATATCCTTTAATAATTCCTTTTCCTGCTCCTGAATTAATAGGTCGGAATCAAGAAACTGATATCCCAAAACCTTAGCAAGGATGATTCCAATGGTACTTTTACCGGCTGAAGGCATTCCAACTAAAACAATATTCTTCATGGGCATGTCCTTTCGCACATAATGTAGTGATTATATCATCTTTATCACTCTTCGCCAAGTATTTTTTATTATCTGCCATAAGAGGCAATCTCATTCTCTTTATTTTTTAACACTATACCCAAATGTTCCCATTATATCACCTAAACCATAGTATTCTCCATGGGAATATACAACAGGTTTCGCTTTGCTAAGTTCGAATTTACCCTTTTCATTCATGTATTTACTGGCCGCATGAACACCGACAACATCTGCTAGAAACATATCATGGGAACCCAAGGGAATTATCTCTTTTAAACGGCATTCAATATTAACTGGTGCTTCTTCAATACAAGGTGCGTCTATATGAACTCCTTTTACAGGAGTTAACTTCATTTCCTTAAATTTATCAACATTTCTTCCGGATCTGACTCCGCAGTAATCTGCTGCTTTAACAAGCTCTTCGCTCGTTAAGTTAATGGTAAACTCTTTGGTTTCCTTTATAATATCATAGGAATATCTTTCTTTTCGCAAGGAAATATAGACCATAGGTGGATTTGTACAAACAGTACCTGTCCAGGCCACTGTTATGATATTGTTTTTTCCTTCTTTACTCTTTAAGCCAACCATAACAGCCGGTAGGGGATAGAGCATATTACCCGGTTTCCAAAATTCTTTATTCATACTAACCTCTTTCCGCGCCTTGGCGCGCTTAAATCAGAAGTGGAAATTGCTTTTTATTTCCACACAGGCTCCCATTGCAGTACCAAATCTAACATCACTAAGGTTTTCACATTGTTCGTACATTGTTTTCTTTTTTCTAATATTCAAAATTCGGCATAAAAATACTTTTTTTTATAAAGGATTTATTATATAATTAAATTACAATAACACATAAAAATTCTGCTGTTAAATAACAGCAGATTGCTCCTGATAAATGTTATGGTATTTAATGCATACCATTATGGAATGGCTAAGGAGGTTCATATGCCTGATAATTTAATTGAAATAGAATCCGTTACTCAAGGGGTTTCAGATAAAGTGAAACAAGCCTTAAAGTTTAAAACCGGTAAATTCGTATGGCGCATTAAATTCTCTGCACCTTTGGATCCGGCAACTGTTAATAATAAGAATCTCTATGTGACCAATTTAAATCAAATGCCTCTAAAGACCTATATCCGTTATGACACTGTGAATCAATATATCGAAATAGAACCTTTAGAAGCTTATACACAGAATCAGTCCTATATACTAACCATTAGCAAAAATGTAAAATCCAAAGGAGGGAAGAACCTTAAGGCTCCCGTTACCCTCCAGTTTAAGATTCAGGATTAATTCTCCTGGAGTGCCAGCATAAGAGCAGGTATTACCTGCTTCTTTCTTGACACTACATTTTCCAGATAGAATACATTCGCGTCTTTATTAAAATGAAACGTATTTATCAAAAGTTCCTTGGCTCCCGCCCCCTGATATAAAAATTCAGTCGAACCATCCATGATACTGGTCAGCATAAAAAATAACATTTCTACTCCATGCTCATGGTATGCTTTCTTCATATAGGGAACCAGGGATTCTTTTATTATATCTAATTCTTCTCTGCTCATGGAGCTGATCTGACCTACCCCAAAAGTAACATCACCTGCAGTGAATTTCTTAAAATCCTGATAAAAAATCTCTTCCGAAGTCTTATTGCTTAGATTGCTGCCCGCTGCAAACATGTTCTTTGCATACTCCTCTGTATCCATTTCCGCTATTTTAGCCAGAGCTTCTGCTGCACCTTTGTCAGCATCTGTACAGGTAGGTGAACGGTATACCAGTGTGTCAGAAAGTATGGCAGAGCATAATAATCCTGCTATTTTAGGTTCAATAGGAATCTGATGTTCACAATACATCTGGTACACAATAGTTGCGGTACATCCCAAAGGCTGATTTCGAAAGAATACAGGATTAATAGTCTCCAGACTTCCTAATCTGTGATGGTCGATGATCTCTAAGATTTCTGCATCCTCTAATCCATCAACTGCCTGGGATTTCTCATTGTGATCCACCAGAATAATCTTCTTTCTTTTTGCTCCCAATAAATTTCTTCTGGATATCATTCCGTAATAGTATCCGTCTTTATCAAGAATTGGGAAATCTCTGTGACGTTTCTGTGCCATAATTCCCCTGATATCCTCAGTATAGTCCTCTTGAGTAAAATAAAGTATATCCTTGTCTGTCATAAAGAACTTTATGGGAATACTTTGGTTAATCAATCTGGCCGCCGTAAAAGTATCAAAAGGCGTCTTAATAATAATACAGTTATTATTCTGAGCCATCTTAGTTATTGTCTTGGAAACACTGGCTCCGTCACATACAATAATACAGCCGGCATTCATTTCTATAGCACAGAGCTGGGACTCATACCGGTTACCCAGTATAACTACGTCATCCTTTTCGATATAGTTTTCCATCAGGTCGGGGTTAGCGGCAGCAATCAGTACCTTGCCGTTTGCAAAAACCTCCTCCAAACTTCCAACTATCAATTCCCCTTCCAAGGTCTCTACCAGATTACTGCAGGGTGTATTGGCCTTTGTCAGAACCCGGTTATCATAAACATCCATATAGGATTTTGTAATGTCTCCTACCGTAATCAGACCTTCCAGATGATTGTCATTATCTACAATAGGCAGCGTCACTACATTGCTTTCCCTCATATATGCCCAGGCTTCTTTTAAGGATATACCGCTGCTTACGCCTTTAATTCTTCGGATGTCAATATCCTTAACCTGTGTTCTTACATCCGGAAGATAGCCAGGTGCATTGGTTTTAAAAGCTTCTAATACAAATTTTGTTTCAGAGTTAATATGCCCTGCTCTTTTGGGTACATAATTTTCTCCGGTGATTTTAGATTTTAAATTTGCATATGCAATAGCTGAGCAAATAGAGTCCGTATCCGGATTAACATGCCCGATTACAAATATCTGATTTCCCATCCTGTCACATTACCTCCGTTGTTATATCTTCCTTTATAATATATAGCAAATCTTCCTGTGTTATATTACCACTGCCAAGTATATCACCTAAAAGGTTTTTATATCTGGTATCTGCTGCCTTTCTTACCTTTGAAGCAAGGTGCATTACTTTCGCATAAATACCCGTTTCTTCTGAGCTTAGTATCTTCTCAACTGATTTTATAAATTCCTCTAAAGCATCTTCTTTAAATTTATATTCTTTATTTTCCATATACTGATTAACAAATCCCATGAGTTGTTTCAAGTTATAGGTGCCAAGTGAAATCTCATACAGAAAATAGTCCATATATTCTGGGTAGATTTCCAGAAAACTGCTAACCTCTTCTTTTGTACCTTCTAATACGATAAATATATTATTACCCATTTCCTTTATAAATCTATAGAGTCTCTCGGCAGATCCACTATTTATTACCGTGGGATTCTCAATAATAAGAGAGGCACCATAGAGCTTATCTTTCTGAGTCAGAATGTTTACACGGTTAAGATTCTCTCCCGCTATTTTTGCAATCTTATCTGTTTTAATCCACTCTACAGAATACAAAGCCTTGCATACTTTAAAAGCCAGTGTACTTTTACCGCTTTCTTTCTCTCCAGTTACTATCATAAATAGATTCTTAGATGAGTCAGAAAGAATATTCTCAAGGCAGTTCCGCAGCTCTTCTTTCACAGTATCTATCTGCAAAAAGCCGCTAAATTCCTTACGATAATCAAATTTCATTTTATCCAGAAGACTGAATACACTGTCTTCACAGACTTCTGCAGATTTGATTAAAGTTTTTTCAGCTGATATAGAATCTGTCTGTCCTGTTTTATCAATATATACAGGCATTTCTCCGGCTTTATCCTCGGTGTGATCAACACTTTCAGACGTGTAATTATTAGTTGACGAATCAACCGTTTTATAATCAGAAGCCTTCCTGGCTATGCTCTTGTCTTGTTTCTCATGCTGTTCAAATTTATCAATATCAACACTAGTCGCTTTTTGTTCTTCCTTTGCTGCATCTTCTTGGGGTTCATTCTTAAGCACTACCTGCGCTTCACTCGTTACAGCTTCTTTGTCTTGATCCTCAGACACTACTTGTCCTTCATATGTTGCAGCTTCTCGGACTCTATCCTCATATGCAACTTGCCCTTCATGTGCTGCAGCTTCTTGACCTCCATGCTCAGATACTTCCTGTCTTTCATACCATGTAGCTGCCGTTTCTGCGTCACCGATTTCATGACTTTGATACTCTACAGTCTCTTCGGTCTCATCTTCGACTGCTACAGGTCTTTCATCCAATGTAATTTCTTCCGTTTTATCTTTCGTTGTTTCATCTCTTTCAGACTTCACCGCTTCATTGGTTTCATATTCGTCAATTTCTTTCGAATAATAATTGCTTACTGTTTCCTCTGCCACCTTATTTGTTTCATATACACTTGTTTCCTGGTGTACTTCATATGCTTCATAGGCAACTGCGGACTGTGCTTTCGCTTTGTCTTCTCTGTCCAAATACAGATTTATCTGCTCTCTGATACTGCTATAGTCTTTTGTCTTATCCAGACCGAGTCTTTGTCTGGCATCATTTTTATCTTTTGCCTTTAACATATGTATAGGATCCAGTTCACCGACATAATAGGCCTTTAATAATTTGGCTTTATCTACATAAATACCGTCACCAAACCAGAGAACGATATCTGAACACTCCCTGACACATTTATCCTTAAGGCCGGCTTTATGATAAAGCTTTGCAAGCTCATATGCCCAAACCTCAATATATTCATATTCTTTTAGCTGTTCCAGGGAATCCACCAGAACCTCTAAAGGCTCTCCCTTTAATTTATCAATATAATAGCGGAATATAAACCGGTATGAATCATTTGGGGCAGCCTGCATGTACTTTACCAAATATGCATCGGCTAACTTGGCATCCCCTTTTTTTATTGCAAGTTCTACCATCTGATACAGAATTCTTCTGGTCTTAGACTTTTCATAAATTCTTTCCAGAAGTCCCATAGCCTCGTCTAACCGTCCGTTTTCTGTGAGTACATCTGCCAGTACACTTAAATCTGTTAAAGATTTGATTTTATGTATTTCCATGGTGTCAAGGATCTTAACAGCTTTCTGGTATTGTCCTCCATCTGTCAGTTTACGGATCTCTTCTATCTTAACTATATTTTCATACCGCTCCATAGTAGCCTCCCTTTCGCCACCGACATTGCAAATAGTTCTTTTGTTTTTTTCTATCTTACCATTTTCATCGTATTTATACAAGTTCTTTCCCTTAGACAGCAGCAATCATCGGAATTCAACAAATTCCCCTGACACCCCTATATAGTCTGTAATATTTAACTTTGCTTTTTTGTTAAGAACACAAAAACAGGTGCCTGTCGATAATTCAACAGACACCTGCAATTTTTATGTTTATATTATGTTTACTATGCTCCGATTAGAGATCATACAAGAATAGCAACCTCATTGAGGATCCCATCATGTAATACTTCTTTTTGCGAATCAGTTAAACAAATATTCGCTGATTCAGTCTCTATCGTGTCCATTGGAATCTCCTCCTTTTGTATAGCTCACAGTATATATTATCTGTTTTTTATACTGTTTGCTTTGTTATAGTTAGATTATATCCCAATGAAATCATTTTGTCAACCTGTTTTAAATTATTTTTTTATTTTATTCTGTTATATGCCATTTTATTTTTAATTTGTCAGACTATTTAAACATACTATTATATGGTTTACAATTCCCGATAAAATCTTAAGGATTCTTGCAGCTCTGGTGTTATTGTGCCACCCTCTTTTTCTACCATTCGGTATCGTAATTCAGTCTCCTTAATCTTCTTAGCAGTATTTCTCTTAAGGCGCTCCATAGCATCTGCAAACAAAGGCATATTTTTAAATCGTTCTCTAAGTTCTTTACGGAAAGGACAATAGGTAGCTAAGATTTCTCGCGCGAACCGATTTAACCTAATTGCACCATTGGATTCACTCTTCATCCAACCTTCATAGTCTATAACAAAGATTTCTCTGTAGTTATTCTTACCCTTTTGTATCTGCGCTTTAATCTTTTCACGTAAATCTTCGGATATCTCTCTGTTCTTACGATAGAACTGGAGATAATCAGAGTATTCAGAAGTCAGAGATTTTTCTTTTATGTTATTCCATGCATTTCCCTGAATACTTCTGCAAAGCTCCCAACGGAATCTTCCTAGTACCTTTATGAGCATATCATTAAGGTTTGCGTCTACTAAAATAGGGAAGATAAATCTTCCTTCACGACTTTTCTTCTTACCTGTTATTTCCTGCCACATAACACCGTTGTAACCCAGAACCGGCATTAATATTATATCTGGATATACAGGCTGCATCAGATATTCCTTGACGATTCCCTTTTCCGGATTTACATACAGAACTTCTCTGTGGAAAACAGAATAATCTATATCCATTAAGGAATTCATTGCATCATTAAAGCGTTTGGAGTTCAGCTTTAAGCTTTGTAAACTCTTTACAATGCTCTCGCCCCATAGGAAAGGTACAAAGGTAGCAAACTGACCGTTTACAACTCTGGTGTTATATCGGAACATGTTCTGTATCTCATATTTTACCCTTAGTACAGGGTTGGTTAAGGCATCTCTTTCCTGGTCTTCTGTAATTTCACCTCGCTTACGGTTACTTCTTAAGTAATCTGGGTATTCCTGGTCAAATTCATTTTTAGAGGGTTCTTTCTCCCCTTTGTAAATGCTGGTAAGCCAGGATTTAATATCGTACACTTTGCAAGGACCCGCTTCTTCTTCTGCCTCACTGTCAAGGAAGTATAATTCTCTTAACTGCTCTGTTGATAAAAGCCTCTCATCTAAGAAGCCATATTTCAGGAACAGATCAATGACTTTGGGAGGGTTTACTTCTTTGCAGGCTTTTAGATATACGGACTCGTATAGTTCATAAAAGTGCTGAGTAAGCTTCCTGCGAAGGAGTCTGATTCTGTCATCTGTAGAAAATTTATCTCTCAAGTTGATAAAATCTAATATTCCATGAGATAATTCCTCTGCTTTCTCATGGTCATACAGAGCATAGGTACAGATCTGCTGCAAGGAAGCCTCCAGAGATTCACTAACTTCTTTGGCTTCATTTTCTGTATATTGGAAATTATTATCCACCTGTTCTTTACGGTTAGAGCTTTTGGATATCAGCGTATAATAGATATCTTCCATACGATTTCTATCAACACCTAATTTTCTGCCCAGTTTTTCTTCAAATAATTTCTCTACCAGATTGATACGCTCAATTATAGAATCCACAACCTTAATCAGTTCTCTATTGTCTCCGCCTGTTTCATCTATGTTGATTGCCAGCACTGCATAGCTTTTGTAGAGGCAGCTGTCTGAATTATTTATTAGCACAGTAAGAAGCTTCTCAAGATATTCAGCTATGGCAGTGCATTCTGTAAGCATCTGGCTAATTATTTCCTGTGTATCTTCTACTGTATAAAGAGCTACAATTTCCCCGAAGGAACAAAACGCCTTCCAGTTATCTACGGTTATTTTGGCGCATTCCTTATAATATTCAAGCTTCTTATCATCAAGCATAGCATCTTCACTATAGGCTTCCAGCTCTTGTAATATTGAAATGGAATTCACGGAATACCCAAGCTTAGCACATAAATCTTCATATTTCTTATTATATTTGATGCTGAACTCGTATATTTCTTCCGCAGCATCTCTTAACTGACTATATATCTTCTCTACCTCTGCCACATATCTGGATAAAGAGGCAGACATCAAACCCTTGTAATCTTTATTTATATTAAAGATATCTGTGATATCTTCCATATGCTGAACGGGGAAGCTATAAAACAGCACTTCATCGAAAGCTTCATAGGAACACTGATATTCACCAGCCCTTAAGTCACTGACACCGATAAAATTACCGGTACCTAACAGTACTCTGGCACCCTTTCCTTTGACTAGCACTCTTCCTTTCAGAATAATCGCTACGCCGTTAATCTTCTCCCCTTCAGTATATATCATAGTATTTTTGTCTACTTGATTTACCGCATTATGATTAATTATTATTCCCATGGCTCACCTCAGCTATCTCTTCAGAATAATCTAATTATAATTCAAAATCCGACAATCTGAAAGATGAATTTTGCATATTTATGATTTTCCGCCTAGTAAAAAAGCACCAATATATGATATTGATGCCAGTTTTTTGTATTTTGGGGCCGGGCCATCTTTTAATGATGGCTGAGCAAAGGCCTATCCCCATTGATAGATTCCGGCCCCTATAAGTTGTTTATAGAAAACTACCCCCTTTGGCAGCTTCTATCAAGGTTGATACAAGAATGTTTCGGTTTAATAGAGAGAGTTGTTCTTGTATATATTATTCATCCGCTTAACAGCTTTTTTTGAAATAAAAAATGCCGTCCACATTATTGTGACGACATCCTTGCCAGATATACTGTTTATTATTTATATTTAATCCGTGCGCCTTGCTTTGAATGTATACCATAAGCGTTACCCTTACAGTTAACTCGGTCCAGGCACCCTTACGGCACACAGGAGCTTTCGCTTAGTGCTGCTTCATTCCTGACCTGACACGATTCACGAATTCCTGTTGCGTAAGACCCAAACGTCAACATCACTTGTAAGGGGCAGCCCTACAGTACAACACCCTGGGCAAGACATCACCCCTGCTGTAGCGGATTGCAGGTACAGGGCACCGCTATCTCCCCGGCTGCACGGAAATTTTATGACAAAGTA
Source organism: Anaerocolumna sp. (assembly GCA_029256725.1). Lineage (GTDB taxonomy): Bacteria > Bacillota > Clostridia > Lachnospirales > Lachnospiraceae > Anaerocolumna. The sequence continues at coordinate 11,822 of JAQSXJ010000069.1, read as the reverse complement.
AAATATTAAAATGTAGATAATTTAATTTGGACTTCATACAGGAACATACCGAAATACTCTCCACGTTACATCCTGCTAAGACAGTATACTTGATTTGAATTACAAAGTCAAGTGACTGAAGCTTATTCCTCACGACAAACTCCGCCCAATTCTTCTTTTTTCATTAACTTTTCTTTGCGGTTTCGCTCTCTTAGTCCTACAAAGAAATCCTGAAGTACTTGCTTGCATTCTTCTTCCATAACACCGGTGATTAGTTCCACCTGATGATTAAATTCCTTCATCTGCAGAATATTAAGAATTGAACCTGCACATCCTGCTTTCGGATTCATGGCGCCTACAATAACTTCTTTCATTCGGGCTTGTACAATGGCACCGGAGCACATTTGACAAGGTTCCAGAGTAACATAGAGGGTACAGTCCTCAAGCCTCCAGTCTCCCATATTTTTGCTGGCCTTTTGGATCGCTGTTATTTCTGCATGAGCCAGAGTTGTTTTATTCGTATTTCTCCTATTATACCCTCTGCCTATAATTTTATCCTGATATACAATAACACAACCAATCGGTACCTCACCGATCTTTGCTGCTTTTTTTGCCTCTTTTAAAGCTTCTTTCATATATTTTAATTCCACTCTAACACCAGTACTGTCACGAATAAGAGATATATTGATAGTCTACTCATGGCATCTTTCTATAGCTTATATTTTATTTGATCTCTATACTCCAATAAGTTGAATATACAAATTATCATTATGGATTCCAATTTATTGGAAGAAGCTCTGGACGAACAGAGCTGTATTTGCTATATTAATATTACCACGGGCATCCTTTTGGAGCAAGCAATTACTTTCATATACCAACTGCTGCTGCATATATTTATAAAAGAGCCTATGTGATAAATGCTCGAGTGCACACAGATGGATGGGAGTTAGTGGATTCAGGGAATATCAAATCGAAGATTCGATATTCACGAAAGGGGTTATTATGAAAATACATGGTTTTCAGAAAACTACTCTGCTTGATTATCCTGGGCATCTTGCTGCAACTATATTTTTTGGCGGATGCAACTTCTTATGTCCTTATTGCCACAACGGCTCACTCGTTCTCTGTCCTGACAGCCTTCCTCTTATACCCAAAGATGATGTACTAAATACCCTAAAGAAGAGGCGAGGGATTATAGAAGGCGTATGTATAACCGGAGGCGAGCCAACCCTGGCTGCAGGCCTTACAGATTTTATAACCGAGATAAAAGAACTGGGGTTTTTAGTGAAACTTGATACCAACGGCAGTAATCCTGCACGTCTTAAGGAACTTGTTCTTTCCGGACTTATAGATTATGTGGCAATGGATATTAAAAACAGCAGAAATAAATATGTCAAAACTATTGGTAAAGATAGTTATTCAACAGAGAAAATATCAGAAAGTGTTGATTTCCTGTTAACAGATAAAGTATCCTATGAATTTCGAACTACTGTAACAAAAGAGCTCCATACTCCAGCTGACTTTTTAGCCATAGGGGAATGGATCAAAGGTGCAAAAGCTTACTATCTTCAATCCTATAAGGTTTCTGAGGACGTTATATCCCCTGTTTTTTCGGGATATGCAAAAGAAGAGCTTATGCTTATACAGAAATCTCTCCTTCCTTTTGTAGAAAAGGTTGAAATCCGCGGATTGGATTAGTCCCAAACAGTTTATTCTTAAATATAAATTGGTACAGGAGAATTCATATGCAAATGGGTATTCAGACAGAGCGGCTGCAGTTACGTATTCTGCACCCTAATGAAGCTGATAAGGTTTTAATATTCTATTCCCAGAACAAAGATCAGTTTGAACCCTGGGAGCCGGAAAGAGACGTTAATTTCTACACTCTATCCTACCAACGGCTTTCCTTATCAATTGAATATAATTTAATGCAGCAGTCCAAGCTCCTACGCTATTGGGTATTTCTGAAAGAAGATCCCCATACTATCATTGGATCCGTTAATTTTTACAATATTGCAAAGGGGTCTTATTTTACCTGCCAGTTGGGATACAAATTTGATCGGCGTTTTGTAGGAAGAGGATATGCTATTGAAAGCATCAGAGAAGCTATGCAGGTCCTGTTAACTGATTATGAAATCCACCGAATTGAAGCAAATATCATGCCATCTAACCTTCGTTCCATACATCTCGTACAAAAGCTCGGTTTTCAATACGAAGGCCTTGCCATTTCCAGTATTAAAATTAACCACAAATGGGAAGACCATGCAAGGTATGCCTTTGTAAATACGGTTTAATTAAGAAAATGACAGATTATTATCTAAGAAGCAAACAAAAATAAACTCTGTAACTGCTAATATCATGCAGCTGCAGAGTTTTATTGATGTAAACAGATTTTTAATTGCTACGGTTAAGCAATACAGGTATATACCAATATCCAAATTCCCCGGTTCTTTGAGGTTTTCTTTTCGCACATTTAAAGTTCTCGAAACCAAACATCTTAGCCATAAATTTCTCTCTGTTATGATAAATACCCGGTACACCAAGTATGTAATTCTGTCCGTTCTTATCGTTAATCCTGGCAAAGATTAAATGTCTATAACTATAATACCCATGCAGAAGAAAACTGTTATTTCCAAGTCCCCATAAGTCCATAGGAAGCATTCCGATATCTTTTGGCTCTATTCTGGCACACCAGGCGATCTCATTATCTTCAAAGGGATACATTTTGGGGAAGTTATGATATATTTGCTTTGCTAAAGGGTGATCATCAAATATTGGCTTGTTATTGCTAAGACCTTCCGGAGCTGCCGCTGTCTTTGTCTCAGACTCCTGAGGTTGGTTAACTGTCTGATTTTCTTGATTCAAATCTGTCTTAGGCGGTTGCGAAGTTTCAGTTTCCGGTGATACTGTTAAATTACTATCCACCGGAATTTCCTTGTTCGTTTCAGGTTGCTGTATCGTTTCATTGTCTGTCAGGTTATTATAAGAATGTTCAAGCGTCACCTCTGCCGGATCTTCAATTACACTTTCTGCCGGGCTTTCTAACGGACTTTGAATCAGTGATTCCTCAGGGACTTCAACATGATTTTCCACTGGTATCTGAACTAGATTATTGATAGTATTATCTACATTATCTGTAGGCGCCACTGCAGAATTTTCCACTGGATTCTGACTTCTGTCGGTAATATTTGAATCAACAGCCTTATGTAAAAATGTCTCAGACGAGATATCAAGAGTTTTATTACTTGCTTCCTTGGGCTGTCTTTCCTGTTCTTCTTGTTCTTCTTGTTCTTCTTGTTCTACAATTCGGTTAAAGTTTGGTGTAAGTAGATCCTTCAAAGATTTATCTGTGTCCACCTCTCTTTTGTTGTCTTTTGGAAGCACTTCCTCAGTGGGTTTAGAATATTCAAATAATACTTCTGCAAGTGTTGCTGCTTTGATCTCTTCTGGTGTGTTAACGGTTTCGGAGGTCTTAAAGGTTTCGGGGGTGTTAACGGTTTCGGGGGTCTTAACGGTTTCGGGGGTCTTAACGGTTTCGGGGGTCTTAACGGTTTCGGGGGTCTTAACGGTTTCGGGGGTCTTAACGGTTTCGGGCTTTTTAAAGGTCTCTGCCTTTTTATTATTGTTTCTATTTTCGATGCCTGCTACCATGGACATTGTTATAGGTTTACTATCCCATTCCGCAGCAAAGAATTTCTTTTCTGAGAACACAAGAACAACTCCTCCCATGTCGTCTAACCCATAAGGGGAATTCATAATGTGTGCGGCATCGGTTAAAATCTTGAAATCACCTGTATTATTTTTGGTTATTTCTTTTTTTACCCTCCTCATATAGGTACATGTACGAAACCAGTCGTTTATAATCAGCCATAATGGACTCCTCTTCCTGTGCCAGAGTAACCTCGGGGTTCTGGTACAATCATTGCACTGTTATACTTATAACAATTATATTGTCTGGGAGGAAATTTTAGACCTTGATATAAACAGTTATTTAACAGAAATGGTCTCTGTATTTACATAATACTGCTGCCTAAGTGAAAAAGTGGAAATAAAGATAAAAAATAAAGTTAACCCGTGTTTCCTAATCTGCCAGACGATTGCACGATAATATAAATATTATCGTGGACAGAAGAAACAAAGTTCAACTTTATTAGTGTAAATTTTATGCATATCTCAGCTCTCTTACGATACTTCTATCTTATAGATATTATTAAGCTTCACAATAAATTGATCTAAGTAAGAAAGCCTTTTTTCCATAGGTTTCAGGCAAACTGTGTAAAACCGAAAAGAACTCCTGTGCCTATTGAAAGGTATTAGAATTGAAGCATGTGTTCTTTTCTGTTTTGTGCAATTTGCCGTCTCCTTGTAAAAAACTAGTACTTATACAAACAATGCTGCAACCAGATCGTTTACAAGCTTGCTGTCTGCCTTACCTTTTACTCTTGGCATAAGATCTTTCATGATTCTTCCCTTGTCTTTTGCAGTAGGTGCAGTAATTTCAAGACCTGAGAGTACCTCACTGATTATTTTTTTGATTTCCTCTTCACTTAAGAAAACAGGCGCAAATTCACCAAGTACAGCAAGTCTTAAAGTGCATTCCTCAATAATTTCTGTTCTGTCAGCAGGTGCAGATTCCAGAGTTTCCTTTAACTGCTTGATTTCCTTCAATACGACTGCATCCTCTTCTTCGGGCGTTAAATCAGCTCTTTTATCAATAGCAACATTCTTAAGCGCTGTAAGCAGTGCTGATAAAGCGTCCTTTCTTCCTTTTTCTCCTGCTTTCATAGCCTTTACCATTTCTGCTCTTACTACTTCTATCTTTGTCATAATATCTACCTCCTGGGATTAATTATAATTGCTAATTCCTATTTCTTAAGACTTTCATTCTGCTCCTTGATTTGCTCCACCAGCTCGCTTAAGTACATCCAGCGTTCCATCTTTTCTTCCAGAGACTTTTCCAATTGTTCCTTCTCAGCAAGAAGAGTATTTAGTTTGGTATAATCGGAAGCTGCCTTAGCGGATTGTTCCTCAATGGCCTCAAGTCGCGCTTCCAATGAAGCAATATCCCCTTCAATGGTGTCATACTCCCTTTGGTCTTTATAGGATAGTTTTAACTTTACATCCTTGGTCTTTCCCTTGGAATTATCATTGCTCTCTGCTTTTTGGACAGGTGTTATATTCTCAGCTAGTGCCTTATCTTCCTGAATTTTATCTTTATAGTCGGTAAAGCCGCCCTCATACTGCTTAATCACACCACCCGGCTCAAAGGCAAATATCCGGTCAGCCATCCGGTCCAGAAAATACCTGTCATGGGATACAGCAAGAACGATTCCATCATAAGTATCCAGATAATCCTCGAGAATGGTAAGGGTTGTAATATCCAGGTCATTGGTGGGCTCATCCAGTATCAGAACATTCGGCGCCTCCATTAAAACCTTTAACAGATACAGTCTTCTTCTCTCACCTCCGGATAATTTAGAGATCAGTGAATATTGCAGACTTCCGTCAAACAAGAATCGTTCCAGCATCTGGGAGGCGGTAGTCGTTCCGTCGGCTGTCTCAATATATTCTGCCACATTTCTAATATAATCAATCACCTTAAGACTTTGATCCATATATTCATTTTCCTGTGAAAAGTAACCGATTTTAACCGTCTCTCCCCTGTCAATGGTGCCCTCATCAGGCTTTAGCTTATCTGTTATGCATTTTAGCAGTGTGGATTTGCCGCTGCCGTTAGGACCTACGATACCCAGACGATCTCCTCTTAGCATAATATAACTAAAATCTTTAAACAGTACTTTGTCACCATAGGCTTTGCTGATACCGTTTATTTCTATGGTCTTTTTCCCAAGTCTTGAGGATAATGCATTGATTTCTACTGCCTTGTCTTCTTCTACCACCTTTCGGTTCTTAAGCTCTTCAAAGCGCATAATATGGGCTTTCTGCTTGGTGGAACGTGCTCTGGCTCCTCTCATCATCCATTCCAGATCCATGCGGTATAAGCTCTTTTTCTTCCGTTCCGTAGCCGCCTCCATATCATCTCTGGCAGCCTTTAACTCAAGAAATTTGGTGTAGTTGGCATTATAGGTATACAAAGAACCTTTATCGATCTCAACAATCTTATTCGTAACCTTATCAAGAAAGTATCTGTCATGGGTTACCATAAGAAAAGCTCCCTGATATTTCCTCAGATACTCCTCAAGCCACTCTGCCATGGCATCATCCAGGTGATTGGTAGGCTCGTCCAATATGAGTATTTCTGCTGGTGTCAGCAGGGTTCTTACCAGAGCCACTCTCTTTTTCTGACCGCCGGATAAGGTAGCCGTGCTGCCTGTAACATCGTTAATGGACAGCTTAAGCAGCATAGCCCTGGCTTCTCCTTCCAGGTCTCTGTATTCTTCTCTTGCCTTTTTGCCTTTAATCACATTCTCTAAAATATTCAGGTTTTCATCAAATTCAGGTATCTGAGGAAGAAACTCAATTCGAATATTTTTACCTTTTACCACGCCGCCTTCGTCTGGCTCTTCCAGTCCTGCGATTATTTTAAGCAAGGTTGATTTACCGGTACCGTTAATACCAATAATTCCAATCTTATCTCCTTCGTTTATTCCTAAGGAAACCTTGTCAAACAGTATTTTATCTGTAAAGCTTTTGCTCATTTTTTCTACATTAAGCAGATTCATCTTTATTGACTCCTTTAATTCCTGTACCGGTGCCAATCATCATTGCACCGGTCTGGTTGCTTTCTTTACAAAAGCCATTCTATCATTCTCCGCTATAAAAGGATAACATAAACCTCTAAAATTGGAAAGTATTAATTCTTATGGCTTATAGGGCTTTTCCCTATAAAAAGTCTCTTTTATTACCCTTTACAATCTAGGAGAAATTACCTTCATAGAAAATTTAACGATAATCAATGATAATTTTTATTCATTTTCCATATACAATATATTGTGTGTATGTGTTATAATACTACACAATATGGGCGATTGTCTGGTAATCAGCCAGGTGGTTACCCCCGTTATAAATAGGTGATCAAGCAGTATTTACCTAAGAAAAATCAAGCAAAGAAGGTTGTGGCGTCAAATGATAAAAGTTGTAAAAAAGGATAATACCAAAGAAGAATTCAATGTTCAAAAGGTTATTAACGCAGTGGATAAGTCCGCTCAACGTGCTTTGATTCGTTTTACGGAGAAAGAGCATAATTTCATCTGCCAGTTTGTTGAAAGTAAAGTCTTTCACATGGATAGAGAAGAAATATACATAAGTGAGATGCACAATATTGTGGAAAGTGCTCTGGAACAGACCAATCCGCTGGTTGCAAAGAGCTATAGGGATTACCGTAATTATAAACAGGATTTCGTACATATGCTGGATGAAGTATATAAGAAAAGCCAGTCTATCATGTATATCGGAGACAAGGAAAACAGCAACACCGACAGTGCCCTGGTTTCTACGAAAAGAAGTCTTATCTTCAACCAGTTGAATAAGGAGCTTTACCAGAAGTTCTTTTTAACTACAGAAGAATTGCAGGCTGCCAGAGATGGCTACATCTATATCCATGACATGTCAGCAAGAAGAGATACCATGAACTGCTGCCTTTTTGATGTAAAGCATGTTTTAGAAGGCGGATTTGAGATGGGTAATCTGTGGTATAACGAGCCCAAGACTCTAAATGTAGCCTTTGACGTTATAGGCGATATCGTTCTCAGTGCTGCCAGCCAGCAGTATGGTGGTTTTACTGTACCAAGCGTTGACCTGCTGTTAGAGCCTTACGCAGAAAAATCCTACAAGATACTCTTTGAAAAGTACTTAGAACTTGGTATTCCTGAGGACAAAGCCTCCGAGGAAGCGTTAAAGGATGTGAAGCTGGATTTTGAACAGGGCTTTCAGGGCTGGGAATACAAATTTAACACTGTTGCTTCAAGTCGTGGGGATTACCCCTTTATAACAGTTTCAGCCGGTACCGGCAGAGGTCGATTTGCTAAGATGGCTTCCATTGCCCTTTTAGACGTAAGAAGAAAAGGCCAGGGTAAGAAAGAATGCAAGAAACCTGTACTATTCCCTAAAATAGTGTTTCTGTTTGATAAAAATCTTCATGGAGAAGGCGGTGAACTAGAAGAGGTATTTGAAGCCGGTATTCTGTGTTCCAGCAAAACGATGTATCCGGACTGGTTAAGTCTTACCGGGGAAGGATATGTTCCCAGTGTCTATAAAAAGTACGGTGAGATCATTAGCCCTATGGGCTGCAGAGCCTTTCTCTCTCCCTGGTACCGTGAAGGCGGCATGAATCCGGCAAATGAAGAAGATACCCCTGTATTCACCGGCCGTTTTAACATTGGAGCTGTTAGTCTTCACTTGCCTATGATTCTCGCCAAAGCAAATCAGGAAAGCAAGGATTTTTATGAAGTGCTTGATTACTACCTTAATCTGATTCGAAGACTTCACATTCGTACCTATGATTACCTTGGAGAGCTTCGCGCTTCCACCAATCCTTTGGCTTACTGCGAAGGCGGTTTCTACGGCGGACATCTTGGAATCCATGATAAGATCAAACCTTTATTAGAGCCGGCTACCGCTTCCTTTGGTATTACTGCTTTAAACGAACTGCAGCAGCTCTATAACAAGAATTCACTGGCAGAAGACGGCAGCTTTGCTATTGATGTGTTAACCCATATAAATAAGAGAATCAATGAGTTTAAAGAAGAGGATCATCACCTGTATGCAATTTATGGCACACCTGCTGAAAGTCTATGTGGTCTTCAGGTACAGCAGTTCCGTAAGAAATACGGAATTATAGAGAATGTATCTGACAGAGAGTATGTAAGCAACAGCTTCCACTGCCATGTTACGGAAGAACTGACTCCCATTCAAAAACAGGATCTGGAGCAGCGTTTCTGGGATCTTTCCAATGGCGGCAAGATTCAGTACGTGAAATATCCGATCGATTATAATATGAATGCTATAAAATCCCTGATTAGAAGAGCCATGGATATTGGTTTTTACGAAGGTGTAAACCTTTCCCTCGCTTATTGCGATGACTGCGGCCACCAGGAGCTTGAAATGGATGTATGCCCGAAATGCGGCAGTTCCAATCTCACGAAGATTGACCGTATGAACGGATACCTTTCTTATTCCAGAGTAAAAGGGGATACCCGTCTGAATGCAGCCAAAATGGCGGAAATCAAGGAAAGGAAAAGTATGTAATGCGATATCACAATATAACCAAGGACGATATGCTTAACGGCACCGGTCTTCGTGTAGTACTGTGGGTTGCCGGCTGTAATCACGCCTGCAAGGGCTGCCACAATCCTGTAACCTGGGATCTTAACGGAGGTCTAGAATTTGATGAGGCAGCAAAAGAGGAAATATTCGAACAATTAAGAAAGCCCTATATTGAAGGCATTACAATAAGCGGCGGAGATCCCTTACACCCTGCCAACCGCAGCGGTGTGGCAGCCTTAGTGGAAGAGATACGGGCTACCTTCCCCGACAAGAATATCTGGCTCTATACAGGCTTTTCCTGGGATGAGATTAAATATCTTCCTTTACTTGAACAGGTTGATGTGTTGGTTGACGGAAAATTCATGGAAGCTTTAAAGAATACCAAACTGCACTGGAAGGGCAGCAGCAATCAAAAGATTATTGATGTAAAGAACACTTTAGAGAAGGGTGTATTAGTACTTCATTCTTCATAAAGCAGAGTATGATGGTACATACATAGAGTTTAATATAAACCATACACAGCAGACCAAGAGCTCCCTTTTGACGATAATTTCAAAGTGGAGCTCTTGGTCGCTTATGGTCATTAAAACACTCTATAAATTATACATATCTGACATACATAAAAAAGAACTGTTATCCACCGACATAGAATAAGCTATAATGCTCATACTACATTGTCAGGTTTAACAGTTCTTTTTCATGATATTCTTCTACTGGATATTATCCATATGTGCAGGAAGTCCGTTTACCATAATAGGCATTAATTCACCCATAATCAAAGGTCTTGCATATTGGATAAATTCCTCTGTAAGTCCCTCATCGCCTTCCTTAATCCAACTTAAGGGTACTTTCTTCTCCATATTGGCAATCTGCTTAATATTGTGGGTCTCATAAGCACACTCATAAGGAGAATCAGATACTCTCTTTATTACTGCCATTTCACCGGTAGCACCTCTGACTGCTGCCATCACGCCGGCTTTACCCACTTCAAAGGCTTCCGTAATATCAGATAGGGAAGCTAAATGAGAGGCACAACGCTGTAAGGTATTCAGCTCAATGGCTCTGGTCTTGCAGTTTAATTCCTTCTTTACCAGTGCTGCAAGATAAGCGCCGGCACCTGTTAGCATGGTATGTCCGAATTCATCGATATAAGAATCCTTATCGGACAATTCGCAGACAAACCTTCCGTCTGCCAGATGGATACCTTCTGATACAGCAATAACCACCGCCTTCTTTTCCTGCTGTAAGGCTTTTACGTCCTTTAAGAAGACCTCCTTATCAAAATCCTTCTCCGGCAGATAGATACGGTCAGGGCCCTGGCAATCCTTATCCTTACACAATGCGGTCGCAGCTGTCAGCCAGCCTGCATGTCTTCCCATGATTTCTATAATTGTAAGATTGTTCTGATCATAAACCAGACTGTCTCTGATTATTTCTTTTGTTGCAGCAGCAATGAACTTTGCGGCACTTCCGTACCCGGGAGTGTGATCAGTTATTTCCAGATCATTATCAACTGTTTTGGGGATTCCTATAAATCGTATGGAACTCTGTACCAGCTCTCCATACTCTGAAAGCTTACGTATACTATCCATGGAATCATTTCCGCCGATATAGAAAAAAGCTGCAATTTCGTGCTCCTTAAGTATCTGAAACAGTTGTTCATAAGGGGCAGCATCCTTTTTATAATCCGGTAATTTATAGCGACAGGACCCTAAATAAGCTGCAGGCGTTCTCTTTAACAGCTCTAACTCCAAATCACAGGTTATTTTATCAGAAAGGTCAATCAGTTTTCCCTTAAGAAGTCCCTGTATTCCGTTGAGCATTCCATATACCTTCTCTGCGCCTGCTTCTATTCCTGCCTTATATACACCTGCAAGACTGGAGTTAATGGCAGCAGTTGGTCCGCCTGATTGTCCGACTACAATGTTTCCTGTTATTTTACCTAAGTGCATTCTACTATCTCCTTCTGGTTAGAGGTTTATACTTTTACCTGGACATTTGCCAGTAAAAGATATCATTCCCAAAAGGATATGTCAATATAAAAGGTTGCTTTTTCGACATATTCCGTTGACTAAACGAATATATCAGGAATTCTGTTTCTCATAAATTAAGTTGCTTAAAGCCGCAAAATCTTCAAGTGTCAAAGCTTCTCCTCTGATACTGGGAGACAGGTTAAGTTCTGTAATAGCCTCGGTTATAAGTTCCTTGGATAACTTAATTTCGTCGCTGTTATTAAGTCCATTGGCAAGGGTTTTTCTCCTTTGATTAAAGGAGGCCCTAATTAATTTAAACATTAGCTTTTCGTCCTTAAGCTTAACCGGATTCTCCTTATGAAGAGAGAGCCTTATGACTGCAGAGCCTACATTCGGTCTTGGCATGAAACAGTTTGGCGGTACATTGGCTGCAATATACGGCTCTGCATAATACTGAACTGCCAGGGAAAGGGCACCGTAATCTTTGCTGCCGGGACCCGACTGCATTCTATCTGCAACTTCTTTTTGTACCATAACGGTAATGTTATCTACAGGTACATGTGCTTCTAATAATCCCATGATTATCGGAGTAGTTATATAATAAGGAAGATTCGCCACAACTTTTATGGGTCTTCCGCCATTCTT
>JAQSXJ010000163.1 GCA_029256725.1 Anaerocolumna sp. | reverse complement strand
GTCCTATTAAAAGAGATACTATTTTTAGACTTTATTCTATGTCAAAGCCTGTAACAGCTGTGGCGGCAATGATTTTAGTTGAAAGAGGGGAACTTGATCTCTATGAATCTGTTGGGAAGTATCTTGAGGGCTTCCGCAACCAGATGGTTGATGATGACGGAACTCTTGTAAAGGCTGAAAGTGAGGTTACCGTTAAAGATTTATTAAATATGACCTCCGGGCTTCTTTAGGGGGAGAGAATCTGGCCGGATTAGCTACGAATAAAGTATTTGCTGAAATTGATGATAAGTTATTTACAGACAATGCCCTTAGTACGATAGAGATTGCAAATAAACTCGGTAATTGCCCCTTGGCCTTTCATCCCGGTTCTTTCTTTAGTTATGGTTCCAGTGCAGACGTTTTAGGTGCAGTTATAGAAATTGTCAGCGGGATGCCTTTTGGTGATTTCTTGGATAAGGAGATACTTGTACCTCTTGGGATGAAAGACACCGGTTTTTATGTGCCGGAGGAGAAGAGGAGCAGACTGGTTAATACCTATGGCACTGATGAAGCGGGTGGTTTAACCCTTTATACCGATAATAACTTAGGGATCATTCAGCAGATGGATCGAAAACCTGCTTTTGAATCCGGCGGTGCAGGACTGGTATCTACAATAGATGATTACGCAAGGTTTGCAGCAATGTTAATGAATGGAGGTTCTTATGAGGGAGTTCAGATACTCAGAAAGAGAACTGTTGAGTATCTCACCACCAAAACCTTGAATGAAGAACAATACGAAGGTCTGGTTCCTTGGGCAACCTTAGAAGGTCACAGTTATGGTAATCTTATGAGGATAATGACAGATACCACAAAAGCCGGAACCATTGGAAGTCCCGGAGAATATGGCTGGGATGGATGGCTTGGCTGTTATTTCACTAATTGCCCGGCTGATGATCTGACAATCTTATTTATGATACAGAAGAAAGATGCCGGAACCATGGAGATTACAAGAAAATTACGTAATATCATTATCAGCAGCTGTAGTGAATAAAGATTTTACATAGGAATTTTGCAAGTGATAACATATAATTTATATGCACTTCTCCGTCCGTCGTCCATCTGCGAAAAACAGACTTTTGACACTCAAATTAATATTAAGTGTTGTAATTATATAAAATCCATGTATAATGAAGTTATAAAAATTATTAAGGGTGATTCCTTTGATCTATTCCATGAGAAAAATTAATAGAGTTGTATTTAATTAAAGACGGGCTAAAACAGCCCGTCTTTCTTTTTGGCTTTAACTCGCTAAAGGAGTTAACATTTCATAACATAATTAGTGCCTGCGGTTCAAATTGTGCAGGCTAAAGAAAGGCATGGCGATAAGAGGGAAAGAAAATATATGATTGAAAGGCTGCCACATTATGCTTCTTTCACTCTCTTTTATTAGTGGCAGTATCGCTGGTATACCAGGGATATGCAGTTGGTGTAATTATGAAGATAGCAGTATTTGAACTTAGACAGGATGAGAAAAAGAAGCTGGAGGATTTAAAGGGAAGGCATGGGCTTGAGCTGGTTACCACCGGGAAAGCATTAAGCAATCAAACCTTAAAAATGGCTGATGGCTGTGAAGGGGTAACAATACTTGGTAGGAGCAAATTGGATAAAGGATTACTTTTAGGACTGAAAAATTTGGGAGTCAGATATATCTCCACAAGAACGGTAGGTTATAATCACATTGACGTGGCTTACGGGAAAGAAATCGGACTTAAGATGTGTAATGCCGGATATCCTCCCAAAGGAGTTGCTGAATTTGCAGTTATGCTCATGTTGTTAACTTTAAGAAGCTACAAACCTGCCATGTGGAGGCAGAATGTTAATGACTATTCACTCCAGGGACTTACCGGGCAGGAACTTGGTAACCAGACTGTAGGAATTATCGGAACCGGTTGTATTGGCCTGGAGGTGATTAAGATCCTGTCAGGCTTTGGCTGTAAAATCGTAGCCTATAATCGAACCGAAAGAGAAAATCTGAAACAATACGTAGAATATGTTACTCTTGAGGAACTTTACAAAGTCTCTGATATTATCTCCCTCCATGTTCCATTGACAGAGGAAAACAAATATTTCATTGATAAAAAGGCTATAAGCAGTATGAAAACGGGAGTTATCTTAATCAATACGGCGAGAGGTGAATTGGTGAACATAGAAGCTCTGACCGAAGGAATCGAATCTCAGAAAATCGGAGCACTGGGTCTTGATGTCTTTGAGAAAGAAGAGGGAATCTATCACGCTGACAGAAAAAACGATATCTTAAAGAATCGAGATATGGTGTACTTAAGACAATTTCCCAATGTTGTAATGACACAGCATATGGCTTTCTATACCAGAACTAATATTGACAGTATGATGACCTGGGGGATTGAAGGAATATTAGAATTAGACCGTTCCGGCAGCTGCAGCCAGGAAATTGGATAAAACGGTAAAATATAAGAACAGGCTAAGGAGATGTGTCCATTAGCCTGTTCTTACAACAGCAGACGTTTCATATGAGTATTAAGCCAGGCTATTAAGATATCTTTATCTTTATTAGGTGGAGATATCTCCGACCACATATTTTGAAAATACATTTCAACAGATTTAATCATTAGTGGTTCTGTTATAATCCCTTTTAAGGTAGAGTTGAAACCAGGTATTTCAAAACATAACTTCCCATTTCCTTTCAGAGAAAAATAAAGGTGTTTCCCATTAACAGACATGGTCTTATCATAAAGAACAGCAATTTCATAATTTTCTGATTTTCGAAGAAAGTCTATAAAATTCTCAAAGAACAGGAGAATATCCTGTTTCTCCAGTTCAGCTCTTAGTATTCCGATTTCCGTATAAACAGACAATATTCTGGTGGATATAATATGTAACAACAGTTCAGCTTCAAATATATTACGGTAAATGATATTTGTATTGATCCGCTTTAATTCTTTGAAGTTATTCGTATAGACATCCAAAATCTGATTACTGATTGTTGGTGCTATGTTATTTATCGCTAGAATTTTCTTTAGTATGGGAAGAGGAATGAACAAACTTAAGCCATAATTATAATTTAACAGCAGGGTACTATATTTATTGACTGCAAATAACTGTTTCATAAACAGAGTTGTTTGATTGTCATTATAGTAAGTGAACAGCTCTTCCATGCGGTTCTCAGCCAAATGCTGACTATAATCAGAATAAATCTCTATGGCAGATTTATTAACCAAATAAAAACAAGTCTCCAGAAGGGATTCGGGTTGGGTCGGAAAGCAGGATAAAGCAGCAATTCCTGTAACAACACACATATCCCTTTCCAAAGCAATTAAATTAACCGGCGAATTAAGGATACGTACTTTTCCTGTTGCTATAACAGGAAATAGAAAGAGAATAAAGTCCGTATTTTGTTTAAGATTTAAGCTTAGTTTTATGGAAATAATGATTTGCCAACCGTTTATAGCAGCTTTCTTCAGATTTTCTCTGAAATCCAATAATAAATCATTATAGGGAATATCCCTATCTGAATATAAATTATTTAAAATTGTAATGTATATAATACGTTTGCCGGCTGTTTTCCTTGATCTGCTGGCTTTATCAAATAGCATACTAATTGTTGTCAGTATATTTTCTGTTCCTATTATAATTCGGTCTTCCGGAGAAAAGGAAAGG
>JAQSXJ010000068.1 GCA_029256725.1 Anaerocolumna sp. | reverse complement strand
GTTCGACTTGCATGTGTTAAGCACGCCGCCAGCGTTCATCCTGAGCCAGGATCAAACTCTCAAATTAAAGTTTAATCATTTTCAGAATTAACATTGGCTGTTTAAGAATCTTAGGATTTGCTTCGCAAATCCAATTCAAACAATCGTTAATTTCCGTTAGTTGCAACATAAGTTGCCACTACTTTTTACTGTTTTAAGGTTGTACCATTTCTGGTACTGTTCTTTTTCAATTATTAAGACCGAAGCCTTAAATCATGAATGAAATTTATAAGAAAATTTCAGGGTTGTTATACTGTTCAGTTATCAATGTTCATTTTATTTCCTGTCGTTTCCGACAACTTTTATATCATATCACATTATTATACATACGTCAACATGTTTTTATAATATTTTCAGATAAATATGATTAGCCAACACGATAAATAGAGAATGCGGAAGTTTACCGTAGTAAACTACAGTTGTCTTGTATCTATAATACTATTTAAGTGTCGCAACTGTTAGTCTTTTATAATCTATTATTCGGTTGCGGTGGTATCTGATTTGTATTAACTCACCAGTTTTTAAACTGTTATGAATTCCTTGCCCTGAAATAAATCTTTTACATTTCCCCTCCACTTCCATCATAACCGTATAATATTCTTTTCTTGTAAGGAGATATGATGTCGGGTTATAGGAATAATCTGTACTGCTGCCAAGATTAAGTACTTTTCCAATGCTTGACTTAAGCTTCAAAAACCTTCTTATAGTTAATATAACAGAACAATATAATGCAAGCAGTAATAATATAAGAAAGAAAAAAATCGATACCATGTTTGTATTCATTTCAATATCCTCCATTCTGAAATTATTGTCAATTAGTATAAACTAATTTTATTCTACTACTATATCTTTTATTCTTCTGCTTAGGTTAGACTGTCAACAAGAATCTTTATAACAAAGCAGTAAGATTTATATATTCTATTTCCTTTCTCATATAATCCAAAATTTTTTATTTGAGGTATGATAGATGCCATTACGTAATTATACTCAACTATCATATTTACATATATTACTCCATTTTTATTTTTTTTACAAATATAACCTTTTCATTTCCTAAACAAATGCTTTATTTAAGTTAAATCAAAATGTCCAATCTAAAAATAAAATAAACCCATAAATCTATTTTTTATACTTTGTTCAGAATCTCTTCACAAAGAAAACACACTTTTATCTTATACTACAAGTGGATAGTGAATAAAAACACTTTCTACTCCCACCCTATTATACGCAAGAAAACGCCTGAATTCACAGCTTTTAGGAGCTTGATTTGAGGCGTTTTCTTTTTTATCAACTATTTAAATAATGTATACTATCAATAGTGTCATTTACCTTTTAAATGAACTGATGTAGCTTATCAATTTTGTAGCTGCTATTCTTCATTCTTCTTTATATAGATCTTCAGCGCTTTAATTGCAAGGATTAAGGCGTAGATACCTAGACATAATGGAACACCTATTAAAATCAAGTTTATAATCCAAAAACCACCTAAAACAAATACGTTCATATGCTCCTCCTTCTGTTTTCAATCGCTCATTCCCTTTCCATTATTATACAACACAATATACTAAACTGCAATCTTGTACAAATATGTGCTTTGAAAGTTCAGATGTACTTTAAAAGTTAATTTTAATATTTCTAATATATTAATAAGTAGCCCTCTTATCATAACTCCTGTATACTATAGTAAACTGATAAAAGCACACGTTTTGTCACTGTTATAAACGGAGGGAGCACATGATATGAGCAAGCGTATACGTGTAAAACCAAGTAAAGGAGAGTCCTTGGCGGGATTTATCGGTGGGATAATATTTTGTTGCATTGGTTTATTTGTAGCAATACCTACTTTTGGAATATTCGGGGTGTTATGGTCTTTCATAGCAATATTGATTACGGCTTCACATGGCTATAATGCATTTTCCAACAAGGGAATCCCTTCCCACGAGATCTTTATTGATGATACATCAGAATCTAAAGTCACTTATATGACTCCGGAAGATAGATTAAATGAACTGCAAAATCTATTAGATAAAAATCTGATTACAGAAGATGAATTCCAGGAAAAACGCAAACAAATTGTAAATGATATTTAAGGCATTAGATAAAAAACAGGTCAGTCCTATAACTCCATTCTATGATAATCTGATTGGGTTTATGGGACTGACCTACATTTTTAAATAGATATCTTATTTCTAATATTACAAGTTACAATATCATTTATTCTGACTCCTATCTTTCTTATTACTTTATCTTTTTTATTGCTTTATCATTCTTATTTTTTTATCTTACTTGTTGCTTTATCTTTCCTATTGTTCTATCTTACTTGTTGCTTTATCTTTCCTATTGTTCTACCTTACTTGTAGCTATATCTTTCCTATTGTTCTATCTTACTTGTAGCTATATCTTTCCTATTGTTCTATCCTACTTGTTGCTTTATGCTTCTTATTGTTCTATCTTTCTTATTGCTTTATCTTTCTTGTTTCTTATTCCGGTTTCATGTATGTATCCAATGCAAAACTAATTAACAGCGCCCTATTTATTTTTTTTAGCACGTCTTGATCCAGATGACATACTTTTTCTTTTAACCTCGATTTGTCAATTGTTCTTACCTGTTCTAATAGAATAACGGAATCTTTTATTATTCCATATTTATCTGCATCAATCTCCACATGTGTAGGGAGTTTGGCTTTATTCATTTTAGAGGTTATGGCTGCACAGATAACTGTGGGACTATGTTTATTGCCAGTATCGTTTTGTATTATGAGGACTGGCCTAACGCCACCTTGCTCCGACCCGATGACAGGTCTTAGATCTGCATAAAAAATATCTCCGCGTTTAATAATCACTTTTCTCACTCTCCATTTTATGGCTTTAGTCTTATTATTTCCCAATTCTGACCGGTGTATTCCATAAAATATTCTCTTAACGTGATTATTTCTGTTAGTTTTTGTATTCTATCTATTATACCTTAGATTCCGATGTTCCATAATTTATTGTTACGATAATATATACGCGGGATTCGCTTGCCTACATTACAAATAAATTCATAATTGAAGGAATATGACATGTCTGCTACTTCCTCAACAGATATGAATTCATCCTTATCTCTTCCGATAAGTGTTACAGCATCACCTTGTTCAACCCCCGGAATACCTGTTACATCCACCATGAACTGATCCATGCAGACTCTTCCTATTATAGGTGCAGACATACCATGAATTAGAACTCGGCCTTTTGAGGAAAGCTGTCTTGGGTAACCATCTCCATACCCTACTGGAATGGTAGCAATCTTTGTCTTCTTAGAGGTTACATATGTACTGCCATAGCTAACCCCTATTCCTCCTTCAACTTCCTTCACATAACTAACATGTGATTTGATCTCCATTGCAGGCTTTAGTTCCAACACGTCTTTGTTTACCTCTTTTGAGGGATAAAGACCATAGGTAGAAATACCGCTTCGTACCATATCTAACTGAGCCTCCGGCATATCAATAATACCTGCGCTATTTGCTATATGTCTTATAGGTATAATAATACCTTCTCGTTTTAATTCTTCCAAAAATTCTAGAAATTTACATAACTGGTTGTTTGCTGAGGTCTTATCAGTTTCATCTGCACAGGCAAAATGTGAGAAGATGCCTTCTATCTCTATTCCCTTAAGCTCAGATATTTTCTTTATTTCTTCTATACTAAGGGAATCATCAAAAAAACCTATCCTTGTCATTCCCGTATCAATTTTGATATGGATCTTAGCTGTTTTACCCTGCCTTAAAGCTTCTTCTGACAAATCCTTTGCTGTACTATATTGAAAAATTGTCTGTGTTATATCATTTTCTACCAGCTTTTTATATTGTCCTTTAGGAGTATATCCCAATATCAGAAGCGGTTTTTCTATCCCTGCTTTCCGTAATTCAATTCCTTCTTCCAGAATTGCAATACCAAAACTGTCTACAGCCATCTCAGAAAGTGCTTTTGCTATAGGTACAGCACCATGCCCATACCCGTCAGCTTTTAAGATAACCATAAGTTTTGTTTGAGGGTTTAATATTTTTCTTGTATTATCTATATTGCTGCAGATCGCATCTAAATCAATGTTTGCGGATGCTCTGTAATATTTTGAATTAAATTCTTCTATTGAAGTCAGGTCTATATTTCCTGCTGTCATATGTTCCTCCATTCATATCTGCAATAACAGAGTCTTACTTTATTACTGCTGAAATGTGATTGATTATATCATCGGCCATTAAGGAGTGCTGACCAAGATCTTCGGCTGCCAGGTCACCTGCTAAGCCATGAACGTATACACCAAGTGCTGCTGCTTTTTCTTCTACCAATCCCTGGCCTAACAGTCCTGCTATAATTCCGGTTAATATATCCCCTGAGCCTCCGGTAGCCATTCCGTTATTTCCAGACATATTGATGTATCTGCTTTCTTTAGCAGCCACAATCGTTCTCGCATCTTTTATTATATATACTATATCATTATCCAGAGCACATATATCGGCTGCCTTTAACAGATTTTTCTGAATCCATTTTACAGGAATATTAAGCAGATAGCTAAGTTCCTTTAGGTGTGGAGTAAGTATTGTTCCGGCAGGCAGAATACGCTTAAGATATGCAATTCTTTCAGCCACACACTGTTCATTTATGTTGTCATCTGCTGTTAATTCAGAACTTCCCGGTGAGAAATCCTGCTCTTTAACGTATTCTGTTATCTGTTGCCCAAGCAGCCAGATAGCATCTCCGTCAATTACAACAGGTACCTTTGCCTCCTCTAAAACCAGCTCCAGTAACCTCATTGCCTGTGTACTTCTTCCAATACCGGGTCCGATAACTACTATATCCGCCCATTTAATCTCTTCTTTTACAGTATTCATATCCTTAAGGTTAAGTTCCCCGTCAGTATAAGTATTTAAAAGAATTTCTGGCAATGCAGTCTGTAAAATTGTCCTGTTCTTCTCATTGGTCAATATTTTTACCAGGCCTGCTCCCGTGCGATATGCTGCCTTAGCAGAAAAATAAGCTGCTCCCGACATATTTACTGAACCGGCAATAACCAGAAGCTTTCCATAACTGCCTTTATTAGAATAGGCTTTTCTCTCGGGTAATAAATTCAAGTCTCTGCTATTATAAGTATAATGATTAAAGGATAGCTTTAGAAGTTCAGGTGCTGCAAATCCGATGTCCGCAACTATTACAACACCGGCATATTCACAACCAGGATACAGCACAAGTCCTAACTTATGGTATCCAAAGGTTATAGTATAGTTCGCCTTCAGTGCTGTTCCTAAAGGAAATCCGGTATCAGCTGATATTCCCGAAGGTATATCAACTGCAAAAACCTCTCCTTTATTCAATTTGTTTAATTTATCTATGATATTCTTATATTCACCTTGGATACCTTTATTTAATCCTATTCCGAAAATAGCGTCTATAAGAATCGTGTTTTCATCAATAGTATATTCCGGGGTATCAATATTGCTAACTATTTCAACACCGAAATTAGCGGCAATTTCTAATTGCTGCAAAAACAAGGCGGATGCCTGATTTCTGTCACCCACCACATATATTGCTGCTTTATGCCCTTTAGAGGTTAGAATCCTGGTTGCTGCAATTCCATCAGCACCATTATTTCCTGTACCGCATAAAGCAAGTATTTTCAGTTTGTTATCTTTGTTACAGCTTGAAGCTTTGATAGATTCTTCAATAATTTCTGCTACCTTTAAGGCAGCGCGCTCCATTAAAACAATAGCAGGTATCCCCATCTCTTCAATGGTTTTCCTGTCAATCTCCTGCATTTCTTTACGCTTGACCAGATATTTCATATATAAACCTCTTTTATAGAACTTAACATTGTGAATACCTATCTACGTAATTATACGCTTTACTTCCGATAACTGTTAACTTATAATAGTACAACTACTTATAAAGAATCAGGATAAATAATCCAGTTATTAATAAACCGTTGTACTAGCCAGATAAGCAAATACTCAGATTAGATCACAAGACATCCTCTTACTCTTATACATTAAAGCTTTCACCTACGGCAAAAGCACTGGCAAACTCTTTTGTATTTGTAATGGTTACCAGTATTCTCTGGCAGGTAATTCTATCAGCTGCCTCTTTGGCACCTTTAAATAAATTCACATAAGGTTTTCCATATTCATCCCTCAGTACTTCTATATCTGAAGGATGAATTCCGCGAAAACCCAGACCCAGCATTTTTACAACTGCTTCTTTTACAGCAAAATTTCCGGCAAGCTTTCTTCTGTCTGTCTGTGCTAGTTCTAGTTCTTTAGGAGTAAAGATTCTCCTGCAGAAATGTTCTCGTTCACAGGCTTTCATAACTCTTTCGATTTCAATTAAATCTGTACCGATACCAACAATCATGCTATTTATTCCTTTTTATCTCTTCGTCCAATTCTTGCAAAAGTTCAGGTCCTAACATATCATGCATGTAATTATAGATATCTGCATTTTTCATTTCCATATCCTGTTTCTCCAGGATTTTTATTTTTAGTTGTTCTCTGATATTCTGAATCCACTTATTAATCTCATTGATTTTCTCAGTATTCTCGCTAAGCCGCTTATAGCAGACTTGTGAACTTTCTATAATTAAGGCTTCGTTAGCTTCTTTAATTTGATAAGGCAGATCAACAAGTTCATTCTCTGAGTCTTTTACTTTATCGCCAATTTCTCTAATCAGCCTTTGGTTTTGGTCAAGTTTCTTTTCCTTGGCTTTACCTAACTTTGTGTCATTGACATCCATGTGTGTTATAATCTCACCCATCAACTGATTCTTTATCTTCTTATAATCCTTCAGATCATTGGTAAGTTTGCCTTGCTGTTTCATCAGCTCATCCAGCTTGTTTTCCATCGTTCTTATATGAGCTGGTTTATCATAATCCGGAAATAGCTGATGCCATCGTTCATCCAGTACTACTATGGGTATTTTCTTACCCTTAAAGATTTTTTCGAAGTTAATCTCGTCTTTTTTTCTCATGTATACTTGTACCCCATTTCTGGTGCAGCTTACGCTTTGGTGTCCGTTTTAATTATTATCGGATGAAATGTCTTCTTCCGTAATACCTTGGGACTCTTCCAAATCTTTTAGGGTATAAGATAATCTCATAAGACTTTCTGCCAGATGCACATTCTCTACAATGACATCTGAAGGGAGATTTAAGTCTACCGGTGCAAAATTCCAAATTGCCTTTATACCCAGGGCAACTATTTCTTTTGCTGTCTGTGGTGCCTTTATCTTAGGTATGGTAAGTGCTGCTATATGAACTTTATTGACTTTCACAAACTCTTCCAGCTCATCCATCATCTGTATCTGTGTTCCCCTAATCGATATTCCTTCCAGCCTTGGGTTAACATCAAAGATACCTTTAATCAGAAAACCTCTTCTCTCAAAATCACCATAGTTTGCCAGTGCCTGTCCCAAATTACCTGCTCCTATGATAATTACATTATACTTTCTGTCAAGTCCTAATATTTTTCCGATCTCAGTATACAAATATTCCACATTATATCCGTATCCCTGCTGTCCGAACCCTCCAAAGTTGTTCAAGTCCTGCCTTATCTGGGAGGCAGTAACCTTCATCCTCTCGCTTAATTCCTTAGATGAAATACGTACCACGTCATTTTCCAACAGTTCTCCCAGGTAACGATAATATCTGGGTAAGCGCTGTATTACTGCTAATGAAATTTCTTTCCCTTGCACTTCTGACCCTCCTTTATTTTTTATAACTGAAAGCAGGTAATTCAATATAGCAAATTAAAACTATTATATGCATATATTCATTAACCTGCTTTTGACTTTTCTTATGTTTAAAGGAATGTATTTAAGTAAGTAGTGTACCGTTATGTTCTTCCTGGTAAAAATACGACATTTATGTATTTTCTTCATAAAAGAATTTACAAATACTTAATTCAACTTACATAACTCCTAAATATAGCTTTCTACTTAGATATTATATGTGAATGATATTTATTTGTCAAATGCTGATTCCTTCAAGAATTTCCCCTGGATCCTCAGTGTTAACAGAAAACCGGAGAATTGCAGCGCCAAAACGCCGCTTTTGCGTTTTGTGTGCATCGCGAAGCGTGTTACTGGTCACGGAACTGCTGTATTTTGCAGTGAAGTGAACAGTAACCCCTCGGTTTATACACCAGCACGTATATTTAGAACCGTTCTATGCTCCAGCGTTATATTCTCAAAAAAACGCTCTCCGCCTTTTCCAATTGGTGCCTGAGCCACCAAACCAACTTTGATGGTCTGGCTGACCGGAAGAATAAAATAACGCATCATATCAAATTTCTTGCCATCCAATGAATAATGGAAAGCAAAAGTTTCTCCTACCCTAGCTACCTGAAGCCATACCGCATTCCCCTGTATATTACAGCCATTAGCATCATCAGACAGCGGATTTGTCACAACACTAACAACAGCATTGGTGTCAAAGTCCGTCTTCTCAAAGCATGCCTTAGCCCAGATATTATCATTCTCCATTACCATAATTGTTGCTGCATCAAAGGTATCCTGGAAATCATGGGATACCTTAGCTCTAAATACAAAATCCCCAAAAATCTCTGTATAATAAAAAGGTGCATTATCACGTACAAATACTCCTGTCCCACGGAAAAAATCACTCTGACCGGGTGCTTTTATCATAATTCCTTCTTTTGTATACCGCGCACTGCCTTCATTTAACCATTTAAAATCCTTAAAAAATGTCTTACTCATGTGTAAACCCCTTTCATATTTGGCATATAATTGCATCTGTACTGTATATGACAACCTTCCCGTAGTTGTGAAACAGTCACTTTTTTCCATGATATCATCGATATAGGCACTATTTCAAGTTATTTATCTCTCTTAATTCATCAATTGGTATTTTTTCGTCAAATGCCTTATTTTTCAAATGTAATTGACTTATGAGACATGTCAATTACTTGACTTTTTACAGGCATTCCTTTATCATTCTAAATAGAAATCCAAAGAGAAAGGTAATTTGAAATGATCTTAGCATGCAGAAATATTTCTAAAAGCTTTGGAACAGACCAGATTCTTAACAATGTTTCTTTCCATGTAAATGAAAGGGAAAAGGCTGCTGTTATTGGTATTAACGGTGCGGGAAAATCCACCCTCTTTAAGATTATTATGGGAGAACTGGCACCGGACGATGGAGAGATTATATTTGCAAAGGGCTGCAGCGTAGGTTATCTTGCTCAGCATCAGGGACTCTCCTCTGAAAATTCCATTTATGATGAAATATTAACAGTAAAACAAGATGTTATTGATATAGAAACAAGGATTCGCCAGTTGGAAGAATCCATGAAAGGCGCTTCCGGCACCGAACTGGAGCAGATGCTTTCTACCTATACAAGATTAAATCACGAATTTGAATTAAAAAACGGCTATGCTTATAAAAGTGAAGTTATTGGTATCTTAAAAGGTTTGGGTTTTGCAGAAGAAGAATTCTCCAAATCTGTTACAACATTATCAGGTGGTCAGAAGACCCGTGTTGCTCTGGGTAAGCTGCTCTTAAGCAAACCTGAATTAATTCTTCTGGATGAGCCAACCAATCACCTTGATATGGAGTCCATTGCCTGGCTTGAAACCTTTCTGGTTAATTATCAGGGATCTGTTGTTGTAATAGCCCATGATCGTTATTTTCTTGATAAAGTTGTAACAAAAGTCGTTGAATTGGAACAGGGAAAAGCGGTCTCATATGATGGTAATTACACAGCTTATGCCGATAAGAAAGCCATGCTGCGGGATGCCATGTTAAAACATTATCTCAATCAGCAAAGGGAAATTAAACATCAGGAAGAAGTAATTGCAAAGCTTCGTTCCTTTAACCGTGAGAAATCTATACGCAGGGCTGAAAGCCGTGAAAAGATGTTAGATAAAGTGGAGCGTCTGGATAAACCGGTTACCTATGAACCCCAGATGCATATTAATCTTGAGCCTTATGTAATCAGCGGTAATGATGTGCTACGAGTTGAAGGACTTGCCAAATCCTTTGGTAACTTAAAGTTATTTGATAATCTGAATTTTGAAATAAAAAGAAGTGAAAAGGTTTCTATAATCGGGAATAATGGAACCGGCAAGACCACTTTACTAAAAATTATAAATGAGATAATTCCTGCCGACTCCGGAACAGTAACCTTAGGCTCTAAGGTTAAAATCGGATATTATGATCAGGAACATCAGGTTCTTGATTCCGACAAGACTCTTTTTGAAGAATTAAGTGATGCTTATCCTAATATGGATAATACCGCCATCCGTAATATTCTGGCTGCTTTTCTCTTTACCGGAGATGATGTGTTCAAGCGCATTAAAGATATCAGCGGTGGTGAAAAAGGTCGTGTATCCTTGGCAAAGTTAATGCTTTCAGAAGCAAATCTATTGATCCTGGATGAGCCTACCAATCACTTGGATATCACCTCCAAAGAAATTCTTGAAAATGCAATTAATAATTATTCAGGAACTGTATTATATGTATCTCACGACCGTTATTTCATCAATAAGACAGCTACCAGAATTATGGATTTAACCGGTAATATACTGGTTAATTATATTGGTAATTACGACTATTACCTGGAAAAGAAAGATGAACTTACACCCAGTACTACTGTTAACAATACGGTTTCTTATCCTGGAGACAAGGATTCAAAAGAATCCGATACAAAACAGGATTGGAAACAGCAGAAAGAAGAACAGGCTAAGATACGTAAACGCCAGAATGATCTAAAGAAAACAGAAGAAGAAATACAAAAGCTAGAACTCAGGAACGAAGAAATAGATGAATTATTGACGAGTGAGGACATCTATACCAATTCCAGCGAACTTATAAAGCTTACTACGGAGAAAAAGACCCTGGAAGCAAGATTGGAAGAACTCATGGTACTGTGGGAAGAACTGGCAGAGTAGACTTATTACCATATAATGCTTATGTTATGAACTTATTAATCTGAATAACCATCATAAATGCAGAGCTCCACTATTATAGAAACTTACAAATATAGAAACATACTAATCTACAATAACAAATTCAGCTCCCAGTTTGTGTGTTGAAATTAAAATAACAACACATAAACTGGGAGCGTTCTTATTGTATTACGTAATACTATATGATTAAACAGTCAATGCTTTGCTTCCATAGGAGTACAGGCAGATTGCGCAAAAACGCGCTTATGGAAATACTTTAGATTGTTTGAGCGCAGTTAAGTTTCTGTTTTGTTCAATTTGCCGCCATTGTGAAAAACTGACCTTTTGACGCTCAAGTATTATTAATCTTCCAGTAAGTATGCATCATCAGGAGACAGTCTTTGTTCAGGTGTAAAGATAAGCCAGTCTGTTATATCTTCTATCTTATAAGTCCCTTCGCTGCCTGTATGCATATCCTTAACATAATAGGGTTCCTGTGTAAGCGTTCCCTTTACCTGATTCTCTGTAATTTCAAGAAGCTCAAACCAGATATGTTCATGGAAATTATCTTCGTTTTTATATTCATCATCCACTGTCAGACCGATTTTCACAAGTACCTGGTTCTCTTCTATGGTTAATGCCTTTCTGACATAATCAATCCGTTCCAAAGCCAATGCACGCATTCTATCTGTTTCTTTATTAGAGATCATATAAATTGGGTTATCTTTCAGAATTTCATCATATATGGAAACAGGTTTATATTTCTTCTTTTTATAATCCTCTTCTGTAGGGTAAACAAAGATAGCACTGGTATTCCGGTTATGACTCTCCTCCCTGTCTCTTCTTCCCCCTAACATATCTGCTGCATAGCCTTTAACCGCTTCTTCCCAGGGTATCAGGGTAATAACCATATAATCCTCCTCTGATAATCTTGCAAGGTAGAGGGGCTCTTTGTGTTTTAAGGGGTCTTCTGCTTCTAACAGCCGATTTGCAGCGGTTTCAATAATGTTATAATGATTGTTATAGGTATCTCTGGTAGAATTCAAGACCTCCAACTCAGTGATGCCACAACGAGATAATCCATGGGAATGCAGCCATACGAGATCTTCATCGGATACTGCCTGAACGGTATAAATATAACGAGGTGCCGGTGGTACATCTGAACTAGCCGCCATGGCAACCCATCTACCGGACAGTATCTTCTCAGAACTGATATCAAGCAATGCCAGAATATCAGGTATTATTCCATTTGCAATTTTTAACTGTAAGTGATAGGACTCTAAACTGTCATCCCCAAAGAGCATTTCTATCATTAAGCCGGATTCTGCTCTTTCAAGCTTATGCATGTCAACATCAGGAAACAGATGCTGCTGTCTGTAGAAATCCGGCAATCCAAAACTATCCGGATAGAAAATCAACTGATACTCATTTTTCTTATATTCTATTACGACTTCAATCTTATAATCCTGCATATTCCTGGACAATATACTGATTCCTGGAATCTCACCGAGACGATTTATAATGATATCAGGTTCTTGTATATCGTCTTCTTCCTTAGGTATTACTAACATCATGCTAAAGTCATCAAACTGTTGTTTTTCTTCTACCTTTCGGTTAAATAAATTAAATAATCTCATTCGTGTCTCCTTATCGGTGGTAAATCCATAAAATTA
The DNA here is from genome assembly GCA_029256725.1 of Anaerocolumna sp. GTDB lineage: Bacteria > Bacillota > Clostridia > Lachnospirales > Lachnospiraceae > Anaerocolumna. The sequence continues at coordinate 30,190 of JAQSXJ010000068.1, read as the reverse complement.
CAAAATACACTTAAACCGTCTTTATAAAATATTTACAAAGGCGGTTTAAATGCAACTATCTTTAATTACTTATTATGAAGGTCCGTTTCAGTCCACTTACTGCTTGTGCTTCCTCTTACAGTCCTCTCTCACTTATGTTCTTGATCGTATTCATAATATGTTCGTGAGCCAGCATTTCTGCCTTCTCACCGTCTCTTTGGCGGATAGCATCCAATATGGCGGTATGTTCCTTATTGGAGTTAGTTGCCCGTAAATCCGAGGCCAGAGTTATCTTACGTATTCTTTGCACATAGTGATGAAAATCAGAAAGTATATGATTTAAAATCTTACTATTGGAGGCTTCATAAATCAATTGATGAAACTTATTGTCCAACTCCACTATCTGTTCGTGATGTTCTTTCTTTGCGTGAAATTCAGACAAATATACAACTTCCTCCAGCTCATCTATCTGTTCTTTGGTAATGTATTCGCATGCCCATTTGGCACAAAGCCCTTCCAGATAAGATCGGATAATATAAATATCATGGATATCTTTTTCTGAAATACCATTCACATAAGCACCTTTATTTGGTACTATGTTTACAAGTCCTTCCAGTTCAAGCTGCCGCAGTGCCTCTCTTACCGGCGTACGGCTGACCCCTAGTTCCTGACCGATTGTGGTCTCTTTAAGTTCGTCATTCTGTTTATATTTTCCTGATAGTATATCTTCCCTGATCTTTGTAAACACTCTGCCTCGAAGGGAATATTTATCCGTATTTTCCTTATGAACATCTTTTTCGTCCACAAAATCCCTCCTAAAGCTTTTCAATGGTCTCCATCAGGTAATCGGCAAATTCAGCACTGGTTGCACCAGTATTTCTTCCTGTTATAACCAATCTCTTCTCGGTAACAGTACAGGTATCAAGGGCTTTATACAATTTATCCGCTTCTGTCTGATATCCGATATGTGATAAGAGCATAGCACCTGCACGGATTACGCTGCAGGGATCTGCATAGATATCTCTTCCTTCATCCACCATTCTGGGTGCTGAACCATGGATTGCTTCAAACATGGCATATTGCTTACCTATATTCGCACTACCGGCAGTTCCTACGCCACCTTGAAATTCTGCTGCTTCATCAGTAAGGATGTCTCCGTAAAGATTAGGTAATACAAGTACCTGGAAATCTTTTCTTCTCTTTTCATCTACCAGTTTCGCTGTCATGATATCAATATACCAGTCATCTGCTTCAATATCCGGGTATTCTTTTGCAATTTCTTTAAAGGTATCAAGAAATTTTCCGTCTGTTGTCTTAATAATATTGGCCTTGGTTACTGCCGTTACTTTGGTTTTATTATTAGCTTTAGCATATTCAAACGCAGCTCTGATAATTCTTTCAGTTCCCTGACTGGTAACAACTGTAAAGTCTACTGCCAGATCCTCTGTTACAGGAAAACCTTTGCTGCCTACTGCATAAGCACCTTCTGTATTCTCGCGGAAAAATGTCCAGTCAATCCCCTGCTCCGGAATACGTACCGGACGCATATTAGCAAAGAGGTCCAGTTCCTTTCTCATAGCAACATTGGCACTCTCAACATTAGGCCAGGGATCTCCTTTTCTTGGTGTTGTTGTAGGTCCCTTAAGAATAACATTGCATTTTCTCAGCTCTGCAAGTACATCGTCAGGTATTGCCTGTAATTTATCTGCCCTATGCTCAATGGTTAGTCCATCAATGGTTTTAAAGGTTACTTTTCCTTTTTTCACTTCATCACTTAACAGGAATTCCAGCACTCTTTGTGCCTGACCTGTAATAGCAGGACCTATACCGTCTCCTCCGCATACTCCGATTGCTATTGTTTCAAGCTCTTTATAATTCACAAAATCTGCTTGACTCTTCATCACCTCAACCCGCGCCAGCTGCTCTTCTAATAATTTCCCGAACTTCTCTTTCGCTGCCTGTATAAAATCTGTCATATAACACCGTGCCTTTCTTTTGCATGTTTATAAGTTTCTATTTAAGCATTAGAATGGTAGTACCATAACAATGCAGATCTAAATTCCTGTGATGGCTTATCCATAGGAATTTACAACCGGTTTTCTCTGATGTCAGTAATTACTCCTATTAATTCCTCATCCGTAATAACTGTTACACGTCCGCTGTCATACTCCTCATCAACCCATTCTTTTACTTTAATCACAAGTGGATCGTTCTTATCAACGATTTCATCTCCCTTTAGTTTAAAGTAAGTATTAATCCAATGAGCGATTCCGGCAAGCCCTGAAGTATTGGATACTGCAACCAAAGCAGGCCTGTTTAAAAATTTCTCCGTATCAAATATATTATATATTTCCTCATTTTTCAATAGTCCGTCTGCATGAATTCCTGCTCTTGTAACATTAAAGTTCTTTCCAACAAAAGGTGTTCTGGGCGGAATCTTATAGCCGATTTCTTTTGTAAAATAATCTGCCAGCTCAGTTATTACGGTAGTATCCATACCATCTAAGGTACCTTTAAGCTGTGCATATTCAAAGACCATAGCCTCCAAAGGTGTGTTGCCAGTACGCTCTCCGATACCAAAAAGGGAGCAGTTAATACCACAGGCTCCATATAACCAGGCAGTAGTAGAATTGGTAACTGCCTTATAAAAGTCATTGTGTCCATGCCATTCTATTAAGTGAGAAGGCACACCGCCATGGGTTAAGAGACCATAGATAATACCTTGTACAGACCTTGGTATAACCGCACCGGAGTAGTTAACTCCATACCCCATGGTATCACAAGCTCTAATCTTAACCGGTATACGATATCTTTCGCCTAGCTTCATTAATTCCATACAGAAGGGAATAACAAAGCCATGGATATCTGAGCGCGTAATATCCTCCAGATGGCATCTGGGAGCAACCCCGGTTTCAAGACATTCCTGAACAACATTTAAATAGTGGTTCATGGCTTCTCTTCTTGTCATCTTCATTTTGTAAAAGATATGATAATCAGAACAGCTTACCAATATTCCGGTCTCTTTCATACCGATATCCTTGACCAGCTGAAAATCCTTCTTGCTGGCTCGGATCCACGAAGTAACCTCCGGAAACTGATATCCCTTCTCCATACATTTATACACTGCATCTCTGTCCTTCTTACTGTACAGGAAAAATTCACTTTGCCGAATAATTCCTTTGGGACCTCCGAGTCTATGTAAATAATCAAATATCGTAACAATCTGTTCGGTGGAATAAGGAGCTCTGGATTGTTGTCCATCACGGAAGGTAGTATCTGTGATCCATATCTCTTCCGGAAAATTGTGAGGCACTATTCTGTCATTAAAAGCTATTTTAGGGACCTCATCATAGGGAAATAAATTCCTGAAAACATTTGGTTCGCCAACATCAACCAGAGTGTATAAGTGTTCCTCCAGCTGAAGCAGGTTATTCTGACGGTTCATAAATACTTTCCTGTTTTCCATTACTCTGCTCCTCATTCTTATAGTTTTAACTATTTCAATTTGTCTCATTGTATACAATTATACCTGTGTTGTCAAGAAGAAAATTTTGCAATGTAAACAGATAATGAATTATCACGTTACCTTGATAAATCATAATTTACAAAGTCTATTTTGCACTTTCCTTTTAGATGGGATTATTATATAATTAAAATATCTATATAAGTTGATTCTATTATTTTATTATATTTTACTTCGACTTATAATTGCGCTTACAGGAATTCTTTCTGTTTATAGTATGGGATTCTTCGTGAAATAACCTATGAAAGAGGTAATAATATGCCTAAAAAGAGAATGGTAGTTGTATTAGGCAGAGATGCGTTTGCCGAAACTTTTCCGGAACAGCAAAAAGCAATTAAGAAAGCTGCCAAAGCAATTGCTGACTTGATTGAAGATAATTACGATATTGTAATAACACACAGTAATGGTCCCCAGGTCGGGATGATCCATACTGCAATGACTGAATTTGCAAGACTTGATAACCAGTATACTGCTCCTCCCATGCCAGTGTGCAGTTCCCTAAGTCAGGGTTATATGGGTTATGATCTTCAGAACATATTGCGAACAGAACTGTTAAACCGAGGCTTATATAAACCGGTTGTAACTCTTATTACTCAGGTTAAAGTAGATCCTTTTGATGAAGCTTTTGCAAATCCTACAAAAGTCATTGGCAGATATATGAACGAAGCAGAGGCAGAGAAAGAACAACAAAAAGGTAATCATGTAGTTAAGCAGGAAAAGGGCTACCGTAGAATAATTGCTTCACCAAACCCTCTGGAAATTTACGAAATCGATTCCGTAAAGGCTCTCTTAGAGGCTAATCATCTGGTGATTGCCTCCGGCGGCGGCGGAATTCCGGTGCTGGAACAGGGTACAAATCTAAAAGGTGCCAGCGCAGTTATAGAAAAGGATGCAACCGCTAAGTTACTGGCTGAAGGCGTGAAAGCTGATACGCTGCTCTTCTTAACCGGTGTTGATAAAGTATATTATGGTTTTGGTCAGCCTGATGCCCGACCTCTTGATACCATATCCGTTGCAGAAGCCGAAGGTTATATAAAAGAAGATGTTTTTGAATCCGGATCAATGCTGCCTAAGATTAAAGCAGCAGTAGAATTCATCTCAGGCTCCGATAACAGAGCAGCTATTATAGCTCCCATTGATAAAGCACTGGATGCTGTTCACGGCAGAGCCGGAACCCATTTTACTAAATAAGAAAATAGTTCCCATAATAAAATGCACCTCAAAAGGATAAGATCTATCTGACCTTTTGAGGTGCATTTGCTTTTGGATTAGATATTTTCTTTCATAATTAATCTTTGATACAATATAAGTTCACACTTCCATATAAATGCAGGCAAATCCTCTTTAGATGATATAATTTCCCAAGTCTTCCTGGAAGTTCTGAATCATAGTATCAAATACTGTAATCTGATCGTTAAGTTTCTTTATCTGTTCAACATAAACTGTAACATTTGAATTAGCTTCCTGTGTGGATGCAGAATTCTCTTCGGCTATAGCCGCAAGATTCTGAATTCCATCAAACAGGTCCGTAATGTTATCTGCTTCTGATTTTAATTCTGTTGAATTCTTGATTAAAAGTTGAGATACTACCTTTAATCTCTGATTCATCTGATTTGATTTCGTAACCGCATCTGAGAGCTTGGTGTTCTCATTTTCCAGAACTGCATATTGGGTATCAATTCCCTCAACAACTATTCCTATGCTTGAAACAAAGCCCATAAGACTCTCATTAATCTGCTTAACCGCTTTATTCGTTTCCTCTGACAGTTTTCTTACTTCTTCTGCAACTACAGTAAAGCCTTTGCCGGCCTCTCCGGCTCTGGCAGCCTCTATGGATGCATTTAATGCCAGCAGGTTAATCTGCTTGGCTATTGAGGCTACAATAAGAACTATCTGGGTAATAGCATCGGCATTATTCTTTAGATCTGTGCTTTCTTTTTTTATAGTACTAAAACTATACAGTACATCCGCAATCTGAGAAGCAGTAGCCTGTACATTCTTAAAGCTGTCTTCAATTCCAAGAACTGCTTCTTCTATCTGTGTTTTATTCTGCTGGCCTTCGTCAGAGATTGTTGTTACGTTCTGTACACTATCGTCCAGGACACTGATAGCTTTTGTAGTATCCTCAGCCTGTGTTACTGCTGCCTGAGCTACCTGATCTAAAACTACTGTAATATCATCGGAAGTATTCATCATGGTTCCGGCGATATCAGATACTGATTTATTAAAGGTATATAACTCATCTACAATTGCATTAAAACCAATAAAGTCTTTCTGGATGTTTCTCTTTATTTCGTTAATATGTTCCATATAGATCTCATATTCATCCTTTGACTTAAGCTGAACGGTTTCAACAAATTTACGTTCACTTAGGTTCTTCAGCTCTTTCATGATCATCCTGCTTGGACGATTAAGATAAGCAGCTGATAAAGTGGAGATAATGAAAGTAATTAAAGCCAGTATCCCAGTCTTTAGAGCCCCCTGGGATAATAACAGTGAAGTCACGGTAACAGCTGCGGTATTTACAATAGAGGACTTTAAAGCGGTATTCTTTATAAATCCAAAAGATAACAACTTGTTGACACGATACTTCTTGGTAGATTGTATTTCTCTTTCAAAGGTGAGTTTAAGCTGTGCCTCTTCTTCATTTTGGGAAAGAAGTTCAATCTGTGCTTTTTCATTAAAATGCTTAATTGCACCATTTGTAAGACCAATAAGGTAATCTACCATGCCTCTTTTTGATCGGTAAGTAAATAAAATTTCATGTGAAGATATTGGGACTACATCCAACAGAGGAGGTTTTGCACCTCGGAAACGTTTCATAACAATAATATGGACATCATTCATAGATTTTAAGAACTGATAAGCAGACTCATGTCGAAAGAATCCAGGATAGAACTTACTAAAGGTTTTTATATTTTCCTCACCCATGGTATTCCATATTTCTTTGGTTGTTTTTCCTAACTGATTTCCAATGTGGTCTATTATACCTCTGGCTACTCTGTCTTCTACATCTTCAAAAGGTGTAAATATATGCTCGTTTGTAAGGTCAAATTCTTTCAACGCCTTATTTACAATATCATTGCCATACAACTTCCTGCAAGATTCCACCCAAGACGATACTACTGTACCTTTCATAACCTTCCTCCTTAAGTTAATAAATTACCGCATTTATCTTAATATTTCGATTTTTTAACAAGATATACTTCATTATTATAAATCATCTGTCATTTAAAAACAAGACAGCGCAATTACTTTTATCCTGGCGTAAGTATCATTGTCTTAAGGCTTGCATAGAATAACTAGCAGACATTTATAAATGTAAGGATGGTGGCAAAATTGTGCGGAATAGCAGGTTTTTGCAGCTTCAAGGAAAATTACTCTAAGGAGTCTGCCAAATGGCAGGTAACTCTGGCTAACATGAAGAACAGTATTAAGCACAGAGGTCCCGATGAGGACGGTTTTATGCTGGAAGATCATGCCGGCTTTGCTCATGCCAGGCTCTCTATAATTGACCTGGCAAACGGTAAACAACCTATGACCAGAAAAATCGGTAATCGTTCCTATACAATTATATATAATGGAGAACTCTACAATACCAGCGAACTTAGAGAGGACTTAGAAATCAAAGGCTGGCGTTTTAAGACTACCAGTGACACAGAAGTTATACTGGTAGGTATTATCGAATATGGAAATGAGTTTGTGAAAGAATTAAATGGAATCTTCGCATTTGCAATCTGGGATTCCTATCAGGAAACCTTAAGTATCTTCAGAGATCGTTTAGGAATCAAACCCCTCTTTTATACCAATTCAGGCAATGCGTTGATTTTCGGCTCCGAGCTCAAGGTCTTATTTGAGTATCCTGGTATCAGGCCTATAATAGACAAAGAAGGGCTTTGTGAGGTCTTTGGAATCGGTCCTGCAAGAACATATGGAAAGGGTATATTCAAAGACTGTAAGGAAGTACTTCCCGGTTATTATAATGTCTATACCAGAGACGGAATGAAAGAATATCAGTATTGGAAGTTAGTAAGCCGTCCACATACAGATTCTTATGAAGAAACTATTGAAAAGACAGCTATACTACTAAAAGATTCTATCATCAGACAGATGATATCTGATATTCCTATTTGTACTTTTCTCTCCGGTGGTGTTGACAGTAGTATCGTTACAGCAGTTTGTGCCTCTGAACTTGCTAAAAGAGGCGAACAGCTTAATACCTTTTCTTTTGACTTTGCAGGGAATGATCAGTACTTTAAGGCCAATGATTTTCAACCCTCCAGAGACCGCCCTTATGTTGATTTAATGGTGAAGCATTTTAACACTAAACATACTTACCTGGAATGTGATAACTATAAACTTGCAGATACCCTTTATAAGGCTGTAGATGTGCTGATGAAATTTTTGGCGGATATCCTTGGTTTCATAGCAAAGAAGCCTTTGAAACAGCTGCTTTCCCTTGGTCCAGAAATATTGAACCCAGAAAACAACTCTTACAGGATGATCTTCTCAATATATTAAATTTAGAGGATTATATTAATAAAACCTATGAAACCTCTTTAGCAGAAACTCCCAGGCTATCCTCAGATAATGCAGAGGAAACCAGACGAAGAGAAATCTCTTATCTGAATATCAAATGGTTTATGGCAACTCTATTAGACCGTATGGACAGAACCAGCATGTTCTCCGGTTTGGAAGCCAGGGTACCTTTGGCAGATCATAGAATACTGGATTATGTGTGGAATGTCCCCTGGGACATTAAGTGCAGAGATGGTGTAGTAAAGCATCTGTTGCGTGAAGCCGCCAAAGGACTGCTGCCCGATGAGGTATTATACCGCAGAAAGAGTCCCTATCCTAAAACCTATAATCCTCATTATGAAGCAATTCTTTCAGAAAGATTAACAGAAGTACTTAACAATCCCTCCTCTCCGGTTAATCGGCTTATTGATAAAAAGAAAGTGGCGTCTTTCCTTTCAACACCTTCTGACTACGGTAAACCTTGGTTTGGACAGTTAATGGCAGGTCCTCAGATGCTGGGGTACTTACTTCAAATTAATTATTGGCTTGATAAATATAAAATCGAACTCGAAATCTGAGTAAAAAACAATAAAAATCAGACAGTATAATATAAATACCCTGCAAGCAGGACAGTTCTATAAGAACTGTTCTTACTTACAGGGTATTTTTTACCATTAAAGACTCCTGGCACCTGTTCTTAAATATTGATAAACTCTTTTGTATTTCGTACTACTTTATTTTAAAGAAACCAACATGTTCACTTAATTTTGCGGCACTTTCTTCATTCAGTTTAGCCTGCTCAAGTACCTCAGAGGTCTTCTCTGCTATGGAGGAGGATTTCTCTGCAATATCTGTTGCTCCTTTTGCACCTTCATTTGTAGCTAGCGTCACTTCATCAATAGCTGTTTTTATATATTGAATGGATTCCTTCAGTATATGGGTCGAATCTTTGATTTCGGCTACCATAGCCTCAACTGTTCCGGCGTCAGCATCATACTGTTCTCCAATGCGAACGGTGTTTTCATAATCCTTTATTACCTGATTATCAACAAAGGACAGAATGTTCTGAGAATCCATAACCACTTCATTTACAGCATCAGCAACTAATGTTGTAATATGTTCAATCTTAGATACAGCTGATTTTGAATCTTCTGCCAGTATACGTATCTGTTCAGCAACTACAGCAAATCCTTTTCCCGCCTCGCCTGCTCTTGCTGATTCTATGGAGGCATTCAATGCAAGCAGATTCGTCTGTGAAGTTATAGAAAGTATTGTTTGAGACAATGACTTAATTTCTTCAATGGCTTTTGTCTTTTCAATAGACTGGCGCAGCCTCTTATTGGCACTTTCATAAGCAGTTACAGCTGTTTGCTGGGAAGCCAGGGCAGCTTGCTTTAGATCGTCTGCTCTGCCTTTGATTTCATTTGACAAGGTTAGTCCATTTTCTAACTTTCCTGCAACGGTTGATATTTCATTTTCTATTTCTGTAGCAGTATAGCCAATCTCCTGAACAGAAGCAGCTGTTTCTTCCATACCTGCTGAGAGTTCTTCCGTTGTTGCGGAAATGTTTTCGATGTCCTCATATACATTATTTGAGCTTGCTACCATATAGTCAATTGATTCTTTGATCTTACTGCTCTCAGTATGAATATTTTCCATCATCCGGCTGATATTTTTCTGCATTTGTAAAAAGGATCTGTTAATATCGCCTGACTCATCCCTTCTAAGAATCTGTTTGCCTGAAAAGATACCAGTCAGATCTCCGTTCTCAATTCTTTCCATACTCTCTTTGATCTTAACAAACCCTTTGGATATGATTTCTCCTAGTACATAAGATACTATTAATCCCAGCACCAGCATCACTCCTAAAATAGCTAAGATATGAATAGATTTCTGCAATATATGTTCATTGAGATCCTGGGCAAATACACCACTGTACCACATTCCTACAACTTGTTTGCTTTCATCGTATAAAGGCACGTAATAAGCATATGCCTTTTTCTCTAATACCAGGGCTTCGCCTTTATATTCCGTATTTTCTCTTATAACCTTTTGTGCCACATTATCAGAAGCCTTGGTACCTACCACTCTATTTCCGTTCTTATCAGTTATAGTTGTGGTTACCCTTGTGTCTCCTGCAAAAACGGTGTACATACTATCTGTTTTATCAGAAATCGCATCCAGTATTTCCGTATTGTCATTCATAAGGGTTTCGCCTTTATAAAGGTTTTCTCCCTCCACATGCCAATTGCCGGGAATCTTACTGTCAAGAAGCATTAAGCCTAAAGCAGAGTTACCTGACAGCTTATCATAAATCTCATCTACTATTACATCTTTTACAGTCATGCGGAAAAACACACCGACAAAAATTATAAAACATAATAATACTGCCGCAGAAGCAACTGATATTTTATATCGTATCTTCATAGTTAATTTGCGCGAGCTAACAGCGCTATCCTTTCAAAGGTTCGTAGTAACTGTTATCATTATACCTTTTTATTTTTGACAAAACAATCCTAAAAATGATAAAACCAGCCGGAATATTCAGGAAATATACCGGCTGGTTCTACAAAATATTTATATTTAAGATTTAGAATACAGGTACTACAGCACCCTGCCATTTCTCTTCAATAAATTTCTTAGTTTCTTCTGAGGTAACTGCTTTGATTAATGCTTTGGTTTTATCAGATTCTTCATTGCCTTCTTTTACAACGATTACGTTTGCATAAGTCTTGGCAGCATCTGAGGAAGCATCCTCAACTAAAAGTGCATCTTTCGCAGCGGAAAGTCCTTCTGTTAAGGCATAGTTACCATTAATTACGGATAAGTCAACATCCTGAAGTACTTTTGCTGTCTGAGCAGCTTCAATTTCATAGAACTGTAAGTTCTTAGGATTCTCAGTGATATCTTTAACGGTTGCTTCAAGACCAATATTTTCTTTTAACTTGATAAGTCCCGCTTTTTCTAACAGCAATAAAGCTCTGGCTTCATTTGTGGTATCATTAGGAACTGCAACCTGTGCTTTATCAGGCAAAGCATCTAAAGTCTTAGTCTTTCCGGGATATAAACCAAGTGGTTCGAAATGAATGTTAGAAACTGCTACTAAATGTGTTCCGTTTTTGGAATTGAAGTCATCCAGATAAGGTACATGCTGGAAGAAATTAGCATCAAGGCTACCGTCTTCTGTAGCTGAATTGGGCTGAATGTAATCCGTATATTCTACTACTTTAATTGAATAACCCTGCTCAGCTAAAGCATTCTTAACTGCATCAGAATTCAAGATAGTAGCGTGTGGTTCCACAGTTGCTCCTACAATAATCTCTGTTAATTCAGCAGGTGTAGCTTCTGGTTCTGTTGTAGGTTCTGCTGCTTCCGTTGCTTCTGCCTGTGTAGGTTCTGCTGTAGCATTATCGGAAGAGCCTGAAGTATTATTCTTTGTACCGCAGCCTGCTAAAAGAGCTCCCGCTAATAACAGACTTAAAGCAAATGCAGATAGTTTTTTCACTTTTTTCATAAATCAATTCTCTCCTTTTCCTCTTTTATCAATTTGATATTGAATGCCCTATGCTCTGAATTATCTGTACCATAATTACCAGTAATACTATGGTAACAATCATGACATCAGGCTGATATCTGTAATAACCATATCTTAACGCGATATCACCAAGACCCCTGCCGCCAACGACTCCCGCCATGGCTGTATAACCTACTAAGGTGATCGTGGCAAGTGATGCTCCCATGATCAGGGATGGTCTTGCTTCTGGCAGCAACACTTTATAAATAATTTGTCTTGTGTTAGCTCCCATTGCTTTTGCTGCCTCTATAACTCCCCCGTCTACTTCTCTTAATGAACTTTCAACCATTCTCGCAACAAAAGGTGTTGCTGCTATTATTAATGGAACCGTTGCTGCTTTGGGCCCAATGGTTGTTCCTGCCAGCTGTCTTGTAACCGGCATTACAAAAACCAGTAGAATAATAAAGGGGATTGATCTGCCTATATTAATAATAAAGCCTAAAAAACCATTTAAAACCGGAATGGGATAAATGCCGCCCTTCCTTGTAACTTCTGTCACTATCCCGATAGGAATCCCCAGTATGTATGCAACTGCAATGGAGGTGAATGTCATGAATAAAGTCTCCAGAACACCTTGCCCTATCATTGTTCCATAATCGGTATATAAGGTTCTTAAAGTATTTCCAAATTGTATGATAAAATCCTGAAATTGCATTATTCTTCCCCTCCCCCTAATAACTGTGCAACGATTTTTGAAGAGGTATCGCCAAATACTGCCTGCGTATTTCCGATTGCTACAATTTCTGACTTATCCAGTACTGCAACCTTGTTACATATCTTTTGCACCACATTCATCTCATGGGTTATCATAACTATGGTTACACCTGTCTCTTCATTTATCTTCTTCAACAGTTTCAAAATGGATTCTGTTGTTCTGCTGTCAAGTGCGGAGGTTGCTTCATCACATAACAGAATAGACGGGCTTGTCGCCAGGGCTCTGGCTATCGCTACTCTCTGTCTCTGTCCGCCGCTTAATTTAGCAGGATATTCGTATTTCTTCTCCTCTAAATCCACCAGCTGTAACAGTTCATCTACTCTGCGTTCTATTTCTTTTTTCTTTCGTGCTCTCTTCTTAAAATATCCAAGTCTTTTATAATCCTTTTCGGCTATGCCTGGAATCTTAAACTCATTTATACCGGTAATTTCAAGGCCAAAGGCTATATTTCTTGCAACATTTTGCTGCATTAGCAGATTAAAGTTTTGAAATATCATTCCGATATTCTTTCTCAATAAATTAAGTTCTCTGCCTTTTTTTCTGGTAATCTCCACCCCGTCGATTACTATTGTTCCTTTTGTTGGCCTTTCTAATAAGTTAAGGCAACGGATAAATGTACTCTTACCTGCTCCGCTCATGCCGATTATTCCAAATATATCTCCATCCTCAATATCAAGACTGATATTTTTCAGAACGGTCAGCTTCTTATTCTTCGCTATGGAAAACTCTTTTGTGAGCTGTTTTACCTGAATCATACCTTCACCTTTGTAGTCGAAAAATCATTTCATACTTATTTGATATGATTTGTATGAATAATTTATACTACCTTTCTATAGATTTGTCAAGCGATTTTTTTACTAACTAATCAAATTTTCATCTCATACTTTAATACTGCAAAAAGTTACAACATATGCAGTTATACTATACCGTTATGCCTCCTGTCAAGGTTTCTGGTTTATAAATATTCATTATTTTAAGCACATCTGATTTCATTTTTTATGTGCATCAGCACAATACAGGCAAATACAATATTCAATAAAATTTTACAACCGAATTAGAATATGAACAGTAATACCATTCCTCCTATTATTTATAAAAACCGATGTATCAACTCCTGCATATTGCAATTGTTGAAACATCGGTTTTATCCTTTTATTATATAGCTGATTTTGCTTACCGCTTTCTGGTATAAAAGTTTGGACTTATAAACTTATTCACTTAATATACAATTAAATTTTCATCAGTTCTGACATATTCTTGTATATTTCATAACGTTCTTTAGCCTGCTCCTCAGCTTTTTGGAATAATTCCTCCGCTATATCGGGATATGCCTTAGCCAGAGAGCTGTAACGAATCTGTCCCATAATGAACTCTCTGAAATTGCCTGTAGGAGCTTTGGAATCCAGGATAAAAGGATTTTTATTATCCTTCTTAAGTTCAGGATTATAACGGTATAAATGCCAGTAACCGGCTTTTACTGCTTCCTTTATAGTGGCCATACTCTTACCCATGCCTGCTTTCATACCATGGCTGATGCAGGGTGAATAAGCTATAATCAGAGAAGGTCCTTTATAACTTTCAGCTTCTTTTACCGCCTTATATAACTGGTTATTATCAGCATTGATACCTACCTGTGCAACATATACATTGCCGTAAGTCATCATCATTCTACCAAGATCCTTCTTGCCGGACTTCTTACCGGAGGCGGCAAACTTGGCTACTGCTGCAGCGGGTGTAGATTTGGATGCCTGCCCGCCGGTATTGGAATATACTTCTGTGTCAAATACCAGCACATTGATATCTTCACCGGAGGATAACACCTGGTCAAGACCGCCATAACCGATATCATATGCCCAGCCATCGCCGCCTACGATCCAATGGGATCGCTTAACAAGATAATCCTTCTTTTCCAAAATCTCATCAATCAGTTTTTTCTTATCTTCGTCCGGCGTTTTATATTCTGTGAGTACCTTTAAGAGTTTTTCACTGGCAGATTTACTTATTTCTCCATCCTGTTTATAATGAATCCAGTCGTTGATAAGTTCCTTCACATTTTCTTCGAGCCCGGTATCAAGGAGCTCCTTCATGAGTCCTTCCAGTTTGGCGCGTATTTGCCTGTTACCAAGATACATACCAAATCCATATTCTGCATTATCCTCAAAGAGAGAATTTGCCCAGGCAGGCCCTCTTCCTTCCCTGTTAGCGGTATAGGCAGTACTTGGTGCTGACGCACCCCAAATTGAGGAACAGCCTGTAGCATTGGCAATCATCATCCTGTCTCCGAAGAGCTGGGTGATCAATTTAATATAAGGTGTCTCACCACAGCCGGCACAGGCTCCGGAGAACTCCATCAAAGGCTGCTTAAACTGGCTTTCTTTAAATGTGTTACCATATGACAGATTATTTTTATGACCTACTTCATAGAAAGCATATTTCCAGTTCGGCACCTGAACTTCAGTCTGGGAATCGATAGGTTTCATTACCAGCGCTTTTTCCTTAGCCGGACAGATATCTGCGCAGTTACCGCAGCCCGTACAATCCATGGTGCTGACCTGAATGCGGAATCGGTAATTTTCATATCCTTTACCGGTGGCTTTTAAGGCAACATAATTTTCAGGTGCATTCTGCATTTCCTCCTCTGTCATCAGGAAGGGTCTTATAACTGCATGGGGGCATACATAAGAGCACTGATTGCATTGGATACAGTTCTCACTGATCCACTCCGGCACATTAACAGCAATTCCACGTTTTTCAAAAGCAGTGGAGCCATTGGGGAAGGTACCGTCTTCTCTTCCTTTAAAAGCACTGACAGGAAGCTCATTTCCTTTTAACTCCTGCATAGGACGCATGATCTTTTGAACAAATTCAGGTTCATCCACAGGATTTGCAACTTGATCAGAAGCACTCTTCCAATGTTCCGGTACCTTTACTTCATGAACACCTTTGACACCCCTGTCAATTGCTTCATGGTTCATGGCAACAACCTGCTCGCCTTTCTTACCATAGGAATAGGCGGCTGCATCTTTTAATTCTTTCGTAAATACATCTTCCGGTAAAATATCAACGAGCTTAAAGAAGGCTCCCTGCATGATCATGTTAATTCGGTTTCCAAGTCCAATTTCACCGGCAATACTTACGGCATCTATGGTGTAAAAGCGAATATTTTTCTCAGCCAGAGCTCTCTTGATTCCTGCAGGCAGCATCGTCTCCAGTTCATCGTCCTTCCATTTGCAGTTCAGTACGAATATACCACCAGGTTTGATATCGCTTAACATATCATATTTATTAACATAGGATTGGTTATGACATGCCACATAATCCGCATGGGCAACCAGATAGGTAGACTTTATCTTAGTCTTTCCAAATCTCAAGTGAGACATGGTAATACCGCCGGATTTTTTGGAATCATAATCAAAATAAGCCTGTACATTATAGTCCGTAGAGTTACCGATTATCATAATAGCCTGCTTGTTGGCACCTACCGTACCATCTGAACCCAGTCCCCAGAATTTACAAGCTTTTCTGTCAGCAGGTTCTGTAGAAAATCTGTTCACTTCAGGAAGAGAGGTATCTGTTACATCATCCGTAATTCCGATGGTAAAATGATCTTTAGGCGAACTCTGTTTCAGATTCTCATAAACTGCTGTAATATCAGCAGGTGTCGTATCTTTAGAGCCCAGACCAAATCTGCCTCCAATGATTTCAGGCTTGTCATTCTTGTCTGCCAAACTTGCACTGATATCCAGATATAAAGGTTCATACAGTGCACCCGGCTCTTTTGTTCTTTCAAGAACTGCAACCTTTTTTGCAGTTGGAGGAAGGCAGCTTAGGAAGTGCTTTGGACTAAAAGGACGGAATAAATGTACTTTTATAAGGCCGTATTTTTCTCCTTTTTGATTATGATAATCTATGGTTTCCTCAATCGTCTGGGTTACTGAACCCATAGCGATTATTACATATTCTGCATCTGCTGCACCGTAATAATCGAATAGACCATACTTACGTCCGGTAAGCTCACCGGTTTTACTCAGATATTCTTCTACAATGGGAACAATATTCTCATAATATAGATTGGAGGACTCCCTTCCCTGGAAATAGATATCCGGGTTCTGGGCAGTTCCCCTGGTAACAGGATGATTGGGAGATAATGCTCTGTCTCTGAATTCCTTTAAGGCTTTGTAATCAAGGAGAGAGGCATAATCCTCATAGTCAAGTGCCTCTACCTTTTGTATCTCATGAGAGGTACGAAAACCATCAAAAAAGTGAACAAAAGGAAGACGTCCTTTTATTGCGGATAAATGCGCCACCGGTGCCAGATCCATTACTTCCTGAACAGAACCGCTTGCTAACATGGGACAACCTGTCTGCCTAACTGCCATAACGTCCTGATGATCACCAAAAATACTAAGCGCATGTGCGGCAATGGCTCTGGCACTTACATGAAATACACCCGGCAATAATTCACCTGCTGCTTTATACATATTTGGTATCATAAGTAACAATCCCTGGGAAGCAGTAAAGGTTGTTGTTAAGGCACCAGCCTGAAGGGATCCATGAAAAGCACCTGCAGCACCTGCTTCCGATTGCATTTCCACTACGTTTACTTCCTGCCCGAAAATATTCTTTCTTCCCTTTGCTGACCAGTCATCGGTAACCTCTGCCATACTGGTGGACGGAGTTATGGGATAGATTGCTGCTACATCGGTAAAAGCATAAGCTGCATATGCAGCTGCTGAATTACCATCCATCGTCATTATTGTTTTAGCCATTTATAACCTCTTTCCTGAATTTTATAAATCCTTAATACTCTGTTTTTCTTGATAATCTATAACTGGCTTCCGTTATCCACCCAGTTCTTTGCCTTTTCCACCTCATACTCAGAAGGAATTGTTACTTGACTGTGTTTAACGGTTTTCTCTTCATTTGCCCATGCAGCCGTTTCTTCACTATTGGTTGCACTGATTGTATCAAGTCTTTTATTCTTTACCGAGTTTAAAGTGTTTTCTTTCTTTTCCTGCATTTGGTTCTCCTTTTCTCTATATTTCTTATATTTTTTTAATAACCAGGTGTGTATGGACCTGTTAAATAAGAGCGTAATAAGTACTCATCACAACCTAGTTAAAAACTATATATTTCGATACAGTTATAAATTAACCAAATACCTTGAAAATATACAATGTTAACCATTTCCTTTCTAAAAAATCAAAACCAAAAATTCATTGATACAACAAAAAAACTGCTGCCATTTTCCGGTTACAAACCAGTCCACTTGCAGCAGTTGTAAAGCTTTAAATTTTATTGTAATTACTATAAAACAATCCTACTAGAGAAATTGGCATTATATATTTCTTCAACTTCCTGGCAAGAAACAGGTTTACTGAATAAATAACCCTGAATCAAGTCACATCCACCTTCTTTTAATCGGTAATATTGATAAGGCTCCTCGATTCCTTCAGCAGTAATAATGAGATTCAGGCTATGAACCAAACTGATAAGGCTGCTTATTACGCTGCTGTTATCCATATTAATAAACTTTTCGCAAAGAGATTTATCAAGCTTTATTTTATCAACTGGTATAAAGGTCAGATAATTTAATGAGGAATAACCGGTTCCGAAATCATCCATTGCAATCTTTAACCCCATATCCTTTAACTGGTTCAAAAATGCAAGTGTATTTTCTGTTTCCTCCATTAATATACTTTCTGTTATTTCGATTTCTATGTATTTAGGATTAATATTATAGGTTCTTAGTGTTTCACTTAAAAAGGTTATGTAATCTTTGTCATTTAACTGTTTGCCGGAGAAATTTATTGCAACAGGTTTCAGAGGGTATCCTTTATTCCTCCAATCAGCCATTTGCCTTATGACTTCTTTCGTGACCCATCTGCCTATATCAATAATAATTCCGCTCATTTCAGCAATTTCTATAAACCTTGCCGGGGATAGATTCCGGTTCTTAAGTCTTAAAAGAGCTTCAAATTCATCAATCTCTCCTGTTTCAACATTAATCTGCGGCTGATATAGTAGTCTAAAACCATCCTCTTTTAAAGCTCCTCTTAAGATATCTTCAATCTCCGCTTTGCTTCTGATATCTTCAAATATACTTTCACTGTAGAACATGCATCTGCCTTTTCCATTACCCTTCACATAATACATTGCTGTATCAACATTGATAAGCAGACGCTCCATATCACTGCTGTCTCTGGGGAAAAAGGTAATTCCTGCACTGAAGCTCACAAAATGTTCTTTTCCAAGCAAATTAATCGGTTCATTAAATAACTTCCTAAGCTTATTCAGATAGGCTTCAACAGCTTCCTCAGTCTTCACACCGGTAATCAGTATAAGAAATTCATCTCCTCCGAATCGATATGCTCTCAAACTGTCATCTACAAGACTGCTGATACGGTCCGCTATGACAGTTAATAACCTGTCACCGTTTAGATGCCCCAGGGTATCATTTATAGTCTTGAAATTATCAATATCCAGTAAGAGAACTGCACCGCAGGAATTGACTTTTAAATCGCCCTCCAGCTTCTCCATAAAGCTCATACGGTTAGGCAGTTTCGTGAGATAATCATTACCTGCCAGGTACTTGATATATTCCTCCTGCTCTTTGATTGTTGTGATATCAATTAACAAACCATTTAAGGACAATACATTTCCTTGCAGGTCAAATACACCTTTACCGCTTAACATTACCCAGATCTTTTCGTTATTCATGTTATGTAATGATAATTCAATATATATCTTATCCGTTTCTCCGTTCAGATATCTGTTATATTCCGATAATACTAGATTTTTTCCTTCCTGGCATAGCATGTTATCAAGAAGGACATCGATATCCTTAACCTCTGCCAGCTTAGGATTTAACGGATACAAAAACTCTTCGGTGATTGACAAGGTTCTTAAGGTTACATCATACTCCCAGACTGCACAGCCTGTACTATCAACAGCTATACCATACTTCTGATTTAGAATCTCCATCTCTTCCATATGTTTTTGTGATATTTCGTACTGAAGTCTTAATTCCTCTTCCGAAGCAGTTAATTCTTCATAAGTCTGTACCAATTCCTCATGACTCTCTTGCAGGATCTTGTCCATCCTTCTTCTTCTGATATTGTCTGATGTCAGTAAAATTATAACCAAAGCTGACAGTGAAAAAATGAGGACTATATTTCCGGTCAGAACCGGATGCAGTTCAATAAAGGAAAGTTTCCGCCCTATGATCTGTGTATCAGCCGGAAGCAGTCTTAAGGGTATATCATATTTTTTTAATACGTTGTAATCGATTATATATTTATTTGGACTATCGTGAATTATTGGGATTGAGTCAATGGAAGTACCTCCAAAGACTTTTGTAAGAAGTTTGGCTGCGATTGCGCCTGAATCATAATAGGAAACCATTTTACCACCCAGAATGCCTTCACCTATTCCTCCCACTTCCGCACGTAATATGGGAACTCTGGCAGCTCTGCTTAATGCTCTGGAGGCTTCCGGTATTGTTAAATTGGCTCCTGTCTTATCAGTGTACATGCTTAAATACAGAAGTATTGTGTCCTCGTCAATCTTGCTGACTTGATTTTCCACTTCTGTAAAAGTGTAGTCCGATACATTTATATGTTCAAATTCCAATTCCGGAAATTGATCCTTTAAAGAATAATACTGAACCCTGTCACCAATACCGGTCAATGTATCATCTACAATAGCTACTATCCTCTTAGCTTCTTTATTAAGTGCAATGCCAAGTTGTATGTTCTCTTTAATAGATAGCTCTTCTACTACACCGGTTATGTAAGGAATATCTGCTGCTTCCTTCACCCTGTTTGTATCGTTTACTCCCAAAAATACAATTGGGATATCTTCAAACAACTCCTCTTGATAATCTATAGCAAACTGCAGGGCATAATCATCCCCCACTATAATACCGTCATAAGGAGGCAGATGATCTATTTTGTATTTCATCAGATCATGGAACAATTGTCTGCTGTTATACGAAACAAAACGTTTCGAATCCATGAATTCCAGATCCACATTATATTCCTCTGTACTTAGAACAGAACGAATTCCTTCAATCTGATCAGGTACACTTAGAAAATTCTCATTATAAGAGCTAATATACAGAATATTCCTCTTCTCCTCGTTCTCAGCAGCCAAGAATACAGGTGATTTCCCAGATAAATTATTGGGTGCAAAAGTCAGCAGTAAGCAGATTATAATACCTAAGAACGTCCTTTTCTTATGCATAGATTCCCCTCAATTCAATTCCATATAATGTAATTTTACTTATTATAACACATATTGACTGTTTTCGCTATAGTTAACAACAATTTTCTTATAGAGCAAATAACTAAGTTCAATTGTTCTAATTTGTCTCACAATTCAAACACTTTAGGCGATTATAACAATTTCATAAACTTGACTATAAAAAAACTGCAGTATACCAAAATGGCATACTGCAGTTATATTATCTTATTCCGGTCAAATCTTTTATAATCTCACCAGCTATTATCAGTCCCGCTACAGAGGGTACAAAAGCATTGCTTCCTGGAATCTGTCTTCTGTCCGTGCATTTACGCTGTGCGCCGGGAGGACATATACAGTTACTTCTGCAGCTGATAGACATGTCTTCCAAAGGTTTTCTTGCAGGCTCCTTGGAATAAACCACCTTCAACTTCTTAACTCCTCTTACCTTTAACTCTTTTCTCATTACTTTGGCAAGGGGGCAGACGCTGGTCTTATAGATATCTGTTACCTCAAACCTGGTTGGATCCAGTTTATTTCCTGCTCCCATACAACTTATAATGGGAACATTACATTTTTGTGCTCTTAATACCAGTTCAATCTTACCGGTAACGGTATCTATAGCATCTACAACATAAGTATATTCTGAAAAATCATATTGATCTGCTACCTCAGGTGTATAAAAGGTCTGATGGGTATGTACCACTGCCTGGGGATTGATCTCCAGTATCCTGTCCTTCATTACTTCAACTTTGTATTTCCCAACCGTTTTTCTTGTTGCAATTATCTGTCGGTTTATATTTGTTAAGCATACTTTATCATCATCAAATAAATCAAAGATCCCTACACCGCTTCTTGCTAGTGCTTCTGCTGTATAACCGCCCACACCGCCTATACCAAATATAGCAACTCGTGCATTTTGTAATTTCTCCATACCTTCATTGCCAAATAAAAGTTCTGTTCTCGAAAATTGATTTAACATTTCCTGCTCCGTTCTTTCAAAACTCCTGTCTTTATTAGCCTGAATTATGATAACATCAAATATCTGAACTGTCAATTGCGGCTTTAAATTCGTGGAAGGGATAATGTTTTAGATATTTTAAGTTTGGTGTCCGACGGATATCTTTGGCAATGGACGATGATTTCGGCTTCTATTTATCCATTTTCTCGTTCAGAGTTCCAAATTCCACTAAAATGGCAGTAACTGTTCCCGGAAGGCAGGATTATACCAAACTCGCTGTTAGGTTTTCTATATAGATTACGCTGAGAGCTCAAACATGGTATAATCCTGCCTGGTCACAGTTTCTGCCATTTAAGTGTCATTAAGGAACTCTTCAATAGAAAATTGCTAAATAGAAGCCGAAATCATCTGGGTTTTGATATCTGATAATTGCTACGTTATTAATAAATCCTATAAAACTGTCTGATATGCATAAACATTGAATTACCCCACAAAGTTAGATTTTAGGTCTAACTTCGTGGGGTCACATCATACTTCCAACATTTTGTTTTTATTAAAATAGATCTATACAAATCCACTCCTAAAATGAACGTCATCCAACGCACAGATTTTATTAAGGAGGTTTCATATAAATGCACTCTAAATGTGCCAATGACTTTTAGATTTGAAAGCTGTTTATTATATTTATACTAGAAGGCATTTTGTATCCCCTCTAACTAGCTCCGATGAATCTTTGTACATTCTTCCAATTCAGGAATTCCTGTTTCTTCAGCTGCCTTAATCTAACCTCCAAAAACTGTCGTTGCTTATGGCAGCCCAGAAACATGAATTATAGCTATAAACACTTAAAAAGCTCTAGATATAGTAACAAAATGGGATTCATAGAATCCTATCCCAACTATTGAAACAGCGCCTATTAATTAAATTCTGTACATATGAAAAAAGCAATTCTTATAGGTATAGGTGTAGCAATAACAGAAATTCTCCTACGTTAATAATAATTGCTTTTTAAATATATAAATATATATATTTATGATTATGATTGAGCGTCAAAATCTTACGTCAATAGGAGTACAGGTAAATTGCACAAATCAGAAAGAACGAATGCGCCTATGGAAAGGCATTAGAAGTCCTTTTCTCTGAAGATTTTGTGCTATATTATTAAACAGATTGTTTGAGTACACATAGTGTACTCATGCGTAGCGAGTTATCTGTATTATAATATGTCAAGCACAAAATCTTCAGAGAATTAGGACTTCTTATGCCTTGGAATTGAAGCATGAGTTTTTTCTGGTTTGTGCAATTTACCGTCCCCTTGAGAAATATTAACCTTTGCACTTAAATTATATATTTCATATTAGTTTTAAAGCTCTCAAGTTTCTTTTTTTAGTCCTGTCTATTTTGTTATCAACTGATCATTTCTTTTAAAGGTCTTCCAGCGTAGAACAGTTCCATCGCTTCTTTTCGTATTTTTGTGAACAGTTCAAATACTCTGATGGCTTCCTCGGCATTGTGGTATACTTTCCAGTAGCCGCACATTACATAGTTCTCGCCATTATTTTTAATATACTCTTCTACGTCTGTTACAGGATAGCCCAACATTATTCCTATTTCATGCGGAAAATCTTCATTCTGCCCTAACGCTCTGCATTTGCGGTAACTGCCGTATCGTTCACCCAGGCGGGTAAGAGCCTTATGAAGATAAGGACAGCCGCTTCCATAGCCGTTTGAGGCTAAGAGTGGGTTTTCGATATTACTCTGGATTACTTCAAGCAGCATTTGCTTGTCATATATTATAATATAGATAGATTTCTCACATTCACACAATACTCTGGCGTTGCATCCAAATCCTTCGCATTCTTTGATTAGTGCTTTAAAAAAATTTACCCTGCTGTCTATATAGCATTTCCGAAAGCAGACCAGATTAGAGGGTTTTGACTTTAATAAGGTAGGCATGCAGCAATTAGCCAATGAAAATGCCACATAGGAACCGGTTCTGTCTTCTCCTTTTAAAAAATTGTCCTCACTCATATTTAATCTCCTGCTTTAAGCACCAAATTTGTATCCAATGTTTTATTGATAATGATTCTCATAACACATTGTATCCTTTGACAGCTTATCTTGTCAATTGTATTTTTGAGAACTATTATCATTAAGTTTCAATATTAGGATTTGAGCTTTTGCAGAATTTTATGAATGTTTTATTATATTTTATGAATTAATTCTGTTTTACTGCCTGTCTGGCTTTTTCAAATTTATCAGATCTTATATGACAATAGCCGGTGGGATTCTTGTCCAGATATTTCTGATGATACTCTTCTGCCAGATAATAATTACTTATGGGCAGTACTTCTATTGCAATTGGTTTCTCATATTGTTTCTGAAGTTCCAAAAGAGATGCTTTAATAACCGGTACATCTTCTTCCGTTTCATAATAGATTCCGGTGCGGTATTGAGATCCTTCATCCTCACCTTGTTTATTTATGGACGTAGGGTTTATTACATCATAATATAATTTCAAAATAAAATCCAAATCGATTATTTCTGTATCATAAACTACTTTAACTGTTTCTGCATGTCCGGTATTTTTATGGCAGACTTCCTCATAGGTGGGATTTTCTGTTTTACCGTTAGCATAACCTACATTTGTTTCAATAACTCCTTGTACACTTGAGAGGTATTTTTCGGTTCCCCAGAAGCAGCCTCCGGCAAGATATATTACTTTTTGTTTTGATGTATTTGACATACTGCTACCTTCTTTCTATCGTAATATTTCAAACTAAACTGCCGGACAGAGTTTCATCCGGCAGTTTTTTGCAGTACTATTATAACACAGGAGACTGGCTTTTAAAATAATCCCCATAGTTTTTTCGCAATTCTTCTTCATCAAGCTGATAACGGGATAAATGTTTTGTTATGATTTCTCTTGCAGTCTGACCGTCCTTCTTCTTGATTGACTCTACTAATGTCTTGTGATCTGCCAGTATTTTTGAGTCCTTTACAACAGATAAGCTCAATCTCCTCACCCTGTCAAAATGAGTCATCATTCCGGTTAGCAGGTTGTAAGTAAATTGCTTATTACAGATAGCAAATAATAGCTCATGAAATTCATTATCCAGTTTCAGCTGCTTATCCTCATAGTTTTGCCCCTGATACATCTCCTGCAATCTGATATTTTCTTCTAACAGTGCAATGTCTTTTGCACTTGCCAGTTCACAGGCTTCTTCTACTATGGCACTTTCTAAAAGTAACCGTACAGATCTTGCTTCTTCTACTAATTGATGATTAATGAGAGAAATACAGCTGCCTCTTTGCGGATATATTTCAACCAGCTTAATCTTACTAAGTTCGATTAATGCTTCCCTTACCGGTGTTCTGCTGATTCTAAGCTCCTTTGCCAATTCATTTTCACTAACCAGACTACCCGGAATTAAATTCAGCGATATAATGTTATACCGAATTACTCTTAAAGCATAATCACTTGCTGTCTCCCTGTTATTTCTCTCTAATATTATCATGCAGACTCCTTAGCTTAGTATATCTTTCAATGTATTACGAACCGCACCGGGTCCTTCCATCATTTTACCAAAATACTCTTCTACCTGTCTACCCAAACCTGCTTCATAAAGGTCTACTCCAAAGATATCTTCTCTTTTAAGGACTTCACTTATCTGACTGTGAATATCCATTGTCTCACCTAGCTTTATGTTTTGGAATACAGGTGTAAGTGATTCAAGAATTGGATCCGGACTTAATGTATAAGTCTCTCCCTTATCATCAATCTCCGTTAAATAGCGGCACCAGCCTGCAAGTACCAATGGAATGAGGGTCAATGATACCTGTCCGTCCTTCTTAAGATAAGCTTTAATTGTTTCTCCAAAACGTATACTAAGTTTTAGGGAGGTATCCGTAGCAATTCTTTGAGGAGAATCTGGAATAAAAGGATTAGGAAGGCGTTTTGTCAGTACTTCCTCAAGAAACTGTTCCGGCTTTATTATCCCTGGGTTTTCAACTACTGGAAGTCCTTCTTCATAGCCCAGTCGATATACCAGTCCTTTTAATTCCTCATCCTTCATTTCATCACTTATTTTATTATATCCTAACAAACATCCAAATATGGCCAATGCTGTATGAAGAGGATTTAGGCAGGTACACACCTTCATTCTTTCAACTTTGTCAACAGTTTCACGGTTTGTAAAGATAATTCCGCCTTTATCAAGGGCAAGCCTTTCTCCGGCAAAATCATCTTCTATAACCAGATATTGAGGTTCTTCAGCATTGACAAAGGGAGCACAGTAGGTCTTCTTTGATGTTACATAGGTCTGCAGGTCTTCCAGTCCGGTAGCTTTCAAATGCTCTTCTACCTCTGATGCTGGTCTTGGAGTAATCTTATCAATCATAGACCAGGGATAAGTTACTTTATCTGTCATGAATTCTAAAAACTGAGGTTCAGCTTTTCCGCCTTCAATCCACTTTTTAGTAATGAAGGTTACAGCTTCCTTTAATTTCGTGCCATTATGAGAGCAATTATCCATACTTACCAGCGTAAGAGGTAAACCGTCCGCTCTGAATCTCTCATAACACAGTGCTGTAAGCTTACCCATATAGCTTATTGGACAATCAGGTCCCTGTTCAAAATCTGCTAATATATCCTGGGGAAATTCTCTATTCTGATCCACCAGACTGTATCCCTTTTCCGTGATGGTAAAAGACGCAATTTTCAGCGTCGGAGCTTTAAATATCTCAATCAGTCTGTTCCAATCCTTTGAGTTACTATCCATGCAAAGAGATTCTGCTACACTGGCAATTACTGTCTTTTCTATACTTCCATCCGGGCATAGGGTGGCAAGGATGTTAAGATTATCATACTGTCTGTATGTCTTTTCAACAATTTCATAATCAAAACCTTCAGCAACGATAATACCCGTCTTTAGTATTCCCTCATCCAACAGCTTCTGACTGACTGCTGCCGGAAAAGCTCTGAATATATTGCCGCCTCCGAAATGAATCCATTCAGGGCTTTTTGCTGTTTCTGTCAACATCCTGTCTATGTTAAATAGTGGCAAACGGTAACCTTCCTGTTCCCACTTATCTCTATTTTTTAAACCTTCATAGGATAATCTCATAATCCTTTTTCCTCCATATAATTGGAATCAGCTTAAGCCTTTTCCTTTTCAACAGCTTCAAAAAGTCCATTTAAATAGCAAGTACCAAGTGCTCTGTCGTATAGTCCGTACCCAGGCATGGATACCTCTCCCCAGATGGCTCTTCCGTGGTCAGAGCGAACTGGTCCGTTAAATCCACATTCATAGAGGGTCTTGGTTATAGCATACATGTCAAGGGAACCATCTCTGGATAAATGTGCAGCTTCATCGAATTTTCCTGGTGCCAGATGCTTGATATTTCTTAAATGTGCAAAGTGTATCCTCCCCTTCGCTGCCTTAATAATATCACAAATATCATTATTTATGTTAGATCCCAGGGAGCCTGTGCAAAGTGTTATTCCGTTAAACTCCTCATCTACTGCATTTAACAGTTTTATAATGGATTCTTTACCGGTAACTATTCGAGGTAGGTTAAAAACAGGCCATGCGGGATCATCTGGGTGAATCGCCATATGTATCCCGTACTGCTTGCATACAGGTTTAATACGATTCAAAAAGTACACAAGATTCTCAAACAGGGTTTCATTATTCACATGCTTATATTCTTCAAAGAGTTCTTTCACTTTATCAAGTCTTTCAGGCTCCCAGCCTGGCAGAATAAAACCATTGCTGTTTTTATCCAATTCCGAAAACATTTTTTCAGGGTCAATCGTATCAATAATTTCCTGATCATAGGATAATACCGTTGATCCATCGTCTCTTAATTTCGCCAAATCAGAACGAGTCCAGTCGAATACAGGCATAAAATTATAGCATATCATCTTAATACTACATTCTCCAAGATTCTTTAAAGTCTCAATATAGTTATCAATATAAAAATCCCGGTTAGCATTTCCTGTTTTAATTGAGTCATGGATATTTACACTTTCAATTCCGATAATCTTTAAACCGCTTTTTTCCACTTCCCCCTGCAATTCCTGTATTCTTTCTATGGGCCATATCTCTCCTGCAGGAATATCATATAAGGTAGTTATAACACCTTCTACTCCGGGTATCTGCCTTATTTGTTCCAGAGTAACTGAATCATATTTTTTTCCAAACCAGCGTAAAGTCATTATCATATATATATCCTCCTTTTTAACTTGTATACTAGTATAGCAGTGAATTTTCTAACTGTCAATCTTCAACGAATAAAGAAGGAGATATCCACCTGGATGAATTTATTTCCATCCCTCGGCAGATATCTCCTTCCTTATTTAATAGGAGGTCTTTATTCTACTTTATATAATTCCAAGTCCAGCACTTGCATAACCAACAATACTGGTTGCAATTCCTGTTCCTGACACTACTGAAGCAGAGAAGATAAGAAGTAATCTTGTGCCAGCAGTTACCGGTATTGCTAATCCTGAGGTAATTCCACTTACTCTGTCACCGATAGAAATAATACCGGTTAGTGTAGGGGTAAGCTGAACAACCGCACCAGGTACTGGTGTAAAGGCATTGTTAACCGCAACTGTTCTATAAAGCTGAGCTGTTATCTGAACTGACGTACCAATCAGGCTGATTGCGGCATCCACACTAAAATATGCAGCTAAAGAACTAATAGTTCCATCTCTTGGCACTGAAAAAGCAAAATTAGTAATGTTTGTTGTATCTATTACACCATTTAATATTTGAATTCCAGTAGCTGAACTTCCAAAACCTACTGCTGCTGTAGTTCCAACTAAACCACCTAAAATAGTAGTTAAAGCAACTACATTACCAGATGCATAAGGAATAATGGTAGCACCGCCAGGTAATCCCGTTGCTCCAGTGGCTCCTGTTGCTCCAGTGGCACCTGTTGCTCCAGTGGCACCTGTGGCTCCTGTGGCTCCTGTGGCTCCTGCAGGTCCCTGAGGTCCTGTGGCTCCTGTGGCTCCTGCAGGTCCCTGAGGTCCTGTGGCTCCGGTTGCCCCTGTGGCTCCTGTGGCTCCTGCAGGTCCCTGAGGTCCTGTGGCTCCTGTAGCTCCGGCGGCTCCGGCAGGTCCCGTGGCTCCTGTGGCTCCTGTGGCTCCTGTGGTCCTGCAGGTCCCTGAGGTCCTGTGGCTCCGGTAGCTCCGGTGGCTCCGGCGGCTCCGGCAGGTCCCGTGGCTCCTGTGGCTCCTGTGGCTCCTGTGGCCCCTGTGGCTCCTGTTGCTCCTGTGGCTCCGGTGGCTCCGGTCGGTCCTTGTGGTCCTGTCGGTCCTATCGGTCCCTGTGGTCCTGTGGCTCCCGTGGCTCCTGTGGCTCCTGTGGCTCCTGTGGCTCCTGTGGCTCCTGTGGCTCCCGTGGCTCCTGTCGGTCCTTGTGGTCCTGTCGGTCCTATCGGTCCCTGTGGTCCTGTGGCTCCCGTTGCTCCCGTTGCTCCGGCTGGCCCTTGTGGTCCTGTGGCTCCAACTGGACCTTGGGGTCCTACGGGACCCTGCGGGCCTGTAGCTCCGGTGGCTCCCGTTGCTCCTCGCGGTCCTTGTGGTCCTTGTGGTCCTACAGGTCCCTGCGGACCTCTAGGTCCAGGAGGTCCAGGCGGTCCGGGCGGACAGGGATTAGGATTACAGCAAGGATTCCATGGATTATAGTTCATAGCACTTACAATAGTGTCGTCTTGGCTGTCAGTAAAGGATTTGTTTTTTGACGAATCTTTACTATTCATGCAAAAACTCCTTTCTATAATAAATCAGGATTTTGAAATCCTAATTTAATATATGACAGATATTGCTATATGTTCATCAATTATGACATTTTTCGTTGGATGTCTTTTGAACAAATCTATTATTTTCTACTAAAACAAAGGCGTCCTTTGAAACCGGACGCCTTTCATTTTTATGATAATTTAAGGATAGTAAGTGATGCAACTACACTTCCTGGCGCAAGATCCGGGAATGTAATGGAAATAAATGAGTCATTTGTTACTGTTATTGTTGCCGGTACAGTAGTTACCTGAAAGATTAATAGAAACAGAAGTGAGTGTTCCTAATACATTTGCTTCGAATATAACTAGATAATCGCCTGCCTCCGTTAATACTGTATCAGTAGTGTTGGGTAATAGTATACCAACAGGCGTACTTGGAACATTACCACTATCAAATACAAACTCTGCACCACCTGCAATGGTTCTGTCAGAATTAGTACTATAGCGGAAAGCATAAGAATTGATACCTGCGGGACCAGTAGGGCCTTGGGAACCTTGCGGGCCAGTAGCTCCTGTAGGGCCTTGAGGACCTGTGGCTCCTGTGAGGCCCTGAGAACCTGTGGCTCCTGCTGGACCTGGTACACCTTGTGGGCCTGCCGGACCTGCTTCTCCCTGTGGACCTGCGGGACCTGCTACTCCTGCCGGACCTTGTGCTCCCGTGGCTCCTGTTGCTCCTGCCGGACCAGCTTCACCTTGTTCTCCCTGTGGACCTGCGGGACCTGTGGCTCCTGCCGGACCTTGAGGACCTGTGGCTCCCGTGGTTCCTGCGGGACCTGCTACTCCCTGCTCTCCTTGGGGACCTGCGGGACCTGTATCTCCTGCCGGACCTTGTGCTCCCGTGGCTCCGGTTGCTCCTGTTGGGCCAGC
>JAQSXJ010000003.1 GCA_029256725.1 Anaerocolumna sp. | reverse complement strand
GGCAATACCTCAAGCTGTTGAAAGGCGGAATACATTATTAAAAATTGACTTCTGTGAAGGCAATGCATATGAAGGAGAGCACTATTTTTTGCGTTCAAAATAAACATAATCTACAGTAAACTTAATACATAATATTCTTAAAATGTGCATTAAGGCATGAATAAGTAATAGCATGCATAAGTAATAGCAAAAATTGAGTAATAACAAGAATTTAATAATAACAAGAATTTAGTAATTGCAAGAATTTAGTAATTGCAAGAATTTAGCAATTGCAAGAATTAGAATTTAGTAATATTAGAGTTATTAGAATTAACATCTTTTACAGACATAGCTTACGCAAAAAAACACTCATTCAACTAAAATAATGATGAAATGAGTTATTTCATAAACTTATATTCATAAGGTTTCTAATTTTATGTATAAACATACAAAAAACGCCTTCTATTTCGGGGCGCATCTTATTTATAGAATAACATACCCCTTAAAAGTCTAGTATTTTTTGAATTTACTTCTATACTGAATCTGTAATTAAGTGAAATCATAAGGAGAGCATATATGTTTGATCCCAAAGAAACTGATGAAAAAATTTACTTAAATGAGGTTCAGAATAAGCTAGATCAGGCACTTGAACAAATAAATAATTTTATAAAATCCATGAACCACAGTAAAGGCTGAACCCTTGCCTTGACAGTGTTTCATGGACTTTGTGTATGTCATTAAGCTCAAAATGGAGTATTCTGTAAAGCAAGTTTACACGAAATAAGAAACTGGGCTGACAGTTTGTTTTCGATTAATCTATCATTTTATAAGCCAGCTAAGCTCCACCACAAAATACTCTCCTTCAAATCTGGCTTCAATGGTTCCTTTCATCTTCTCAACCAGAATCTTTGTTATGGTCAATCCCAAACCCGTACTTTGATTGCTCCGTGACTGATCCCCAGTATAAAAACGCTCAAATATATACCTTAACTCATTTTCTGTCAGTTTATTCTTATCATTTATAAACTTTATAACACAACGATTCTCTCTGACAAACTGTTTCAGTATGAATTTATCATCTGCATATTTTAAAGCATTCTGTATAAGATTATTTAACACTCTTCCAAACTGAATCCTGTCAGCGATTATAGAAGTCTCCCTCTCCGAAAGCTCAATAGATACCTCCATGTGTTTCTTCTCAAATTCATGATAATAAGCTATTACGGTATCTGTAAGCATTCCTTTGACTTTTATAACCTCCGGTTCCAGTGGATAATCATTAGCCTCCAAACGTGAGATTTCATAAAAATTCTCTATAAATCCCTGTAACATCCGAGCTCTATTTCTGATAATCCCAAGATACTCTTCTTGTTCTTTTATGGAAGTACTGTCCTGAACCAGGTCCAGATAACCCAGAATTGAAGTAAGTGGCGTCCGTAAGTCATGGGAGATGTTCTCAATCTCTTGCCGTATTTTCGTTTCATTAATCTGATAGGTTATTCTTTCCTTCTGCCTTGCTGTATATATGGTGTTGATTCTAACGAACAGCTTTTCAAGTCTTGGAATCGTTGGAATTCCTTTTAACTGTCTGTTTCTCTCAGGGTTCTTCTCAATCTCATCCATTTGATCTGCTGCATCGGATAAAGCTTTAAACAGTAAGAAAAGGTAAGCAACAAGAACAATTATGATGAATACCAGAACTATGATAAGATAATTCATTATGCTTACCTCCCTCTCTGTTACTTAATTTCTTTCTTTTTAAAAATTACAAATCCGATTACAGATACAATAACAACCTCAACGCAAGCTATTAACCAGTAGTACCCATAACCGTTATTTCCTCCCCACAAAAGAGTAAGTTGAAATTTCTCCATGTCAAATCCCATATAGTAAATCATATTCCAGGGAAGAAGCTTTGCCAGTTCCAGAAAAAAAGTAAACTTCATTCCTAACATATTGCACACCAGCGGCAAAGCCAAGAGTAATCCTACAGATGCTGCATTGCTTGCTCCTGTACTTTCAATGGTAAATAAAAAGCTGTTTGTAATTGCTATGGCAACTATGAATAATGGCAAAGCTGCCGCACAGGCTCTAAGCAGAAGAAACATATGGTCCACTCCGGAATTTTCAAGGAGCAGGTACGCTGTACCAATATCAATGGCTCCAATAATCACGAACGCCAGGATGGAATATACCACTTCAACAATAAATTTCCCCAAAAATATGTTACCTCTGGAAATACCATAGGACACACTGTTCTTCATGGTATGGTTATTATGTTCATTTCCAAAAACAAGGGCTGTTATTGCTATACATAAGATAAACACTATAGGAAAATTACTGTAGAACATACTTAATGCGAACTTTGTAGTAGCATAAGGAAAGTTTTCCTCTGAAGCGTTTACTACTGCCAATACCACATTGGCACTGACTAATAATGCAGAGCATATTAAAATGAAAAGATATGTCCATTTATTACGAAAAATACGGTAATATTCACTTTTGATATAACTAATCATTACTTTCTCCTCCCACCAACTGTATAAAATAATTCTCAAGATTGATCTCCTTCATCATCATGGACTGAAGGCCAATGCCGTTTGTAACAGCCAGTTCACTAATCTTTTTTGGTTGATCGAGATACTCATAAATATGAATAGCATACTCCGGTGTTAACTTGTAGGAGTGGCAATTTAATTTCGTTTCTAAGAGGGCAGTCATCCGCTCTACATTGTCAACTTTAAGTTCAATATACTTATTGCATTCTTTTGACAAATCTTCTGCAGAGAGCTGCTTAATTAATTTTCCTTTATCAATAAAACCATAATAATTAACAAGATTTGATAATTCACTTAATATATGACTGGATATTAATATCGTAATATTCTTTTCCTGATTCAGTTTAAAAAGCAGCTTACGGATTTCAACGATACCAAAAGGGTCCAGACCATTAATAGGCTCATCCAGTAAGAGTAGCTCCGGTCTGTTCATAAGTGCTAAGGCAAGCCCCAGCCTCTGTTTCATACCTAAGGAATAACTCTTATATTTCTTATTGGCAGCCTCTGTAAGACCAACTTCCTCTAAAGCTTCCACAACACATTGTTTGCCGGGAATACCTCTTTGAATACGATAATATTCCAGATTATCTTTTCCTGACATATAGGAATAGAAACTTGGGGTTTCGATAATCGCACCGATTCTTTTCCTTCCCTTGCATAAATCTGCTTCTGTATTTGCACCAAACAGTACCATTTCTCCTTCTGTTGCATAAGACTGCCCTGTAATCATACGAAGTAAGGTGGTCTTACCTGCGCCATTCTTTCCTACAAGTCCGTAAATCTGACCCTGCTTAACTTCCAGATTGATGCCACTTACTGCAGATATATTATTGTATTTTTTCGTAAGATTTCTTGTTGCTAATATTATTTCCTGCACGTTACTGCTCCTCTCTATTCTTTCTCTCTTAATTCTTTCAATTTAAACTATCCTGTTTACAGTAATCAGTATACTTATCTGATTTAAACAAGTACTTAAAAAAGTTTAAAGAAAGTATAAAGATAAAAATAGTGAAATTCTTTACCTATAAAGCAGTATCCAACTTAAATCCAATCCCCCAAACGGTTTTAATATAAGAATCCTCATCAAAGTCTTTGATTTTTTTACGTATGTTACTAATGTGGACATTAATGGTATTATCCTCACCATAATAACCACTCTTCCAGATATCCTGATAAAGCTGCTCTTTCGTAAAAACTCGTTCCGGATACTTTAATAACAAATTTAGAATCTCGTATTCATGAGAAGTAAGCCCAATAAGATTTCCCTTCACAAGGACTTCCCTTGAAACAGGTCTCATCGTCAGCTGTTTAAAAGAAATCTCATTATTACCTGGAATTTTAACCGCAAAATCTCTGCTCCGTCTAAGAAGAGCATCTACCCTGGCAAGAACCTCCTCCCTCTCAAAAGGTTTTACAAGATAATCATCTGCACCCGATTTTAACAACTTCACTCTATCTTCCAAGGCACTCTTAGCCGAAATAATCATAATAGGAATAAAAGAAGATTTTCTGATATCAGCAACCAGCTCCTCTCCATTCATACCTGGAAGCATCAAATCCAGAAGAATTAAGTCAAAGGTCTTTACCGACAGCAGAAGCTTCGCTTCCGATCCCGAAAAAGCAGCCGTCGTCTCATAATTCTCTTTCTCAAGATATCTGCACAAAATCCTGTTGATATCCGCATCGTCCTCAACCACTAAAATATGTGCCATCTATGTATCCTCCCAAAATTACCAATTACAAATCTTAAAAATTATAGCACATTACCAAATAATATCACAACCATCAATACATAAGCTTAAATGCACCACTATTACACACAGAAAAAATTAAACTTGCCAGAAATGAATCTAAGATGACAAATCATAGGATTATTACTAATCCATTCTTCTAAACTTATATAAATTAATACTATCAAATTCATCTTTATCTTTTTCCTTATAAACGCCAAGCTCCTTTAAAACAAGATTTATAGCCAGAGTTACATATAACATGTAATCAGATGATTTAATGCTCTGTTTATGAATTTTGTATTGAGAGGTTCCATATGACACTTAAGCGGCAGAAACTGTGAAAAGGTACAACAGTGCCACTGTCTGAGCGCAAAAACCTACCGCGACCACAAAGCAGCAGCGAGTTTGGCACTGTTGTACCTGCTATGAACAGCTTCTGCCGCTTTAGTGGAATATGGGTTCTCGAATAACAAAATGAATAAACAGAGCTTTAAATCATCGTCCGCTGCCACAACCTATTATTTTTAACCCAAAATAATTGGTACTATCCCACTGTTTATTCTGTCTGATAAACATCCTCATACAAATGAAACCCATCTTTAATAACCGTTTCATCAATATTATCCTTCGTAACAGCCTGAACACCAATATAAATGTAAGGAACTTTATAATTCCCATCATTTATATAACCGTCACTCTGAATCTCATCACCATTCTTAAGAGCAATGCAGACCTCAACAGTTTTCTCCACCAAATCCTTAATGGGTTTATAAACGGTAAGCGCCTGTTTCCCTGTAACGATTCTCTGGCAGGCAACCAAATCTGCATCCTGACCGGTAACCTGCACCTGCTCCGCTATCTGCGCCTCAGACAGAGCATCAATGGCTCCCCAAGCCAGGGAATCATTACCGCAGATTATAGCTTTTACTTTATCTTTATAGCTTTTCAGCTCTTCTCTCATAAAATCATAAGCACTTTCTCTGATCCAGCCATCAATCCAGGTCTGATCAAGAATTTCAATATCACCCTTATCAATAAAAGATTGCAATACAGACATGGCACCCTCATAAAGCATCTTGCTGTTACTGTCATTTTCAGAACCACCAAGAATAATATACCCGCCTTTTGGAACATTCTCTGTAAGATACTCAGCCATAATCTGCCCCACCTGGTGGTTATCAAAGGATATATAGACATCTACATTGCTGTTTGAGACCAGTCTGTCATAGGAGATTACCGGTACTTTCTCCTCTTTGGCAGCTTTTACACATTTTGCCTCTGAGACGCTGTCATTTGGTGCGATTACAAGTACGTCTATTCCCTGGCTTAACATGGTCTTAACCTGTTCATACTGCAGGTCAGAATCCTTGTTGGCATTATTTACGATTACTTCGATACCTTCCTGCTCTGCTTTTGAAATGAAGATATCTCTGTCCCTGATCCATCTGTCCTCCATCAAGGTTCCAAGAGAAAACCCGACCACGATTTTATCATCCTTTTCAGGCCGAATGTCTCTCTCTGTTCGTTTTTCACATCCTGTCCCAGACACCAGTACCATTAAACCAAGGATAAAACTCAAAGCTCTTCCCCATAAGCGCTTCTTCATATCCTTATACCTCCTCCTTAATTCCCAAACAGCTTTTTATATTCTGTGGGAGTAACACCGGTTACCTTTTTAAATATCTTTGAAAAATAGTTCGGCTCCATATAGCCTGTCATATAGCAGACATCTTTAATGGAATATTCATCCTTTCGCAGCAGTTCCTTTGCCTTATCCATACGAATTTCTGTCAGTCTGTCGCTGAAATTAATCCCTGCCTCTTCTTTATAGAACCTGCTGAAATAATAAGGACTTAAATTTACCTCTCTGGCTACCTCCTCTAAAGAAATTTCTCTGGCGAAATTCTGCTCCATATAACGGTTCGCCTTTTCAATTATAGTATTTACCTTAAGCTGTCTTCCTTCTGCCAGTCTCTTGACGGTGCGTTCCAGAAAGCTTCTGCTGATTGCGTAAAGTGCGTCCTTTTGCTCTGTCCCGATAATATCCTTTAATACATCATAATAATTACCTGCTGCATTTTTCCAGCGGGCAGCAAACCCTGTTACCAGTCCGATCATGCTATTTTTGATTCCTTCAAAGGTCAGGGAATTATCTCTGGTCATCCGGTTGTATACCTCTTCAAAGGTCACCAGTACTCCCTCCTCTTCCTGTTCCGCAGCATGAAGATAGATTTCTTCTAATTGTTCCTCATAATCACTTTCTGAGTATTCAACCCTGTCCAGTATATCATCTACATGAAGAATCTGCGCTTCCTTGCTTTCTTTTTCTCCCGTTAATACACCTAGAGCAAACAAGGATTCCTGATAGGATTTCCTGGCTTCTTCAATAGAGCTGTAATACCGTCCGATACCGATATAGATATCCGGATAGATTCTTATTGCTCTCTCAAGTATTCTTCCTGCTTCTTCAACGGAATGTTTCTTAAGCTCATATTCTTCTGCTTCATTCTCTTCAAAGACATATACAATAATCCGGTTAAGCATGATTGGTCCAACAATTGCCTTAAGTCTTGATTGTATGATTTTCTTATATTCCCCATACATTTTATCGCCATATACTCCGGCACCGATTTTGTTCTCTATCTTTCTGCTCTTCTTCTGACCTAATTCAATTGCCATTACATAACCGCTGCCTTTTGGTATTCCAAAGAGCTGGCAGTAGTTCTTAAGTTCCTCTGCTCCGCCGTTATAAAGGCACAGTGAATTCATAAAGCCATTCTCCAGAACAGGAATTACCATCTCCATTCTTTCCTGCTGCTCCAGATTCTTCTGAATATTCTGCTTGCGGACACGAATCTGTTCCAGAGTAATTGTCATGGTCTCCTTAAGTTTCGCTTCCTTAACGGGTTTTAGCAAATATTCCACAACACCCAGTGCTACTGCTTCTACGGCATAATCAAAATAATCAAAGGCAGATATTACGATAAAACTTACATTAGAATTAGAGGCTTTTATTTGTTTCATTGCCTCTAATCCGTTGATACCCGGCATATTAATATCCATTATAATAATATCCGGATGGAGATTGTAGGCTTTTTCGATTGCATCTTTTCCCGAACGTGCACTGCCTACTATTTCTATCTCTTCAAAATTCCTGTTTAGCATATATATCACAGACTCTGCTGCTATTGGTTCATCATCAACTACTAATACCTTGTACATCATATTAACCTCTTTCGTGAATATCAAATCTTTAATTTGATATTCCTGAATCCGTAGTTGAAAAATGCTTTATTTTTTCAACCTAACACCCATAAATACCGCAAACCTGCTTGTGGTACTGTCCAAATAATATGTGTGAAATGTCCTCTATTTCCCACTAACTCCCATTGCATTCCGCATCTGCTTGCAGATGCGGCACCGCCGCAAATCAGGATGTGAATTATGCTTTTCAATAATTCACAATAACTCCATGTAGCTCGCCGGTTATCTACCAACTCTTACATGTCTTCTTCTCTTCGATTTACAAAGGGCAGTGACAAAATGACCTTGGTTACCCCGTCTTTACTAGTGATATTCATAACATCATAGTCATCATAAAATAATCTTAGCCTTTTTAACACATTATCCATACCGATACCGGTGGTATGTCCTTTTTGCTTATCATTTTTCTCATGTTTCCATTTACGATTCAGAATCAGCTGAATAGCTTCCTCGGGAAAATGATCACCGGAATTGGAGACTATAATTATTAATCTCTCTTCTTCTTTTCTAACGCTTAATTCAATAATTCCTCCCTCTTCCAGCTTACTTATTCCATGGATATAAGCATTTTCTGTCAGAGGCTGAAGCGTCATTCTTGGAATGACAAAATCCTTTATTTCCGGGTCCTCCGGAATGTCAGTACGAAATTCAATGAAATCACCAAATCTGGTAGTTAATAAACTCATATATGCCATAACATTGTTCACTTCATCTGACAAAGTCGCATTATAATCAAGACCTTTTAAGTTATACCGAAAAATATCTGCGAAATTCTCCAGGTATTCACAGGTAACGCTATCTCCTTGAAGCATGGCTACCTTTGCCCCGATATTTATGGAATTGAAGATGAAATGTGGATTGACCTGAGACTGAAGTGCCAGCAGCTCCGCTTCATGCAGGGCATTCTTCATCTTCAGATTATCATATTTCTCCTGAATCAATACCCTTTCAAGTCTTTCTTTTTCCTTCAGTTCATTGATATATTTCTTAATACTTCTGGTCATTTTACTAAAAGCCCGGTATAGTACCCTAATCTCACTGCTGGTGCCTTCCTCTGATATATCCACTTCAAAATTACCGGAGGATACTTCTTTGGCATAAGCTGATAGTTTTGTAATTGGTCTGGTGATCTCATAACTGAACAGAACGATTAGCACAAGAATCAATGCAAAGCTTATGCCAAACATGGTATAACTTAGTATCGAGCTTCTATCGGCTTCTCTACGTATATCAATATACTTTTCAGCACTGTCACTTAAATCTGTACTCATGATTTCTTTGATATAACTGCCGATGTAATTATATTCTTTTACTGCCTGTTGATATCCGGCAGTATAATCACTTATTTTACGGTTTCTTTTGTCAACGATGGTTTCATCCAGTATTTTAAGATAATGATCGATCATACCTGTAAGATTCGTTATCCTGACACCACGATCTGTATAATCGGTATCTGCCTTTAAAATGCTGTTATTATAACTGATTGAATTGCTGTGATTATAAAAGGACTGAAGACTGTCGGAACTTCTGGTGGATAAATAAACCTCAAGATCATTTTGAATCTCATCCACTTCCTTGTACAATGCGGTAAGCTCCTGGCTCTTGTTCAGCAAATCGGTCATATCCTGCATCAACATCTGTGAAGAGATATAATTATACAAACCAACTAGTATGGTAATAGCAATAGCTAACAGAAAGAAACTGGTAAGTTTGCTTCGGTAAGACAGATCTTTTCTTACTTTACTGGTTATTTTCTTACTTACTTTACTGTTTACCTTGTCACTTACCTTACTGCTTAATTTACTTCTTACTTTCATTCTTCACCTGCCTGTCCTGCAATCTGATCATAATAATCAGCCACATTAGAGGCATCTATGGTATAGAGAGGTGTACTCTTGTAGTCACTAATCTGTACACCGTTTAATACCTGAGCCAGCTGTTTCACTGTATAATATCCAATCTCATAAGCATTAGGGCAGACAGTTCCATAGACAACTCCTCTTTCTACATAATCAAGGGTAAGAGGCATACTGCCATACCCGACAAGCTTAATATCTCCAACCAGATTGTTATCTACCAATACCTGTGCAACACCTGGTGTACTTTTTTCATCCAGACATATAATAACATCCGTGTCCTTATGTTTTGAAATTATTGAGTAGGTCACTTTCTCAGCATCAAACATATTCTGCTTTAAGGTATAGATTTCTTCGAGCTGCACATCATTTACAGAAAAAGCCTCTGTAATACCCTGAATACTTAAATTTCTGTACAGAACATCTCCTTCTTCTCCGGCTTCGTTCATTATAACTACGGCTTTAGCTCCTTTGCCCACTGCATCCGTTGCCATCTTACCAGCCATGGATCCTATGGTATAGCTGTTAGAGGCTACCGTTGGCACCCCAGATATGTTATAACTGTCATTCTCATATACCACCAGAGGAATTCCTTTCTCTCTGGCTTCTTTTGCAATCTCTCCGGTACCGATAGCATCAGCGGGTTTTAAGGCAATCCCGTCAACACCGGCATAGATACCTTTCTCAACGGCATCCTGTATCGCTTCACCGTCTTTACCGGTGATAGGTACAAATTCAGTATGAACTTTCATTTCATCAGAAGCATCCTTTGCACCGTCTTTAAAATAGGTCCAAAAGTATTCGTCCGTATTCTGAACAAGTATCTGTATATGATATTTAGCATCATTTTTACTGCTGATTGCATCATTACTCTTATCATCTCTAAATAAAAGCTGCCCAAACATAACCAGAAGAAACAGGAGCAGGCCAAACAGTAAACCAAATATACCCCGTAACATTTTCACTTTTGCACCCTTCCTTCTATGTGACTCTTCAGCAAAGCATCCCTTCTCTCAAGATGTCTGTTATTAGTCCCTGCTCATAATACAAGGCTTAAAATCCTCGGTATCCGCACAGAAAGCTCCGGGAAATTGCTTTAGTATTCCATCAAACAACCCACGGATTGATGTACTGTCCTCACTGGCGGTTACTGTAAATACAGTCACAAACCCATGTCGCTTCATAAATGCAATATCATCTTCCCCTTTGAAACCACCCGTCAAACCTTCAAAATCAATACTGTTTCTATCTCCTATTTCAAGTGCAAGAATATTCAGTTCCTCCCATAAATCCAATTCACCGAGATTAAGTTGCTTTAAATACTCTGCTATATCTTTCGCTGTGATTTCTTGTTTACACATAAAAAACCAATCGGTTATAGATGCTTCTTTTTTAACTTTCACATTGGTACTATTAATACTTTTTTTGCTTTTACTATCTTGTTTGTTCGTTGTATTATTTTTATAACTGCTTCCAAACTTAGCAGAATTGCTGTTATTTTTACTGTAACTTTTTGAATCTTTATTATTGCTGCTTTTGGAATCTTTATTACTGTTGCTTTTGGAATCCTTATTACTGCTGCTTTTGGAATCTTTATTACTGTCCCTTTTGGAATCCTTATTACTGCTGCTTTTGGAATCTTTATTACTACTGCTTTTTAATAATTTATTACCGGTATTCATTTTACTTACACCCACTTTTTTTGTGTTATCTTCTCTTGTTTTTTCGCTGTTTGAAACGCTCAAGGCTTCTGCATTATTCGTTTTTTTCTTTATCATTTCCGTTCATTCCCTCTCATTAATTCCTTAGCAATAATATCCGCTTATATTTTACATTCATTATACTACTATTCTGATAAAAGAGAAAGTCCTTTAACTTACCGCCAGGAGCGGCTTTTAGTATCATATTCTCCATTGAGATTTATTTTATTTATATGTTATACTATTATAGATACTATAAGTTGTCCTATAAAGCGTCACTAAACAAGCCTTTTATAACTGGAAGAGGCAAGACTTAAATTCAACTTATAGAAAGATTCTTATATAAAATTTTAATCAGGAATCCAAGGTATGTCTGAAACTACTTGTGCCGGGCTGGATGCTCCACTTTGTGTGATGCATTTGCCAGATACAGCAAGGCGGTATTTGGGGACGTAGAGGTGTTACGTTCTCAAAATTGCGACCCAGAATATCACGACCCAGAATATCACAAAGTGGGCATTCAGTACAGTGCAATGAGCTATCAGACACGCCCTAATTAGACGGAGGTAGAAAATGTACTACAAACAATACGGTAATACTGATATGAAAGTATCTGCCATAGGCATGGGTTGTATGCGCTATGACGATGAAGATGTAAAAGCAGAACGCTATGAGAAATGTTCAGAAGTTGTATTATATGCCCATGAAAAAGGTATAAACTACTTTGATACCGCACCTTTTTATTGTAATGATAAAAGTGAAATGATAACAGGACTTGCGCTTTCCCAGCTGCCCAGAGACAGCTACTACATATCTTCTAAGACCAATCTGGGTACTATCGGCGGAAAAAGCACCCGTGATGCTTTTCGCAGCAGACTTGAAACAACCTTAAGCAGATTAAAAGTAGATTATCTCGACTTTTATCACCTGTGGTGTGTTCTGAACCTGGACTCCTTTGAAAGCCAATGTGAGTCACTATATGGCTTCTTTGAAGAAGCGAAAAGTGAAGGACTTATCAGAAACATTGTATTTTCTTCTCACATGCAAGGTAATGAACTTGAAGATGCCGTAGCCGCAGATAAATTCAGAGGAATGTTAATTGGGTATAACGCTTTAAACTATCGTTTTCGTCAAACCGGTATTACAGCGGCTCATGAAAAAGGTATGGGTGTAGTTGTAATGAATCCCTTAGGCGGCGGTTTAATTCCTAATAACCCAAAAACCTTTGAATATCTTGCAGAGGGTACTGAGCTGACAGTTGCCCAGGCTGCTCTTAACTTTGTAGCCTCCCATAAGGAAATCACCATAACACTTTCCGGGTGTACTACCAAAGAACATGTAGATGATGCCTGTAAGGCCGTTGAAAATCTGAAGGAAAGACCTGCAAAAGAAATCTTTGAAGAGTATGAAAATAAAGGAGTTGCCTTAAATAACCTTTGCACCGGCTGTGCTTATTGCAAACACTGTCCAAAAGATATAGACATCCCTAAATTTATGGATGCTTATAATGAGAAACTTCTCGGAAATAACATGTATAACAGAATTAACTATCATTGGCATATACCTGTAGAAATGGCTGCTGAATGTATCAAATGCGGTAAATGTGAAAAGTTATGTACCCAGCACTTACCCATCATTGACCGCTTAGGTGAAATTTCAAAAGGAGCTTAAGACGCTCCTTGTAAATTTTTCAACCTGTAAAATCCATGGATCACGTTATGGCTAAGTTACCAGCCTCTATGTTGATACATGGATTTTACTAAATAACAAAGAGGCTTAAGTTCACTTTTTATCAATATAATATCAAAAAAATTATAATTCAATCCTAAACGTATTTTCAGAGAAATTTCTCAGTACTTATTTTAAAGAAGTTTCTCAATTTCTTTTATTTTATTTACAGCCATATCATATCCATGGCGGTAATTCTTTTCTATGGTATCCAAATCCTTTTCCAAGCTTTCAATTGGGTATTCCGGTCTTAATATAACTGCTTTTCCTTGCTTTTCAAGCTCTTCACAAAATGCAACTGTTTCATTATACATAGTTGGTCTATCTCTTAATACATCTACCATTGCCGGATATTTATTCCGCAGCATCCTCATAGCAATCTTGCTGTCTCTTCCCAGTGTTCTTTGATAACCCTTTGGTCTGGTTAATATAATAAGATTTTTCTCATTGCCGTCATCAATAGCTTTTCTAATAGGTATGGAATCTGTAAGCCCACCGTCATAATACATATTTTCTTTCCAATTAATCGCCGGAAAGAACAATGGCATAGCACAGGTGGCTTGTAATACAGTACATTTCTTATCCGTATCTTTACCATCCAAGTATTCGACTTTTCCGGTATTGGCATTGGTTACACCTACCACTACTTTTCCGTCGTACTGGTTAAAGGTGTCCCAATCAAAAGGATATAGTTTGTTCGGTATTTCATCATAAACAAAATCCAGTCCAAAGAGACTTTTGTATTTAATTAGATTTCTTGTACCTATATATCGCTTGTCTTTTCTGAAGTTAAGAAGTATATCCAGGTTCCTGCCTTTCTGTTTTGACACATAGGAATACCCATAACTTATACCAGCTGATACACCGATGCAGTACGGAAACACAATACCATGCTC
Source organism: Anaerocolumna sp. (assembly GCA_029256725.1). Lineage (GTDB taxonomy): Bacteria > Bacillota > Clostridia > Lachnospirales > Lachnospiraceae > Anaerocolumna. Next base: position 79,974 of record JAQSXJ010000003.1, on the reverse strand, counting down.
TAATAAGGCATCCATAATACCGGCACTGAATATAGGACGAAAGGTTCCACCTTCTAAAACGATTCCAGACATTTAAGTCACTCCTTTGCTAATAGCTTTGTTATCTTTTATATAAAGTATAACAGAATGGCAATCAATTAACAATGTTTGGAATTCACAGTAATTCCTTAATCAGCTGTCCAAAAATGTCTTTCTTACTTTTCCTTTCGTTTATAGCTGCCATTGATCCGCTCAAATAAACCTTCTTCCACCATGTATTTACGCAAGGTACAAAAGTCATCATTGAAATCTGCTAATATAAGATTAACTTCTTTCTCTTTATAGTCTCTTTTGTATTCAAATTTATCTGCCAGCTCACTTAGAATTATCTTTCGTTTTTCCTTTTGAACAGGTATGCTCTTAAGTTTCCCTCTTTCAAAGAAGCTGTTGATGATTTTGCTCCGATATTTCATTTCCCTTTCCACCTCAGCTTCAGTTTCGGTAGCTTTACTTAATATCAGTTCCTCCAGTGTATTACCAAATACCTCCCGATTCACGCGGTATATCATATAGTACTGCTCTTTCTCAGAGGTTACCAGCCCGCTATCCATTAATTTCTTCAAATGAAAAGATACCGTTGGAGGTGTTAAATCAAGCCTTTCAGCCAGAAGCTCTACATACATGGGTTCCTTTACCAGGTTTTTTACAATCTGAAGTCTGGACTTATCAGAAAGACATTTTAATAATTTGATAACCTGTTCTTCTGTCATTGGTCTGCTCCTTCTATACTATACAGAAACAGGGTCTTAATAGTGCCTGCTGTTTCGAGCTTTATCGTTTCAATTATTTTGTCTTCCGTAATTTCATGATTTTCTGCAAAGGAAAGCTTTTCTTTCCATGGCTCACTTATCCTCTCAATGCAGGCCAGGTACTCGGTTTTAAGTTGTGTCATATAACTCAGGTCATCGGCAGCTCCACCCTTATCTAATTTAGTGATACTTACTTGTAAACAGGATAGAAAGATGTTATAGACATTCAGTCTGATTTTTTCAAATACCGCCTCGTCCTCTCGGTTGTCTTTCTGTAAGTGATTTACCCGGGAGGTGATTCTTTCTTTCTCTTCTTCCATCAATTTGCGGTAATTTGCGATTTCTGTACATCTGTTCAATACTTCCATTTTGCCTCCGTTTCTACATTTATAATTTGTATTATGAATTTTTAGGATGCTATTACTATTTTATTGCTATAACCATACACACACAAAAATATATTTACTTTAATTTGTTATAGTGGTTAACAACACTCCTTGATGTTAATATTAAAGTAATTGTGAAATCACTGCTATTATACACATATAATTACAACAAGTCAATATAATTATATATTTATCTAATCATAATAACTATAAAAACAATTAACATCTACTAATATATTATTAAATCATGAATCATGAATCAGTTCTCATAAGACTTGTTTCTCTATGAATACAGGCAATTGTACAAATCATTAAGAACAAATGCAACTATGAAAAAGTATTAAGTATTAGATTGTTTAAGCGATGTTAAATTTTTGTTTATTTGCATGAGAAGCATAAAATACTTAGGAGTATTAACGATTCTATGCCTTGGCCTCGAAGTATGAGTTTTTCTAGTTTGTGCAATTTGTCGTCACCTTGCGAGAAAACAACCTTCTGTCACTTTCAATCAATTCATTAAATTAAACAAACAGTTAATCCATCTTAAAGATGAATCCGATAAAATAGAAAAACACGATTAATACAGAAAAAGAAAGTTGCATAACTTGAAAAAGGATTTTGTTCCATAGACTTATAATCTATTTTACAAAATCCCTTTATTAATTTTCTATAACAATACTCCTCTATCGGTTACCAATTTCTGTATCACTTCCGGATACATTGCTATGCTCCTTAATATAGGCTATGATTTCATCAAATTTGGTGAAGGCAAGACCTACATAACTATCTGCTGAACCATAGTAAATAGCAATCTTTCCAGACTCTGAATCATGAATGGTAGCACAGGGGAAAATTACATTGGGAACAAATCCTCTCTCTTCATACCACTCCTCCGGTGTAAGCAGGAAGGTCTCACAACGATACTTAACAATGGAAGGATTATCAAGATCCAGAATTGCTCCACCAATGCTGTATACATAGCCATTACAGGTGCCGCTTACCCCATGATAGAATAGAAGCCAACCTTCACTGGTTTCAATCGGAGTTGCTCCGCTGCCGATTTTTAAAGACTCCCACCAATTGTTACCTCTGCCCATTACATGCCTGTGTTTCCCCCAAAAAGTGAGATCAGGACTTTCACTTACGAAAATATCACCAAAAGGTGTATGCCCGCTGTCAGAGGGTCTGCTTAACATCACGAAGTTTCCGTTAATTTTTCTGGGAAATAGTACTGCATTCCGATTATAAGGCAGGAATGGGTTTTCCACTCTTTCAAAGATTTCAAAATCTTTTGTTTTAGCCATACCAATTGCCGCACCATAAAAATCCTGACACCAAATGATGTAATATGTATCCTCTATCTTTACCAGTCTTGGGTCATAGGCATATAGCGGCATAAAGGATTTGCCTTCAGTATCCACAAAAGGTATTTTGTTCTCATCAAAATCCCAGTGAATGGCATCCTTGCTTCTACCCAGGTAGATATAAGGAATACCGTTAGTCTGCTCACTGCGGAAAACACCAATAAATTCATCACCATATGGCATAACCGCACTGTTAAATATTCTGGCAACACCTTTTACGGGATTACGTCCAATGATTGGATTTTCATTATATCTCCAAACCGGGGCATCCTTTAGCCCTGTCGGACGTTCCTGCCAGGGAACATTTGGCACCGCAGGAGCTATCATTTTTATATTGCTCATAAGTTCCTCCATTCTACCTTTTTTACAGGGCGGCACACCGCCCTGTAGTTTTTATTTGTATATTACAGGTACATAAAATGTTCCTATGATCCTATGCACATCCATAAAAACAGCTCTCTCTTATCAGAAATCCGAGATACAAATTACACTATGTTATATTGGTATGAATATAAAACATTCCTATAAATCGGCTCCGCGACAGCAAAGGACATGGTGTTTTATCATAAACAGAAATACGATTTAAAATAAACTATATTACTTACTATTACTTACTTAAAATATGCATCAAGGGCATCCTGCACCTGTTGTTTATAGGTTTCCTGGAACTGTGCAGGTGTGGTCTCTCCTCTGATCAGTGATTGCAGATCGTATGAAATACCCAGCTGATTCCAGAGTTCGAAGGTCTCTCTGCTGCCGACATTCTCCATAACAGAGAAGTTCTCATTCTGTAAAGTCTCATCAGAAGCAGTAACTGCATACCACCAATAAAGTGTTTCTTCATCATCACGAACGGAAGTATCTCCGTCATACCAATTCCACATATCATAAAGTACATTGTAAACTGTTTCCGGATCTTTTACGCCTGCAGGAATAATATAATATTCACCTGCTGATACTTTTCCGGCATTGGTATCCTTATTTCCGGAAGGACCTACCGGCCACTGAACATAGGCAGTATCAAATGCAAGAGTAGATCCGTTTGCACCCGAGTAGTCATAATCTGCCTTATCCGCTGCAATCCATGCTGCAATAGGGAAGAAACCGATGTTTCCTTCACGGTATTGACCCCTCATGGTAGTAGAATCGTCACCGCTTTCAAAATCATAAGGATAGGCAACATTATAAACATTGTACATATCTGACATCATCTGCAGGGTCTCGCCGGTTGCAGCAGTAGAAAGTTCTTCTTTTGTAGTGGCTGCAATATGTGCACCATTACTCATAAGCAGCTGCTCAAAGGTTTCATTTTGGAAGCCACAATAGCCATATTGATCTGTCTGTCCATCGCCATCTGAGTCCTGGGTCAGAACTTTGCAATATTCAATGAATTTATCCCAAGTCCACTCTCCACGCTCATATAATTTTCTGGGATCCTCCAGATTACTATTTTCTAACATCTGCACATTAAAGCCTAAAGGATAGGTTGCTTCTATAGTAGAAGCTGCTTCTACCCTCTTTAACAGAGTTGCTTTGCCATCACCCAGATCCAGATAGGTAATATTCTTTTGTGTAGTAAAGAGATCGTTATCTGCCGGAAGGACCGTTTTCATATCCAATCCCAGACCATTAAGTGCCGCCGGAATACCAAATGCCAGCTCTACCATATAGATGTCGCAATCAGGTGTACCTGCAAGAATGGAGTTATTAATGGATTCCTGAACTCCTGCATAGGTAAGATTCTTCCAGAAGAAATCAACATTATATTTATCATGAATCTTTTTAACATTATCAAATTTTAAATGTGCTACATCAAGACCTGAATAGGAGGGATCATCTTCTACGGCTTTATGGGAGCTGTCATAGTATTGTATCCACCAGGTACCAATGTTAATTGTTCTTTTCTCACCAGTATTCTTGGCAGGTTCGGTGGTAGGTGCTTCTGTGGCATTTTCTGTAACCTCGATGTTTGCGGGAGTATCTTTCTCAGTCTTTTTACTGCATCCAAACATTGATATGACCATCATAACAGATAAGCAAAGAGCTATTAATTTTTTTAAATTTTTCATTATTCCATATCCTCCTTCAATGCGTGTGTCCCCTTGTTTTACTATTATTTAGCTGCCTGGCCAACGCTTACGCTATATACTTCCCATGGTGTATCTGATTCACACTGCATCACAGTTCCCCAAGTGGATTTATCCTCTCCACAGAACTTTGCAATCTGCTCATAGGTAATTTGAGCGATACCATCATTGTTTGCTGCCTGCCCATTGGTACCATCTCCGACTCTCATCCAGCCTGCCGCTGCTCCCGGCATTACAAGCCACAGTTTTCCGGACTCACTGGTGTATTTTACGGATACCACAGAACCTGGTACGAAAGCGTCCAGGATTTCCTTGGGCATATCAAAGCCATTCTGAGCCCAGGCATCTGCTTTGCAGGCGAAATCTTTAAATTCCACAACATTATTTAACATGTTCATAGTTGCCGCAGTTCCTACTCTTACACCATATACTTCCCATGGTGTATCGGATTCGCACTGCATTGTAAGTCCCCAGGTGGATTTATCCTCACCGCAGAATTCTGCAATCTGTTCATAGGTGATATAACTCTTGCCATTATAACTTACGGCAGAGCCATTGGTACCATCTCCAACTCTCATCCAGCCTGCAGCAGCTCCGGGTATTACTAACCACAGCTTACCGGACTCACTGGTATAGCTAACTTCCACAACAGAACCAGGCACTAAGGCATCCAGAATTTCCTGTGGCATATCAAAACCATTCTGTGCCCAGGCGTCTGCTTTGCAAGCGAAATCTTTGAACTCCACAGGATTGGATAAACCATAGACAGGTGATTTCGTGCCAACCTTCACACTGTAAACTTCCCACGCACCGGAAGCCTCACACTGCATTGTAGTACCCCAGGTAGCTTTATCCTCTCCGCAGAACTCTGCAATCTGCTCATAGGTAATCTGTGCAACGTTTTTAGAGTTGTTGATATAAGCTTTACTATTGGTACCATCGCCAACTCTCATCCAACCAGCTGCTGCTCCGGGCATTACCAGCCACATATCTCCAGTTTCACTGGTATATTCAATTTCTACCACGGTACCGGGTACCAAGGCATCGATTATTTCCTTCGGCATTTCAAAACCATTCTGTGCCCAGCCAGCTCCCGTACAAGCAAAACCTTCAAAGTTCACAGCATTGGTAACTGCTGCAAGATTGGACAAGTCAATACCTGTACTTTCAAATCCTTTGGGTGGTGCAAAAGCTACTGTACTATTTGCTGTCAGTACATTACCGGAAGCATCCAGGAAACGAATATCATCGATATACATCGTAGCATTTCCATTCCCTTCCGTTATACCGTTATCTGTCTTAAGGCATATAATAAAGATATTGCCGGCATCTGCTATGAATTCTTTACCGGTATCCAGTTTCGCAACAGCTTTGTTTGGATTCTTGGTATCCAGATATACAGACCAGTCATATTTGGTCTCTTCAAGCTTTTCACCGGTCCAGGTAAGAATATTTCCGGAAGAAGCACTAAAACCGCCGTTTCCATAGGCTGTTCCAATCGTCATCTCCAAGACAGCCACTTTCGCAACGTCAGCTCCCAGAAGGCTGGTAGCATCAATTCCAACATAAGGAACCTTCCCCTCCATGTTCTTTACCTGCAGTGCTTTACTTCCGTTGTAATCTACAATTGTCAGTTCCGAATTATCCGCATCAGCAGACTGGGTATACAAAGAGACAAACCCCATATTACCGTCTTCAAAATCCAGGCTTGCTGTTACCGTTTCCTCAACCGGCTCTACCTCCGGTTCCGGTGTCTGGGTCACTTCCTGCACAATCTCGTTCTTTACCTCTGCATCCGTTTTCTTCGTGCCGTCACCTTTACAGCCAACCAAAGCAAAAGCCATGGTACCCACCAACAGGCAGGCTAAAATTTTTTGGTTCTTCACCTTTTCCACTCCTCCTTTTAAAATAAAAGTTAATAGCTTCCAGGCGAGAGAAATCTACCCCACAATACCGCTTCTCTCCACACCCTCTATAAAGTATCTCTGTAGCAACAGATAGATAATCAATATGGGTAAGATAACCAAAATAATGCCGGCATTCAGATATAATTCCTGTATGGCTGTATCCAGGATCTTATAATCGTTTGCTATGGTTGCCTGCAATATGGAGATCTTTTTACTGATTACCACATCCTCACTAATCAAAAATAACTTCGCAAAAAAAGTATCATTGAACTGCCATACCATAGAGAACACCGCTACGGTTATGACAGCTGGTGTGGCGTTTACCAGCATGATCTTGAAATAGGTATACCAAACGCCTGCACCGTCTACAAAAGCCGCCTCCTCAATTTCTTTGGGAAGACCTCTGAAAAATTGGTTGAAGATATAAATATATAAACCTGATCTCAGTCCGCAGCCCAGAGCTGTCATAATATACATAGGAACAGGAGTTCCCATGAGATTGATAGACGAACCTGTAAGAGCGGTGGCAATTCCAAATGGATCAAACTGCCTGAAAGTTATGTATAACGGAAGCATAATTGTGTGTGCAGGAATAACGATCATCACCACCACACAGCCAAACAAAAGCTTCTTAAAAGGAAAATCAAATCGTGCAAAACCATATCCCACCATAGAGCATATAAGAATCTGAAGCAGCATCAGAGATAAGGTATAAAGCAAATCCCTGGCCATGGTTGGCAGATAATTAAGAGACTCATAAACAAGCCGGTATCTTTCCAGCGTTGGAAATTGTGGCAATACAAATACCATTGGATTGTAAGCATCCCGATCTGAGGAAATGGAGTTCACTACCATGCCAATGATAGGTGACAGTATTACATATCCAACTCCAATTAATATGGCAATTCTTGATAAGCTGATCAGGAACTTCTTCACATTGTTCAACAGGCTTTTACCCTGATCTTTATCACTGGCTATGGCTTTTATCTTAAGGAAACTATCCGTTAATGCAGAATTTTTTATCATGGTATGCTTCTCCTTTCCTCAATTGTAGTAGAAAGTACGCTTCTGTATGAGCCCGCAGACTGTTACCAGAATAATACAGGTGATTATGGTTGATACCAGACTGAAGACACTGCTCAGTCCATAATTAAATTCATTAAAGGCTGTTTTATAAGCCAGATCAACCACACCGCTTTCCGTGAAGCTGTCTACAATGGTATATACCACGTTGGTTATGATATGCGGCATTACCATGGGAAAAGTTATCTTCCAAAAGGTTTCATACCCGGTCGCCCCTTCAATCTTTGCCACCTCATACATAGATCCCGGTATGGACTGCAAGGCAGCAATAAAGATTATTATCTGTACACCAGAAGCAGCAATGATATCATTGATACGCGCAACAGCTGTAATAATATAACCGATAAGGGTTACCGGAAGTCCAAGATTTAAGAACATATCAATAAAAAAGTCAATGTCCAAAGCAAGGGTAGTGCCCGCTGAGGCTGATGACGATAACATCTCTGCCGCCTGAGAGGAAATACCGCCTTGCATCATCTGAGCTGATAATTCCATTGCTGCGGTAATTGCTCCGGAATTCAAGATGATTGGCAGAAAGAAAATCGCTCTTACAATGGTTCTTCCTTTGAATTTCTTGTTGAGCAGCATTGCCATAAATAAGCTGAAGAAAGTAATCAATGGTACATCCACCAGCATATCCAGTACGGAAGTCGTAAGTATCTGTTTAAAGGTACCATGGACGCGGAAGGCATAGCGGAAATTCTCCCATCCGACATTTGTAAGACTGTACCCCCCATTCACTGCATCCATATTCAGTTCTGAAAAAGCAAATTGTCCTGCCAGAAGTATGGATCTGACATAGAAAACCAGAAATCCCACAAACCAGGGCAGAATGAATAAAAGTCCTGTCATCTTTCTTTTTTGGAGAAGAGTCATTCTTTTCTTTCTGCTCATTTTCTCTCCTCCAATCTATAGCCTTTTGCCGGTACCTCATACCCATCTGTCATTTGTACTTCATCACTGTAGTTGATATAGATTACGATACCATTGCTATAAGTAACCTTTCTTACTCCGTTTGAAAGTATTTCATGATTCTGCATTACAGAACCCCTTACCTGACTTAATGGTTCATTTACCTGATTGTAAATGGCAATCGCATCGGCCTTCCAAACTCCGAATGTAGTCGCATAATACCTGTTTAAGCCGGTATTCTTCATCTTGTTTGACTCTTCCCAAGTGAAAATATAATGAGGTGCAGCACCACTTTCGATCATCTTAAGTACTGTTTCGTTCATACCCTCTTTGTCCTCATAATTTAATAGCTCTGTAGAATAGGAAATACTGCCGTGAAGAATCATTTCATAAAGGGGAATCCGTTCATCTACAAGGAGGAAATCATTCTGTTCAATAGGTACATTAATAATATCTGAACTGTATGCAAAGCTGTAATCATTAGCACCATTGGTCATAAGCTTCTTGCCGGTTCCTTTTAATAAGTCAAGCTGACCTAACACCACTTTTAGTGCTTCTTCTCTGTCGATTATATTCGTACGTTTTTTATCAGAGTAGACTACATTACCTAGATCTCTTAAGGAGATTCCTTCAATATCATAGCCATTAATTTCTTCAGTAAATTTACTCACATATCTGGGTAAATATCTGGGGGAGAGCAGATTGTAGACCGTCTCCATATACCCAAGGCTTGAGGTGCTTCTTAAGGTTGTAGGATTTACCTGTCCTAAGGCTACCACATAACCTGCTCCATAATATTTAGAAGCCTCTGCATTATAGTTAAAATCCTTATCTGCATAGGTTATCTGTTGTAACGCAACATCTGCATATAGTCTTCCACCGTTTTTTTCCAGGGTTTCATTCAGACTTTCCAAATCTGACTTTCCGCCAAGTTTCCCAGGAATCTTTATCTTGTCAGCCGTATTATGATAATACCCGCCGTTAAACCAACCTTGCAGATTCATCACCTGGTTGTTTATACCCTGCGCTGACAGCTCCTCAGATATCTTTGCTGCCTGATCAAAGGTAGTCATGGAAAAGGTATGCAGATACTGTTTTCCAAGAAAATGAGCTGTTTCCTTCACCCCGCTGATAATATCATAATAGAAAGGAATGTCTCCGGTCAGAGTGCCAGGAGTAAGTACTCCTTCAGCTATCAGCCTCTCTCTGTAATAACCTGCAAGGCCTGCATAACCCTTGTATTCTTCTGTGAGAAACGTATACTTTACTTCCAGATTGGCATCGTATAATTCAGGTTCCAGTACTAAAACATCCTGACTGGTATTACCAAACATCCTAAGATTATCGACTGAACGAAGTACAAAGGTCGGATAAGCGTAATTATACTCGTTATAGACACCGGAAATTCCGGCCGTTATAAGAGAAAGACTTGCGCCGCTTTCAATGGTTACAAGGACGGAGGAATTCTCTCTGCAGATACCAAACAACGGTAGTTTAGCACTTATACTGTTCTCAGTAGTTGTATAATTTGCAGACAACGGATCAAGATCATAGATATATTGGGAATAAGATGCTGCATTAATCTTGCCGTTATTAAAATCAATCAAAGAACCGGAACCATTTGGTACAACCATATAACCATTTTCTGTGGAATCCGCAGCGGCCATATAGCGCAGTAACTGAATTCGGTAGATAGAGCCTCCGCCGTATTCCTCGATTGCGGATACCGGAATGGATACCTTTAATCCGTCTTCCATAAGCCTGTATTCCAAAGGAACCTGAAAGGAAATCGGCAGAGTGGTTTCAACCCCGGCAAGTTCCATCTGTTCTTCATACTCCTCGTTCGTCCAGCCAATTTTTTCAAGCCATTCCTGAATTTTTTTGATGGTTTTTGGATTCTTCTTAACAACACCGTTAAGTTCCAGCATATCCTTTGTAGTAGTACTTTCTATGTAATATCTTTCTAAGGATACAGAATCCTTCTCTGAAAGCTTTCCTCTGATTTCCTCCAACTTTTCCTGGGTAATGTACAATGGGATTATACCGGTTTTACTGCTATTAAAATCTCCCAGACGATATATGTAGCGAAGACCATTTTCAAGGCTCTGGGCCGTTATCTGCCCTTTTTCTACCGCCATGCTGTAGGAATCGTATGTCCCGGATTTCACCTCCGGGTTATAATAATTTAAGATAAATTGTGACTTTAAATAGTTCATATTGGCATCATTGGCGATACCATCCTCCTCTGCACCCGGAGGATTGGAGTAACTGATTTCTCCGTTTCTCTTGTCATAGACTGCAACGGCAGCGGTGGTGGTATCTGTATAAAGCTTTAAATATTCATTTTCACATACCAGTTCCATCCCAGCTACATCTGTTTTATTTTCTTTCACCGGTTGGTACTCTTCTCCGGTTTCATAATCGTAACTTGTCAGATAATCTCTGTACTTGTTGTAAGCCAGGTAATGAATCACGTAATAGGTCAGATAGATTATTCCAACTACCAGCACAGTACTCAAGATACAAAGCACGATTTTCTTCATCAGGCTGATGGGCCGACGGTTTTGCTTCTTTATTAAAGTCTTCATGCTTACGCCTCCTAAGTTCTAAAAATTAGCTCAGTGTAGATACTCCGAATAAATGTTACTACCATGCCCAGAAGATTTGATAACAGCAACAGCAGGAAGATAATTACTAACATGGCTAAGAAAGTAATAAATAATGTCCCTAAGGTTTTTCCCAATGTATAATTATGTACCTGCATAATGCCAATCAGCATTAAAAGGATACCAAATACAATACCTGCACCAAGGATCAATACATAAAAGGGCTGTTCATCATCAGCAATGAACCAGCTGATTAAAGTGCCAGCTGCCAGTACCGTGCTCATGGGTACTGTGCTATAGCCGACTGCTATTGCTATATCCTTCATTCTGCCTTCGCCGTTCATCAGACATGTCACAGACCAGTTACTAACGCATATCAAGGCATAAAAAGCAAGAACCCCTAAAAATTCGTAATAACTGTCCACGGATCTTGGATCTATATCATTTACCACAAAACTGGCAAGCAAACGGTTTGCACTAAAACAAGCAGAAAACAGAATTACCATAAGTATTGCAAGGGGAACACTCCCCCTATTCTCATGTCGAATCCAGTAATAACCGTCCATGGGATGGGAAATGGTGTAAAGCATATAACTCCATTTTTCTTTAGAAAAATATTTACCCATTTATGTTTACCCCTTTCTTTCTATTCCTTACATATTTAAAACCCTTCAAGCCAACAAAGAGTATAACGATTCCCGTTAGAAAATAACTTGCATTATCTACTAATACACTATTGCGGAAACGTTTGTATGCGATGGAATAGTAGTCGCGGTTCATACCTAGTCTTAAATACTTCATTGCCAGATCATAATCCCCTGCCGTAAGATAAGCTTTTCCGATACCCGTATTGGCAAGTTCATTGTTCTCATCAAGTTCCAATACTCTGCGCCATAAAGCTACTGCCTCAGCTTCGTTGCCGTCAAAGCGAAGTGCCACTGCTTCATCAATCAGTCTTCCATATTCCGTTACTGAAAAGCAGATGATTTCTCCTCTATTGGCATCAAGGACAGCCAGATTTCCTCCAATGTCTTCCACCGCCACAGGCATGGAAAATGTTCCTTCCTGGGTTCCTAAGCCGCCAAAAATATAGAGCAGGTTACCTTCATGATCATATGTAATAATACGCCCTCTCTTTCGATCCAGACAGGAATATATGCCATTGTCTCTGTAAACTACATCTGTAAACTGAGAAGGTCCTGAATACTCTGTAGAACCGGCAATCCAAAGATCACCTCCCACATTTTTATTGGCACCCTTTTTTATGACATCTTCCCCTTTGGGATTTAATCTTCTGACTCCCTGTACTCCGGTAGCGTCGATATTCGAAGCATATACAAATCCTTCCGGATCGATATCAATACCGGTAAACTCAGTCGGAATATATAACTGCTGCTTGGAACGCTCTTCTTTTGTTGCAATTCTCTTCCAGAATTTCTCCCAGAGACTTATTTCAACCTTGATGGTACCAAAGAAGCTTGAGAAATTACCATCTGCTTCAAATACCATAATGCCCTCGAACATATTCCCGGCAATGACATAGATTCTGTCTGCATAGTCAACGGTTATTTTTAGTGGTATAAAGACATAACCCTCTTCTAAACTCTCCGACCTGGGATTTTCTACGATCTTAACCAAAGTACCGTCCTGGCTCAGTACAACAATCCGGTGGTTTTGTGAATCTGCTATGTATATCTGACCTTTCTCGGAAACACTGACACCATAGGGTTGATTAAAGGTATCCTCTTTTCCGCCGTTATCAAAAGAAGTTATAACATCCACTGCTTTTTTCATATCTTTATCCAACACTACAATTCGATTATTTCCCGTATCCGCCACATATACCCTGCCATCGGTTGTCTGGCAGATATCCTGGGGCGTTAGAAACTTTCCAACAGCCTCTCCCTGATAAGTCAGCTCTTCTCCGCGTATAGTACCAGCCGGAATAAAGGCTGACGGAGTAAAATGAACATAATCCCGGTAGTCGTAATTATAGGTGTCATAGGGAAGTTTTGCGGCCTTTACTTCCTCTCCTGCAAAAACCGTAAGCAGAAGTACAGCCAGAAATAAGGATATGATTTTGTGTAAATTATTAATATGTTTCATCCTTTACCCCCCTATTAATCTTTCATTCCGGATGATGTCATAGTTTCCAGGATATTCTTCTGACATATGAGGAAAAATGTTATCGGAACTGCGGCAATAATAAAGGTTACTGCGGCTGCGGCTCCTGCCCTTGCCATTCCACCTGCCGAAATCTGCTGCAGGGCAAATTGCAGAGGCTTAAGACTCTCATCTCGAAGGAAGGTACTGCCTGTGTTTCCCCACATCTGCTGAAACTGAAAGATAGCCAGTGTAAGCCAGGCAGGCTTCACATTCGGCATGACAATCCTTAAGTAAATCTGCCATTCGCTTGCACCATCAAGTCTTGCAGATTCCATAAGAGAGTCCGGTAGCTGCTCCATGAACTGCTTCATCAGGTAGAGTCCCATACCAAAAGAGCAAGCAGGCAGAATCAACGCCCAGTAGCTGTTATTGATATGGAGCCAGGAGATTATCATATATTGCGGTGTCTGGGTTACTGTCCAGGAAAACATCATAGACAGCACTACCAGATGAAATAGTATATTCTTGCCCGGAAAATCATGCTTTGCCAGGGGATAGGCTGCCAGGGAAGCAATAATTACATGCCCAACCATTCCGCCGCCTGTGATGATAACTGTATTTAGTATGTATCTGGAAAAAGGAACCCAGGAATCATTCATTAAAGTAAATAAGTCAGAAAAATTTACAAGAGTAGGGTTTCTTACAAATATTTTAGGTGGAAATTGATATAACTCATCCAAAGGTTTTAAGAAATTATTGATTACCATGATCAGTGGCAGCATCATTGCCACACCACAGATAGCCATGATGATAAATAACAAGGAATTTCCTGCCATGGAACGATTCAACCGTTTTTCCCTTGGTCTGAAAAAATAAAGTCTCAGCTTCTTCATTACTCTCCTACCCTCCTTAATCCCTTCTGTACCAGCAAGTTAGTGCCTATCATCAAAAGAAACAGCACCGTTGCAATTGCAGAGGCATAACCCATTTCAAAACGTACCGTACCATAATCAAGCAAATGAGTTACTACTGTAGTACCGGAGTAGTTAACGGAAGGATTACCTGCCAGCTGTATGGAGACGTCTGCTATGGCAAAGGATTGTGTAATCTGCATTACCGCACCGAACATAAGCTGCGGTTTCATAGCAGGTAATGTCACATACCACAGCTCCTGCCAGCGATTTTTTACCCCATCCAGTGCTGCTGCTTCATAGAGGGATTTATCAACAGTCTGAAGTCCTGCTATAAATGCCAGGAATCCGGTTCCAAGACTTAACCAAAGCTGTACTACGATTAAGAAAGGAAGTACCCATTTTTCTGTCTTCATCCATACAATTGCTTGATCCAGAATACCAAGATCCATAAGCAGACCGTTTAGATAACCGTAACGGTCACCGGACAGAATCAAGGCCCACACCACATAGGCATTACCGCAAATACTGGGTGCATAGAAGATCAAGGTCAGAAAAGCACGCAGCCAGCCTTTGAATTCATTAATAATCCATGCAAATAAAAGACATAGAAAGTAACTTACAGGCCCGGTGATTACAGCCAGTATAAGTGTATTTTTTAAGGATTTTAAAAAGATATCATCCTCAAGGAAAAGCTTTATATAATTCTTCCAGCCAATGAATTCCGGCAGTTCAAGCATATTATAATAAGTAAAGCTAAAGGCTATACTCATAACCACCGGAAGTACGGTAAAGAAGAAAAATAAGATAAAGTAAGGAGCCAGCATCAGATAAGAAGCTTTGCTCTTTTTTATCCGGTATCTCAAAGTTCCTTGTTTTCTTGCTATTTCCAGAGCCTCCTGGGATACATTTACCTGGGAATTATTTTTATGCTCAGTCATCTCTTTCCCTCCGTTATTTTCTCTTGCCATCCAGTTCAAGCTCTTCCCGTTTGTAAGTAATCTCTGCATTTACATAGATGATCTTTTCCATCAATTCTTCTCTTGGTAAAGCTGTATCCGTATTGGTTACCACCTTAAAGAATGCGTTATATACATTTCGCCAGGAATAGTAACCACCTGGTACCTGCGGGATTCCTTTCACCCATTTCATGGATTCCTGTAAAGCTTCAAAATCATCCACAGGCCATGGCATATTTAAAAAGGCTTCATAGTTCGCTGTAGGAACTCTTGCTGCAGAACCCATCAGACCTTCCATCTCACGTCCGTACTGAGTCTGTGTATCCTCACTGGTCCACCATTTTAAGAACTCCCAGCTAGCCTCTGCATTTACGGTATCTGCCATAATCATACTGGCAAGTCCTGTGCTTGCCACGGAATGATTGACTGTACCATCAGCTTTCAAAGTTCCAGGTATCTGGGTAAAGCTCCAAAGTCCTGCTATATCCGGTGCTGATACTGCAAAATTATTATAGGTTGTATAATCCGCTATCATAATCGGACACTCACCTGTACGGAAACGTTCCTCCACACTGGTTTCCTTATCCAGTTTATAATCCGTATAATATTCGCAGAAATCCTTAAAGGTATTTACAGCTATGTCAGAATCCAGCGCAGATGCCGCCCCATTCTCTGTGTAATAAGCTCCGCCGTTCTGATAGAGCAGCGATGCAAAAATCTGTTCCGTAGGCAGCATTCCAAATTCCATCTGATTTTTGGCAAGGACAGCCATTGCCACCTTTACCTCTTCCCAGGTAGTAGGAACTTTCATTCCAATCTCAGCTAAAATATCTTTTCTATAGAACATAACCGGATAGGTGATGGTCTCTGGCAAAGCATAAACACCACCGTCATAAGTAAACTGAGTAGTTGCCGCTTCTAAGAATCTTGAAAGGATCTCATCTGCATCCTGAAACTGTTTGAGATCAAGTACCGCATTCCGGATTCCGTAGTTGACCGGTGTATCATTTCCGGTATTTAGAACAGCTCCTGCAACACCGTTGGTATTTGCTACCTGGATAGCTACATCCGGCCCCTCTCCTACCAGCGTCGCCTTAAGTAATGTAGACATATCCACCAGCTGAACATTTACACTGATTCCTGACTCATTGGTAAAGCTCTCATCAATCAATGACTTTATAACATTGGCCTGATCACGTCCGGAACCAATCCATAAGGTAATGGACTGGGTTCCCTGTACCTTGTCATCTGTCACACTTCCTATAGAATTATAATCAACTACAAAGGAATAAAATAACCGCTTTATCTCAAATGCAGCCTTATCAAGAAAAGAATCCCCGTCATAGGTGTTTGTTTGATCCGGTGAATAGATATTAATACGATCTACCTGCAGCGGCTGATTAATCGCCTGCGTTATCCAATTACCCAAGGCTCTTACATTTATCTTATATGCAGTAATAACTCTTACAAAATATTCTTCGTCTTCAATCAGCTTATCCAGCTGGTCACGCATGGTCAAAAGTACGGCTTTCTTATCCGTATTTTTTCCTGCTACTTTTGAAAGCTCATCAATGGCTTGGTTTAACGTATCCCTTGCCTCTATCAGCTTCCCCTTCAACTCCGGAAGTACTGCTGACAGCTGATAGTCACGATAGGTATCCGGCTTCACACCAATTACCTTTATAACCTGTCTGTATATACTGTTGAGCTGTTGTACAGAGTCCCTGACAAGACCCACTACTTCTGAAAATTCACCCAACACGACTTCCATTCGAAGACTATGCTGTCCTTCTGTCAGATAGAAACGATAAGCCTCCCCCTCTTTATCAGACAGTACATCTTCTCTCCAATCCTGGCTGTAATTAAACGCATAAGCAGACATTTCCTGAAACGGAACAGCTCCATCAATGGTAATACGCCTGGAAACATGAACTCCTCTGGAAAGACTCTGTTTATCATACAGCGATATGTTGTAATACCCGCTCTCAGGAACAGTAAACTCCCATTCAATCCATTGCCCAACAAGCCGCCAGGAATTTCCGCCAATGGTGTTATTAAGCAGCTCTTTGGAACTGGAGGGAGAAACCGCAGGGGATGACTGATCCTGCTTCGGATATAACATCTGTGAAGAGGTCTTTGTGGCATATTCAGCTTCAATCTGAATATTGGTATTACTTGTATCCTTGACGCCCGTAGAATCCCAGACAGCTTTTATATCTTCATAGGATTTTGTGACTCCTTCGTTATTAAGCACCAATTTACGGATTAGCATGGGTTCCTTTAAAGAGACCATGGAGATTGTATGGCTGCCCTTTTCCAGGTATATTGATAACACATCCGTTATATAGCCGTTACTGTCATATAAATATCTGCTCTGCCATTCCGGAACCTCCATACTTTGTGGCTTTACATCATTTCCTTGATTATCTTTCTCCCAGTTTTTTTCAGTAACACCATCTTCATTTACATAAGTATCTTTTACATAAGTGCTCCATACTCTGGGGAAAGTAAGTAAGGCCATTTCCTCAAAAGGAAGCATTCCATCGATAAATATACTGCGTTCAATATCTGAATTCTTACCTTCTACCGGATAATAAACAACAGAGAGATTATATAATCCGCTTTCCGCTACCTCTGCTTCAAATTCTATTAGTGAATCCTCTCCCGTTAAAACACTGGCGCCTTCCATACCTTCATAATCCTTGTATATTTCAGGCACCGCAACATTATCATTCTCTTCATATCTAACATAATCTTCTGCCGTAACCTCAATTGCCAGCTCCGGTCTAGAGGCATCTTTATACGCTTCCATGTAGTCCTTATAGGAGGGAATGGAAACATCAATATTGTAAGTACTGATAACATCATCAAATTCATCCATTGTCATCTCTGTCTTTGCAAAGCTTCGAACTTCTCCTATTCGAAACAGAGGCAGTAAGATTACAACTGTCAATAATAGTGCCATGATTCTTTTACAGGTTACCCTGGATATCATATTTACTACTCCTTCCGCCGCCCCCGGCTGCTATTTTTCCCCTTTACCACTGTCGCTACTGCGGATTTCATAAGTACTTAAATCAGGCAGATCTTCTCTTGTAAGAACATCTTTATCTTCGTATACCTTTTTAAGCATTGACTCCTCTGTATATTGCTCACTTAAGGTGAAAATTGCAGTATCTTTTGCAACAAATTCGTCTTGCCAGGTACACCACATGCCCCACATCGCTCCATCCCGTCTTGCAAGGTCGGTATCAAAGAGACATCCATTTTCCGTCAGATACACCATTTTCCTCTCATTGCTATAATTCTTCGCTGCATTCAGATAGGATGATATTTGCGAAGTATAGACTTTCTCACCAGGATAGATATCCTCACCGATGATATCCACATACTCATCACCCGGATACCACTCAGCATCCTGTCCATTCCACACCCAAATAAGATTATCCAGTCCATATTCTTTGGTAAGTCTATCGTAAAGCAGTATGTAAAGCTTCTTATAAGCTTCCGGTCCGGATGCTCCCCACCAGAACCAGCCTC
Source organism: Anaerocolumna sp. (assembly GCA_029256725.1). Classification (GTDB taxonomy): domain Bacteria; phylum Bacillota; class Clostridia; order Lachnospirales; family Lachnospiraceae; genus Anaerocolumna. Next base: position 61,325 of record JAQSXJ010000003.1, on the reverse strand, counting down.
CACTCGCTTCATGGAGAGGTCTCCAAAGTATTGGAACTCCTGCTTCTTTTAGTAACAAAAGCTGTTCTGCAATAGCATCAATATCCCTCATCAGCAGTTCATATCCCTTGGTATCCTCTCCTTTCATAATCTTCTCCAGATTTATATCAGTGGCATCTGCATAAAATCCTCGGTACCATTCTCCGATCAGATATTCAGAGGGTGCATTCCAGTGCCAGCAGAAAGTAACGATACCTCCGTTATCCCAAAAATCGATTGCATAATTTGTTGCATATCCGTTACTTCCATTTTCTACTCTGGAAGGTGTATATTCAATAAAGTCCAGTCCCAGTACTGCTGGTGTCTTACCGGTAACCTTTTTCATAATCTGAAATTCTTTTCCATACTGTCCTGTATCACAAAACTGTCCAGAGAGAAATTTCTTACCATAAATATCACATAAATAACTGTATAACCTCTTAGTTTGCTCAGAAGAATTCTTATTTGACAGATCTGCCTTAATCTCATAAAATGAAGGATCTATAGGTTCTGCAGTGAGAACCTCAAGATAATCCAACCATATCCACCCCCAATACTTTGAGAGACTGATTTCATGTTCCCCTGCCACCAGATATACCCTTGTTAAGTAAGCATCTGTAAAGTCTTCCGCTTCAACAAACACTGTCCCCAGACGTTCACTGTCCACACTGACATAATTGTGCTTTTCGCCGCCTTTACTAGCACTTCTAAAATTCAAATCATAAAATCCATCCTTTTTTATGGTAACAGTAAAGGTACAGGTATCTGAATCTTCTTCAAACCCCTCTATGTATCCGGTTCCTGAGTACCCCTCCATTATTGGATTAGAAACCACCTTAACATTACCAGTCCAAGCAGCCTTCTCTGCTTCATATACTCCAACTGATTCTTGAACAAATGTATTAACTGTTACAGCCTCAACATTCTGCTTCGTATTCTTTCCAGCATTATTATTACTTCCGGCAGCGCACCCTGTGGCCATAAAAACCATAACAACTGCAGTGATAATACATACAGCTTTCTTTCTCTTTTTCATAATTCACTCCTCAAGCCTAAATTTGCATTCTTAAATGATATTTGCTGGTTTTGTCTTGGTTTTACCCTTAGAGTTAAACCTTTGATTTATATTGCTTGAATTTCGTCGATGGAGTTTGTTACTGTAATTTTGTCATTTGATTATTCCTGTTGATTTTGTCATTTGAATTATGTCAATGGATTTTGTCGTTAGAGTTGTGTGTATTGATTTTGTCATTAGAGTTGTGTCTCTTGATTTTTGCTGTTAGAATTGTGTCTCTTGATTTTTGTCATTAAAATTGTGTCTCTTGATTTTTGCTGTTAGAATTGTGTCTCTTGATTTTTGTCATTAAAATTGTGTCTCTTGATTTTTGTCGTTAGAATTGTGTCTCTTGATTTTGCTGTTAGAATTTTGTCTCTTGATTTTGTCGTTAGAATTGCGTCTCTTGATTTTTGCTGTTAGAATTGTGTCTCTTAATTTTTGCCGTTAGAATTGAATTTCTTAATTTTTGCCGTTTTATCTCTTACTCTTGTTATTAGAATTTCATTTTGTTAAATTCTTACAATTAAAATATAGCTCTTACTTTTGTTATTATATTTAACTATTATTTTAACATACTAAAATTTAACCATTTACCAAATTTATTTAAGTAATTTTAGTTTTATTTACCTTCATTTACTCTCTTTTAATATTTTCTAACTCATGTGTTAATTTTACTATATAATCATTATTACTTCAATACAAATTATGCAAATTGTCACTTTGGCTAATATCCTTAAATTAATTTGTGCACTTTGACTATTTTATTTTATTATAATATATCTCATTTGTCGATTTTACTCGTTTTTAATCAATGCACAAAATGGTAATTAACATTAATTTACTTATTTAGTCATTTACTTTATTTTTTTAGTTTCATTTAGCTTGTCCATATTAACCGAATGTATTTTTTGAATTTCTAATTTCTTATAACCTTATTAAATGAATTTTCTGTCTTAGCTAATTTATAAAGTTAAACCAAACATATTACCGTATTCTTTTTATTAACAAAAAACAGACAAGCATTCAAAGCTTGTCTGCCTCACTCACATAGTAGTATTAAGAAATCAATAAACCCAATATTGAAAAAGTATCTTGACCATTAGTTTCAAATTCTTCAGAGCTATACTGTTTAACTTGGCAAGCAGTTAGAAATAAACAATACACCAAAACCATCAAAATTAAAAAAGCATAACCGATAAACACTTTTATCCCTCTACCCTGAATACCTATATTTATTGCTTTTACTCCTGCTGATTCACTTTTCAAAACATCTCTCCCTTTCATTTCCCCCCAATCCTGCTGTTTCAGTTTCCATCCCAGTTTACAATTAGTTATTATTTCAAATGACGATTACTATTAACTTAACGGTATAAGTTTGTATGAAAAAAAGAGAGATTCCCGTTAGTATACTGAAACCATCTCTTTTTATAATTTATCCTACCCTAATATTAGTTTACCTAGATGTCTATTGTTACACTTGTACCACCTTTAATTTCCAGGACTTTGCCGTTTACACTGATCCAGACCGAATCAAAAGAAGGATTATAGACCTTATCCCCGTTCACTGTGAAACGAAGTCTGTCCGCTGCCTCCGTATAATCCACTATCTGTATATTGGTAGCATACCATATATCTTCTCTCCCCCCCATCATTTCACAGAATTCCTCCATCAATTTCCAATTGTTATCAATAGTAAATTCATAACTGTGTCCCCATACATACATCATATACAGGTATTGTGTCTTAAAGAGACCACAGAATTCCTTGCCAAGTTGAAGTAAGTTATGATTATGATGGCAGGTCGCTTTCCACTCGTAATAATCAGAAGGAAGTGCAAAACCATCAGAATTACCGACAATTCTCGCATAACGGATTCCCATAGATGGCAGAAGCTTCTTTATTGGTTCCGAATAGGAGCCGTTGGGATAAGACAATCCTCTAACCGGATAACCCATTATCTCCTCTAATTCCTTCCTATCCTTTAGTACCTGTAAGGCAACCTGCTCTATCGGAGAACGGGCAATGGTCGGATGAGTACTGGTATGTGCGGATACCTCGTGACCTTTGTAAAGCTCTATGTACTCTGATGAAGGAATGTATTGTTCTCCATCAAGGCCTGAATTCAAATGAAAGGAACCTTTGATACCATACTGGTTGAATATAGATATCAGTTTGCGGTCCTCTAATTTACCGTCATCATAGCTCATGGTCAATACTTTGTGTTTTCCTTCCGGGTAACATATATAAATATTTTTTAGTGCCTGGTTATCCATTATTTCCTTTTCCCTCACGCTTTCTTATATTGTGCTTGTTTTAACGTTAGCTTGATTAAGACTAAATAGTTATAACATTTGCTTACCTTATGGTTCCTGCTGTTTCATGGTTCGGAACTGTCTTGGTGACATCTTATATTTTTCTCTGAATACCCTATGAAAATAGCTTGTATTGTCATATCCAACCGCTGATATAATATCATTAACCGAAAGGGTCGTGTTTCCAAGCAATTCAACGGCTTTCTGAAACCGTTTACGCTGCAGCAGTTCCTTATAGGTATAACCTGTGCTCCGTTTGACAAGCCTGCTAAGCAGATATATCGGTTGATTTAAGTCTTTTGCCAATACTGTCAGATTGCTGTCCCGGTAATTCTCTTCTATATGACGTAATACTGATAATGTGAGGTAATTATCGTAAGGGTCATCCTCACCCTGCTCAATTTTGTCCGTATAATTTAAGAGCTGCAGGAATAATAACCCCATGGTAGTCTGATTAATCTTTCTTTTATTGACCTGCTCATTTAATATAGACCAGATCATATTTTCGATAAGATTCTGAACCGGCAGGATATCTGCTACTTTAAAATACAGATATCCCGCGGTCTTATTATCCTGACGCAGAGAATCCACCAAGAAATTCTTCAACAGATTCTCACCATCCAGCATTTGAAAAGCCACATCAAAGAATTCTGTCAGAACTATAAAGTTAATTGCAATATCTTCTAGTCCTGCAGGGAGTATTTCCTGGTATGCATTCTGATTCAGAAACAGCATATCCCCTTGGTTTAAGACTACCTTACTATTGTCATTGATGATGTGGGTAGTACTGCCGCTTACCATATAGATGATTTCGATATAGTTATGCTTATGCTTTGGAAAATGTACAAATCGGGTATGTGTCCTGACATCTATGAGTTTGCCTTTGGCAAGCATCTTCTTACTGTCAATGACAAAATCCTTTTCACTGGTATACAGATCTCTAGCTACCGTACTGTTTCCGGATAAGATATCCTGTTCTTCTTCTGTTATCTCTTTTAATTTATCTAAGAGTTCCTGGTGGATGATACCCACTTCCTTCCCTGAAAAAGTTTTAACCTAAAGCAACATCTAAGGTCATCATAATCATAAACCCTATAGCAAAACCAATGGTACCGATATTGGAATGCTCTCCTTCTGATGCCTCCGGAATCAGTTCTTCAACCACCACATAGATCATTGCTCCTGCTGCAAAGGAAAGTAAATACGGCAAGACAGGAACTACCAGACCAGTCAGGAGAATTGTTATCAAGGCAGCTATAGGTTCTACAACACCAGAGGACATGCCGTATAAGAATGCTTTTCCTCTGCTGGTTCCTTCACTTTTAAGAGGGAGAGAAATGATTGCTCCTTCGGGAACATTCTGAATAGCGATACCGATTGCCAATGCCATAGCACCAGCAAAGGTAATGTCTGTATTACCCTGCATCAGTCCCGCAAACACGACACCTACTGCCATTCCTTCCGGTATGTTATGCAACGTAACTGCCAGTACCAGCATGGTGCTTTTCTTAAAGGTGGTACTGATTCCCTCTGGTTCTTCCTTGTCAAGATGCAAATGGGGAACAATTTTATCTAACAGCAGCAAGAAGGCAATCCCTAATCCAAAACCCGTTATTGCTGGTACAAAAGATAGTTTTCCCATATCCTCTGACATATCAATTGCCGGAATTAACAACGACCAAACAGAAGCAGCCACCATTACGCCGGAGGCAAACCCCAGAAGAATCTTCTGAACCAACGGGTTGATTCGATTTTTAAGCAGAAACACAAAGGCCGAACCCAGAGTTGTTCCTATAAAGGGAATTAATATCCCCAATGAAATAGTATCCATAACAAATCACCTTTCTTATATAAATGTACTTCTTTATAAATGACCTTCTTTATCCACCTCATGAATTGGATTAAATTTTACTTCTGATATAATTAAATGTCATTCTATAAATTACTCATCTTCTATTATAGTAAACAAAGGGAAAAAGAGCAAAACATTCTTAAAAAAAACTCCTGGGTTTTTATATACCCCGGAGTTTCCTACGTATATCAATAATATTTTTTTATCTATTGCATAAGATATTGCCTTAGTTCTGTAAGACCTTCACCGGTAACTGCACTTACGTAGAAAATACGATGGCAGCCCGCCAGTTTTAACCATTCTCCCGCTCTGACACAGTTAGCCTCCAGTTTGTCTATCTGAGTTACTATACCAATCACTTCTCTGTTAACAAGGCTGGTAATATTGGGACTGAACAGGGAATAATCCTCTGTGGCACCGAGCAGCAGCCCAACTACGTCTGCTTCATATGCATAGAGTGCTAATGCACTTGCAAGAGATTTTGTCTGTGCGTACTCACCGGGTGTATCAATCAGCATATCCATATAATCTGTTGCCTGAGTTTTGGCATATTGAAGCTTCTCACCCTTAAGCGCCTGGGTAAGAGTTGTTTTACCACTTTCACTTCTTCCGATCAGTATCAGCTTTTTCATGTTCTGGTAAGCTCACATACGGAAAAATTTAATTTCTCCACAGCATAATCCAGTATCGCTTTCAGAGATGTTTCCACTTCTGAAACACTTCCTGTAACAATCAAAGTACCGCTGAAACGGTCAACAAACCCAAGTTCCACACCAGAGGTTTTGATTGCAATATCTCCTGCTATTATCGCCGTCTCACTGGGGGAAACAGTAAGAATGCCGATGGCAGCTTTCTGATAATCTATTTCCGGATTCAATCCCAGCTTCTTATACAGAACCTGATCAGGCCCTGCGATAATATGTGCCAATGTAATCTGTTTACCGGGAACGATTTCCTGAATGATTCTCATTTTATTGTCATTGGATATCATATCCTGAAAATTCATCTGTTTCTCCTCCCTTATCCGCCTATCTCACAATTAAGACCTGATTTTAAAGCTGCCTGAAGCAGTCCTTCCATAGCTTCGTTGCTTAAAGGTTCTACATACTGCATCTTATATTCTCTATTAAGTCCGGTATATTTATCCTGACCCAATCGGTGATAGGGCAGCAGGTGTAAATCAGTAACTCCTGGAAGTGTTTTCGCAAACTCTGCAATGGCACTAATTTCCTTAGTGGTAGCATTAAACTCTGGAATTACCGGTACTCTTATAACCAAACGTGTACCACCCTTGGTACTGTTCTTCTCCGCTATCTTTCTGGCATTCTCAAGTATCAGACTGTTGGGTCTTCCGGTATATTCTTCATGTTTAACAGAATCCATATGCTTAATGTCCATCAGATAGACATCCAGCCAGGGCAGATACCTCTCAATTACAGAAAACTCAGAATAACCCGTGCTTTCCATAGCCGTGTTAATACCATTCTCTCTTGCAGTTTTCAACAGTTCCACCGCAAAATCCGGCTGACAGAGGGCTTCACCTCCGGAGAGAGTAAGCCCTCCCCCGGATCTTCTGTAATATGGAAGGTCTTTCATAACCTCTTCCAACACTTCTTTAACGGTTACATCTCTGCCTATAATCTTAGGCTTTCCGTCTACCATCATGGTCTCTATATCATATTCCTGGGATTCCGGATTACAGCACCATCTGCATCTTAAGTAACAGCCCTTCAGAAACACAATGGTACGTATACCGGGTCCGTCATGAATGGAAAATCTCTGTATATCGAATATTCTTCCTGTCATTATTATCCCTTTCGTGAATATCAAATCTTTGATTCGATATTCCTGAATCCGTAGTTGAAAAATCATAAATGTTCTGATGCATTTCACTGCTAAAGCATCTGATTACAGTATCTTTATCCCGGAAATCCCTGTTCTGTTCTGGCTATAATATCATCCTGCAGTGACCTGGACAAAGTCGTGAATAATGCACTGTACCCTGCAACTCTGACTACCAGATTCTTATAATTATCCGGATGTTTCTGGGCATCAATAAGGGTATCACGACTAACTACATTAAACTGCATATGACTTCCCTTCTGGTCAAAATATGCTCTTATCAGAGAGATAAAGTTATCAATTCCTCTGACACCGCTAAGAGCGGAGGGATGGAACTTCTGATTGAATAACGTTCCATTAGAAGCAATAAAATGATCTAACTTAGCAACAGAGTTAGCTGCCGCGGTAGGTCCATGGGTATCTCTTCCAGAAGCAGGGGATACACCATCAGCAATCGGTGTACAACTTAATCTTCCATCAGGAGTGGCTCCAGTCTGTGCACCTAACGGCACATTGGCTGATACGGGGTAAAGCCCTGCTTGATAAGAACCACCTCTAGGATTCTTAAAATTCTCCATGGGTTTCGTATAGGTATAAGCTATTTCTCTGGCAAAGAGATCGACGTCTTCTATATCATTTCCAAACTTGGGAAGGTCGTTTATATCACGAAGCAGTTGTTCCCATCTATTCCCTTGCTCTGCTGAAACTCCGTCTTTTAAAGTTACTGCAAGGATTTCTTTTATCTCTTTTTCTCCGACCTTTACTCCCTGCTCCAGCAGTTTCTTCACAACAGCTTTTGTGGTTTCTTCAGCTTTTTGGAAGAAACTATCTTCAGCTTTTTGGAAGAAACTATCTTCTGCCTTTTGGAAGGAATTTTCTTCTGTTTCAGAGGAGGATATTCCATGTCCAAAATTACCCACCATAGCATTTTTAAAATCAATCAGTGTATATTTCTTCTGCTCAAATACCAGTTTCTTTATGGCATAAAGGGAATCAGTCATATTCGCAATACCAAAGCCCTGAGGTCCGGTAAAGTTATAGATAGCTCCGCCCTCCTGTACGCTTTTACCTCTGCCGATACAATCCTCTACCATAGAAGAAAGATAAGGCAGGGGGCATCTTTCACTATGTGCAAGATCAATAGAGTTATCAGCATTCACCAGCAGCTCTATCATATAATTCATCTGCTTTTTGTAGGCATCAAAGAGTTCTTCAAAAGAGTTCATCTCTTCTACTTCACCGGTAGGTACACCTACCAGTTCACCCTTATCTCTACCGTTATGAAAAGCAAATTCCAAAGGACGTAACATATTAAAGAAGGCAGCATCATGCCAGCCGTCAGTCTTGCCGGCTTTCTGTGGTTCCACACAGCCAATGATATTATACTCTCTGGCATCCGCAAGGGTCAGCCCTCTGTTTACCAGAGAAGGTATAACTACTTCATCGTTATAATAGGCAGGAAGTCCGATGCCTGTTCTTGTAAGCTTTGCAGCTTTTACCAGAAATTCATGTGGTGTCTTATTCCATACTCTGACGGACAGTGACGGCTGAGGAAGCATTACATGCATGGAGGCTTCTATACTCATATAGGAAAGATCATTGGTTACATCAATACCTTCTCTGTTCTGGCCACCGGCTATAAGATTCTGGAACAGACTGTAACCCGCAAAACCTTCCGCAGAAGCTGCGTCTCTTACTTTATTCAAATCATTTAGCTTGACCCAGATACAATCCATAAGTTCCTGGGCAAATTCTATGGTTAATTTTCCTTCTTTTAAATCCTTCTCATAATACGGATACATATATTGATCAAATCTTCCGGGGGAGATGGAATGTCCGCTTGATTCCACCTGTAAAAGCATCTGTACAAACCAGAAGGACTGGCAGGCTTCGTAAAAGGAAGTAGCACCGTATCTTGGAACTCTGCTGCAGTTTTTTGCTACCTGAAGCAGTTCTTCTTTTCTCTTTGCATCCTGACAGGCTGCTGCTTCTTCTTTTGCCAGCACAGCATATCGTTCGGCATAAAGGCAGGCAGCTTCACAGCTTAGAATAACAGCTTTAAGAAATTCACTGCGTTTCCCATAATCCATATCGGATACTTTAAGTTCTGCAAGCGCTTTTACCGCTTCTCCTTTAATTCCTTCATAACCTATTTCCAATACTTTCTCATAAGCAACCGTTACGTGACCTACACCATTATAGAAATAGTTTCCGGGAGTAAATACATTATGTTCCATGGCAAGCTTTGTTTCCGGTGCCATATAGGAGGTTGCCAGTTCGCTGGTTGTTTTGCCTTGCCAGTATGTATAAACATTTCTTAAGGTTTCTTTTGTATCTTCTGCTATATAGAAAGGGTCGGCGCTTCTCTTCTCGATCGTATCAAATTCTTCCAACAGCCACTGATAGGAAAACTCAGGAAACACCTGACAGCCTCGTGGCGCTTTGGTAGCACTGCCGGCTATCAGCTCTAAAGGACGTATGGTAATAGGAATGTTCTTTAATATATGATAAAATGCTTTTGCTCTTCTTCTGATAATCGGTTCTCCTTCGGTACTTTTATAGCTCTCAGTAAGAAGAACTGCCCTGTCAGCTTCAATTACCGGCATAGAGGCATACAAATCCTCTATAAGCATCGAAATACGAGGGCTTTTTACAATTTCTTTTGAAGGATGAAAGCCTTCTCTATCCTTTACATTATTCATGCCAATACCCATTGCTTACTGCCTTAATGGCAGCCATAGCAAGCAACTTATCCTTTCTATTTGTTTAAAAGATACCTTCTAAGTTCTTAATTTTACTTCACGCTTTTTATTTGAAAACTGTAATTCCAACCTTCACCAAATAGAACTTATTAATGTTTCTTTGAAGAAGGATTACAGTGTTTTTATTCATATTTTAATGATATTTTAGTAGTCTGAAATATTTGCTTCCAGGTATCTGTTGGTTCTTTGTCCGTTATAACATAATCAAGATTATCCAAACCACCTATACGGGTAAAGGATATCTTATCAAACTTTGAGGAGTCCGCAGCAAGTATTTTGGTACTGGCTGATTCCAGCATCAGTTTCTTAATCTGAGCTTCCATTTCATTGGAATCGGTTATTCCACGTTCCATATCAAGACCTTTACAGGAAATGACTGCTTTATCTACATGGTAGTTCTCAAGCATCTTTTCTGCCTGATAACCTACCAGCGATAGTGAACCTTCTTTTAGCATTCCGCCGGTGGAAAGTACTTTCCAACCTGCTACTTCGGATAGCTCAAGAAGTATTTCAATAGAATTGGTAATCAATGTGATATTCTTTTTGTTCTTTAGATGTTTAGCTGCATAAACAGCGGTAGAACTGGCATCCATCATAATGTGATCCCCGTCCTCGATCATAGAACATATAATATCTGCAATGTACTCCTTATTGGATACATTGGCTTTCTTTCTAACGGTAAAGGGTAAATCTACATTAAAACTTTCATTTAGAATGGCTCCACCATAAGTTTTTCTGGCAAAACCTTCTTTTTCAAGTTTCTCAAGATCCCTTCTAATGGTTTCCTCCGTCACTTCAAATACCGTACTCAAATCACTTACTACAACTCTCTTATCCCTCTGCAATATTTCTAATATCTGATTTCTTCTTTCTATTGCAAGCATTGTCTTCTACCTACTCTCTTTTATTTTTAGCCCCATCTGAGTGCTTTAACACACCTTTAAAGTCAGGGAGTGAAAGGCTTTCTTTCATCCTTGCAGCTTTGGTATTATACGAATCTAATAACTTTCTTATAATCAGATGCCGGCATCTAAAATTATTGCCTTAATTGGTATTTTAATAGAAAATTAGATAAGTTCTATTATAAACAAGTTCATAAGAAGTTGTAAAGTAACTGTTCTGTCGTTTCCTTTAAAGAAACAGAGTTTTTGTGTTTTTAACTATATAATACTCTCACACAGCTTCCTGTCAGGGTTTGCAATAATTGCAGAATCAAGCAGCATGGCTGATTCGCTGACAGCCGCTTTTGCTTTGTCAATGGCAGCTTCAACAGCCGCTATCTCACCGGTTAACAGTATATAGGACTTACCGCACATTCCCCTTGCAATTCTTAGTTCAATGAGTGTAACCTCTGCTGATTTCGCTGCTTCATCTGCTGCTACTATAATAGACGCAGCGGAAAAAGTCTCAAGGATTCCAAGTGCTTTCATGTTCTCGATAGAGGCTGCTCCATAGATGGCAGCAAATATGGAATCATGGGGATTTCCAAGTATGAAACTGTCAATTAAGTGTTCCCTGTATTTAAGTCTGGCTGCTTCTACAGAAGCTTTAATCGCCGATAACTCACCTTTTAACAGGATTATATATTTACCGGGACATACCGTCTGAGCTTCCAGGATCTCAACCTGTGCTGTTTTTAACATGGTATCTGCGGCAAGAAGTCCCGTGGATACTGTCTTGTATTCTACCATTCCGATTGCCTTGCTCATAACGTTTACATCCTCTCATTGCTGTTTCGTATTATTATGTAGTCCTCTGTTACTTCGATCACCTCACCATTTACAGAAGAATGGATTGGTAAGGAAAGTTTGTCTTCTACCGCTTCAGCAATCTTGCTGCCGTATTCAACAGTGTCCCCTTTCTTTACCTTAGGTACTGCTTTTACACCAATATGCTGAGCCAGCTTTATCTTAACCTGTTCTGCCCGAAGTAAGGTATCAACCAAAGGTGCTTCTTGATTATACTCCGTTAATCCGATTCTTGCAGTAAGTCTCTCCATAGGTATTTTCCGGTATTCTCTTAAAGATAAGGGATCTTTATACTTCACCTCTTTATCAGGGGTAACACCTTTGTTTCTTAAGCCGTTCTTATACTGGGTTATCAGCCTTCTGGGAGACAAATCCTGTGGACAGGCATATAGCTCACAAATACCGCAGGAGCAGCAATAAAAAGTATGAAGAAATGGACTTAGATCCTTCATCGCAGCACCCACACCACTGGTGGCTGACCGCATGAACATATGAGGCGTTATGGGGTGACCAAGGAGATTCCTGGGACATAGATCTGTGCACATTTCACACTGGCAGCATACAGACATTGCCCGCTTCATATCAATGGAAACATCAGAGAGCATTCGTTGAATAAGTTTATGATTTCTGTCCAGAACAAGTATTGCATTGGTCATCTTGGTAACACAATCGTATGATGAGACTACGCTGCCCGTCATAGGGCCTCCCATAACAAATACCGCAGATTTCACTGTTATCTCTCCTGCTGCCTTAATGACTTCTCTTACTTCCATACCTATAGGTGCCAAAACTGTCTTAGGGGCAGTAACTTCTCCGGCAATGGTAAGGTACTTTGCATTCACCGGTCCTTTATTTTTTAGAGCCTTATGAATATTAAAAATAGTTTCAACGTTAAATACAGCAACACCTTTTTGAATTGGAAGCCCACCAGGCGGAATTGTTATACCAAGAGTTTCATGTATCAGGACTACTTCATCTCCCATAGGATAGACTTCCGGAAGCAGTTTCAGTTCAATCTTCGGATAAGAAGACCTATTAGCCTGCAAAGCCTCAACAGTCCCTTTGTATGCTTCCTTCACGGCTATTACTGTTCTCTTCGCCTCTAATACTTCTCCTATCAGAGCAAAGGTCTCCATGATTTCATAGGCATATTTTTCAAGGAGCTGTCTGTGCACCTTTAGTAAAGGTTCGCATTCCGCGCAGTTTAAAAGAATTGCCTCTGCCCGTTTATCAAGTTTGGCATAGGTAGGAAAACCTGCGCCCCCTGCACCTGCCACTCCATGCTCTTTTACGATACCGATAAGTTCCTGTATTTCCATGCTGAAATTACTCCAATCCAATTCCGTCGTCTACAATACCTACAATAGCTGCATCCACCGGTGCACTTTCCATACGGCATCCGATGCGGGCACCGCTGCCCTTTACCACCAAAACAACTTCCCCAATACCTGCTCCTACATTGTCAATGGCCACGAATCTTCCGCTTTCCTCCATTTTGTCAAAGGGTTCCACAATAAGGAACTTACAGCCTATGAGGTTCTCATTTTTTCTGGTTGCTATCAGGGAACCAACTACTTTGCCGACTATCATACAAACTCCCATCTGCGTGCTTTCACACACGTACAAATCAGGATGCAACCACTTTCCAGGATATTAGGGTATATTTAAATTTCTAATGCCATGCCCCAGCCTGATTTAGATACTCCTGATTGTATTACTTTATTATTAATGCGGAATCACCTGTTGCAATTCCCGCTGCATTTGCTTCATCTGTGTCTATATGCATTTCCAGAGTATAACTTCCATCTACTCTGATTGTTACGTGGTTAAAGGTCGTTCCTCTTTCATTATCTGCTTTAACAGATACTACCTGACCATTTACTACACCTGCTGCTTTTGCATCTGCGGGTGCCATATGGATATGGCGTTTGGCAACGATACAGCCTTCCTCCAGATGAACAGCACCTTTTGGTCCTACAATTGAAATAGGTGCAGAACCCTTTATATCACCGGATTCTTTAATCGGTGCTTTGATTCCAAGCTTTATGGCATCGGTTTTTGATATTTCAACCTGAGAGATCTTTCTGACAGGTCCTAATATCCTTACATTTTCCATTGCTCTTAGTTTATAACCTACAATGGTAACCAGCTCATTTGAGGCATATTGGCCTCCCATAAGTTCCTTTTTCTTTGTCAGCTCATACCCTTTTCCAAAGAGTACCTCAACATGCTCCTGTGTCAGATGTACATGTCTTGCAGAAACACCTATGGGTACGGAATAATTGGTCTCGGAGTCATTTTCCTTAATTGCTTTTAATACCATAGCCGTTATTAATTCTACGTCTTTTTCTTCCAAAGAATCCACCTGCTCTTTTCCATATCTAGTACTACCTTGCATAAATTTCGCACAATTCAGCATCCGCTATTTACACAAGGTAGTACTAGCTGAATTAATTTTTCCTCTTACTGATAAAACACCATTGTACTCAGCCTTTTGTGCTCGAAAAGGTAAACACTAATATTCAACATAAATGATTCGTGTTAAGGACAGGAGCCGATGTTACTTATAACATCTGCTCCTGCTTATCCTGCATTTTCTCGTATACCTTACTGCTGCCATTCATTATAAGTAATGGTTTGTTTTCGATTACTTTAGAGCAGGAAGAATTTTCTCAACATCTGTATGAGGTCTGGGAATTACGTGTGTAGCTACCAGTTCACCAAGTTTGGAAGCACTGCTTGCACCGGACTCAACTGCTGCCTTAACTGCACCTACATCTCCTCTTACCATAACACTCACTAATCCGGAACCGATCTTCTCTGTTCCAACTAATGTAACATTAGCTGCTTTTAACATTGCATCTGCTGCTTCAATTGCTGCTACTAAACCTCTTGTTTCTACCATTCCTAAAGCTTCCTGTGCCATTTTGACCTCCCTTACAGCGGTTTCCGCTGTATCATTATTAATTTTCTTATTTTTTTCTGTTTCATTTATTGTACTAGTTTCACTTGTTTCAGTTATATCAGTGGTATTGCTAGTCTCTTTAGTCTCATCAACTATTTTGTCTGTTGCAGTTGTCTTGCCTGCTGTTATCACCGCTTTATCTGTTGCAGCCGTTATTTCTACATCAACTGCTTTGTCTGCTTCAGCTGTTTTACCAGATCCAGCTGCCGTTTTTACATCAGCTGTTTTGCCCGGCTTACGACTTCTGGTTTTATTCTTTTCTGTGTTGATACTATTTTCTTCTGGTCTGTTTGTTTCTGCCATGACTACCCCTTATCTTTACTGTTTGTTCAGTCTGGCTGCACTGATGTTAACCATACGAATGGTTTCCTCATGGGGATTTGGAATAACGGCATGCACGCAAGGTTTCATAGCTGTCTGCGCAGCAGTTTCCACGGCATGGGATACTGCTGATACATCGCCCTGTACGATTATAGTAACCAAACGTCCTCCAAGCTTTCTCTCCCATGTTACGAATTCCACATCGGCAGTCTTAAGCATCACATCCAACGCCTCTATAGCAGCTGTTACGCTGGGAATTTCAATAAACCCTAATGAACTCAACATTGGCTCCCATCTGCGTGCTTTGGCACGCGTAAAAAATCTGGGGGAGTGAAAGTGCTTTTCTTTCACTCTTACCTCTTTCAACAAATCTCTGAACAGATTATAAAATCTTATTAAGGTATTAAATCTTATCAGATTATAAAATCTTATTAGATTTTAGGAAGTATTTTCTCAACGTCTGTATGAGGTCTGGGAATTACATGAACTGCTACCAGTTCACCTAATCTTGCTGCTGCATTTGCACCAACTTCTGTAGCTGCCTTAACAGCTCCTACATCACCTCTAACCAATACAGTTACAAGACCTGATCCGATCTTCTCTGTTCCAACCAGTACAACCTCTGCTGCCTTGACCATTGCATCTGCTGCTTCAATTGCTGCTGTCAATCCTCTTGTTTCAACCATTCCTAAAGCTTCCTGAGCCATTTTGTTATCCTCCTGTTATATATGTTTCAATTCAACTATCAACTTTTTAAATGAACTAAATTTACATATTATTTAACTCTGTGTTTTCTTTGATGTGACATTATGTTTGACGTGACATTATCTTTGATTACCAAAAACCAAATATTGGAAAGGCAATTGATCTAAAAAATGCTTCACATCATCTTTTAAATATTAGCTTTTATCCAAACCGTTTAATGAGAGCATTTTCTCAGTTCCATTCTCCGGGTTTGCAATCACATGCTTAGTAATTACACCAGATACTGCATTAGCGGCAACTTCAGCAGCCTCAACTGCTGCTCTGACATCCTCTACATTACCACGGAATTTTACCATAACGATTAAGGGCACCGGGAGTTGATCTGCATTAGCCGGCTTATTACGGTCAAAGGTCTCCAGAGTAACATTTGCAGCTTTACAGCCGGCATCACCTGCTACAAAGGCAGCAACCAACCCGTACACCTCTATCATGCCTACGGCCATCGCCATTTTGCTACCACCCTTTCTTATGCCTCATTAATAACGGCTATTTTTAACCCTTCCATTTTCAGATTTGTAACAAAACCTTCATTAATCTGATCCAGAGGATATTTATGGGTAATAAGCTTGTTAAGTGGAATACCGATTCCTTTTGCTCTCTTGATGAAATCAAAGGTTGTAGCATAATCTCTTAAGGTATAAACCCAGGAACCTACAGTAGTGATTTCTTTTGAACAGATATCAAAGTGAGGATTTATTGTTGCGTCACCACCATTGATAAAGAAACCAAGTTCACAAAGTCCACCGCCGTTACGAATAAATTTGTATATATTAGAGTGTCCTACAGGAGAACCGGTGCACTGGAATGCGAAATCTGCCAGATAACCGCCAAAAGCTTCTTTTACTCCTTCAGCCAGTTCTTCAGCGCCTTTGTAATTCTTAAAGTTCACATAACTATCTGCTCCCATTTCTTTTGCAAAGGCGAGTCGTTTATCTTCTCCGTCTACTGCTACGATATTCTCGATACCCATAGTACGAAGAACAGCGATACATATTAATCCGATAGGACCGCAGCCCTGGACCACAACACGGCTGTTAAATCTTAGGATACCTGTGGTCTTAGCTCTCTCGACTGCATGAATCAATACCGCACAAGGCTCAATGAGAATTCTGGATTCCAGATCCAGATCACTTACGTTAAATACGGTAGAACCACCTCTTATAATGATATAATCTGAAAACCATCCATTTAAATGAACGTCGTCATCGGGTAGAAGTCCGTAAACATCTGCTCCGCCTACATTCTGTTTGTTTAAATCGAACATAGTGATATCCGGATTATCTTTAAAAATCATACAGGTTACAACCTTATCTCCAACTTTAAGTGACTTACCTGCACTGTCTTTCTTAACATTTTTTCCAACTTTTACGATTTCGCCAGTGCCCTCATGTCCTAATACTACAGGAATTAAGGCAAAGGGATCTCTTTTATATTCATGGGCATCCGTTCCGCAGATACCACAGCCCTCAACCTTTACCAGGATGTCATCGTCTCCCAGTTCAGGAATAGGATACTCTTTTAGTTCTATATTTTCTAATTTTGTAAGTACCGCAACTTTAGCAGTCTTTGGAATGCTTCCGTTCTTAGCAGTACTTCCTGCATTACTGTCCGCTTTCTTATCACTGGTCATCTCTGCCAGCACCTGTCTTACAATGTCTTCAATGTTCAAATTCTCCATTGTATCTCCTCCTGCTTTCAATATACAAATCCATTAACGGATACAAAGGCTGTCTGCCATAACACAACGTCTTTGTTTGGTAAAGGTACGGGCTGAGGTAAGTCCTTCCCCTGTTCTGCTGGCTATGGTAAAGGTGCAGAAGCCTTCTCCGCCGAAACCAATAGCAGCATAGGAAGGAGCATTTTTTACAAAGATAGCCGTATCTACTGCTTTTCCGAACCTTGTCAGATTGTCTACATTCTTAGAATGCATATGTGCAGAATGACGGTTGCCATGCTCCAGCCACACAGCTTTTTCAATGGCATCGTCAATATCCTTTGCTCTTACAATACCCAGTATAGGCATCATGAGCTCTTCTGCAATCAAAGGATGTTCTTTCTCACCTTCAAAGATGATACAACGGATATTCTCAGGTGTTTCAATACCTATCATGGAAAGAATTGTTCTGGCATCCTTACCTACACATTTACGATTCAGTTTATTATCCTTAAGAACAACTGCAGTTAACTTTTCCTGTTCTTCTTTGGAGATTACATAACAGCCATTTTCGATGAGATAATGCATTAATTCATCCATAATCTTACCAACTACAACAACCTCTTTCTCCGCAATACAGGGAAGGTTGTTATCAAAAGTACAACCGTTAACAATATCCATAGCTGCTTTTTTGATATCTGCTGTTTCATCTACCAGAACAGGTGGATTACCTGCTCCTGCTCCTATTCCTCGCTTTCCGGAGGAGAGAACCGTTGTAACAACGCCCGGACCGCCGGTAGCTACTATAAGAGGGATACTCTGATGTTTTATCATGATATCTCCGGAAGCTAAAGTAGGTTTCACTATTGATACTGCTATGTTATCCGGTCCGCCGGCTTCCCTGGAGGCTTCATTTACCATATGTACTGCCAGGTTTGATACACCGATTGCCGCAGGATGGGGATTGAATACCACAGTATTTCCTCCCGCTATCATTCCGATACTGTTACAAAGAATAGTCTCACTGGGATTGGTACAGGGCGTAATCGCTCCGATAACACCAAAGGGTCCCATCTCCACAAGAGTAAGTCCTCTGTCTCCTGACCAGGCTACTGTGGAAATATCTTCTGTTCCCGGAGTCTTCTCTGCTAATAACTGATGCTTTAATATCTTATGTCCTACATTTCCCATTCCGGTTTCTTCCACACCCATGCGGGCAAAGAGCTCAGCATTTTCCAGGGTTTTTTTACGGATATTAGAAATGATTTTCTCTCTGGAATCCATGGAAAGCTGCTGCATAACCTTCTGAGCTTTGATTGACGCCCCGATAGCATCGTTCATATCCGCAAATACTCCCGACAGCTTCTGCTCTTCTTTGTTACCGGCTTCCACCTGCAGAAGGACTTTTCTTACGATATCCTTCACTTGTGCTTCCTTTAAATTCACGAAAAAGCCTCCTTAAATTTTTCTTTTCCGTAAGCAGCAAGAGCCGCATCCTGACTTTCCGTCCCTCCGCTGACACCCAGACCGCCAAGAAGGTTCTCCTTAAGATACAGGGGTTCTCCTCCTCCGAAAATAACAATCTTACCTTCATTTGTATGCTGTATTCCATAAAGCTCACCGCCCGGCTGACTTAATGTCTTTAACTGCATTGTTGACATTTTAAGAGCTGCGCTGGTGTAGGCTTTGTTTAAGGCAATATCAAAACTTGCAATATAAGAATCATTCATGGCATGAACCGCAATTGTCCTAGCACCTTTATCTGCCACTGCTATAACCGCAGCGACTCCCAATCTTTCTGCTTCTTTTTCTATTTCTTCAATAAGAAACTTGGCATGGGATAAGGTGAGTTTCTCTGTAATCTTCCTTGTTCCTGCTGTATCTTTAAAGGCTGCCTTTGAAATCGCCTGAGAGATCTGGTCTTCCGTGATTTGATTTAAGGAAATGCCTGCTTTATCAATCGCTTCACTAACGGCATCCTTTATGGTTGTTTCTACCATATGGATTCTGGCTTTGCCAACCTCATTCAAAGCACCTGCAAGGAAGGAACTCACTGCTTCATTCCCGCAATACTCCATGACATTTGTGATTCTTTCCTTTAGAAAGTTGAGTTCTTTATAAGTCCTGCCTATCTGCGTGCTGTTCTGTACGTTAATTTTTATATCGCTGTTTTTGCTATTTACTTTTTCCTCCATACTATCACCCATGCATACCGCAAGTTTGCACAATATCCGCTATTTTACACTCCAATCAAAAGTGGAAATTGCTTTCTTTCTTTGCGGTGCTGTTCTATCAAGTATTATTTCAGTCCTAACTGTTCCATTACTTTCTTAGTGATATCAGCTACAAGCTGGCTGGAGTCAACTTCTGCTGTTCCGTGGTTTCCGCAGTTACCATGGCAGTTTGCCTTGCCTTCTTTGTTATTCTGGCAAAGATTTGCAGGATGTTTACCGGTCATTCCGAACTGTCTGCGGATCTCATATAATTTCTGTACCTGAGAATCGGATAACTCTTTTGGTCCTCCAAGCTGTTTGGAGATATAAAGAAGTTTTGCATAAAACTCAACGGATTCCATCTTGTGATAAGCATTAAGTAAGGAATCACCAAAAGTTAACGCTCCGTGGTTCTCTAACAATACCGCATCATAATAAGGGAGGTATTTAGATACTGCATCAGGAATCTCTTCTGTTGAAGGAGTACCATACTCTGCGATGGGTACGCAGCCTAAGGTTATAACAGCTTCAGGCATAATAGGCTGAGTTAAAGGAATACCTGCAATTGCAAAACCTGTAGCATACATAGGATGTGCATGAACAACAGAGGTAACATCAGGTCTTTCTTTATATACACGCATGTGCATCTTGATTTCTGAAGAAGGTTTGAAATTACCGTTAGCCTGAATTACTTTACCTTCCTTATCAACCTTACATATGTATTCCGGTGTCATAAAACCTTTGCTTACACCGGTAGGTGTACATAGGAACTCGTTGTCACTTATCTTAACGGATATGTTACCGTCATTAGCCGCAACCATGCCTCTGTTATAGATTCTTTTACCTATTTCGCATATTTCCTTCTTGATTTCGTACTCTGACATCATAGTGCAATCTCCTTTAATTATGTGGTATTTATTTGTTTTATGTGCATTTACCTGTATTGTACCACTGTAAAACCAACAAGTCAATATCAATATATTGGTTTTTTGCAATATTATGTGGTTTTTATTTGTTTTTTATGTCCACAAAACAAAGCTTTTACATTTAAAGTAAGTATACCTTCTACCAAATCACTATATCACAACAAAAAACCACAAATTCCAAATAAAAAACGCACTGGTTTCAACTCCAGTACGTTACAAATTTTATTATTCATAATTTCTTCTATTTATATTTGCTATTACTCAGTGAATATAACCTGAGAGTATGATCATCCGTTTATCCAGCTCTTTCAATGCTGCTTTTGCTTTCCTTAAAAATGCCTTGATTTCCACCCAGGATATGATATGTATTATCATCATAAAATTCTTTTTCTAAAACTAAAACGTAGTCCTCTCCTTCTTTTAGCAGCTTATCGCATTTTAACTGTACTATCTTGATAACGTTACTATCAATTTCCTGCAGACTGACTTCCACTATAAACTCTGTTGTTATACCTAACTCATTTCTTGTAATTACTTTTCCTGCCGTCCCTTTAACTATCAACCCTGCTGAAAGAACCATTCCATTAAGGGTACCATATGTTTTAGCTCGAATTCCTGTCATAATTACATTTTCTTTATCCATAGTATATCCCGCGATACTTATATCAATATTATTATCAGGTGTCGATATATTAACAGGTTGGTTTTTGTTAGTATTTAAAAAGAAGCAACTAAGAGCAACAACAAAATATGCTGCAATAAAAACTGCTATAATGCTTTTAAGCCTGTTATCCATATACCCTCCCTGATACTATAATGGAAATGTGTAAGTATTTTTGATGTTATATGCTTTTAGATGTTTTATGTTTCATGTTTTATGTTTTATGCTCCATGATTTTATGTTTTATGCTCCATGATTTAATGTTCTATGTTTTTGAAGTTTAAATAATTTAAATTTTTGCTTATTTTCCTGAATCGTAATGCTTCTATTTGTTTATAATCATCCAACGAAAATACTATCACAATAGTCATTGAATTACAAGCTTTAACTGTGTAAATTGCTACATTATTAAAATCTAACCACAGTTCCAATACAAAAAGACTGCTCAGTTAACTTGTGCGTACCAAGGTATCATATACCTTATGGAAGCAAACAAATTAATTGAACAGCCTAATAAACACCCAGTTTACATTAATAAGTATCGGAAAACTAATTTCTTTGATATCTACGTTTCATCTAAACATTCTAAATAAAATATGACACACATAAACATAAACTTTTACATCTCTATTAATATACTGATTTCCATTCATCAATATTAGCAGGCTCAAATTTAAAAGGAGCACCAAGAAGTACTTCTGTACCACCGTCCTGAGCTGAAATAACTTCATAAGAACCTAAGGCACCAGCTTCGAATTTATTACCTTGCGCTCCGGTGATATCACCTTTCACTAAAGCAATTGAAGCATAAGCAGCAAGTCCGCCTACGTCGATAGGATTCCATAAATACATCCAGGGACAGGAGCCATTTGTTATATATTCTGCCATTTCACTGGGAAGTCCCAATCCGGTTACGGATACTTTACCAATCAAACCTTTGTCTGTTACTACCTTGGCTGCAGCCATGATACCTACTGTAGTAGGTGCTATAATAGCTTTTAAGTCAGGATAATTCTTAAGTAAAGCTTCTGTTTCATCTACTGATTTCTGGAATTCATCATCACCATAAGCAATCTTTACAAGATCAAGACCGGAGTAATCCCCTTCTTCCAGCTCTTTCTTCATCCATTCAATCCAGGTATTCTGATTTGCTGCCTGGCTGGTGGCGCTAAGGATAGCAATCTGTCCGCTTCCGCCTACCATTTCTTTGGTTGCCTGAATCAAGGTACGTCCTATTTTCTCACTATCTGCCTGGTTAATGTGAACCATACGGCTGTTAGAGTTAACTGCTGCATCCAGAGATAATACTTTGATTCCTTCCTTCATAGCTTTTTTCAAAGCAGGTTCCAGTGCATCAAAGTCATTGCCTGCAATAGCAATCGCATCAACCTTCTGAGAAATCAGCTCATTGATCATAGTAATCTGTGCTTCAGCGGTTGCTGATTCGGGAGCTTTGATAATGGCTTTTGCTCCGGCAGCTTCAATTACTTCTTTAAAGCCTGCGCTTTCTTTTTCGTTGTAAGGATTTCCGGCACTTTTAACCAGAATTGCAAAATTCTTACCCGCAACAGAATCAGCAGGTGTATTCGCGTCCCCAGCGGATGTACCGGTTTCTTTATTACCGCAGGCTGTAAATACAGTTGCTGTCAGGGCAAGAGTCAGAACCAGTGACAATACCTTCTTCATTTTTTTCATACCTAAACCTCCAATAGTTTTTTATACATTAATAGCTTTTGCCAAAAAGCAGCTGCTATATGTAACAGAATAAGAAAGAATATTCCTATAATAAAGGAATGTTATAAAGATAACATGTTTACACTTCACTGGCTATTTTCTTTTGAAAGAATCTGCCTAAATTTAATTTCGGAATCATAACCGCTCCAATTAAAAGAGTACCAATGATAATTAACATAACCTGAGAACTAACATTGATTAATCCCAATCCATATCTTAAGAAACCGATAATGAAAATTGAAATAACAGCTCCGATAAATCTTCCTTTTCCACCGCTGGTAGAGACTCCTCCAAGGACTACCATGGCTATTGCATCCATCTCATACGCCATCGCTATATTGGGTCTGGTACTGCCCATACGAGAAGTCAGAAAGATTGCTGTTACCGCTGCCATGGTACCTGTAACAGTATAGATGATCAATCGGGTTTTATCTACCTGTATTCCGCTATATCTGCTGGCTACTCTGTTGCTGCCGATAGCAAATACACGCCTGCCGAATGTAGTTTTATGAAGAACAACCCCAAATACCACTGCTAATATAACAAATACAATCAGCATATAAGGGATGCTTCCAATAGACCCCCAGTAGATTTCACTGAACCAACCGGGAAAATTACCGGCAGCCTGATCCTTTAAGATCATGGTCGCAATTCCTCTATAGAGAATCTGTGTACCAAGAGTTACAATCATCGGTGCCAGTTCTTTGAATCGTGTCAGAATAAAACCATTAATGAATCCGCAAAGCGTTCCTGTTAAGAGACAAATGATAACAGCTATATGCATAGGTACTCCAAAGCTGTTATAGGTTACACCCATTACTACGGAGGATAAAGCAACTGTAGCTCCTACTGATATATCAATCTCCCCCAGCACCAATATAAATACCATGGGCAGTGCCAAGAATGCTTTCTCCAAAAAGGAGGAAGTTGCATTTAACAAACCATCACCATTCATGTAATATGGCGATAAATTGGCATTCATAATATTGATACCAATAAACAATACTACCAGAAACCATTCCCACTGCAAGAAAAACTTCTTAAAAGAAAACTTCTGCTCTCCGCTAATAACTCTGTTTGATTTACCCATGATTACAGTTCCCTCCTCTTCAGATTTTTCTTATCGATCGATCTCTGTGATATTGTATTTATTATAATAGCCACGATAATTACCAGACCTTTTATGGCATCCTGCCAGAAGGGTGAGATATTGATCAAAGGCAGCGCATTATTTAAAATACCCAGAGTTATAGTTCCTAATATCACGCCAAATACGGTTCCTTTACCGCCATTTAAACTGACACCGCCGATAACACAGGCAGCTATGATGTCAATTTCAAATCCAGTTGCTGCGTCTCCCTGAGCAGAAGCATATTTAGATATCCACATAACACCTACCAGTCCGGATAAGGCTCCCATTAAGGAATAAACCAGGATATTAATTTTCTCAATATTAATACCGCTGACCTTTGCCGCTTCCACATTACTTCCCACAGCATAAATCATCCTACCGGTTCTGGTAAATTTAATAAAATAAGCAAAGATTATGTAAATTACAACAGCGACTATGATCATATTATTGATTCCTAGAAACTTTCCAGTTGCAAAAGCTTTCAAACCGTTTGGCAGCTGGTAAGCCGCAACCCACTGATTATCAGCAATCAGATAAGTGGCGCCTCTGTAAGCATTCATAAGACCCATGGTGGCAATGATGGGAATTACCTTACCCTTGGCAACAATAACACCGATTAACATACCGCAGGCACTGCCTACTAATACTCCTAGCAGAAAGGATACCGGTGTAGGGATTTCCGGATGGGATCTTAACAGTAATGCTACGACCATTCCCGAAAATGCGATGGTAGATCCGATGGAGATATCGATACCTCCTATTAAGAGAACACACATCATACCGATTGCCAGTATACTCATCATCGTTGCATTGGTAATCATGTCATTTAGATTGGTCAAGGATAAGAAGCTGTGGTTTCTTGCCTGGATAAATACAGCAAGAACTATTAGTATGATAACCAGACTCATTTCTCTTGTACTGGTTAATTTCTTTAGATTCCATTTATTTTTTTCCATTGCCTGTCACCTTTCCCGTTAATCACAATGGCAGACTTTTGCCATGCCTTTTTCCAGAATACTTTCCTGGGTTGCTTCCCCGCGTTTGAATTCTCCTGTTACCCTGCCGTCACACATAACCACAATACGGTCTGACATTCCCAGTATCTCAGGCATTTCAGAGGATACCATAATAATAGCATAACCCTGGGAAGCCAATTCTCCCATAATCTCATAAATAGCGGCTTTTGCACCTACATCTACACCTTTGGTGGGTTCATCCAGAATCAGCACTTTTAAATCAGAGGCCAGTAATTTAGCTACTACTACTTTCTGCTGATTGCCGCCGGAAAGGGAGCTTGCCTTGTCAAAAATGGTTACAGCCTTTGTATCAACCTTTTCCGCCAGTTTCTTTCCCAGCTCACGCTCTTTCTTATCGTTTAATATCCCTTTTCTGGTCAGGCTGTTAATAACCGGCAGCGTAATATTCTGTCCAATACCCCAATCCAGAATAAGCCCCTGTCTCTGTCTGTCTTCCGGAAGATATCCGATACCCAGTTTCATAGCCTCTAATGGGTCTTTTGTACGAATCTCTTTTCCATTAAGAAAAATACTGCCTTCATCAATTGCTACAACTCCAAAGATAGATTCACAGACTTCCGTACGTCCTGCTCCCACAAGTCCTGTAAGTCCAAGTATTTCTCCTTTTCTTACCTGGAAGGATACATCTTTAAAAAATCCGGTACGACTGATATTATTCACCTGTAACACTACTTCACCAGGAGTTATTTCAGGCTTGGGGAAAAGCTGGTTGATTTCCCTTCCTACCATTGCTACGATCAGATCTTCATTGCTGATCTCATCCACATTGTAGGAGCCGATATACTTGGAATCCCGGAAAACTGTAACTCTGGTAGCCAGTCTATACATGTCTTCAAATCGGTGAGAGATGAATATGATAGAGGCTCCTTCATCTCTTAACTTCTCTGCTATTTTATACAATTCTTCGCTTTCCCTTTTGGTAAGGGCTGCGGTAGGTTCATCCATAATAATAATCTTGGCATTCATGGAAAGTGCTTTTGCAATTTCCACCATCTGCTGCTGGGCAACACTCAAACTTCCCATTTCCGCAGTGGCCTCAAAATCTGCGCACAACTCTTTTAGCAGCGCATTTGCTTCTTTATGCATCTGCTTCCAAAGAATTCTTCCGGTTCCCTTTTGTACTTCTTCATGACCCATAAAGATATTTTCAGTCACTGATAAATGAGGATAAGCTGTAACATGCTGATAGATTGCTGCAATACCTGCTGCCTGTGCTTCTTTGGGATTTTTAAAATTTACTTCCCTGCCGTCTAAAAACATGCTGCCCTTTTCTGCTTTATGTACCCCGGTAATTACTTTGATAAAAGTAGATTTACCCGCTCCGTTCTCTCCCATCAGTGCATGAATTTCGCCTTTTTTCAGCTGAAAGTGCACATCATCTAAGGCCTTTATGCCTGGAAATATTTTTGTTATTCCTCTTAGTTCAAGAACATAATCAGACATGTTCATTTCTCCTTCCGCTATGACAACATCTTCAGTCTGTAATTTATTCACAATACTTAACCGATTACCGTCATATATAGCTAATACTTAACTTTTATACATTCATCATATCCTCCAACAGTCCTAAAGCCTATGGTAAAATATTTTGATTTGGGTATTATTTTACTGTCTTTCTAGTTTTTTATGGTTTTCTGAACATATTTGTGGTATTTTACTTTCATCGCTCTTATTTCATTATACATATACAACACAAAACAACTTTTACCAGAGTAAATTTATTGCAATATGCTATTAACTTTGTTACAATTCGAATATAGCCTAGTGTTGTGCTGCTTTAGCCTCCATTAATTATTTCAATTTTTGAAGTAAGGCAAAATGGTAGCATAGTTTGAAAAATGTATTGCATTTTTTATCTTTCTATTTAGGTGATATTGCATGGGGTTTAGTACGAAATTAATAATCAATTCACACTTTTATTTTAGCGATACCGCAAGCATGATAGTGTTGTTACATGGGTGTTAGTATTAAAAACCAAATTAGTTATATTTTTAAAGGGTATTTAACAGAAAGGCTGGTTTAAATGAAGATACTGATCGTGGACGATGAAGTTCTTACCAGAGAAGGTATTATTTCTAACATAGATTGGGACAGATTAGGTATAGATGAGATATATGAGGCAGATGACGGATACCATGGATTAGAAATAGCCAGGCTTTATAATCCCGATATTATCTTAAGTGATGTCAGGATGCCTCGGATGAACGGCATAGATATGGCGAAAGAGCTGCATAAGCTTTTACCAGCTTCCAGTATTATCTTTATGAGCGGTTATTCTGATAAGGAATACTTAAAAGAAGCCATTAAATTAAAAGCTGTAAGTTATGTAGAAAAACCTATTGATGCTGCTGAAATAGAAAGTTCTATACAAAGCGCTCTGGAGGAACAGGCAGTTACATACAACAACCTGATACG
Source organism: Anaerocolumna sp. (assembly GCA_029256725.1). Classification (GTDB taxonomy): domain Bacteria; phylum Bacillota; class Clostridia; order Lachnospirales; family Lachnospiraceae; genus Anaerocolumna. The sequence continues at coordinate 33,911 of JAQSXJ010000003.1, read as the reverse complement.
TGCAGATTATCACAGTAAATATTTCAAAGGCAAATTGGGCTTGAAGATTATTTACCCGGTTTCAAAAGAAAACCTTCCGGAATATACAAAACAGTTTGAAGAGCTTGGGTATGAACTAAAACCAGGTATTGAATTTACCACTTTAATCATTACTTTAGTGTCTCCTGTTTCAAATATCTCCGACCAGCAGGCCAACGATCTATACGCCAAATTAAAGGAATTATCTGACTTTCATAAGTTAAACCATATTCCTGCCATAAAAAATGATGAGTATATTATTGTACACTTTTTCGCAAACAAAGCGATAGAAGCTGCCGTTTCGTATATTTGCAGCCATTTATCAGGATACCTCAGACAAGACTTTCATTTCTATATCGCTGTCGGCAAAACGGTCCGGGGACTTAAGAACGTATATGAATCATATAATCAGGCTGTAATTCTGCTGCAAAGTTCATTCTTCTATGAATATAACAGCATTATAAGACAAGAGATACCTACTACACAAAGAACATTTGATCAGTCACTTTATACCAAGTTCTGCGAAGCCCTGCAACAGCTAAAGGAGGAAGCTGCGATACAAGCAGCAGAAGGCATATACCGCCAATACAGGAACAGTCAGCATATCCTGCCGGGTATTGCAAAAGATATGTACTATAAGCTCTTTGCTACCCTGATTCAAACTGCCTCCAAGCTGCATATTCCTGATTTCTACGAAAGTGACAGTGCTGCTGTTCTGGACTTTATCTCCCGGGACAAGAATTTAATCGAACTTCATCAACTGCTCACTGATAAAATCCATCTTCTTTTTGCCGCAGCGGATAACAGTCAGGAGGAAAACCCTACTGTTCATACCATAAAAGAATTTATCAGTAAACATTATAACAATGAAAATTTATCTGTAAAAGATATCAGTGAACATGTCTACCTGTCCTCTACTTATGTATGTACCTTGTTTAAAAATGAAACCGGCAAGACATTAAACCAGTACCTTACAGAATTTAGAATAGAAAAAGCGAAAGATATGTTAAGGGATCCAAAATATAAAATTTCTGACATTTCAGTAAAGATTGGTTACAGTGATGGAAATTATTTCAGTAAGACTTTTAAGAAAATTGTTGAGCTATCACCATCAGAATACAGGGAGCGGTTTGGAAAATGATAAAAGGTCTTAAGAAAGTATTGCGTTATTATTCCACCGATATGAAATTAAACCATAAGCTTTTGATTTCCCATCTTATCTTAATCCTGGCTCCTATATTAATTATTTCAGCACTATTTTACAGTCAGCTCTTCTCAATTATCGTAGCAAATACGAAAGATACGGAATTGAGCCTTGCCAGAGAGACTGCTGATAATGTCGAGAATACGATTGAAGATGTTAGGAATGTCTCCAATGAAATCGTAAGTAATGATGCCTTCACAAAACTGTTAACCTACAACACAGAGGAAGTTAATCTTAAGGATCCTTCGAAATATTATAACGAAATCCTAGCCTTCACCCAGTATGTCAATTCCATGATAGATGGAATTAAGGTGACTGATATCAAAATATATCTCGACACCCCTTATGAAGATATATATGATAATCCCAAACTTAGCGGTGATATCCTAAAACCCATAAGTAAAATTCAGAATTCCTACTGGCACGGGATCTTTGCCAGTACCAGCAAGCGTCTCCTCTTCTGTCCTTCTCTCTATCTAACCAGCGAAGAAGAGGCTAATTCCGGACAGATTTCCTTAGTCAGGAAATTAGTAAACAACGAACAACAGGAAGCTGCCTACGTCAGTGTTTATTTAAACAAATCCTATATCAATTCTATGTTAAAGGAATATACCACCCTTTCAGAAAGCGCCAAGTACATCGTTAACGAGCGGGATGCACTGGTAGCCTCTTCCGATGTCAATCTTGTGGGAAAATATCTGGTGTACTATGAAAATATTCCGCCCCTAGTACCCGATACCAATAAATTTGTAACCAAGTATTTTTCTTCAGAGCGATGTTATATTTCCTACAGAGAAATAAGCGGAGCCGGCTGGTATATGCTATCTGTAATACCAATAAACAGCATCTGGTCAGAGAATAAGATCCTGATTTTAGAGTTTTTATCCGCTTATGTCGCTATACTGGTATTTGCCTGTATCGTTTCCCTTTCCCTGTCTAACTCTATTGTGCGCCGTATATCATCTGTTATTGATAAAATGAGATCCGTTAAGACTGGCAAACCTACTCCGTTAGACAGCCCCACCGAACATGATGAAATCGGAGATTTAATAGAAACCTATAATTATATGGTCACTGAAATAACTCATCTGTCCGAAGAACAACTACGCACGGCCAGTGAGTTAAGAACTGCGGAATTCAAAGCACTGCAAGCGCAAATTAATCCTCATTTCTTATACAATACGCTGGACATGATAAACTGGCTTTCTAAAAAAGGGGAGAATGAAGAGGTTTCTGCTGCTATCCTTGCACTCTCCAAATTTTATAAAATGACATTAAGCAAAGGAAATATCGTTGTTACGATTGAAGAAGAACTGGAACATGTATCCCTTTACATTAAGCTTCAAAATATGCGGTATAACAATAAAATACATTACACTGTGGACATTCCTGACAACATTTTAGATTATACCATACCAAAGATCATCTTCCAGCCGGTGGTGGAAAATGCCATTCAGCATGGTATATTCGGCAAAGAATCAAAAGAAGGGAATATTGTCATAACCGGATGGTTGGAGGAGGATATACTGGTGTTTCTCATCTCTGATGATGGTATTGGTATCTCAGAAGAAAAGATACAAGATTTATTAGCCGGTAAAATCAAGAGTTCTTCCGGCAGCGGTGTGGGAATTGTCAATACACATAATCGGCTCCAGCTGTTCTATGATACTAATTTTGGCCTGTCCTATCGCAGCAGACTGGGCGAATACACAGAAATAGAAATCCGCATACCCGCCATCAGAAAAGAGGACTAATAAAAAAGCTCTTGAATTTTGTAATAAACTTATAATTATTACTCTTTCACCCCTTCCATTCCTTTCGGAATTGGAGGGGTGTCATATTTTCACGTTCTTTAAACAAATGGATGAAATGGCTTACATGGTTCATTCCGGTTATATAAGTTATTTCATTAATCGTATAATCTGAGTATTTCAATAATTCCTTTGCATAGGATAATCTTGCGGAAATAATATATTCATTTACTGTAATTCCTGCATGGTACTTAAACTCCTTGGCAAGATAAAACTTGCTAAGGTTCACTTTTGCAGCAAGCATCTCAAGAGATAAATTTTCCGTAAAATTCTTATCAATATATTTCATGGTCTCTTTAACATACTCCGGAATCAGAATCGAAACTGCATTATGACTGTTCTTTTGTATTAGTATTTCAGTAAGGATGTTAACAATTAAATTAGAAGTCAGGACTTCTGCTGAAGCAAGTTTCTTCTGATTAACTGAAATTATTCTTCTAAGTGTACTTTCTACCAAAAATCTATCCTGTATCTTCATAATGCTAAAACTATCTTTGACATATTCTTCATAATATCCCAATGCATTATTGCCATTAAAATGCAGCCATAAAAACTCCCATTCGCTCTCTCTTTCCGATTCATAACTATGAGGTTTCATACAATTAATAAACATACAGCTGCCTTCTGTCAGGCTGTAAGCAGTATTTTCGTATTGTAACATCCCCTTTCCTGATATGGTGTAGATAATCAGAAAGGAATTTAAGTTAGCCCGCTCTGTAAAATAAGGGTATGCAGTCTTAAAATAACCTGTCTCCTGCACATAATAGTAGATGGATTTCGCTGTCTGGCTCGGTGTTAGAATAAGCCTGACAGAATCAGCAGACCAGGTCATATTTAAATGTTCATGGTAATCTGTTATTTTCATTTTACTGATCTCTTTCTTTTTATTTATGTAATAGCTAAGGTAAAAGCATTGATACACCACAAGATAATGCTATTATTGCACAATATATTCTAATGTTATTTTCATTATATCGATATATAATCACATTGTAAAGCTAATTCCTATAAGCAATATACTGCAATTATCTGAGTAAATGAAATCATATCAAAACAGAAAATGAAAGGAGATTTATAATGACAAAATTAAAAGAGACCAAAAAGCCACGTATCGGCATCTATACCATGGGATTAAAAACCTACTGGTCACAATTTGAGGGTTTAAAAGAAAGAATTACCGGATACGGCGAATTTATTTCCGAGAAGATAAAAGCTATGAACGCTGAAGTTTTCTTTTATGGTTTAGTCGATTGTGAAGAAGAAGGGATGAAAGCTGGAGAGTATTTTAACAGCCATCAGGTGGAGCTTATCTTTGCCCATTCCGGCACCTATGTAACCAGCGCCTCTGTACTTCCGGTTCATCGGATGTGTAAAGCATTAACAGTAATTTTAAACCTGCAGCCCGCAGCTCAAATCAACTATGAAAAGACTACCACCGGAGAGTGGCTTGCCTTTTGTGGTGCCTGCCCAGTACCGGAATTATCCAATGCTTTTCACCGCTCAGGTATTAAATTCAGCATTATAAATGGTTTGCTGGGTCTTGCTGAGACACCGGAAATCTCACAAACGAACGAAGTAACCAATCATCGGTCTGAAGCCATCAAAGCCTGGCAGGAAATAAAGGAATGGGTATGTGCAGCCGGTGTTAAAAGCGGTCTCTCCTACTCCCGTTTTGGGTTTCTTGGAAATAACTATAGTGGAATGTTAGACTTATACAGTGACTTTACTATGCTGCAGAGCCAGACCGGCATCCATATTGAACTCCTGGAAATGTGTGATTTAAAAGAAATGCTAGATCAGGTGACTCAGGAAGAAATTCTGCAAAAAGAGAGAGAGATAGCTGAATTTTTCATAATCAGTAATGACGTATCAGCAGATCCCCTGGCAAAGAAACCCACAGAAGAACAGCTTTTTTGGTCTGCAAAAGTAGCAGCCGCTCAGGAACGGCTGGTAAAGAAACATAACCTGGATGGTCTGGCCTATTATTACCATGGTGCACCGGGTAATGATTACGAAGCCTTACAGGGAGGATTTATTGTTGGTCATTCTTTATTGACTGCCAAAGGAATCCCATGTGCAGGTGAAGGTGATCTGAAAACCTGTATTGCTATGAAAATATGCGACATTGCAGGAAAAGGCGGTAGTTTTTGCGAAATTGTTGTGACAGACTACGAAGCGGGAACCATTCTCTTAGGCCATGACGGACCATTTCATCTGGCAATTGCAGAAGGCAAACCTCTTCTTCGCGGTTTAGGTGTTTATCACGGCAAGCAAGGCACCGGCGTATCCGTTGAGGCAAAGGTTAAGACCGGTGAAATAACCAATCTTGCCTGTACTCAAACCATAGATGGTAAATTAAAATTTATTATTACTGAGGCAGAAAGTGTAAATGGGAAAATCATGACCATTGGCAATACACAGACTCCGGTGAAGTTCAAAAAGGATCCGGATACATATATGGATGAATGGTTTTTAGAAGCTCCAACCCATCATTTTGCAATGAGTATAGGTCATAATGGAAGGTTATTTGATAAAATAGGCACGATCCTTGGTGTTAATACAGTAACGCTGGATAAATAGATCATTTAGAGTGCTTAAAACACAAGCCACACTACAAAACCAAATATACTAATGAAAAGAAGCTTATTATCCGCTATTTAGCAATGATAATAAAGCTTCTTTTCCGAATATTATAAGCATTAACATCAAACAACATTAATTTAAGCTTTGCTTCAAGTTCCTTTTATTCGCACTATCTGCTGAATAAATCTTTTCTTTATTAATTTCATTTTACAGAGAGAGGTAAATAATGTAGACCACTCTTAAGATAAAGTAAGCATTTCCTAACATCCTTTTAATCAGTATAATAATCACGATCTCCAAGCATAAATGAACAGTTTGTACCACAAACGGTTCACTTTTTGCTCCATAAATTGTTCATTTTTCATTGACATCACGTGTACTTTTTGATAATATAGTGTCGAACATTTGAATAAATATTAATTTGTTTTCTAGGGTTCCGTAATAATATATTATTAGCCTGGTCCGAGAGAAAACGCACAAATATCTTATTTGTGTACACGGAAGGACAAAAGCCTGGGAGTCATAAAATACTCCCAGGCTTATTTTTTTTGTCCTTAAGAAGGAGGAAAACGTTATGTGGGGATTATTAATTTCAACGATTATAACAAGTGCAGTAGACAGTCTAAATCCCATTGCTATAACCCAGCAATTTGTGCTCCAGGGTATGGTAAAAAAGCCTAAGCAAATCTGGTATTTCATAATACCAACCGGAGTAGTAAACCTTGCCAGCGGGTACCTTGCTTATTATGGGTTTATCTCATTAATAGGCGATTATTTCAATAAACTGATTGACAGACATGGAAGAACTGTATTTACCCTGGAACTAATTCTTGGAATTGCTTTTCTTATTGGAGTGTGCTATATCCTGCAAAATGCAAAGATTGATTCCTTAAAGAAGCAAATAAAATTGATGCAATCAGGAGAAACCAATGATCGCGACGAAGAGGAAGCCGCAAGCAAAATAAAATCCGTATCTCCCCCTGCTCTGATTGCTTTAGGTGTTGGAGCGACCATATCAGAACTAGCAACTGCCCTGCCTTATTTTGCTTTTCTGGCTATTTTATTTAGTAACCCGGTATCCTTCCTGGAAGTGACCATTTTACTTGTTGTGTATAATCTTATTTATATGTCTCCGTTAATGGTCTTATATTTTGTTTATGTAAAAGCCCAGGATAAGTTTGACTTGCTGTATACACTTATCAAAAAGCAGATAACAAAATGCTCCAATATATTGGCTCCCACTGTAGTAGGTGCTATTGGTGTATTTCTGGTATTTCATTCTATATCGCTTTTACTAAAATAATTTACTAACACTTTATAAGTTACTCTTTGCACTCTTTATTCCCTTATTCCTGATAGCAAAGAAAATCAGTTATAACAATCAACCTTTCAGATAATTAAACAACACACACATCTGCTTACAATACAAAATGCTATACAACAAAAAAACTCCGCATTTCATATGATATGATATCGTATGAAATGCGGAGTTTTTAAAATCAACATTGATTAACCAACTATAGTTCGATTATTAATCAATTGTTATTTAATTAATTTCTCTTAGATAAAACCTCAGCTTCATATGCTGTAACTTCTGCAAACCAGTCTTCTCTTTCAGGCACTCCGTTAGACTCGCAGAAATAGTTCCAAACATCACCGAAAGGATAGAATTTTAATTCTTCCTGTAACATCATAAGCTCAGTGAACTTATTCTCATTCTGAAGAGAAGCTAACTTCTCATTAGGCAGCAAGGTAGCATAAAGCAGTGATTTTAACATATTTCTCATACCTACTACCCAAGCAGAAACACGGTTGATGCTGGCATCAAAGAAATCCAGTCCGATCAATACTCTATCCAGTGCATCGCAGCGTACGATTTCTTTTGCAATTTCTTTTGTTTCATCATCAAAGAGTACAACATGATCGCTGTCCCATCTGATTGGTCTGGTTACATGAAGAGCTAATTTATCAGAGAATAACAGCATGGAAGGTATTTTATCGGATACAACCTCTGTAGGATGATAATGACCATTGTCTAACAGGCAGAGAATGTCATTCTTTGCTGCATAACTCATGTAAAACTCATGAGAACCTACTGTGCACGCCTCAAGTCCGATACCAAATACTTTGGATTCAACAGCTACATACACTTTGGATCTATCGTAAGGAGTTGCAATTATCTGATCAAGGGAATTCTTCAGTCTTGCTCTGGGGCTTAATCTGTCAGCAGGGATATCCTTAAAACCATCGGGAATCCAGATGTTTAATAAGCAGTGTGTGTTAAGCTCCGTTGCAAAATATTCCGCAATCTTAATGCAGGCAATACCATGATTGATCCAGAATTTTCTGATATCTTCCTTCTCACTGGATAAGGTAAGTCCATCTGCTTTAGGATGTGCAAAGTAAGTAGGATTGAAGTCAAGACCAAGACCTCTTTCCTTTGCAAATTCCACCCATTTAGCAAAATGCTTCGGCTCCAGCTTATCTCTGTCAACTTCTTCACCGGGTTCAAAAATAGCATAGTTTGCATGCAGATTAATACGGTGCTTACCAGGAATCAGGCTTAAAGTCTTATCAATATCAGCCATTAATTCCTCTGGTGTTCTTGCCTTACCGGGATAATTACCAGTTGCCTGAATACCTCCTGATAACTGTGTAGCACCTTCAAAGCCATTGAAGTTTCAAGTACTTTCTTTATAGCCGCTTCTGTATCTACACCTAATTTTTTATAAATTTCTCTTGCAGATTCATATCTCTGTTTTGTAGTCATAACTTTTCTCCTTTTTCTATGTAATGAAATAATTGTAGATTGTTATATTAAATACTCAATAACCTTAGTAGTAAAAAATCCTTTGAACATACACTTCTATCAACAGTACTAACGAATCAGCCTTTAACATCTGTGCTAATATATTGCCCAGCGCTGTCGCTTCAGAAGGTCCTGCACAAACATCCTTGCCCGTATGATCAGCTGTCAGCTGATTCAGATAATCAGCATTGGAACCGCCGCCTACAATATGTATGCGGTTAAAGCTTCTTCCGGTTAAAGCTTCTATTTCTTTTACTGCACTGCTATAGCTGGCAGCAAGACTGTTATAGATGCAGGCAGCCAGTTCTCCAATTGTCTCCGGCACCTTCTGCCCGGATTCTTTAAGGTAGTCCTTAATGGCCTGGGTCATGTTGTCTGGTGATAGGAATACCTGCGCATTTACATCAACGATTGAAGGGAACGAACTGCTTTTAGCAGCCATTTCACAAAGCTCAGTAAAAGAATATTTATCCTCCAGCTCATGTCTTACAGATTGAATCATCCATAATCCCATAATATTTTTTAAATAGCGAAATCTGTAATCATATCCGCCTTCGTTGGTAAAGTTAGCAAGTCTGCTTTCTTCTCTGCAGTCTGCTTCCATTCTCTCGATACCGATTAAGGACCAGGTACCGGAACTGATATACAGGTAATCATCATCAGAAGCAGGCACTGCCAGTACTGCTGATCCCGTATCATGAGTAGCAGGCAGTACTATCTCACAGTCAAATCCAACTTCTTCCTGTATTTCCCTGCGAAGATTTCCAAGAGATGTTTTAGGCAAAGAAATCTTCTGAAAGATTTCTTTTTTAATACTTAATTTGTCAAGCAGGGCATAATCCCAGTCCTTGGTAATAGGATTTACTAACTGGCCTGTAGTGGCATTGGTATATTCCTGTGCTTTTTTTCCTGTAAGCAGAAAATGAAAATAATCAGGAATCATTAACAAAGCTTCTGCCCTTTGAAGTATTTCAGGCTTTTGGGTCTTAACTGCCGTCAACTGATATATTGTGTTAAAAATCTGTTTCTGAATCCCGGTTCTGTGATACAGCTGCTCCTCATTAATGACCTTATAGACTTCATCATCCATACCTGCTGTTCTCTTGTCACGGTATCCAACGGTAGGTCCAAGAACTTTATCTTCGGAATCCAAAAGGACAAAATCCACTCCCCAGGTGTCAACTCCCATACTTACCGGTATTTTACCTACTGTTTTGCATTTCTTTAGACCGTTAAGAATTTCCTGAAATAACCGATCCAGATCCCAGCATAAATACCCGTTTTTTTCAATAAGTCCATTCTCAAACCGGTAGATCTCTTCTAATTGAAGCTTTCCATTATCCAATGACCCCAGAATATGTCTTCCTCCGGAGGCTCCGATATCAACTGCCAAATAATAGTTTTGCATCACTATAACCATGCCTTTCTCATAACCTGCAGCTTTTACTTTGCAGGGATAAATATACTTGTGAAATATGTTGTATTTATAGTGTAATTATAACGTGATTCCCTCTATCTGATAAGGACGTGATTCAGATAATTTTACGTCCTTATTTGCAGTTTTTATAGAGATACTTTGAATATCAAATTATTATTGACAGAAAGCTTTCATTCTGATAATATATAGTTACTTTGATGTTCAAAGTATTCGAATGAACGGACATAACAATACTTAGGATATAACTTGATGTAAAGGAGTCATATGAATCAATACAAAGAAGAGTTAAATACCTTTCTGGTAGAAATTTTTCATGATATTCTCCGTCTGGAAGAAACTGCACTTGCAAAAGACGACTTTAAGAATCTCTCTGTACACGAGATGCATGTCATAGAAGCTGTTTATGACGGTAACAAAGAAGGCCTTTACTCCATGAGCGAGATAGCTGCAAGGCTGATGGTAACAGCCAGTACTCTCACAACTTCCGTTAAAACCTTAGAACAAAAAGGCTACTTAAAACGCGAGAAGCAGCTTAGCGATAAAAGATATGTAAAGGTCTGTCCAACGGATTTAGGCCTGAAAGCCTACAGCTGCCATAAGGAGTTTCACCAGCGCCTTGTAGACGGGGTTGCTGATAAATTAAAGGAGGAAGAGCTTAGAACACTTACTACTGCTCTCTCTACCCTTCATCAATTCTTTCAAAGTCCAAAGGAGGACCAATGAGTATAAAAATATTAACTGATTCAACTTCCGATATCAGTAAGGAACTTGCCAAAGAACTGGATGTAACCCTTGTACCGCTTCGGGTTATTTTTGAAAATGAGGATTATCTGGATGGGGTTGATATAACCATTGATCAATTTTACGAAAGATTAGTGAAAGCTAAAGTTCTTCCTACTACCAGCCAGCCTACACCTGAACAGTTCCTGCCCTATTACGAAGCAGCAAGGGATAATAATGACACCTTGATTGTAATTACCATTTCCTCAAAGCTTAGCGGTACTTATCAAAGCGCACAGATAGCTAAGGATATCGTTGATTATACAGGAATTCATATTATTGACAGCGAAACTGTTACACTAGGTCTTCAACTATTAGTCCGTGAAGCGTTAGCTCTGCGAAACAGAGGATTATCCGGTGATGATATTGCTAAAGAACTGGAAGCTGTTAAGAAGAACATACGTCTATTGGCTTTAGTTGAAAGCCTTGAATATCTGAAAAAAGGCGGCCGTTTATCCAGTGTAAGTGCCTTTGCCGGCGGGTTATTGAATATTAAACCAATAATTGAAGTCAAGGATGGATTGGTGGGTGTTGCAGGTAAAGCAAGGGGTCTGACCGGTGCATATAAGAAGCTTGCGGAACTCATAACCTCAAATGAAATAGATTTAAATCGTGAAGTCTGCATAGGATATTCTGCAGGGAAGGATACAATGAACGGTTTTCTGGACCATTCAAAAAATGACCTTGGTATTCAGGACTTTATCGAAAGCCCTATCGGCTCTGTTGTAGGTACTCATGCCGGCCCCGGAGCCTGTGGTATTGCTTTCTTTACCAAAAATTAAATTAAGCTTTAAAACTGACAGTCTGAATGAAATAGGCCTTGTTATCCGCTCTCAGGCTGTCAGTAATTCTGAAACATCTTCAATTTCTCTGAATTCTTAATTTCCAGTCTGACTTATTCCATTAATAACCCAATCTCCACTTTGGAATATATGAATCATCATTTATATTGGATCATTTGTTCATAATTACCTTTCTGTAATTGACTTATTCTTTCTGAAATGTTAATATAGCTTAGTAACTTTCAGTTCTTTTTGATATGGTATTTATAGCACAGAAAGGAGTGAAACGCATATAATACTTACGTATGGTAACTATTAACTGAACCAACCCAGGGTTCTCACAACAGAAATGTTAAAATTAGCGCCATGTACCTCTTTGGGTAATTATTCAGAGGTTAACGAGGTAGGGAGTTAGCGAAATCTTCGGCGGATGCTCTCTCATAGGCTTGGCTGTGTGAATTGCTGAAAAAACCTCCGGGTAACCGGAAAACAACAGCGGCAATACCAAGATAATTGAATTAGGAAATAGAAGTCCGGTAAACTTATAGTTATATACATTTTAACTTTAAGATATTATCGGCTTACTCTTTCTGCGAATTCATAAATATCCGAACTTTGAAAACAGAATAAAGGAGAATTAATATGTGTGGAATTATTGGATTTACTGGTTACGCTGATGCAAAAAAGGTTATGCTTGACGGTCTTACTGCTTTGGAATACAGAGGTTATGACAGTGCCGGAATTGCTTTCTTTGAGGAGAATGGTATCAAAACCCTTAAAACCATTGGTAAAGTATCTGTTCTTGCTGACAAGGTAGCAAAGGAAAAAGAAACCAAAACATCAGAAAGTACCTGTGGTATCGGTCACACCAGATGGGCAACTCATGGAGGTGTCACTGATACAAATGCACATCCTCACACATCCGGAAAGGTTACTCTGATTCACAACGGTATTATTGAAAACTATCGTGAACTGGAGCTGCGTTTGAAAGAATCCGGCAGGGTTCCCGTATCTCAGACAGACACAGAAATTGCTGCTCTTCTTATTGACAGCCTTTATGATGGCGATGCTATAAAGACTATTAAAAAAGCAGTTGATTTACTTGTAGGTGCATATGCTTTCTGTATTATGTTTGAAGATCAGCCGGAGGTTATCTATAGCCTTAGAAACAGCAGTCCTTTAGTAGCTTGCCATACCAAAGAAGGTTCCATTATAGCTTCTGACATGGTCGCGCTTATTGACTATTCCAAGGACTATTTCGTGGTACCGGAAATGCATGTGGTGATTCTTAAAAAGGACAGCATTTCACTTACAGATTTGGAGGGCAATGAAGTTAGCCCTTTAATGCTTCATGTGAACTGGGATATGACTGCTGCTAAAAAAGGCGGTTATCCTCATTTTATGTTAAAAGAAATTCATGAACAGCCTGATTCCCTGCGTAATACTATCCTTCCAAGAATCCAGAATAAACTGCCGGATTTTACAGCTGACAATATTCCTGATTCCCTCTTTGAAGGTATCTCAAGAATTATTATAACTGCCTGCGGAACTGCTATGCATGCAGGTCTGATTGGTAAAGTTATGCTTGAGAGACTGCTTAGACTTCCGGTTACAGTAGAAATCGCTTCTGAATTCCGTTATCAGGACCCTATTATTGATAAATCAACCCTGGTTATCACCATTTCACAATCCGGTGAAACAGCTGATACCCTTGCAGCTCTAAAACTTGCGAAAGAATATGGTGCTTCCACTCTTTCAATTGTAAATGTGAAAGGTTCTTCTATTGCAAGAGAAAGTGATTTTGTACTCTATACCCATGCAGGTCCTGAAATAGCTGTAGCCAGTACAAAGGCATATACTGCTCAAGTTTCTTGCCTTTATTTGTTAGCCTTCCGCTTTGCTTATGCAACCGGTAAGCTTGAAAAAGAAACTTGCATAGAAGAAATACACGAACTCCTGAACATGATACCTGCATTGGAAGAGACTATTTCTCTGGATAAGACTATTGAAGAAATCAGCAAGCAGTTAACAGAGAAGGAGGATTTATTCTTTATCGGCAGAGGTCTTGATTATGCACTCTCCTGTGAAGGCTCCATTAAGTTAAAAGAAATCAGCTATATCCATTCAGAGGCATATGCTGCGGGCGAGTTAAAGCACGGCACACTTTCCCTTGTAACAGAAGGAATTCCTGTTGTAGCACTTGCAACCCAGCAAAAGGTTTACTCCAAAATGATTTCTAATATTCGTGAAGTTAAGGCAAGAAATGCATTTGTAATATTAATTACTATGAAGGGGCAGGAAGCAGAACCTTCCCTTTATGATTATCATATTACCTTACCAGAGGTCAAGGATACTTATGCACCTTTTCTTACAGCTATAGTATTACAGCTTATAGCTTACTACACCTCTTTGCACAGAGGCTTAAATGTAGATCAGCCTAGAAACCTTGCTAAATCTGTGACAGTAGAATAATATAATCAATGTATATAATTACGCGATCTTAACTATCATAAAATAATGAATAAAAACCGATTCAATTAGGTATAAGCGTTTCCTGTCAAATAGACAGGAGCACTTATTTCCCAAATTGTATCGGTTTTTTAATGCAACTTTTTCTTATTCATTCTAATACATTATCAGTTAAATTCAGTTTTAAAGTTAAATTCAGTTTTATAAATATAACCACATGCCCAATTGATTGTTTGAGTGAAGTGAGTTCTTTTTATTTGCTTAATAATCCTTAATAATCTGCCAAGTACAATATATTCAGAGATATAGGACTTCTTATCCCTTGGACGTGTACATGAATCCTTCTGTTTTGTAGAAAATACCGCCCATAATGAAATACTGACATATCTACATTTAAACAATTATATTACCTGTCAGTTGGATAGACTTCGAACAACTGGCAAATGGTATCATAGATAGCGTATGCTGCATTTTCTTGAAAAACCTCATCTGTCAGCAGGCTAAGCTCGCTCTTATTAGACATATACCCAAGCTCAATAAGAACTGCAGGAACTTTCGCTTCTCTTGTTACAACTAATTTCTTGCTTGAAATATAACGTTTATTCGTTCCTAACTGCTCTGTCAGTTTATCCAGTACAAAATTGGCTAGTACTTTGCTGTTCAATCCAGAGGCTGTACGGTTCGTATTGGTGCTGGTATAGTAAATTTCTGTACCTTTTGGTTCGCTTTTTGTATTTGCATTCATATGCAAACTTACAAATATATCTGCATTTACCAGATCAGCAATAGCAGGTCTCTCATAAAGCCCCAAAGTGGAATCATCGGTTCTGGTATAATATGCTTTAACCGGTGAATCCGGGCTGTTAAAATATTTTTCAGCTAGTTCATAAAGAATCTTTAAGTTTAAGTCTTTCTCATAAACCGTCTTACCATTAATGGAACGTGCTGCTCCCGGTGCAGAACCGCCATGACCAGGGTCCAGTACAACAATATTCTTATAGATGTCTCTGGGATTACCAAGTGTAACAGTAACTACTCCGTTTCCCTGATCCTCCAGGCGAAAGCCCTGTAAAGCGGCTGTGTCGATAATAATCTGAGTCTCCCCGCCTATTTCCAAAAGACCAGCTGTGTTAATCACATCATCAGACCAACTAACGGGATACTGGTTGTAATAAGAAGCCCACTCACCTGGAATCTTAATTATAATACGGTTTTTAAGATACTGATCTTCTGTGGTAAGTTCACTGTAAGACACTCCCTCAGGAAGGCTAAAATGCAGGGAATATTCACCGCCACTATCTCTGTTAAAAACTATCATACAGGTATTGCCGTTCTGTTCTACTCGGTAGGTAGCATTCGAATTCTTAACAAAATTAATTACTGTGTTATTTCCAAGAGCAGCAGTTGTAACAGATTTCAAAGCAGATAATGAGGGTTGAATACTGTTATCTCCTGTACCATTAACAGTTGAGGAAAACTGCAAGGTTACTGTATCTCCCGTCTCGTTAACCTGAGCTTTAAGCCCCTTCATTCCGGTTATCTTAAGGTATTCATTGCCCTGTGAAACTCCGGCCTCTATACGGCTTATCATATTTCTGTAAAGTTTTACGTATAAAATGCAGCCATCGTTGGATTGAGATAACTCATATTTTAGACCAGTCTCTGTAAGGCTAAAGCCAATATTAACTGCGGTCGTTGCTGTAGTATCCATATTTGCAGTTACACTTTGAGCAAGTAATCCGTTTGCGAAAAGGGTTTGATAATTTGTAGAAGCATTATTAATATGTAGGTTAAGCAGACCGTTATTGCTTGTCAGAGCAGCTTTACTAAAAGGCAGGTTTCCATATATAGCAAAGGTCTCACTATTTGCTGTACTATCCGATTTCGTAATTGCTGTGATATAAGAAGTCGCACTTTTATCCTGTGAAACTTCTGCTGTTTCAGTCAATACATTTAATTTGTTAAATTCCTCAGATATAGCAGTTGATAAATCCCAATGAAAAGCAACACTATCAGGTACAGGAGTTTCCGGCGAACCAGTTCCCCCTGTATTATCGGTATCAGGAATTGGTACGATCTCACTCTTTGTTAATACTGAGGTCTTAGTGGTGGAATTCCACTTATAATCATAGCCGAGGCTGGCCGCTACAAAGCTGCCAGGTACCATAATATAATCCGTACTGTTATCCAGATTGGTTATGAGCAGCGGTGCTGTATCCATCGTTCTTTCTCTTCCGTTAACAATAGCTGTTTTCTGACCCATGGTCAGCACCACTTCTGTACTGTCTTTTGTAAGAGTTAACACACCGGATGCTTTTTCATACTGATATTCTGCACCTATTGAGGATTCTGAAAATACCTTAACTCCTTGGACCAGGGTAGTATTATTCATGATTATTCCCGGCATGTCACTAACGTCAATTGCTTCTCCGTCAACTGTCACCAGACCTCTGGTTCCTGTATAGTTTACTTCTTTGCCATTGTACGAAATATGTAAAGGATTCGTTATGCATCCGGTTACGGTACTGTTATTCCAGGTGTAAACATAACCAAAACTATTTGCTACAAATTCAACGGGAACCAGGAACTTTATCTTACTTGATTCCTTAAACTTAACTTTTACTGCCGGCTGGGACATCGTCACTTTCTTACTGTTTAATACTGCTGTTTTGCTGCCGGCTGTCAGAACAAGTTTCGTCTTGCCCGAAGATAGGGTCAGCACACCTTTTTTGTCACTATAGGAAGCCTTCAATCCAATAGGTGACTTTACAAATACCTCAAGATAGGAGGCTAAGGAAGTTCCGTCTATGATAACTCCGGGTGTTCCCTTCATATCAATGTTGTTACCATCTAAGCTGTATTTAACCTGTTTTCCTGTATATTTAAGAGTCTTTTTGGTGTTGTAAAAATAGAGGTTTAACTGGGATGCTGCCGAAACCTCTGTAATAGGTATGAACAGCAGAATCAATGTCAGTAATCCCAAGATACTCCATTTACATATTGAATTCTTCATCTTACTCCCCTTTATCTTAGTTTTTGCTGTGATATCAGTTATGTTAAATCATCACAGATTGAATTAATATACTAAACAAGCGCTATTAGCCATTTCCTTTATATAATATTGATATACTCTGAATTATATAGGTTTATTAAATTCACAATTGTGTAGTATTCCATATACTAAATTATAGTATTTATTTCCTGTTAAGTAAATAAAAATAAGTTATATTATGTAAATTTATGAATAATTTTATCATAATACATAAATATAATTATAGAATGACATTTCTTATAAATTCTGGATTTTTCATCTAGAATTTGTCTGAAAACTGCTTGTGCCGGGTTGAACATTATTTTGTGAGATATAATTGTGTGATACGACAAAGTACGTGTTTGAGAATTTTGTGGTGCTACGTTCTTAAAAATATAAATCAGTATACCGCAAAGCGGGGTTTTCATAACGGTGCAATGAGTTTTCAGACAGCCCTAGGGACTCTGCATTCGATTTATGTCTATTTCTACAGAAAAGCCTCCATAAGGACTGTTTCCAATAAGTACTCTGCCATTATGAGCAGCAATAATCTGTTTTACGATCAGCAATCCCAGGCCATGCCTCTGTTCAGTTGTATTATCATCACACACCATATAATGTGGTGCATTATTTAATCTAAGTAATGTACTCTCATCTGTTCCTATTCCGTCATCTTCTACTTTGATCAGACAACGTCCTTGCCGCTCTTCTACTGAGACATAGATACTGCAGCCTTCTTCATTGTGATTCATAGAGTTCTGAATCAGATTTGCAATTGCTCTCTTAAACAATGCCTTGTCACCTTTTATCATACATTTACTGAATTCCTCTTCTGTAGTCCAAATAACAGGATACTCCATTAATTCCAGATTCATAAAGTCTACAACTGCCTGTCGGACTATGGCTACTGCATTGATATTCTCAAGGTTTACCGGCTGCATATTATATTCAAGTTTCGATGCTAAATTCAGATCCTGTATCAGATTCTTCATTCGCTCACTTTGATGTCTTATAGCAGCCGCTTTTTTCCTTGTTTCTAACGGAAGTTTCTTATCCTCTTCCAGCTGTCCTGCATAACCCATCACCATGGAAAGGGGCGTTCTTATATCATGGGATACTCCTGCAATCCAGTTTGCACGTGCGGTATCTTTCTTTTTCAGCTGGCTGTTCTTGCCCTTTAGTATCTCTGAAGTACGGTTGATATTTGCAGCAATCTCAGACATAATCCCAGCTGTTGTACATATGTTTCCAATAGCTTGTTTTTGGAAAACCAACGACGGTAAGTCCTGCCTTCCCATCTCCTGTAAAGGTTGGATAATCCTTTAAATAACCTCTGGTTAAGGACGCGATATCAGACAGCATTACGTCAAGCACAGCCAATTCAGGTTGTACCTCAGCGGCTTTTATAACCGCTTCCTTTACACTGTTTGCAGTGTGAAGATTTTCATAACCTTCCTCTTTTAATATGGACATTAACATATAGATAAGTTCCTGTTCATTATCGACTAACAGGATACGTTTTTGTTTCAGGAAATCGTATTCCATCAGCTCTCCTTCTGACATACAAGGTTCAGTTTATCCCAAGTTGCCGGTTCAATTATACCACAGATTATGGATAATTTATCTTTAAAACAAAAATGTAAGGTAATCGTAAGGATATGAGAAGGTTGCTACAAGGTTGATGTTCTAGACTTAAGATGTAATCAGAAAGGAGTTAATATATGAATATCATTGAAACAAATAATCTTACGAAGAGCTATCCCGGTTTTACAGCCGTTTCTAATGTAAATCTTCACATCCAAAAGGGTTCCATCTACGGTTTCCTGGGTCCCAACGGTGCAGGCAAGTCCACTACAATGAAAATGTTGTTGGGACTCATTAAACCAACAAGTGGTACTTTTTCCATTGCCGGCATGACCTACCCTTCAGACCGCCTCGAAATTCTAAAGCAAATCAGTTCCTATATTGAATCGCCTGCCTTCTACGGCAATCTTACAGGTGAAGAAAATTTAGTTATCCTCCAAAAGATATTGGGACTTCCTAAGAGCAGCGTAGAAGAAGCTTTGGAATTGACCGGACTAACAAAATACCGTGACAGACTGGCCAGGAAATATTCCTTAGGAATGAAACAACGGCTTGGTCTTGCAGGGGCATTAATCGGCAGGCCTCCCATTCTTATATTGGATGAACCTACTAACGGGTTAGACCCTGTAGGTATACACGAGATAAGAACACTTATCCACAGCCTGCCTCAGAAGTTTGATTGTACAGTTCTCTTCTCCTCTCAGAATCCCCTTATGAAAATTTGTCTTTTAATTAATGGAATGTATGGAGTTGTTGGTGCTGCTGCCTTGCTGCTAATGTTAATCTAATTCTTGCTATAAAGATTCTCGAACTGCTTATCAAGCAATAGCTTCTATAAAAGAGGGTGCTGCAAAATGATCAAAACTAATCATTTTGCAGCACCCTGTAACTATATCAGCATGTCATAACTGTACATACCTAGCTTTTATGAATATGCTATGAAGTAAATATATTCAGTTTCTATTTCAGGTATTAAGAGTAATGTCAAGCTTTATAAAATACGTTTTTTCTAATATATATCTCTATACCTCTCTGTGTATAGTCAGGTAATCCCAGATACTGAATTCCTCATTCGCTTTTTCTGCCTGCAGCCTTACTGTTACCTGTTTCTTTCCAGCTATTAAATTCTCAGGAATCTTAAAGCTTTTGCGAACCAATCGTTCTTCCTCTTCATCACCAATAACATACTTAACAAGAAGCTCGCCATCAATCGTAATAAGTACAGTTCTTCCGGAATCCCATTTGTGAAAGCCTGCTGCTAATATATTTACCGCTTCAGGATCTACCTCCATTTGGTAACTTAGCCAGCCCTTAACTTTTATCACACGTCCTACAAAGCCCAACCGTTCTGCATTGTGCGTGAATTCACTTTCTCGAATCTTTCCTTCGCTTTCTCTGCATTGATCTGCTCTGCCATCTCAGAAGAATTTTCACCGTAAAGCTTCCAGTAGATTCCGTATCTCTCTTCATATTGTTTATAATGAGGTGTGAATATCAATTTATCATCCTCATCGGTTCCTTTCATATGAAATACCATCTTTCCGTCTTCTTTTATCAAATTCTCCGAAAGATTGTTAAGCCATTCTTTGAGGTCACCTTTAATAACGATGTAGTCCTTTATCTCAAATTCTTTTAAGGGAATATCCACTGCAACACCTGTCTGTCTGATCTTCATATCTGCTTTTCCCAGTGCTGCACTTAATACTACCGGCCCATAGGAAAAAGCATAAACATTAGAGTTATCAGGCAAGGAGACTGCTCTGATTGCTATAGGAAACACAAGGCAAACCGTATCCTCAGATTTCCATTCTTCTTCTAGTATTACATATTTATCCTCTGGTGAAATCAAGAAGGGTGCTCCGTTTAAGCTGCCCTTAACTTCTCCGTTGACCCATTCCGGGATTCGAATTTTAAGAGCAAATCGATTGTTTTCCTTTCCTGTGGACAATATCTTTATAATAACTTCATTACTTTCCGGAAGGTTAGCCCATTGCATCAGCCTTATTCCTTTCTCCTCCCAGCTGATTTCCGAGTTTACAAATCGATTAATATAAAGGCTGTTTTCATCGTAATAATAAATACCATCATTTAATTTCGTGAAATTCTCCATTCCGGTTCCCGTACAACACCAGAATTTATCAAAGGGAGTACCGTATACTTTAAAAAATCCCGTAGCCATGGGTTGGAAGTAGGTGGTCATTCCAGTTTCCGGGTTCTGTGAGGACAGTATAGAATTAATATGTGTTCTTTCATAGAAGTCTGCATATTTTCTATCTCCCGTAGCCTGAAACAGCAGCTTTGACAATTTCAGCATATTATAGGAGTTACAGGTCTCACAATTGCAATTGGTTCTCTCTTTATCAAGAATATCCGGAAGACCGAAGTGTTCCCACTCGCTGTTACCTCCGGTAATATAAGTGTGATGCTCTGTTACCATATCCCAAAAGCTTTGTGCCGCTTTCAGATAGAATTCTTCTCCTTCACCAAGGACCATGTAACGGTTTAAAGCACCAATTATTTTTGGTATTGTAGTATTGGCATGTTTATTATTTAATATATCTTTTCTCTCTGTCATTGCCTCAAACAACGGCAGCTCGTCAAAACTATGAGCAGCCTCTAAATGATCTGCTTTCCCTGTTATCTTATACAGCTCATACAGGGCATCATTCATACCGCCGTATTCCACCGATAATACTCTTTGCTGTAATTCTTCTGACCAGGCGGAGGTTCTCTTATGTACCCAGTCACCTAATGCAGAGGCTACCTCAAATGCCTCTTTGGATTCTGTTGTATTATAAACAGAAATAATACCTGCCAGAATCTTATGCATGGTATACCAGGGTACCCAGGCAGGTTTGCGGTTCTCCACACGGTCAAATAATTCTTCGGAAGAAGCAAATAAAAAGCCGTCTTCTGTCTGGCAGTTCTTTAACTCAGAAATCAGGTAAGCCAGTTTGCCTTTTATCTCCTCAGAACCTGTGTTTTCATAAGCTTGAGCAAGTGCAGTAAGATAATGTCCCAGGGTATGTCCCTGTATCTCTGTACTTTCCCAGCCAAGATATCTCTCAGCTTTTCCTTTTTTACCTTGTCTTTCATAGAAGCCGGCAAGCAGTTTATCCGGTTCCAGTGCTGTAAGGTATTTAAGTTCTTTCTTTAATGCATTATTACTATAGGCATCGGTTATCTTTATCTTATCCAGTTTAAATGCCTTAATTTCAGGTGTACTTATTCTGTCAGCCCTGTTCATTTATCTGTCTCCTCCGTTAAGCAATCAATATCTAACCACTCTAATTATATCAACTATAACCTTTAGAGAAAATAGCAGAACACTCGATTAGGTGTCATTTCGTTATATTATATTTCTACTTCAATGCACCAGACAAGTAATAAATCATAGTTTATAGTTCTTAGACGGCCTGGATAAAGCTTTCGCTCTGGTGTAAAAATGTTTGCTTCTTTCAAGTCTCCCCTTATCCCTTAGCAGCAGGCATTGTTACTGCGATGTTAAGTACTGTACCTGCAAGCACATAAATAATCGTATTCAGATAACCGGTCCAGATTCTGCTGTCCTTTAGTATCTTCTCATATCCATAAAAACGGATATCTTTGGGCCAAAAGGTAACTTTACCAAGGTTGCCCAGGATTGATTAGGTGTAATTTCGTTATGTGTAGTTTAATCTTTTCTAAACTAATTTATATACAATTTATCTTAAACAGCCTGATACGACAGCTATTTATACATATTTCATTTACATTTCAACTACAATACTATATAATTTTACTATATATTTTGTTCTGCTATTTTAGCTATTTACATAAAAAAGTTAGTTTTGGTGTAATTTCGTTAGATTTCGGATGTATATTAAAGAAGTCGGATAAAAGACTAGTTGAAAAATGTGTACTTTAGTCAAACAGAAATAATTTAAATCTAAGATTTATATTCAGAAAAGAGGTTACTATGGAGATTTTTGAATTTGATATCAGAGAGCCTTTAGATTATCACTACACAGGAAAGTTTAAAGCCCCTTCTCCTGAGTGGAAGCACGAAGTCTTTCCCCTAAATGAATATGAATTATTTGTTATTACAGAAGGTTGTCTCTATATTGCTGATAATAACGGCCGGTACACAGTCAGAAAAGGGGAGCATCTATTGCTGGCACCTACACAGAATAATATGCGTACGGGTTTTCAGCCCTCTGACTGCAGTTTTTACTGGCTTCATTTCCGGGCTCCTCATGGGATTATAAAGAAAGAAAATGATAAAGATTTTCAGCATGACCCACAAAAGATCTATATTCCTCTTCAGGGTACTTTACCTGCTGCTGAGAAGGTTATTATACTGATGAAGCAACTGCAGGATTCCATTCGGTCCAATTATGATCCGAACTTTATCAACTATACGACGACTATTATTTTATGTGAGATCTATAATCAGTTTTTCCCTAAGAAGGCCGCATACATATCTGATTCCAACCGTCAGATTTATAATGATATCATTGATTATATCAGGCTTACCATCTATAAGAACATCAAAGTATCTGATATTGCAGAGCATTTTGGTTACAATGAGAAGTACCTCTCCCATCTATTCAGTACCATAGAAGGTTTGCCCCTAAAGCAATATATCCTGAAGGAGAAAATGGATCAGGCGAAATATATGCTGACAGATACCAATGATACCATTAATCAGATTGCCGCCTCCTTAAGTTTTACGGATAACCATAATTTTATGAAGGCTTTTAAGAAAATAGTAGGCTTTACACCTACGGAATATAGAAATGCATATTCTAAGAGACTTCTATATGATAAATAGTTCTGAAAATTTGGAAACAACTGATAAAAGCCATAAATGTACTGAAATGATAGACTCAGTACGTACATATATGGCTTTTATCATATAATCTATAAAGTTGTTGTGCTTTAATAATATAACCTATAAAGTTGTTATACTTTTATCGATTGTTAATCAGTCTATCTCTTAACCTTTTACAGCACCATTGGTTAAGCCGCTGTAAATCTGCTTCTGTGCTAATATAAAGATGATTAGCGCCGGTATCATAGTGATCAATACTCCGGCACAGATATAGTTATACTGGCTGCCTAAAGGTCCGGTGAAGGTAAAAAGGGAAGTGGACACGGTAACTAGTGTTGTTTTCGTCTGCAGGTAGAGGTTAGACATATAATACTCATTATATGTACCAACCCCTTTTAAGATCATAACCGTAATAATTGCAGGTTTTAGTAAGGGCAGTAATATTTTAAAGAAGACTCCAAAATAGGTGGCACCATCCATTATTGCTGATTCATCCAGTGAAATCGGGATATTTTCAAAAAACTGAATGAAGATATAAATACCTATAACATCGGCTCCCATTAACAGAATCATATAACCGGGCAGGGAATTTATGAGATTTAGCTTGTACATTATCTGATATACGGTTACCTGTGTTGCAATTCCTGGAATCAATGTAGCAAACAGGAAAAGATTACGCAGCAAATTGTTTCCCGGAAACGAAAAACGGTTTAGTATATAAGCCAGCATGGTTCCAAACATAATGGAACCTGCCAGGACAACTATCAGTACAAGGGCTGAATTAAAAAAAGCAACGTTCATGTTGGCTTTCTGCCAGGCAATCTGAAAATTATCAAAGTACCCCCAATTCTCCGGCAATGTCATTACATTGGTGGATCTATATTCGCTGTCTGTTTTAAAAGCTGTAATAACGCAGACTACAATAGGAAGTATCGATATAAAGGCCATAAGGCAAAGGGATGCATATTTTATCAGAACCCGCAGGTAATATAAAAATTTCTGACCGAATGTCATTTTGTCCCCTCCTTTTTGCCTAGTTTTCTTGCAGTTTTTTTGGATACATCACTGTCATTATCACCGGCAAGTGAGAACCCGACTCTTTGTAAGATTGTTACAATCACAATAATAATCATTAAGAAGACAGCCATAGCCGAAGCAAGACCGACCTTCTGGTACCTGTGTGCAATGTTATGCATCATCAGGAAATAGGTGGAGGTTCCAAAAGTTCCTCCTGTAATAACAAAAGGAGGTTCGAAGGCACTTAAAGAACCGGTTATGGACAGTATCAGATTAAGCATGATAATTGTTTGAATACTCGGCATAATGATATATTTAAACTGCTGCCATCTATTGGCACCATCTAATCCGGAGGCTTCATACAAATCATTATCTACGGACATAATCGCCCCAATGAATAATATCATATTCTGGCCCATGTATCGCCAGATTGACGTTGCCGCCAGAGAGTAGTTATTGATTTTTGTATCTTTCAGCCAGTAAGGCAAATTATCCGTCGAGAAACCGATCCAGGAGAGAACTGTATCCAGAACAAATCCTCTGGTATAAAAGAATTTGAAGATAAATCCTACCGCAATACCACAGACCAGATAGGGAAAAAAGATTGCACCTTTAAAGAAGCCTCCGGCCTTGGTCTTAAAGCTTAATAATGTGGCGAAATAAAGCGCCAGAGCAAGCTGAATTATTGATGCTCCCATATAATACAAACTCAATTTAAAGGTCTGTAAAATATCCTTTCTGGTCAATACTTCCATATAATTATCTAATCCCACAAAAGTTCTGCTTCCAATGTATTTCATATCATATAAACTAAACCGCATCATATTAAAAAACGGCAGATAAGTAAAGATAAACAGCAAAAGCACCGGTATGAACATAAAACTAATTATAATAATCGTTCTCTGTACTTTTCTTCTGCCAAGCCATTTCTTCAAACTAAACGGTTCTTTTGGTGCTAGCGACCCTGCATCACTCATTGATACCCTCCTGTCAACAGAAAAACTTTTGCAAAAGTACAGACAAGCCGTCTTTTGCAAAAGCACTTTCTTTATGAAATTTATAAGAACTACTCGTTAACTTTGATGTCCAGTTCTTTCTGAGTATTTGTCCATTTCGTATTCCATTCATCAATAATATCTTTAAGAGGAGTACCACTAAGTGCTGCTTCTACAACCGCTTGAACATGTGTATTATCAGCATTCAGACCAACCTCTGATTTTGTATTAAGATCATTGAAATATGTCTCTTCACCAGTCGGAGCAGGATTATCAACTACTAATTCTACATCCTTAAAAGCATCAAGTACTGCGGGATACTCCGCACCTTTCACAATAGGAATACCGCCTTCATCATAGGCGAAATTAGATTTTTCAGTTAACCATTTAACATAAAGCAAGGAAGCAATTTTATTGTCCTCAGAAGATTTCGAATTGATTCCGTAGCAATAATCAGGTCCTGCTGATGCATACTGTTTTCCATTTACTGAGATAGGGAAAGGCATATAGCCGATATCGTCTGGATTATCACCTGCCTGCTGCATCTGAACTACAGCCCAGGAGCCAAGTACCATAGTACCGATCTCTCCTCTGTTAATCATACCCTTGCTGCCTTCCCAATCTGTCGTAGTGGGATCTTCTTCTACCAGTCCTCTTTTAACGGCTTCATATAAGGTGTAATATACCGCATATGGTCCTGTCTGATCACCTTTATCCGTGAAAGGGTTATTCCCATGAACCAATTTATTATTCATAAAATCAGGGTCACCTGTTGCTGAGCCTCCGATGTAAGCATCCCATGCGCCCATAGTCCAACCGGCAGCAAAGTTTGTATATAAAGGAATTGCTTTTGTTTTATCTTTTATTTTCTTAAGAGCATCAAGGAATTCATCAGGTGTCTTTGGAAGGTTTGTTACACCTGCATCTGTAAATACTTTTTTATTGTAAACAACACCTTGGGCATTACCGGTTGAAGCAATACCATATACCTGTCCATCCAATGCAAAATTATTGATAAATTCATAATTTGCTCCAATTTTATCTGTAGTTCCAAAGGTCTGGAAAAGATTCGGTAATTCTTTCTTATCAACTGTGGTGGGTATCATCATAATATCACCCCAGTTACCGGTAGTAAGTCTTATGGTAACATCATCTGCATAGTTAGTAACTGCTTCATATTCTATCTTAATATTAGGATAGAGCTTTTGAAATTCAGTAATATAATCTTTAAATTTAGTATCTACGATATCTGTTCTGTGAGTTAAAACTTTAATGGTGGCTGATAAATCCTTATAATCCTCTCCCAGCTTAACAGCATCAATTGTCGGAATTCCACCGTTGCCTGTATTGTTGTTATTACCTGTTGTACTTGTAGGAGTCGGTGTGGTGTTATTGTTGTTTCCCTGGTTTTTATTACCACAGGCTGCAAGTGAAAACACCATTACGGCAACTAACATTACACAAACAAATTGTTTCATGAAAATTTTTTTCATTACGATGTAACCTCCCTTGGTTAGGTAATTTTAAGTTATCGATAACTTATAGTAATCTAAATATAAATATTCTTAATATATAGATTCTCACCTATATTTTGGCTTATTTTTTTCCAAATATACATATACTGTAAATTTTAAAAGTTTAAGCAGTATGATATTTTATTTTCTTATTTATTATCCTAAGAAAACACAAAAAATATACGTATAACAACAAAGAGAGCCAAGGCTCTCTTTTATGGTTATACGTATTATAAGTAATATGAATGAAATAAGCTCTCAGGAAAAAATAAAATTCAACATATATAGCTTAGTTATTTATTTTTTTAACAGAATCTCTGATAATAAGCTTACTGTTTATTACCACTCTTCCAATTCGGTAATTATCTCTTTCTATTTTACTGATAATTGCTTCAACTGCCTGTTCAGACATGGCCGGGATATCAACTTCAACCGTAGTAAGCTTCGGACTTGAAAGTGTAGCATAGATATAATTGTCAAAACCGACAACAGAAATATCTTCGGGAACTTTATATCCCTTTTTCTTTAATTTATTAATTAATAGATAAGCAACACCGTCATTATTACAGACAAATGCTGTTGGCATCTTATCGGGAAATTCAATATTTATATAAGATCCTTCCTCACTACGGTCGGTCAAAACCCATTCTTCTCTTAACTTAATGCCATTAGAAAGCAGGGATTTGTAATAGCCGAGATATCTGTCAAGAATACTGCTTGTCGATAAAATATTGCCCACAAAGGCAATATCTTTATGGCCTTGTGCTATGAGATGGTTCGTCATAATAAAAGACCCATAAAAACTGTCACTGACCACAGAATCGATCTCAAGAAGTTCATCATAAAAATCCAGGAATACTAAAGGTATCGCCATACTATTAATAAGGCTTACATACTCAAAACTCATCTGTCCGAGTACTATTACACCATCAACTTTATTATTCTGCACAACATTAGGCAGTAACAGCTTTTTCTCAGTATCACGGGTTATAATCTCCATAATTCCATAGTAGCCTACCTTTGACAGTGCTTTTATAACGCTCTGGTACATCTTAAGGTAGAAAGCATCTCCGTCATCCCGGATAAATCTGTCAGCTACGATAATACCTACGTTGTAGCTTTTGCCCTCTTTCATGTTTTTAGCAAGTGTATTATAACGGTATCCCATTTCCTCCGAGAGCTTTTTGATTCTATCCTTTAACTCCTCGCTCACTCCATCTTTATCTGATAGTGCTTTTGAGACCGTAACAGTACTAATATTCAATCTTTGTGCAATATCCTTCATAGTTACGTTCTTCATTTAAACCCTCCGTTTTATTATCCGCATCTTACTATAAATTATAGCGTTTTTTCGAAGGATAATCAATGTGAAAACATACTAAATTTAGCTAATAATTTGTTAACATTAACTAATTTTAAGTAATTATATTAATTATACTTTTTTATTGAACGAATTAAATAAAGTATAAAACTAATTATTCATACTTAACATCCTGAAGAAAAAGTCCTCTTGGTTCAGCAGTTTCACCGGCTTTACTTCTCTCGCCGCTTAACAGGATTTCATCCAGATACTCAACTACCATCTTGCCTTCACCAATCTCTATTAAAGTTCCGGCTATAATTCTTGCCATATTAGGCCAGAAGTCATCTGCCTCCATAATTATATCCACAGAATTGATATCTGATTTAATCTGTATACTCTTCATTACTCTAACGGTTGATTTCTTCATTCGTTTATTATCGGAAAACGCTTTAAAATCATGCTCACCCACAAGCTTCTCTGCTGCCTTTCTCATAAGTGATACGTCCAGCTTATGAAAGCAGTAATAGTTGTATTTTCTATCAAAAACAGAAGGTACTTCACCGGTAGTTATCTTATAAACATATTGAAAAGCCTTTGCATTAAAGCTGCTGTGGAAACGATCTGGAACCTCAAATACTTCCACTACTGCAATATCTCTTGGCAGATAACGGTTCAAGTAATGCTTGATCTCAAATAACTTCATTTCCGTGTTGGTCTTAAAATTGGCTATCTGTCCATAGGCATGAACACCTGCTTCTGTTCTTGCTGCACCAATTACCTCAACCTTTTCATTCTCCATTTTTGTAAGTATGCTTTCCAGCTTGTCCTGAATTGTTATACTTTTATTGTTGCCAGGCTGCTTCTGCCAGCCGTCATACCTTGAACCATCATACTCCAGTACCAGTTTAATATTACGCATCAAAAAATATTCCTCTCTTTTCTTATATATACTCCGGTATTACCGGAATTCATTCTACATTACATTATTATATAATTATACTTAAAAGTAAATAGTGAATATAAAGATATTGCCGATTATGCATGGAGCAATCGTACATTAATTGTACGCTTTCTACATACAAAATCGGCAATATATCTTTCCGGCAGTGCATTACTAAAAGGTCAAAAGACTTTTAACCTTTCATTCATTTTGCAACAGCCTCTCTTATATATCTATTTTGCTTTTACAGTAACTCCGGAAGGCATTCTAAAATCTACTAATGAATTTGTATAACTTTTTAGTGCTTTCTTCGGTACATAGATAACACCTTTTACATTTATATCTTCGAATACACAAGGGTATGGCATAACTGGTACAGTATTGCTCTTAAAGGTTGCTTTTACAAGTCCTGAGTGAGCAAAAGCACAGCCACGTATTTCTTTTACTGATGCAGGTATAATAACCTCTTTTAATCCTTTGTTTACACTAAAGGCATATGCTCCTATCACCTTAATCTTACTGTCTACTGTGATCTTACCTGTAGCGGAAGGATAAGATAACAGGGTGGTTCCCGCCTTATCAAGCAGCATAGAGCTTCTTGCTGAATAATTTGGATTCTTAGCATCTACCTTAAAGGTTACAAGATTTTTACTGCCGGTAAAGGCTGTTGTTGATATATCCGTTACTGTGCTTGGTATAGATACAGACACTAATTTTGACACCATGTAAAAAGCACTTTCATCAATGGAGGTAACATTATATTTCTTACCGCTGATTGTAACTACGGCAGGTATGGTAACCTTTGCAGGCAATTTCTCATTTACCTGGTTATTGGCTACTGCTACTGTACCGTTTCCAGGCTCACTGGCATCCTTTGTAATACGGTAATTGATGTTATCAACATTTACAAGGTTGTTATAATACTGAATAAAACCGACTTTGGTAGGCTTAACAGCTGACTGGATATTAACTCGGATTGTATATACTTTCGTAGTAGCTTTACTGGTTACCGCAGCCATAAGAACAGCTTTTCCTGTTTTCTTGGCAAAAATGTTTCCCTTTGCATCTACGCTGATATATGTAGGTGTGCTCACATGATATTCAACAGATGCTCCTTCTGGAAGATTTTTAATCTCAACAGGGGTTGTCTGACCTGCAGTGGCTGTTATTGTCTCCGGAACACTGATTTCTTTTGGAACACTCGGAGTATTGTTATTTCCTGCGTCCGACTGCCCTTCTGTTGTTGCAGGGGTATAGACAACACCATATGTTGAAAATCTATCTGTCTCAAATTGTAACTGTGTGCCGTTATTAATAACAGTGGTAGGAAGATTCTCGCATAAACCTGTATGGTATCTGACAACCTGATAGTTGTAGCCCGCTCTATAAGAAGCAGGTATGTCTATCATAATAGTTACCGGTTCCTGGGTATTTGAAATTTCCGTATCATTTGCAAATCCATCATAAGAAACGGTTTTTATTAAAGTTGCATCAAAGAAAAAGCTTGTACTGTTTCTAAACAGTCCCTCTACATAAGTTTTCAATGCATCTTTTTCTTCCGTCTTCTGGGGTTCACGGATTAAAAGCATAACCTTGATGGAAGAAACATTTCCATCTGCAACATCGGCTGAGATATCAACTGTATTAAGCAGATTACTGTTACCAACACTTGCAGTTACTACAGTAGTCTCAACTTTAATCTCTGCCTTTAATTCTTTATCCAGTTTCTTAATCTTTAATGTGTAACTGTTGTTATCACCAAATTTAATTGTTACAGAAGGATTTGCTTTTGTGCTGTCGTATTTCACTTTGATCCTTAATGGATTATTTAAAAGTTCAACTTCACAATCTGTGCCTTCTACAATAATATTATCTGTTGAAGCATTCAATACGGGTAAGATATATAGTTCACCGTCTTCCGCATAAACAGTAAAGGTCTTCTCTTCTTCTGCATCAGGTATTACCTGAGGATAACTGGTCTTATCGTCAATAATCTGATAAGCCTCACATCTAAGGATCTTAACATCATCCTCTTTCGTATTATTATCTTTTTTAGCAGTTGTAAAGGACCAGGTACTCTTAGAACCGAATTCAGCCATTGCATTATTTGTTACACTCTTAATAAAGTTTGTATCAAGCTTTATATAATAACCGGTTTCATATTCTAAAGTCTTTGGAAGTTCAACCGTTACTTTATTACCATTTACCTTAACTTTATTATTACTGCTATGGATATCCAGATATTTCTTTCCGGTGTTGGAATTATATACTGTAAGGTATCCGTCCCCTTTCACAACCTTCTCACTTGCTTCGAAGCTCACGAGGGTATTAGCAGAAGCATTTGCTTCGCCGTTAACAGGTGATAAGATATCTGCAATATAAGGAATAGTTCCAACATATGTAAAGGGTCCTAAATATCCGCTGCTTTCATTGCCTGCGGCATCTACTGCTTTATAATGGATATAATAGGTACCGTCTTCCGGGAAGGTGAATTTAACATCCGGTGTTGTTCCTTCAATCCATTTTTCAGAATCAGAAGGCGTTTCTGTGGATTTAGTGATAATTACTTTGTACGCAATTGGTTCATTACTTCCTTCATCCTTAAAACTTATAACGATTTCTTTGTCACCGGTTGTTACGTCATTACTGATACTCGCTGTAACGGAAGGTCCGGTTTTATCTGAATAGGTTATCGGTCCGAAAATGCCTGTTGTAATATTTTTTTCATTATCCTGTGCATAATAATGGATATAGTAAGTTCCGTTTTCTTTGAACTTAACTTCTCTCTGAGTCTCTTCGCTGTACTCAGACCATCCTTCTGCATCAGTGCTTACAGGAGCAGAACTTGTACTAATATATACCTTCTGTTTTTTTATTCCACTGTTGTCAGTAAAGGTTAATACTACTTTACCAACCCCAATAACTGATCCAGCAGATACATTACTGCTTACAGTCGGACCGGTAGAGTCTTTGTAAGTGATAGGTCCGAAAGTACCCTGATCAGCATTACCAACATTGTCAATCGCTTCATAATGTATATAGTATGTTCCTACACCTGGTAATAATACCGTACGTGTAAGATCACTGCCTGATGCCAGCCAGACGGTATCTTCTGAAATAGAAGGGTTTGTATCAACACTGACCATCTGGGATTTTAATCCACTGCCGCCTGCATCCTTAAAGGTAAGTACCACCTTATTATCCCCTATGGTTGCATTGTCAGGAACATTTGAGAATGCCGTAGGCGCTGTCTTATCATCAATTATTTCAATCGTTCTTGAAAATACTTCTGAGTTTCCATTTGTGCTGGTAACCTTAAGACTGATTTTATAAGTACCTGCCGGATCGCCACTAAAGTCAATAATCTGACTGGTAATTGCACTACCGGTAACAGTTCCTGCGTTAATTGCCTTTTCATAAGGAACACCATTTCTTGTTACAGTGTAAATGCTAGTGACTTCTTCACCGTATATATCATAGCTCTTCTCTGTCAAAAGAACAGTGTTATTATTTCCTTTTATCAGGGTTGCTTCTGATAATTCAAAATCTGCAAATGGTCTGAGCTTAACTAGCGAATCTTTTTCTACGTCATAATATTTATAGCTGTAACTTATCTGTCTGGTATAAGGACTGCTGACAGCTCCATTTAAATCGGTTACAATCAGCGATACCAAATAACGATGATCGGGTTCAATAACTGTAATTGGTGCATCTGAAGTCACCCAGGCAGGATTCTCAACAGATAAATCAATATACTTCCAGATAGTCTTTGTGGTATCAAGACCGAATCCATCAGGGTCATATGATAAATCATTGTAAGTCACAGCAGCACCTGTTGCTACAGTCACATCTCCAACTGTCTCAATGGTAACCAGGTCCGGTGCAGTTCTTGCTTGTGCCTCATATACTTCCTCTTCTGGCTCTTCTGCAGGGCCAGTTATTGCAGGACCACTAACAGTAGCCGTAAAGTAAGCAACGGGTTGTCTGTGAGCTATTATGGTACGCAGTAACACATCTTCATAATAGATTTCATATTTACCTGGCAGACTAAAATCACACTCCAGATCTGACATAGGAACATTACTTTTGCTATAAATGCCTTCTGTATTACTAAAACCATCTATACTATGTACAATCTTCCATTTTCCGTTAGGCCAATTTGCATCTGCTGTATCAGAAGCTGAAGCTCCATTTACATTAATCTGTACGCTCTCTGAAGTAAGTACATAAGCCGCTCCTGCTTCATCTGATACCTGCCTTGGCTGATTATCTTTCAGAATTTTCTCTGCAATAGCAGTAATCTGCTTATCATAAGTATCTGTTTCCGCATCCTTAATGTTAACAAAGCCGCCTCTGGAATCATTTAATCCAATAAAGTCCTCTGTCTGCTTCTCATTGGTATCACTTCCCCAACCAATGTATGTAACGTCATCATTGTTTAAACGGTTGATGATTTCGTACTCTGTCTGAGTATCCTCAAGATCTTCTATCATGTCCTCATTCAGATTAACGATGTATCTTGAAGTTTTGGGATTCCATTCAGGTTCCGTAATGACTTCTTTTAACGTTTTTGCTTTTTCTGTGGACATCGTAAGATTCTTAAGGGCCAAACTGGTAGGTAAACTACACCCATGACCACGGTAGCTGGCTAAAGGGCCAAATCCGAAGGAGGAAGCCTTTTCGAAGCTAATCTTTGTGGTCGAATCGTTGTTTCCGGTTTGAGTCCAACTTACAATATCAGATTCATTTAACTCATCCTTAATTTCAGCTGTACTTCCTTTATACCACACCTTAACATTAGAAGGCTGTGCTTCGATTTT